>JAPOYJ010000058.1 GCA_026706635.1 Gemmatimonadota bacterium | reverse complement strand
CCAACCCTGACATTTTCGATGGCCACAACCCTGACATTTTCAATGGCCATTGACATGCAGCCGCCCGAGGCCCTTCGGCGCGGGTCCGTCCGGGGTGGGATGATTTTACTCGCGGACTGCAAGGCTCGGCCATGGGATCGTCGAGCCCGTTCCAGCCTGGCGGGCGATCGAGTTTGCTCCTGACGCAGAGCACGAGTCTGTGCTGGCGACCCTGGGACGCCACGAGCGAAGGAGGCTTCTTCGAGGACACCGATGGCAGCCTCTACCGATGGATCGGAGAACCCAAGGCCGAATCGGCCCAGGCGATCGCGCAGTCCACCAGCGAGCGCATGAAGAGGGTACCGCTGAACAGGTCGGAATGGCTACGGCGGAAGGAGGCGTAGGGGCCGATCCCGCCGCGATCGGATAGTATCATCCAGTAGTGTCGAATGATACCACATGCCAGTGTCTCTGCGATGTACATCAGTCCGCTGATCCAGCCATGTCGCCCTCGACCTGCCTGACCTGCTCGTCGGTAAGCCCGTACAACCCGTAGACCAACCGGTCGAGCTCGGCTTCAAGAGTGGACACGTCGGCGTCCGCGCACTTGGCGGCGAGAATGCGATCCACGATCTCGACGACCGGCTTCTGCGCGCCTGGGTCGCAATCCGGGACAGGCAGCTGCTTCCAGTCGTTCGGATACACGTGGATGTTGCTTCTGCGATGGGCCAGGAGGAAACTGCGCGCCCAACTTGAGTTCATGACGCCAAGCAGGAATTTCACCGCGAATCGGCGGCTCGTCGCTTCGAGTTCCTCCCGCTGCGGTAGTTTTCGGTTGCGACGGCTTTCGCCAGCGTAGCGGGCCTGCTTCTTGATGGAGCCGTTCCGTACGCCGCTCAGGCTGTGCCAGGGGACGAATCCCACTATGCTCTCGGGGAATCGCAGGTGTTCGGCATCGTAGCACGCCAGCGGGTCGGGACCCGGACTGCGCTGGGCGATCAGTTTCTCCGCCACATCGTACATCTCCGGGAAAGTCGGTCGCCTGAACAGGCCGGGGGCGCGGTCGGTCCCCCATTCAAGCCACTTAACGGACGCGGGAAGCCAGCGGGTCAGGTGCTTGCCCTCGACGAAGGGCCGCGGACACCGGCGTGTCCTAGAGTCGGCCACCAGATCCTCCATGCGAAACGCGCCGGGGGCTCGCTTCTCGTCCGCGTGGACCACCATGCCCACGCTAACGTAGCATATCCGATACAGCGTCACCGTCGGTGCCGGGACGCTGAAGTCAGCCAAGTCCTGAGGAAGGAACGCCCGCTCGGTCAGTCGTCGCTGTTCGTCCGTGCCGAGGACCTTCACATTGCCGAAGGCACCCTCGTGAACCCGGCGGGCAGGTCGATTCGACGCGCCATCGACATGCTGGATTGCAAAGGCCACGTTGCGCACGGCCGCATCGAAGACCTTGACTCCGCTCAGGAAATCCACGCGGAGAATCCGCGCGTTCGCCAGCAGCCATTCCCGCGACTTTCGGGCATACTTGGCGCGGCAGAACGCATCCGAGACAATGAAGGAAAGGACGCCGCCGACCTGCAGCAGCTTGTACCCTCGCTCGATGAAGGCTAGGTAGAGGTCCCATTTCTCCCAAAGAGTCTCGTAGCGACCGGATGCCATGATGCGTCGTCGCGCTTCGCGGTGCGCTTCGGACGGAAAATCCGCGCGGACGTAGGGCGGGTTGCCTAGGACGACATCGAATCCATTCCGAACGCCGAACATATGGTAGGGGTCGAACCAGTCCGCAGTCGCGTTCTGGTCGTAGGGGTTCCACTTCGCGAGTGCGTCAGCGGCGTCTGGAGGAAACCCCGTGTCCTCGAGTGCCGCGGCCAGCTGTGCGCGCAGTTTTCGGTCCGTCTCTTGGCACTCGAGCTTGTTCTGCCGTGTCGTTGCGTGGAAGTGACGCTCCCGGTTCGCGCGGAGCCGCTCCTCGACTTCGTGGACCTCGCGACCCTTCAAGGTCGCATCCTCCCGATGCCCAAGGGTCAGAAGCGTTTGCGCGGCGACGAATCGGGTCTCGAGGTTGGGCAGCGGCCGGAAGCCGAGGTTCGGAGCTTCGGGATCGGCTTCCTGCTCAATGGCCAGAGAGATGAAGAATCGAAGCTTGGCGATCTGACAAGCGATGGATTGAATGTCAACGCCGAAGATTCCGTTCTGGACGAGGTAGAGCTTCCGACCGAAGTCGCCGGAGTAGCGTTCGAAGGTGGCGCTGATCTCCATCAGTTCCGCGTCGCGTTCTGTCTTTGGCTTGTCGTGGAACGCGGCGTCCGCGCGGGCCACGGCTCGGCTCTTCTGCAATTCCTGCCAGATCTCGTTTTCGGGATCGAGTCGGCGCAAGGCGAGGGTCAGCTTGTGAAGCACCGCCATCGGGAAGGCACCTGATCCGACGGCCGGATCGAGCACGCGCAGCTCCGAGACAGCGCGGACGACCGCGTGTGCATCTTCGGACTCAAAGAGTTCGCCAGCGTCCTCGTAGTCTAGAAGGTATTGGAGCCGCTCATGCCAGAACGCGAGGTCTCCATCGGCGGGCCGGGCCCGACCGGCGATAGCGGGCACAAGTGCTTGGTCAACCAGGTAGTCCACGATCGCGCGGGGCGTGTAGAACGAACCAGTGCCCTTTCGGGCGTTCTCGCGGCTCTCGGGGTTGTGGTAGGCGAGAAGGTTCTCGAACACCCTCCCGAGGAGCTCAGGATCCAACGCCACCTCCATTTCGACCGGCGTGTTCTCCTCGACCGTGAACTTGTAGCGATTCAGGAGCGGGAAGAGGCCAGCTTCGTCGAAGAACAGCTGGTCCGGGACGTCGAGCTCGCGCCAGGCATCCGCCCGGGCTTGGGCAGCCGCGGGCCCCACCAGCCGGATCGGGGTCGCTGAACATGTCGTATCGCTCGCCGCCAGCACCACGGGACTCCTCGTCGTCTAGGCAGTCGAAGAGACCGCCGTTGACGAAGGGCGTGCGCGCCATCATCTGCCTGAACCGCCCGACATCCTGAATCAGAGACCGGTAGCGGTAGCGGCTGAAGACCCTGTGCGTCGTCCTCCGCTGCGTACTGAATCCGCGCTGGTCCAAGGGAGTGTTGAGCGCCGCGAAGAAGAGGTTCTGCAGCACAGCCCGGTAGTAGTCGGAACCGCCGAAATCGCACAAAAGGTCCGCCACCGCGGATCGGCGAAACCAGTCCTCTGCAACGAGTCGCTTCTCCTTGACGAACCAGACAAACAGGACGCGAGTAATCAGACGGAGAACCTGGTGTTCTACGGGTGCTGCCGCCGGGAACGTGGCCTCCTTGATGGCGCGCTGATACCACTTGAAGAGGCTGGCATAAAAGCTCCGGTTGAGCTCCTCGGTGTCCAGGACGCGCTCCCATGCCACATGGAGATCGTCGAACGAGAGCCGATCGAGGTCGAGGCGAGTCAGCGCCAGTTCTCCCAGGATATCCAGATGGGCTCGGTGGGGCTGCGCAACGCGCACGTCCTTGATCAGGGTGATCTTCTCGAGGACGTCGCGCCCGGGATGGCGCTTGTGGGGTCTACGGTGGACCACTGCTAGGGTCAGCGCCACTCCGCTCTCGGGACGCTCGTGGCGATAAAACACGATCACCGGCATCGGGAAGAGCCGATTGATGGTGCGGGTCATCGTTGCGAGCGAAGCGCGAGTGTAGTCGGCTGACCTCAGGTCCACCGCTAAGAAGACGAATGACTCGGCACGGCTAGGATGCCAAGCCGCCGACGCCCCGAAGAGGTCCTTCTGCGCGAATTCCTCGAGCTCGTCTTCGGTGAACTGGTGAACCATTGCCACGTGCTCCCACGTCTGGAGGATCCGGTCGCGCTGCTTGTCAGTGAGGAAATGGTCGCTGTCGGCCTCTGCCACATCGAGAAAGTCCGCAGGCACCGTTTCGACATCAATCCGGCGCTCGCTCCGGTACCCCAGCACTGCCAGCAGCGCCTCCGCCCGTTCATGCAGAGCCCCTTCGGCGCAGTCCGTGACCGCTCTTCGCACCGCCTCGCGGTGGTCGGTGTCAGCTCCCACCCACCGCCTCCTCCCGAATCACCAGCCACGTCACGAGGTCGAAGTCCAGGGCTTCCGTGGGCTGTTCGGACCGTTTTGGGAGCTTCCCGCTGCGGCTGCGGAGCAGGTCCTTCCGCGCATTCCGGGTGAACGCCGCGACTGTGTTCCTCACCGCCGCCTTCACCATGCGGTCGTACCGCTTCATGTTGCGGCCGTGATCCGTCTCCCGATCGAACGCCGCCACCAGTAGTTGGAGCGGCTCGGTGTGCCCGCGCGCCGCCTCGCTGAAGAGCGCGAGGATCTGCTTCGAGTGCCTGAAGCTGTAGCGGACCTTCCCGTCCGTGTGGACGTACGCCAGAAAGTAGGGCTGAAGGCGGTTGGGGGTGGGCTCCGCCGGGCCGTTGCGCTGCTGTAGGCAGAAGATTGCGCCGGGCTGGACGGCGCCCGGTCCGGCGTCGCCCGCGCGCGCCGCGGCCGAGCTCGCTGCAGGCACCACCGCCGATATCCCAGGGGGCGCCTCCCGCAGCTCGTGTTCGTGCCGCTTGAAGTAGTTCAGCAGATCCGCCAGGAAGTCGTCCAGCGTGAAATCGCTGAGCGACACCCCGTCGTCGACGTCCTCCAGATCGAGCGCCTCCTCCCGGATCCGGCGCAGCTGCTGGTCGCGGAACGCGATCTCCTGCTCGACGCCCTGCCGGGCCTTCTCGACCCCGCCCCGCTCCAGCCCCAGGGGGTCGTCGGCTCCCGTCGCCGTGGCGTCCGCCAGCAGCATGCGCGCCTCCACGCGGTTCTTGAGGTCCAGGTACTTCTCTAGGTTGGGCGTCGGCCAGAAGTTCACCATGCGGATGGCCCGGCTGACGCTTCCAATCCGGTCGATCCGTCCCAGGCGCTGCATGAGCCGCACCGGATTCCAGTGAATGTCGTAGTTCACCACTAGGTCGCAGTCCTGCAGGTTCTGGCCCTCGGAGAGACAGTCGGTGGCGATCAGGATGTCGATGGGATCTTCGACTTCGCCGGCGTAGGCATCCGCTGGGATCCGCCCCTGGGACCGCGGCGAGAAGCGGCCCAGCAGGCCGGGGAAGTCCCGGCCGCCCGAGCTGGCGTCGGTGCCCGCGGCACCTGCGATCAGCGCGATGCCCGCCCCGCGCCGCTTCGCCCACGGCTCCAAATGTCGGTACAGGTACTTCGCCGTGTCCGAAAAGGTCGTGAAGACCAGTGCCTTGCGATTGGGCCGCCCCTCCTTGTCCGTGGACGGCGCCGCGAACTTGTCCGCAAGGACCTCGCGCAGTCTGATCAGCTTCGCGTCCCGATCGGGCGTCACCTCGCGCGCCCGGCGGAGGATGGCGTCGAAGTTGGCCCGGTCCTGAAGCAGGTCCGCCAGCAGCCGCTCGTGGTCCAGGCTGATCAGGCGGTAGGCGGAGCGTGCCTTCCCGGTGGTGATGTCCTCGTCGTCTTCGTCCTGCACCACGTCTAGGGTGAACTGGGTGTTGTCTCGTCTGGCCTGCCACCTCTCGATGCGCCCGATCATCTCGTCCATCTTGGCGATGATCCGCTCCATGGTGAGCGCGAACGAGTCCACCGAGCTCTCCAGCCGCTTCAGCAGGTTCACCCGGATCATGCCGATCAGCCACCGCTCGCGGTCCCGCTGGTCGAAGTTGAGCCGCTCCCTCTCCTTCTCCAGCTCCGAGGTGTCGGTGACGTACGTGGACGGCATGTACAGCGCCATGCGAAACTGGTTGATCCGGTCGTGCAGATCCTCGTACGAGAGCTGGCCGCGAGTGTCCGTAGGCGGGGTGAGGTTCCGCGGCGTGGTTCGCTCCGGAAACCCGCCGATCTGTTTCTCGACCTCGGGGTAGTGCTCCCGAATGTGCCTGCGCGAGCGCGCAATAGTGACCGCGTCCAGGACGGCCAGAAAGTCGGTGCCCAGCCGCTCCAGCAGGGCCGCCTTGTCGTGCCCCCCGTTCGCCGACCTCTCCTTCTCCCACTTCTGGAACTGCTTCTGGGCCGACGCGAAGACGGATTGGATGCTGCCCACGCCGAGACCGGCCCTGAACGCATCCTCGCGCTTCCCGGTCATCAGGTAGATCTGGTTCCTGAGATCGCGCAGCGTGGTGTTGACGGGCGTAGCGGACAGCATCAGTACCTTGGTGCGCACGCCGCCCTTAAGCACTTCCTCCAGGAGACGGCGGTAGCGGCTTCTCCTGACGAGATTGCCTTCGTCGTCCCGCTTGTCCCGCCCCTCGTTGCGGAAGTTGTGGGACTCGTCAATCACGATAAGGTCGAACGCGCTCCAGTTGAACTGGGCCAGATCGACGCTGCCAGCCATTCCCGACGTGCGACTCAGGTCCGTGTGGGCGAGCACCGTGTAGCCGAAGCGATCGGCGAGGAACGGGTTGCCCCGCTGGGCCGTATGGGCCGCGTACATGAGCCAATTCTGCTTGAGTCGGGCCGGGCAGAGCACGAGCACGCGGTCATTGGCGGCCTCGAAGTACTTGATGACGGCGAGCGCGGTGTACGTCTTCCCCAGCCCCACGCTGTCGGCCACGATGCATCCGTTGTGGCGCATCAGACGGTTGATCGCACTTACTGCGCCGTCCCTCTGGAAGGCGTAAAGGTACTTCCATATCTCCGAGTCGTGGAGCCGAACGCCGCCCACCAGCTGCTGACCCTCGATGTGCTTGGCCAGGCGGTCGGCGAGCACCTCGTAGAGCGTCTTGTAGTAGACGAACTCGGGGGCGTAGTCCCGGCCCAGCTTCGCGAGCGCCTCCAGTACATCTTCCTTGGCGTCGCGGGTGAGCGCGTCGTCGCTCCAGAGCCGGTCGAACCATGCCAAGAGCTCGGTGCGCTCGGTGGCGTCCCGGACCTCGAGGTTCAGCTCAATGTTGGGCGTCGTTCCTAGGCCGAGCCCGCGCCGCGTGAAGTTCGAGCTGCCGGTAAGCGTGGCGCTGCCGGCTTCGCTCCGATCCACATAGTACATCTTGCCGTGAAGCAGGTTGGCCTGCCGCAGCGTGCGGATGTCCACCTTCTCCCTGATCCACTCGCTGCACGCCTGCGCCAGCGGCTTCTGAGCGAGTGCCTGCGCCAGCTCCAGTCCGCCGTCGTCGGCCAGTCGGAACGCCTTCGCCTCGGCGTCGGTCGGGTCCACGTCCTCCACGCCCCGGGGGTCGCCGTACAGGAACCGCATCCGGCCGATCTGGTCGAGTTGGGGAAGCAGCGCGCCGTAGCCGTAGATGGTGAAGTAGGCCGATACGACGGAAAGCGCGCTGCCGGGTGCGATCTCCCGTTCCAGGAACTCGCCGACCTTGCGGGTGCGGTTGTCAACGATCGGGGAAGTGGCCGCGGAGCTGCTGGCTTCTGGGGGGTCTCGGGTCAAGTCGCGAATCCGGTACGAGGGCCAAGTGGGGGTGCGAGGTGGGGAACTTCGCGTCTGACCGACGCTATAGCAATCGTGGTGCCAAGCGAAGCCGCCGACCGCTCTCCCTCCGGTTCCCTGCCGCACCCTCGGAACGGCGCACCTGCGGCCAACAGCCCCGGAAACGCCTCCGGCATGCGCCTTGGGGAGGACATCCTCCCGGACGGGCCCGACTCCGTCTTGGTCACTGACCAAGTAGTGACCATCCTACCGACCATGTAGTGACCAAGTTCGGGCAGCGCGACCCACCGCCGCCGCGAAGTCGACGTCCTCGGTGATCGCATCGAGATGGACTCGGACGCGGAGCTGGTCGAAATCGTGCCGCTGGCCGAAGCCCTTCCGCGCGGGTCCGTCCGGGGCGGGATGAACCTCACGCCTCAAGACCTCAGAGCCGCAGGATTCCCCAGCATCCTCGCCATCTCCCGCAACCCGATCACCTCGACCGACTCCGCCACCGGATAGCGCTCCTCGCTGGCGTAGACCACGAAGGCACGTTCCGGCGCGAGGTCCGCGTACTCGCTGCGAAACCCCCTGCCGAGGCTCGGAGAGAGGCCGTGCCTGATCTCGATGGCCAAAGGGAAGTCATCGCCGCATCGTCCGGGGCGGCGTCGAGCACGTCGAGCGGATTGAGGGAGACGAACTCGATGCGCTCCGCCAGAATCTCGCCCGCCTGCTTCACCAGATCCACCGAAGCCGATCTGAAAATGAGGAGGCGTCCGGTCCGCCGACCGCGCCGCCGCCCTTCGTCGATCAGCTTCCGGAGTTCGGGAAGAGCTCGAAAACCCGGTGAATCTCGTTGAGGACTGCCGCGGAGCGTACCACTCCGCCGAACCCGATGGCGGAGGCCCCACCTCGGCACCATCACCGTAAGTCGGAGTGCCCGCGCTGGCAAACACCGGCGCTATATTGCCTGCCAGAGCACCAACCCAGACGAGGAGCAACATAGATTCCCGCCCGAGCCTTTCGCTCCCACACTGACGCCACGCGCCCTAACCTCGCCTCCAGCCAACGAGCCACCGAGGAAGTGGCCCTTCCGCCTCGAGATACCAACAGCGATCCGCGCCGCTCGAACGTTCCGACCACGAGAACGAGATGACTGCCCACCGCACACATTCACTGCTCCTCGAGCCAATCGCTGGGCAGCCGAACCGTGACCGTCAATCCCCGGCGATCCTCAGCCGCTCTCTGGACCCAGACGACGCATTGTCTAGCTACCCATCCATGGACTCCGCCCTGCCAGTTTCGTCCCTACGCTGCTGGAGGACATTCCCGAGCGGACGTCTTCGCCTCGGCGACGCTCGGCCACCTCCTCCAGCAGGCGTTCGCCCCCCGACATGGTTCCGTATCCTCTCGCCACCAATGCCTGTTAGCCACCAGTCACCTCTGGAGGTAACCAGCTGATGACTCTCGCCATCGCCTTGCAAGAGCACGTACTTGACCAACGAATACTCACTGGGTTCCAAGACCGACGATTCCATGAGACCATCCATCCCAGAGTGAAGCGGCGAAGCTTGCCTGCGGCTCCAAGCTCGGCGCGAAGCGCGAAGAGTGGTGAAAAGAGATCTCCTCCATACAGAAGGAAGATTGGGAAGATGATTTTCGTTGGTGGAGACCCAGGCCCGGACGGAGCGTGGAGGTAGGGATGCGCGCGCGAATCACACCTCACTACACGCAACTGGTACACGATGCTTGCCTGAAGTCCTTTTGGCGTCGGAAGCGTCTTGCGCATTTCTTGCGTGGTTGCGGCGTCCCTTCGACGTAACCTTGCGACTTGGAGCGATGACGAGACGAAACGCGATTTGCTAGATCGTCTCTTTGGCGATCTCGTGACAACGCAAGAAGGGAAGCGGCTCATTCTTAGGATCGCTGGCAATCTCATCGAGCAGACGAGCTTTCCCGATCTCGAAAACTGGGAGGACACTGCTGAAAAGAAGAGGCAGGCGCACGAGGCGGTAAATCGGCTACGAGAACATCAATCAGTGCAGGAAGCGAAGATTCAGGACGAGCGAAGTCGCAAAAAAACGCAAGCGAGGTTTAGGGAACACCAAGAGCGAGCAGCACAAGCACAAACGACTCTCCAAAAGCTGACCGAGCGTCTGAGTGAACTTAGCAATAGACTCGGTACTTCGGAGGCGGGATACGATTTTCAGGAGTGGTTTTACGACCTAGCTGACTTCTCGGAAGTGCAAAATCGACGACCCTACGTGACCAATGGAAGGCAAATCGATGGCTCTGTGACGATATCGGGCACTACTTATCTTGTTGAGTTAAAGTTCACTGGGAAACAAGCCGATTGTTCGGACGTTGATTCGTTTTACAGGAAAGTCACGACCAAGGCTGATAATACGATGGGCATAGTGGTCTCCATATCCGGATACAGTTCCGTAGCTATATCGGAAGCCTCTGGCACACGAACACCTCTGTTGCTGCTAGACCATCGGCATGTGTATTTTGTTCTCCATGGTGTAATGACGCTTGCCGAGGTGATTAATCGAATCCGCAGGTACGCGTCACAGACTGGGGAGTCTTACTTGTCGGTGGACAGATTCAACACTTGACCCGGCTGCCGCAATCCGTCTCTTCGTCGTAGTGCCGCAGGTCTGTGGGGTGTCAGTGCAGTTCAGTACACTGCTGAGGGGGTCGGGGTTCCCGGCAGTGGCTTACGCGATGTCCTGCCGCCATCCTACTGGTCTGTTCTCCGGGCATGGGTTCAGTCAAGAGCACACCGGAGGCAACGACGGCTTGATTGCGACGTCGTGTATTGGTTTCCCACTCAGGCCGCTGACGAGGGTGGAAGCCTCCTCAGCCACATACAGAAACTCAGAGTATGCCGCTGGGGCGCACATCCGAGCCAACTCAAGTAGCTTCTTGGATTGTCCTTCAAGCGCACTTGACTTCTCCTTCCACTCCTTGCATCTCGAAACCTCTATGCTGAGAGTCTTTTCCTTTTCGCGAGCTTCATCAAGTGTCGTGTCCAGTTGTTTGATGCTGTCCTTGTGGCTAAATTTTCCACCAACGTATAAACCTTGACTGACTCCGATGAGAGCAAGATACGTTGACCCGACCGAAAACGCGAATGGATCGCCGCCACCAATCCCAGCAACGTCTACGAGGATTCCTTCCCACAACATCGCGACGCCTATAACCAGCGTAAAGCCGAGAGCTTGGAATCTGGATACATCGAAGTTGCTGCCAGTGGTAATCAAATCGAATAGCCGAGGCATTCGATCATCGTACTTCCCCTCGATTAGGTCCGTTTCTATCCAAGTCTTCTTTTTTATCCAGGAGAAATTCACTTGGCGAAGCATGGACCGGCTGTTGTCAGCAGCCTTCCCCAAAGCGGTGCCGGAACCAGCGATGCCCAACAGTATCGCCAAGTCGCCTTGGAGCGTTATCAGCACCCCGGATTGGAATAACCAATAGATGCTTAGCCAAAGCACGATCAAAGTAAAGAACAGAACTTGAAAGGTTGACAGACTAGCGATTCGATTGCTGCTTGCTACGATCTTCCGTGGATCCAGTACAAGCCACCCCATTATCTTGGACCTGTGACTCCATCGACCGAGAGATGCCACACAGCAACCAATGAACACGTAAGCAATACCTACGATGGTTGTTGCGATGATCGCATCTAACCAGCTAATGTTTTCCATGGCGATTGCTCCAAAAAGCTATTTGATGTTCGGTATTGCGTTCAGCGAGGGAGTGCCTCGACCGGGCGAAAGAGAAGTTCCAGTTGCTACTCCGAACGACCGCGAGCTGCTGGTGCGACGCTGGAAGTTCGCCAAGTACGAATGGATGGGTCGCGAGGTCGACTCCCTGGGCCCGAAGCCGAGCGATGGCCTCGGCTTCGGTCAGGTAAGTGAGCATCATGAGTTTCATCAAGGGATCGATGGGGATCTTGTACTGTCCTATTCCCATAGGGTCTCTGATCATCGTTTTGTACCTCTATGGCTGTTGAGCTTGCGAACGGCGCCGATCGCGGAGTAGCTGGCGTGAGCTAGCGCTCGACTGGCTTGGCAGTATCGTTAACAAATTGGCGACCTCGACCTCGGTGTCAGCCTTCTCTTCCTCCTTTTCGTCCTCTGCGGGGAAGATGCCGAGATCGATCAGGGGCTGCTCGTTGTCGTTATAGAAGAACTCGGCCCATGCGAGACCGACAGGATCGTCGATCGGCACTAGAGCCAGCGGTTCGGGGAATCGGCCCATGAGTGACCTTCTGTCAATGTGACTCGCCAGGATGATCTATCAGGGTCCTGCGAGGCCGGTGGTTCGAAGAATCTGCCCATGACTGAATTCTACCGTGTGTCAGGAGCTTCCGCGAGCCGGCAAATGCGGGGATTCGCTGCTTTGCCCGCCAAGGGTGCTGCGCGCCTGCAGAAGCGCTCCCCGCTCGGGGACGACCTCGCCCGGGTGCACCGCGCACGCCATCTCCTCGACCGCCTGCGCCACCGCCTCGCGAATGCGGCCCCCAAGGTCCGATCAGCCCCACGACCAGGGGGACCGGCGGGGTGAACATCTGGATGTCCTTGCCAGTGCGGCCGCCAGCTGCGGACGCATTTCCTCCAACACCGCCGCGACAACCCTGGCAGCGACCAGGTCGCCCCCCAGACCCAACGTGACGATTCTTTCCGCCAAGGCTGCGATCTCGTGCTTGGCGGCAGCTTCGCCCCGCGCAGCCAGGGAGTGGGTGTCCAGGCATCCGGTCGCCTCCCCGAAGAGCTCGGTCCGCGCCGTCGGCACCCCCACTGGCCGTCCGCAGCTCCGTGCACCGCGCGCAGAGCCGCCAGCGCGATCCCGTAGCCGCCGAATTCGTCGCCCGGGAGCGCCCCCAGCCCCCGACGTGGATCGTCCGTCCACCGGGCTCGACGGCACGAAGCGCACACCCGGTCCCCGCCACCAGCACCACTCCGGGACCGGGGATGCGACCACTGCTACGCCGAGACGCTCACGCATTGTCAGAGATTCCCACTGGCACAGTCCGGGGCCGCGACGGCACCGTGGCAGCAGAAGTGCGGCGAAACACCCGCCTCCGTCATTCCCCCCCCGTTTCGTTCTCTGAGAAGCGGTCGGCAGGTACTTGGAGCAGACCCCGGTGCGGGCTAGATTGCCGAGGTGCGCGGGAGAGACCAGTACCGGGCTAGCGTCCAATCACCACGAGGCTTCGGTGGGCATAGAACAGAGGTTTGATGTTCCATTCGTTGCTGCCCTCGCCCTGCGTGAGAAGGCGATCCAGCAGAACTACAGACCAATAATTGCCGTGCACAAGTGGTTTGCACGTCGTCCCGGCACGCTTTTCCGGGCTTTGATGCTATCTGAATTCGTAGATGCCAAGCTTCCCCAGAGCTACTTCTCGTCTCATCAGCTTCAGCGGAAGTTGGTGGCGGATCCATTCATGGGCGGAGGCACTCCGCTTATCGAAGCAAACCGGCTCGGCGCGGATGTCATAGGGTGGGACATCAACCCGATGGCCTGGTGGGTAGTTGGGCGAGAGCTGGAGGATCTCGACACTACCGCCTATCGTACAGCTGCTCTTGACCTTGTCGATACTCTTCGAGGACAGATCGGTCACCAATACGAGACGGAATGTACCAAGTGCGGCGGGAGCGCCGACGTCAAGTACTTCCTATGGGTCAAGACTCAGCCATGTCACTCCTGCCAGCGGGACATCGATCTCTTTCCGGGATACCTGGTGGCCAAGGACGCCCGGCATCCCAACCACGTCCTGGCATGTGCCGAGTGCGGGCGATTGAATGAAGTATCGAGACGGGAATCCCCGGGGCATTGCTCAACGTGCTCCTCTGCGCTGGTTGTAGAGGGGCCAGCCCGCCGGGGATCAGTGGTGTGCTCGGGGTGCGGGGCTCGAAACCGCTTTCCGAGCATCGAGAAGGGACCTCCCAGGCATCGCATGTTCGCCATCGAGTACCATTGCCCGGAGTGCAAGCGTTCCCACAAGGGCAGGTTCTTCAAGGCACCGTCAGCAGATGACCTAGCCAAGTATGCCGAGGCCGACGAGGCTCTCGCAGACATCCGGTTGGAGTATGTTCCCGAGGATCGGATTCCACCGGGCGACGAGTCGTCTAGACTGCACAAGTGGGGATACGAGAGATACCGGCAGATGTTCAACTCTCGGCAGCTGCTCGGCCTGGAGCTCAGTTGCGGCCTCATAGCGGCCCAGTCGGACGCACGAGTCAGGCGCGCGCTCGCGACCAATCTGTCGGACCTGTTGCGGTATAACAACCTCCTGGTTCGCTACGACACGATGGCGCTGAAGGCCCTTGACCTCTTCTCGGTGCACGGGTTTCCGGTGGGACTGGTTCGGTGCGAGGCCAACCTGCTTGGCATCCTTGGCGGCAATGGCAAGCCGGTCGGCAGTGGCGGCTGGGTCAACATGATCGCCAAGTACTCCACCGCGAAGGACTTCTGCGTAAGGCCCTTTGAGGTGCCTGCCGGAGGCAGGAAGCGGGTCTACACCCGCGGCGAGTGGATCGGCGACCGGTCGGCCGGGAATGGCAAGCGGCCGCGGAGGGTGGATCTGCGATGCGGCTCGGCCACGGAAGCCGAGCTTAAGGCCCGCTCTTTGGATGCGGTGCTGACCGACCCGCCTTACTACGACAGCGTGCAGTACGCTGAGCTGATGGACTTCTGCTATGTATGGCTCCGCCGGTTGGTGGGCGATGAGACGGAGCCATTTTCCGCCAAGTCCACTCGAAATCACGACGAGCTTACCGGAAACGCGACCGAAGGTCGTGATCTGGAGCACTTCACTGACGGTCTCGCCACCGTGTACGCCAGAATGGCAACGGCACTCAAACCGGGAGCACCGCTCGTATTTACCTATCACCACAACCGCCGATGTGCGTACCACGCCGTGGCGGTTGCCATTCTCGATGCCGGCCTTGTGGTCACGGCTGCGATTCCCTGCCCCGCGGAAATGAGCGGGTCCATCCACATCACCGGCACCAAGTCCGCCATTGTCGATACCGTATTCGTCTGCCGATCAGAGAGTAATGGTGGTGGCACGAATTCCATTGGAGAACCCGACCGTCTCGAGGAGCTTCTCGAGACCGACCTGGCCAAGCTCAGGGCTGGCGGCGTGAAGCCGCGGTCAGGCGACATCCGCTGCCTTGCACTCGGCCACGTTACCCGGAAGGCGGTGGCTAAGCTTTGGACCAGCTGGGATCGCACTATGCCCACCCGCGTCAAGATCGACAGGGTTGCCAAGTCGATGGACGAGGTTGCAGACATCGATCCAGTTGCGGAGCGGGTACTCTCGGGTCGAACGACACATGCCTGGCACACTCAGCGGGAACTCTTCGAGGACGCCCTGCCGTGACGGGCAAGCGGTTCCCATTCGAGGCGTCATTTCCAGAACTTGCGGACCGTATCGACTACTATGTGAAGCAGGTCTTCGAGGCGCTGACGAGCGATCCTCTCACGAGCTTTCTCGTTCTCCCTCGAGGTCCGGGCTATGTCTCCCGCCAGGCCTTCGTCCGGGGATACGACGCTCTTGCCGAAGCTACGGTGCGCTTCGAGAGTCTGGACGAAGACGCGGTGCTGCGCGCGGTTCTGCGAGAGCCGATGGCACTGATTGTGCTCCGGACGATGCTGGGACTATCCCCACCGGAGTGGGCCAGCGTGACCACAACGCAGACCGGCGAGAGGATAGACCAGGGGTTCGCAAGGAATCTGGAGCGGTCCATACGCATGGACCCCGCCAGGAAGGTTGGACACACCCCGATCCAGGCGACCAGAATCCGCGCAATGGTCTCGGTCGCGTGCGGGATGCTCCGAGAAGGCGCTTTGCGGGCGAGCGAGACGGAAGTGCATCGGCTGGACAAGGTGGACACGGCCCGTGGCCTCGAATCCCTGAAGCAGGTGGCCAGCCAGGGTGTCCGTTATGAAGCCCTCCTGTATGAGCGGCTGCTTGGCCGGCCGTTCGCCTCCCATCGCGACTCCGTGAGCGAACTCGTCGGTGACATGCTCGAGGATCGAATCGAGGACCACCTGTCTTCAGCCAACGTGCCATACCACCGGTCGCGCCGGGGCGAATCGATGCCCGGCTGGGAACAGAATCCCGACTTCTTCTGCCCGGATCCGCGCTCGCCCTTGGGAGTCATTGAAGCCAAGATGACCAATGACGACGGGACGGCGAGAGACAAGGTGGCACGAGTTCTCCGGCTCGCCGCTATCCGCGATAACCTTGAACACCGACACCGGCCGGGATTCGAGGTCATCGCGTGCATCGCGGGCAGAGGGTTTGCAGTGCGGAAGGCCGACATGAAAGACCTCCTGATCGCCACCAGGGGGAAGGTCTTCACATTCTCCCAGATCGATCGTCTCGCGGAATGCACGATGCTTGGACGCCGCTCTACCTGAGGGCTCGGTGCCCGCCCAACCCGCCCCCAGGCAGCTAGAGTCCATTGAGCAGGAAGGGAGGATCGAGGTTGATCCAGAGACCCGGACGAAGCACTTCCAGCTACCCCGTCGGAAGCCGCATCAGTCTTGTTCCGCCGATCCCTCTTCGGGCTAGGAGGGCCGCCGTAGGCGATCATGGAAGGTAGTATCACCAGATGTCGTAGAGTGATACTATATGACGCTCCCCCGGAGGCGCTCCCGCTGCCCGTCACGACCTCAGAGCCGCGGGATCCGCCAGCATCCTCGCCATTTCGGGCAACCCGATCACCTCGACCGATTCCGCCACCGGATAGCGTTCGCTGCCGGCGTAGACCACGAAGGCACGTTCCGGGGCGAGGTCCGCGTACGCGCTGCGAAACCCCTTGCCGAGGCTCGGAGAGAGGCCGCGCCTGATCTCGATGGCCAACGGCCGACGGAATCTTGGCACCTCGAGAACCAGGTCGATCTCCGCTCCCGCAGCCGTCCGGTAGAAGCTGGCCCGTGCCAGCGGATGCGCCGCCGCCAGCAGATTCTCGATCACGAATCCCTCCCAGCTCGCGCCTACGACGGAGTGACCGGCCAGTGCGTGGAAGCTCTCGATGTCGAGGAGGGCGTGCAGGAGTCCGCTGCCGCGGATGTAGACCTTGGGCGACTTCACGAGTCGCTTGCGGACGTTGGCAGCGAAGGGTGGAAGCCGCCGAACCAGCAGCAGACCCGCGAGCACGTCGACGTACCGCGTCACCGCCGGAGCGCTGATCGCGAGGCTCCTGGCCAGCTTGGCGATCGTCAGCATACCCCCCTGGTCGTGGGCCAGCATCGTCCAGAGCCGTGCGAGGGTCTCCGAAGGGATCCGCATCTGGATGAACTCCGCCAGGTCGCGCTCCAGGTAGGTGCGGATGAAGTTCTGCCGGTAGGCGAGGCTATCCTCGTCGCTTTGGGCGAGGAAGCTGTCCGGGAACCCGCCGCGGACCCATAGGGAAGTCATCGCCGGATCGTCCGGGGCGGCCTCGAGCACGTCGAGCGGATTGAGGGAAACGAACTCGATGCGCCCCGCCAGGCTCTCGCCCGCCTGCTTCAACAGGTCCACCGAAGCCGATCCGAGGATGAGGAAGCGCCCGGTCCGCCGACCGCGCTGCCGCCCCTCGTCGATCAGCCCGCGGAGTTCGGGGAAGAGCTCGGGGACCCGGTGGATCTCGTCGAGGATCACAAGGCGGTCCTCGTAGCTGCGCAGGAAGAGACGGGGGTCAGTAAGCCGGTTCCTGTCGGCCCTCGACTGAAGATCCAGATAGAGCGATCTGGTCGTGCGAGCGATCTCCCGGGCGAGCGTCGTCTTGCCCACCTGGCGCGGACCGAGCAGCGCCGTGGCGGCTTGGCGGGCCAGCGCACGGCGGACGGAATCTAGGACTCGTCGCGGGATCATTCTTGCAAAATGATAGGTATGACTACGATTTGCAAGGATTTTCGGCCTGATTCTCGTCACAACTCCATACCCGGAGGCAGGTATGACGATGGATCGGTGGGCTGCCCGCGCAGCGCCTCAGCCACTCGATCCAGCGTCTCCAGCCCTCCCGAATGAGCGGCTTCCCTGCCGGTCCTTCCGGCGAATCTCGGGGCTTCCGGGCGGCGCGGACGCGATCTTGCCCTCCGGTCTAGTGGGGACCGTTCGATATTTCGATCAGTAGCCTGCAGTGGTCGCTTGATCCCCACTCGTCGACTCCGTTCAGGGTGCGGACGCTGACGGCCTTGTGGAAGCCTTTGGAGGCGAAGACGTAGTCGACCTGCTTGTTGGCTGTTTCGGGCGTTTGTCCCGTAGTGTGATAGGTGACGACGTTCCGAGTCTCCGAGGCACCCGGCACTGGATCTGCCTTTCTGCCGTCCGGGTACTGCGGGCCCAGGAATTCCAGGCCCAGGGCGCGCATACGATCCCATACGGTCCGGTCGCGCGCGATCAGCGAGCAGGCCGGAACATCGTCGGTGCCGTACCACATGTTGAGATCCCCCGCCGCGAGGATCCGATGTGTCCCAGGGTCCTCAGCGCCGATGAACATGGATAGGTCGGAGATAATCCGGTGCGCAGCGATATCCGCCATCCCTACCCTGAAATTCGTCTCGACCGACTGCTGCGGCATGATCCACCGTGCGTACATCGAAACCGCCAGAAACGGCTTCGGCTTGCCCCCTGACGGGGTGATCCTTGCGATCGCGATCGTGCCGATACCGCTGACGGCCATCTCATGGGGGCCAACGGAACCGAACGGGAAGACACGCTCGAATCGCTCCATCTTGACGCGGTCGGAGAGCTTCACCACCATCGGCCAGCGGTCGTAGTGCTTCCCCCACGGAGCCCAGAGGTATGCGGTTTCCGGCTCAACATGAGAGGGAAGGCAGTCGGGCGGTCTGCACGTCTCCTGCAGGAGCGCCACGTCGACGTCTTTCATGGCCGCAAGCTCGTGCCACGGTTGCTTCCTATGAGCCATGTTCCAGGACACTACCCTGATGGTGTTCATGTTCATTCCCCCTCCTCCTCCTTCTGTTTCGTGGCTGCGCGCCGTTGCAGGAAATATAGTATCATCCAATGTCGGCCAGTGATACTATGGCCACCGCCTCTCGATCAAGCAGCCCCCAAAGAAGGGCACGGGCGGCAAGAGACCGTGGGTACGTCATCTGCTCCTCGCCAGCGAAGGAGAAGTGTCAGTCAAAGTCTGTATTAGGAGATGCCTCGCAGGCGGAGTATTTCTGACCATGAAACACCCTGGAGTCGAGCGTCGGCCTCCTTCTTGGTCAGAAGACCGTCTCTCAGTGCGCGAGCGACAGCCTCCTTCTTGGTCAGATCCTTGGATATCATGAGTCCCATCACAGGATCGTTGGGGATCCTGTACTTCCCTACCCATACGGGATCTCTGATGATCATTTCGTACCCCTATGGCTATGAAGCTTGCGAGCGGCGCTGAGCGCGGAGGTGCTGGGAGTGATCTCTGGCTTGACGGCCTTCACCGTCTCGGCGGTATCGCTCGGCTTGGCGGCCTCCACTTCGGCAGCGTCTACCTCCTCTTTCTCCTCCCCAGGCTCATCAGGCGAGAGGATGCCGAGATCGATGAGTGGCTGAGGGTTGCCGTTGTAGGTGTACTCGGCCCATGCGAGACCGACAGGATCGTCGATCGGCACGAGGGCGAGGGGTTCGGAGAATCGGCTCATGAGTGACCTTCTGCCAGTGTGATTCGTCAGGATGATCTTCGGGGTCGTTCGAGGTCCGGTCAGTGGTTCGCAGAACCTGCCCATGACCGAAACCTACCGTGAGTCAGGAGCTTCCGCGAAGCCGCAACTACGGTGATTCTTGGCCATACCCGCCCAGGGTGCCACGCGCCAAGAGGAGCGCCCCCCGCTCGGGGACGACCTCGCCCGGGTGCACTGCGCACCCCATCTCCTCGACCGCCTGCGCCACCGCTTCGCGAAGGGGGCCTCCGGGTCGGATCAGCCCCCCGACCAGGGCGACCGGCAGAGGTGACGTCCACCCGGATGTCCTCGCCAGCGCGGCCGCCAGATGCGAGCGCACCTCCTCAAGCGCCGCCGCCACGACCTTGGCGGCGACCAGGTCGCCCCCGAGACCCAACCTGCCGACCCTTCCCGCCAAGGCCGCGATCTCGTGCTTGGCCGCGCGCTCCCCCCACGCAGCCAGGGAATGGGCGTCCGAGCACCCGGCCGCCTCTCCGAAGAGGTCGGCCAGCGCCGTCGGCGCCTCGCGGCCGTCGGCTGCTCCGAGCACCGCGCGGAGAGCCGCCAGCGCGATCCCGTAGCCGCCGAATTCGTCGCCCAGGAGCGCCCCCCAGCCCCCGACGCGGATCGTCCGTCCACCGGGCTCGACGGCACGAAGCGCACACCCGGTCCCCGCCACGAGCACCACCCCCGGACCGTCGCCGAAGGCCGCCGCATGCGCAGCCGTCACATCGGATCCCACCGTCACCCGCCGTGCGACCCCGGACTCCGCCAGCCCCGCCTCGGCCCGAGCGCGCGCCCGCTCGTTCCCCGCGCCCGCCAGCCCCGCCCAGAGCGCCTCGAGGGGCAGGGACACCCGCGCCTCCGCTGCCGCCTCCCGGACGACCTCGGCGACGCTCCTGACGGCCACCCCGGGGTCCGACGCGAGGATCAGCCCCGGCCCGCCCTCCGCTCGGCCCAGCTCGCGCCCCTCGGCGTCTCCCACCACCGCCCGGGAGCGGGTCCCCCCTCCGTCGACCCCGACGAAGTGCCTCTCCCCCTCCACCTCAGCCTCCGCGACTCCGCTCCACCGTGCGACCACGACCGCCGCCGCCAGCCGGGAAGGCCAGCCCGACGACCACCGTCACGCCGAGGCCGATCGCCACGAACCAGGGCCAGGCGACGACATCGCGGCTCGTCGCCCAGATGGCCGCCACCGCGCCCACCCCCGCCAGCATTCCGACCACCGCGCCGCCCTGGCCCGTTCGCCTCGTCAGCACCCCGAGCGCGAATGCGCCGAGGAGGCCGCCGTACGCCATCGACGCCGCCGAGAGCGCCACCTCGACCGCCGTCGAGCCGCGCGAGAGCGGGATGAAGACGATCGCCCCGACTATCAGCAGCCCGGCCCAGAGCAGGGTGAAGAGCTTGCCGGCCACCATCAGCTCCCCGTCCCCGCCCCCGCCGACGCGGCGCCTCAGCGGCCCCCAGAAGTCGTAGGTGGTCGCCGAGGCGAGCGAGTTGATAGAGGACGACAGCGACGACATCGCCGCCGCGAAGACCGCTGCGATCAGGAGGCCGCGCACCCCGGTCGGCATTTCGTCGACGATGAAGCGCGCGAAGATCTCGTCCGAGGCATCGAAGGCGCGTCCCTCGTAGAAGGCCCAGAGTCCGAGTCCCACCAGGAGGAAGAGGGCGAACTGGACCGCCACCGCCACCCCGCTCCCGATCAGCGTACGGCGCGCGCCACGCAGATCACGGCACGCCAGCAGCCGCTGCACGATCAGCTGGTCGGTCCCGTGCGACGCCATCGAGAGGAAGCCGCCCCCTATGAGCCCGGCCCAGAAGGTGTATGCGACCGAGACGGAGGGTCGAAAGTCCAGCACCTGCAGCTTGCCCGCAGCCCCGGCCGACCCCAGGATCGTGGGCCAGCCCCCGTCGATCGCGAGGTGGAGGAGGAGGAGCGCGACCAGGCCGCCCGCGACGTAGAGCGCCATCTGAAGCACATCCACCCACACCACCGCGCGGATCCCCCCGTAGTAGGTGTAGAGGAGGGTGGCCGCGCCGATGACGAGGATCGAGGCCGGGTAAGACCACCCGGTGACGAGCGCCAGCGGGATCGCAGTCGCGAAGAGCCGGACGGAGTCTGCGAGTAGCCGCGTGACCATGAAGACGCCCGAGGCCGACCTCCTCGCCCCCGCTCCGAAGCGGTCCCCCAGGAGCTCGTACGCTGTGGAGAGCTCGCCCCGGTAGTAGGCCGGCAGGAGGACCCACCCCACGACCGCCCTCCCCGCCAGGTAGCCGAAGGCGAGCTGAAGGAAGGCGAGCGTGCCGAGATAGGCGACCCCTGGGACCGAGAGGAGCGTCAGCGTGCTCGTCTCGGTCGCCACCACCGAGAGCATGACAGCCCACCAGGGGAGGTTCCGGCCGCCCAGGAAGTAGTCCGCCCCGCCCCGGTTCCCCCTCCCCAGCCACGCGCCCCACCCGACGACCCCCGCCATGTAGAGGACGAGCACCCACAGATCCAGACCTGCTCCAATACTCATTGCTCAGATACTCGGTGGCGGAGAAACGTGCGGAATTGTCCAGAATTGTAACCTACGATTTACATATTGTAAACTATCGTTTACATGTATCATCCTCCTGTGCCCCCTCTCTGACACGAGGTGGGGTGTCCACGATCGCGCGGGCGACCCGGTCGTGCACCTCGCGGCGGAGCTCGATGTGGCGGCGGTTCTCGCGCGACGGGTTGACGCGGTTGGTCAGGAGCACGACCGCCAGATCCTGCTCAGGGTCGATCCAGAGGGAGGTCCCGGTGAAGCCGGTGTGCCCGATCGACCGGGCGGAGAGGTAGTCCCCGGCGGAGGAGCAGCCGGACGGCGTGTCCCACCCGAGGGTGCGGCTCGAGCCCGGATCCTCCCTATGCGCGATGCGGTCGATCCAGCCCTGGGCGAAGAGGACGACGGGCCCGAAGCGGGTTAGGTGGCACGGTGCCCCGGAGTCGCGGTCAGGCGTGCACGGAGCGGCCACTCCCCGGTCCAGGATCGTCTGGGCGAAGACGGCCAGGTCGCGAGCCGAGCCGAAGAGTCCGGCGTGCCCGGCGACGCCCCCGATCGCGTAGGCGTTCTCGTCGTGGGGGACTCCGTGGACATGCATCCCGCGAAATCCCTCGTCGAGCTCGGTGGTCGCCACCCGGTCCCAGAGCGACGAGTCGGGGAGGAAGCCGGTGTCGCCCATCCCGAGGGGCCGCCAGATCTCCGCTTCGAGGAAGTCGTCGAAGGCCATCCCGCTCACCGCCTCCACCACGAAGGCGACGACCATCGGGCCGATGTCGGAGTAGCGGGTGTGCTCGCCGGGCGGGTGGGCGAGGGGGAGCGCGCCGATCGCATCGGTGTACTCCACGCGCCCCTCCGCTTCGAGGAAGAAGGGGCGGTAGGAGGGTAGCCCCGCCCGGTGGTACAGGAGGTCCCCGGTGGTGACGCGCGCCTTGGCCGGGTCGCCGCCCTCCCACCAGGGGAGGTGCTCGGCCACCGGGTCGTCGAGCTCGAGGAGGCCGCGCTGGGCGAGGATGACAACGGCCGAGGTCGTGCCCACCACCTTGGTGAGCGAGGCCAGGTCGAAGAGCGACGCCGGGGTGACGGGCGGCGCGGCCGGGTCCCAGTCCAGCCGCCCGTAGGCGCGGAGCCGTGCGAGGCGGCCGCGGCGGATGATCGCCAGCGCCGCCCCGGAGGCGGCCGAGTCGGCGAGCGCGCCGACGATGTGCTCGTCGAGCGCATCCAGCGAGTCGGGGCTCATCCCGAGCTGCCGGGCGTCCGCCTCGCGCGGCGAGACGACCGCGTGGCCGATGCGGCAGAAGTGGTCGGCGAGCGTGGCCGCGCCCCCTGGAATCTCGTCCTCGCCGCAGAGGGGAATCTCGGCCGTGCCCCGCCATCTGCCGGGCCCGCCGGTGGCGCGATCCAGCGTGTCCGCCCCGGCGCCGTCCTCCCCGCCGGGGAGGAATCCGGCCTCGCGGAGCGGATCGGGCCGATCGCCGGGTTCGTCTCCGGCGCGGGCCCGGGCCACAGCCTCGCGGTCGAGCCCCGCGCCCCTCTCGTAGAGCGGCGGGATGCTGATCGGGAGCCGCCCCCGCACCCCCGCGGCGCCCGCCACCGCCCGCGCCGCCGCGAGCTGCGACACCTCGCGGCCTCCCCACGCCACCAGGTATGTGTCCACGCCGGGAAGCGCCGAGATCAGGTATGGACTCCCGAAGGAGATGAGCACCACCGAGGGTCCGGCCATCGCGGGCGCGGCGCCGATGGCGGCCTCCGCGCCCCGGCCGAGCCGCCGGAGCCTCTCCACGAAGGCGCGCGGGGCCGGGGGGAGGCCTATCGTCCCCGAACCGGAGACCGGGGGCACGTAGGCGCTCACGATCACCGCGTCGAAGCCACGCGCGAGGTGAAGGAGCGAGTCGTAGACGGGCCAGGCGGTCTCGGGGCCTATGCGGGCGCCCGCAAACGACGCCGCGCGGCTTCCTCCCGAGGCCGTCCGCGAGGGCAGGTGCGACCGGAGCGCCGCGTCGAAGGTGCGGCCGGCCAGGAGATCGCGGCTGCGCGCGTACGTCACGCTCAGAACGCTGGCGCTTGCGCGAAGAGGGAGCGCGCGGAGGGAATCGCGCACGAGGGTGACCGAGGCTTCGGCGGCCCGCGCGGCGGCGTCCCGGTGGGGTGCCGCGCCCACAACGGCCGCGACCCGGGCCGGATCGACGAGCGCACCCCGGTGGAGCCCGAGGCGGGCCTTCGCCTCGAGGAGGCGTCGCACCGACCGGTCGATCCGCGAGCGCGAGAGGCGTCCGGACCCGACCGCCGCCACCACCGCGTCGATCGCGGTGTGCACGCCGTCGGGGGCGAGGAGAACGTCGGAGCCCGCCTCGAGCGCGAGCACCGCGGCCTCGCCCGCGCCGTACCCGTCGGTGATCGCGCCCATCCGGAGCGCATCGGTGAAGAGGATCCCGCCGAAGCCCATCTCGCCGCGCAGCAGCTCGTCCATGAACACGGGCGACATCGTGGCTGGTCGCTCGTCGCCCAGGACTTCGGGCACGGCCACATGCGCGGTCATCACGGCGTCGACTCCCGCCTCGACGGCCATGCGGAAGGGTACCAGCTCCACCCGGTCGAGACGCTCCCGGTCGGCGGCCACCACCGGCAGCTCGATATGCGAGTCGGTGCGGGTGTCGCCGTGGCCGGGGAAGTGCTTCGCCGTGACGAGCGCGCCGCCCGCCTGGGCGCCCCGGATGAAGGCCGCGCCAAGTCGGCCGACCGTCTCGGGGTGCTCGCCGAAGGAGCGGGTGTTGATGACGGGGTTCTCGGGGTTGCTGTTCACGTCGAGCACCGGCGCCAGGAGCCAGTGCACCCCGACCGCGCGCGCCTCGGTCGCCGTGACCCGCCCGTACTCGAAGGCGAGCTCCTCGTCGCCTGCGGCGCCGAAGGCCATGGTGGGAGGAAAGCTGGTCCCCCCGCCCTGCGGCAGGAGCGACGGGATGGCGTAGCTGTGGTTGATCCTCATCCCGGGACCGCCGTTCTCGAAGTCGGAGGCAACGAGAAGGGGGACGCTGGCGCGCGCCTGCAGCCGGTTGAGCTTGGCCGCGTACGCATCCGGCACCCCGATCGAGATGAGGACCCCGCCAAGTCCCTCCTCCACCCACGCGAGGAGCTCCTTTAGCTCGGGGTCGCTCTCCGCTGCGTAGCCCCCCGATATCCAGGGAAAGACGAGCTGGGCGACGGCCTCGCGCAGCGTCAGGGAACTAAGGGTCTCCTCGACCCAGCGGCTCGCGTCGTCGCCGGACAAGCCGGTTCCGGCACCCATCCGGCCCCCGGCGCACGCCGCCAGGAGGAGGCTCGCGCAGGCGAAGGCGGTCTGGGGCATGGCACGGCTCGACGGGTGCCCGTGCCTAGCGCGGCCCTTCCAAGGGGTTCCCATTCCGCAAGATAGCGGTAGGGCGGGCGGGCGGACGGGCTACTCGATCCCTACGACCGCCGTCATCGCGTCAGCTCCCCTCTCTGGAAAGATCAATGGGCCACTCATTGCCCCTATCGTCGTCGATGAGCGCTCCAATGATCGACGTCCCGTCGTCTGCCACCGTCCCGGAGAATCGGTAGAACACCGCTCCCGGTGGGTCGGATTCGATGAGAGCAAGGGAGACTACACTACCCTCCGACAGGCTGCCCTCCAGCGTACCGGAAGACCTTGCGGGAATTATGCGCCCCCCCCACCACCACCTGTCCCAGCTCCCGGACAGCGTGTCACTTTGGAGGTCGTGGGCCAGATCCAACGTCAGGTCGATCCTCTCGAGTTCCGGCCCAGGTCCGTCCCAGATCCCGCGCCACCTCCCCGAGAGGTCGACGGGCTCTCCACAGGCTCCTGCCGCGAGGAGGGCCGCAGCCAACAGGGGGAGGCTCACGCTCCGCATACCCATCACCTTCCCGCGTCCCCCCGCTTCGGAATGTAGAGACCGGCACCGATCCCGAAACCGGCAACCCTGGTGGGGACCTTGCCCGTGATCGCGACCTCTCCCACGATGGCGGCCGCGGCCGCGCGTTCGGCCACCGGGACCCCCGACCAGGCCGTCAGGTAGGTCCCCACCTCGGGGAACTCCGACAGCAGATACGGATTGCCGAAGGCGATCACGATGTGCGGCACCGACGAGCTGGCCAGCTCGCGGACGAAGGCGACCGCCTCTTCGGGGAGCGCCACCGACCCCGACGCCGTCCTGACCCCCACATGCAGCGAGACGACTACAAGGTCCATTCCCCGCGCCCGCGCGAGCGCCTCGGCGTAGTCGTCCTCCTCGGACCACTGGTCGACGTAGGTCGTTCTCAGCTCGCGGTAGGTCCGGCGAAGCGCCGAGTTGAAGGCGCGTCCCCCCCGGAGGTCGCTCCGGCGCCGGTAGGTGACCGAGTAGACGGCCGCGCTGGGAGTGCCCCTGAGCGGCAGGAGGCCGCGCTCGTCCTTGAGCGCCGTGATCGAGCGGTCGGCCACCGCCCGCGCAACATCGAGATGGGGAGTCACGCCCACGCTCCGGGCCACCCCCCCAAGGTCGACGGTGCGCTCCAGGTGGAGCCCCAGCCACTCCTTTGCGCGGAGCACGCGCAGCACCGACTCGTCGATACGCTCCTCGGTCAGGCGGCCGGAGCGCACGGCCGCCACGATCGCGTGCCGCGCCGCACCCAGGTCGGGGGGCATGAGGATCACGTCGGCGCCAGCCTCCACGGCCCTGACGGCGGCCTCGCCGCGCCCGACCAGGCGGTCCACCGCGGCCATGTCCATCGCGTCGGTGAAGATCAGACCGCGAAAGCCGAACTCCTCCCTGAGCAACCCGGTCAGGACCGGCGCCGCCAGGGTGGCCGGCAGCCTCTGGTCGAAGAGCGCGGGCACGGTGATGTGCGCCGTCATGACTGCCCCCAGGCCGGCGCTCACGGCACGGCGGAAGGGCAGCAGCTCGACGGAGTCCATGCGGGCGCGGTCGGCCGTGATCACCGGCAGCGCGATGTGCGAGTCCACCCCCGTGTCGCCATGTCCGGGGAAGTGCTTGCCGGTGGCGATCGCCCCGTGCTCCTGAATCCCCCGCGCCAACGCCTCGCCCAGGAGAGCCACCTCCTGGGGATCCTCGCCGAAGGAGCGGACGTTGATGACGGGATTGGCCGAGTTGTTGTTGACGTCGAGGACCGGGGCGAAGGGGACGTGCACGCCGATGGCGCGGGCCTCCAGCGCGGTCACCCTGCCCATCTCGTACGCCAGCTCGGGATCGCCGGCCGCGCCGAGCGCCATGAGCGCCGGAAACCGGGTCGCGCCGCCGAGCCAGATGTTGGTCGGCGCGTGCACCACGCCGTCGAAGCGGAAGCCGGCTCCCGCCTCCAGGTCGGCGGCTACGAGGATCGGGAGCTTCGAGAGCGACTGCAGCCAGTTCAGCTTGGCCGCGACCTCGGTTGGCGAGCCGACCGAGACGATGATGCCGCCCACCCCGTGTTCCTCGACCAGGGCCCGCGCCCGCCTGCGCGAGGAGGACCCCTCCGGAGCGAAGTCGCCGAGGAGGAAGGGCATCGTCAGCTGACCGACCTTCTCCTCGAGCGTCAGCGACTCGAGCGTCTCGTCGGACCAGCAACGCCCTCGGCACCCCAGCGCGCTTGAGTGTTCGGGGTAGGACGGGCGTGTCCAGGGCAGGACCGCGGCGTTACCTTCGGGGACTCGCGGCGTGTCTTGGGGCGCCTGGAGGGAGTCCGGCGCGGGCCGAATGTCGCCACCCGGTGCCGCGACGCGGGCGGGCGTGGAGCACGCCGTGCCCAGCGCGAGGATCAGGACGCCGACGAGCGGAGCGGTCCAGCGGAGATGCAGCGCTGCTCGAATGCTGCGGGAGGTTTGTCCACGGGCTGCGAGGACGCCGGCGAGGAGTCTCCGGGGCGGTCGGGCCTCCCCGAGGTGGCGGACGCGCCCCCGATCCACGAGACACTCCAAGGAGCTTCCCATTTCGAGAGATAGCGCCAAGTGGGCGGGCCGGTCAACCGAATCGGCATCGCTGCGGGCTCGCACGCGGTGGAGGGCTGGTCCACACGCCGCCTGGTGCCTCCCGCTCGCCGCCGTTCTGCTGGCGACCACCGGGTGCTCGGCACCGCCTTCCTCCGATCAACCGGCGAAGATCGCCTTCGCGAGAGGAACCCCGTCGGTGTCGGCCCAAGTGGGCGCTCTGGGGGACGACCGGGCTGCTAGCACTCCGGTCAGGCCAGGGATCGAGGTGCTCCTCGACGACTCGCTGCACCTCGTCCGCGGACGGCGCGTCGGACTCGTCACCAACCACACCGGGAGGGACCGCGCGGGGACGCCTTCGATCGACCTCCTGGCGGATCACCCGGAGGTGGAGCTCGTCGCGCTCTACTCGCCCGAGCACGGGATCAGGGGCAGGGAGGAGGCGGGCGTCAGGGTGACGGGGGGGCGCGACGGGCGGACCGGCCTCCCGATCCACTCGCTCTACGGGGCGACGACCAGGCCGACCCCGGAGATGCTGGCCGGCGTCGATGTGCTCCTCTTCGACATCCAGGACGTCGGTGCCCGCTACTACACCTACCTCTCCACGATGGCGCTCGCGATGGAGGCGGCGGGCGAGGCGGAGATCGAGTTCGTCGTGCTGGACCGCCCCAACCCGATCGGCGGCGAGGCCGTTCAGGGCAATGTCCTCGATCCCGACTTCGCCAGCTTCGTCGGCCTCTACCCAGTTCCGATGCGCCACGGTCTGACGGCGGGCGAGTTCGCGCGGATGGCGGTCGGCGAGTTCGGCGTCGGCGCCAGCCTGACGGTGGCGGTGGCCGATGGATGGACGAGGGCGATGCCGTACCCCGAGACGGGCATTCCGTGGGTGGCCCCGTCGCCCAACATGCCCTCGGTGACGAGCGCGCTGCACTACCCCGGAACCTGCCTCTTCGAGGGGACTCCCATCTCGGTGGGGCGCGGAACCCCTATGGCCTTCCAGCACCTTGGGGCGCCCTGGCTCGATGGCCACGCGCTGGCGACGCGGTTGAACGCTATCGGCGTACCGGGCGCGGCCTTCCGGCCGACCACCTTCACCCCCGCCAACCCCGGGGATGGCAAATTTGCCGGTGAAGAGGTGCATGGCGTAGTGCTCGAGGCGGTGGGCGAGGACTACGACCCGACGCTAGCGGCCTTAGCGCTGCTGACGGAGATCAGGGCCGCCTCGGGCGATCTCTGGAGTTGGCGGAGCTCCCACTTCGACCGGTTGGCCGGAGGCGACGGGCTGAGGCTACAGGTCGAGGCGGGCGCGACGTACCGGGAGCTGGCGGAGGAGTGGGGCGCGGGTTTGGGCGACTTTTTGGCGCGCCGAAAGCCGTACCTGCTGTACCGGTAGGGGGCCGTAGAGCTCGTCTGGGTCCTCGACGGGCCTGGTTCGCAACGTAAGGAGAGATGGCCGATCTCTGATAGATATGACACGATTTCGCGACAATAGTGAAACGATTACGACGCCGATATGCCTCGGAGGTGTCCCAGGGTCAATCTATCGCGTCACCGAGACTGCAATGATCAGGGTGGATCGGGTGCGGGTCGGGAGCTCCGTCGATCAGGGCGACTGCGGCCATCCTATTCCGCCACGAGAGTCCCCTATTGGCCAGGCACCGCAGCCAGTTGGCGAGCGTGCCGGATAGCCCCGGCAGGGAGGGGCGGCACCTGCGGGCCGTGGCGGAGGACGGTCTCTGGCGGGGTCTGAATCCCACCATGGCGCTGATCTCCAAGGGATTCGTGCTCGCCTTCGTACTTGCCGCCGTTCGCGATGTGGAAGCCGTCGGTGCCGCGTTCGAGCGCGTCCGGGTCTGGATCGAGGGGACTCTGGACTGGTACTACGTCCTGACCGTCTGCGCCTGCCTACTCGCGTGCGCGGTGGTGGCGTGCAGCAGGTTCGGTGGGGTCCGGCTGGGCGACGACGACTCCACGCCGGAGTTCCGCACGTCCTCGTGGCTGGCGATGCTCTTTTCCGCAGGCGTGGGGATCGGGCTGCTCTTCTTCTCCATCGCCGAACCGATCTTCTACTTCGACAACCACGGAAGCGCAGGATACCCCAACAACCCCCTGGCCGACCTAGCCGGCGCCCCCTCGCTCGACGAGACCCGCGCCATGCACGCCATGCGCGTCGCCTACTTTCACTGGGGCCTGCACGGCTGGGCCGTCTACGTCGTGGTCGGCCTCTGCCTAGCCTACTTCGGATTCCGCAAGAAGCTGCCGCTGACGATGCGCTCCGCCCTTCGTCCGCTCATCGGCGACCGCGTCTAC
This sequence comes from Gemmatimonadota bacterium, assembly GCA_026706635.1. Classification (GTDB taxonomy): domain Bacteria; phylum Gemmatimonadota; class Gemmatimonadetes; order Longimicrobiales; family Gaopeijiaceae; genus Bin94. The sequence continues at coordinate 37,704 of JAPOYJ010000058.1, read as the reverse complement.
GGCCCGGCCGGCGACCTCGTGGACCTGCTGGCGGTGTTCGCGGCGGTCTTCGGCATCGCGACCACGCTGGGTCTCGGGGCCAGCCAGATGGCCACAGGACTCAACGTCCTCGCTGGCGTCGATCCGGGGCTCGTTACCCAGATCGCCCTGATCGCGGCCATCTCGGCGGCGGGCACCGTGTCGGCCGTGTCGGGCGTCAATCGCGGGATCCGCATCCTGTCGGAGTGGAACATCGGCCTGAGCGTCGTCCTGCTCGGCTGCTTCCTACTTCTGGGCCCCGCCCTGTGGCTCCTGGGATTCGTCGCCCGCTCCGTCGGCGGGTACCTGCTGCACGCTGCACCCATGGGGCTCTGGATCGCGGACGATCCCGGCCATGTCGCCTGGCAGAGCGGCTGGACGATCTTCTACTGGGGATGGTGGATCGCCTGGGCGCCCTTCGTCGGCATGTTCATCGCCCGAATCTCGCGCGGCCGCACGCTGCGCGAGTTCGTTCTGGGCGTGCTGGTCGTCCCCACGGCGCTGGGGCTGCTCTGGATCGGGATCCTCGGCGGAAACGCGCTCCACATGGAGCTCGGCGCGCCGGGCGGCGTGGGAACCGCCGGGATCGTCGAGGTCGTGCGCGACGGCAACTACGAGGCCGCGCTCTACGGGACCATAGCCAAGCTCAGCGACATCGGGTGGCTGACCTGGACCATGTCCGCTCTGGCCACCCTGCTGCTGGCGACCTGGTTCGTCACCTCCTCGGACTCCGGCACGCTGGTGCTCACCACGCTTCTTAGCATGGGCGACCCCGATCCCCCGCGTCGCTTCCGCATCGTCTGGGGGCTCGGCATCGGAGCGGTGGCCGCCGTCCTTCTGCTTGCCGACGGCCTCCAAGCGCTGCAGACCGCCGTGGTGGCCGCCGCCCTGCCCGTGAGCGTCGTCCTGCTGCTCATGATCGCGGGGCTGTTCAGGTCGCTGGCGCGGGACCCCTGAGCCAGGGGATGGTGCGGTCGCCCCATGGGCCGCGTCGGGTACGGCAGCGGATAGAGGGACGCTTCTCCAAGCCAGCGAACAGAACGGCTCCGATACCAGCTTGCTCCACCGATGCCCGAGCATCGGAAATAGCGTATTTTGCACGTTAGCGCCCATAAGTCTCCCGTTATCCTTGGAAATGGGGTACCAAGTGGAGTTCCGTTCACGGTTCGCCAGCCGGGCACTCGGGCCGGCCGCGCAGTCGGAAAGCAGCCCTTTGACGAGTGGACACGGCGTGCCCGGGCTCGGGCGCTCTCGCGCCTTGGCCGCCGCGCCTCCCCGTCCGCCCAGCGCTCCGTCCGCCCCGTGATCGCCGGATGGCCGTAGAACCCCCCCGCCGGATGCGGTTCGCGGCGGACGACCGTCCCCCCGGCGCGGTGAGTGCGGTCATCGGCGTGCAGACGGCGATCCTCGTGACGGTGCCGGTGGTCGTCGTCACGACGATCGTCACGCGCATCGCGGACCAGAGCGACGCCTACCTGTCGTGGGCGATCTTCGCGAGCATGGTGATCGGAGGGCTCCTCACCATACTCCAGGCGAAGCGGCTAGTGGGGATCGGCGGCGGAACGCTCACCGTGATGGGCGCCTCCGGGGCTGCGATCGGCGTCGGCGTGCTCGCGCTCGTTGCGGGCGGTCCGGCCTTGCTGGGGATGCTGGTTCTGGCGTCGGGACTCTGCCAGCTGGCCCTGGCGGCCCGGCTCGCACTTCTCCGGCGCGTCATCACACCGGTCGTGTCCGGCACCCTCACGGCGCTGGTGGCCGCCACCGTCATACCCATGGCGTTCGCGATGCTCGCGCGCGTGCCGGCGAGCGCCCCGCCGGCCGCGGCCCCTACGGTCGCCGCGGTCACCATGCTCTGCGTCGTGGGTATCATGCTCCGGGGCAAACGGTGGGTCCGAGCCTGGAACCCCGTGATCGGCATGGGCGCGGGGTGCGCGACCGCCGCGCTCTTCGGGATTCTCGACTTCGGGCGCGTTGCGGCGGCCCCTTGGATCGGGATCCCCACTCCCCCGGTGTCCGGGCTCGATCTGAGCCTGGATGCCAGCTTCTGGCTCCTTCTGCCTGGCTTTCTCTTCGTTTCCTTCGTCATCACGGTCCGGCAGGTCGGCGAGAACGTCCGGATGCAGCGCCTCTCTGGCCCCGAGCCGAGGGCGATCGACTTTCGCCGGGTCCAGGGGTCCGTCGCCGCGTGCGGCGGGGGCACGCTCCTCTCCGGGTTCGCGGGCGTCCTCCCTCCGTGGCCGTACCTGGCCGGGGTCGGGCTCGCGAGCGGTGCCGGCATCGCCGCGAGGCGCATCGGCGCATACATCGGCGTCAGCTTCATCGCCCTCGCCTTTGTCCCCAAGATCACCGCCCTTGTCCTTTCGATCCCGGCACCCGTGCTCGGTGCCTACATGACGGTTCTCTTCGGAATCGTCTTCGCGCAGGGGATGCGCACCCTCTTCCAGGAGGGGATCGACCAGCAGTATGCGCTCGTCGCGGGCCTGGCGTTCTGGATCGGGGCGGGGATCCAGTTTCAGGCGATCTTCCCGGCCTACGTCGCCACGCCCACGGGCCGCGTGCTCGCCAATGGTCTCACGGTGGGGGGGCTGACGATCCTCTTGCTGCACCTGCTCCTGGACGTCACCGGGCCACGCCGCCACAGGGTTGAGGTGGCGCTACGCGCGGAAAGCCTCTCGGAACTCGACCGATTCCTGCGGGACTTCGCAGCCAGGTACAGGTGGAGCCGCAAGGCGACCGACCGCCTGCGCGCAGCTGCCGAGGAGACGCTCCTGAGTCTCCTGCGACAGGAAGAGGAGGGGCTTGCCCCCGCCCCGGGGGAGCGCCGACTGCGCGTCGTGGCCCGGAACGCTCGTTCCGGTGCTAGGATGGAGTTCACCGCCGCGACCCACGAGGGCAACCTGGAGAACCAGATGGTCCTGCTCGGAGACCAGCCCGACCCCGCCAGCCAGCGGGATCTGTCCCTGGCGCTGCTGCGGCATCACGCCGCCTCCGTCAGGCACCACCAATACCACAACGTCGATATCGTGACCGTACGCGTGAACCGCACATGAACGCCCGCTCCCCCGTCGCCATTGTCGGATATGCCTACCGGATGCCCGGCGGCATACGCACGGACGACGATTTCTGGCGCCTCCTCAGCGAGCGGGAGGTCGTCCGGGAGCATATCGCCGAACGCTACGGTCGCGGCTACCAGCCGATCGGCCGCTTCACGGGCCCCGGCCGCTTCGGCAGCGCCTGGGAGGGGCTGATCCGCGACGACGGCGAGCAGCGGATGGACCGCGGCCTCTTTGGGGTGTCGCGCAACGAGATGGCCTACATGGATCCGCAGATCCGGATGCTGCTGGGCTGCGCGTGGGAGAGCTGCGAACACGCCGGCTGGAACCTGAACGACCTTCGCAACAGTCCCACCGGGGTCTTCGTCGGCTCCCAGGTCGCGGCCACCGCCAACTGGCGTGCGCTGTACGGGACGAACGAGTTCTCCATCCTGAGCATCGACGCCTCCATGCTGGCGAACCGGATCTCATACCACCTCAACCTCATGGGGCCGTCGCTCGCCACGTCGACCGCCTGCTCGGCGTCGCTGACCGCACTGCACACGGCGGTAAACTCGATGCTCCAGGGCGACTGCGAGCAGGCGCTGGTGGGCGGCGCCACCTACCTGGGGTCCGCGCGCTGCAGCGCCGCCTTCAACGCGCTCGGGGTCATCAGCCCCGATGGCCGGTGTCATTCCTTCGACGCCGACGCCAACGGCTACATTCGCTCCGAAGGCGCCTTCGTCTTCGCCGTCAAGCCGCTGGAGGCGGCAGAGCGCGACGGCGACCACATCTTCGCGGTCATCGAGGCGACGGCGGTGAACACGGCCGGGACCGCCGACGACGCGGAGGGGCTGGCGCAGGGGCGCTACATCACGGCGCCGACCCGCCACTCGCAGGTCGAACTGATGCGAGAGGCGCGGGCCCGTGCCGGACTGGGCCGCGGGGACTTCGACTACATCGAGGCGCACGCGACCGGCACCGTGGTGGGCGACCGCATCGAAGGAAACGCGATCGCCGAGGCGTTCGGCGGCGTCGAGCGCGAGGTGCCGCTACGCGTAGCGAGCGTCAAGAGCAACGTCGGACACCTCGAGGCGGCCGCCTTCAGCTGCGCGCTCCTCAAGGTCGTCCTCATGATGCGGCGGCGCACCTTCGCCCCCATCTCGAAGAACTACCTGGCGCCGAACCAGGAGATCGACTTCGACCGCGGACCGCTGGAGGTGCTGACCTCCTGCGAGCCCTTCCCGGACCGCCCGGTCGTGGTCGGGATCAACTCCTTCGGGTTCGGGGGCGCCAACGGGCACTGCGTGGTGCGCGAGTACCGGCCGCAGGAGCCCAGGTCCTGGTCGGTGCCGCTGGCGCCCGACTCCGGCTACATGATCCCTCTCTCCGCGCGCACCCCGAACGCGCTGGCCGAGAGCGCGGGTCGCCTCCGGAGTTTCCTGGACGAGGGGGAGACCGACCTCTACACGCTGGCCGGGAACCTCGGCCGCCGTCGCAGCCTACTCTCCGCGCGCACCGCCTTCGCCGTGCGGGACCGCGCCGAACTCGTGGACGCGCTGGATGCCTTCGTGGAGGACCCCTCCTCGGCCTCCACCGCGGACGGGGGGGGGGACCGCCGGGTGGCCATGGTCTTCTCGGGGCAGGGGACGCAGTGGGCCGGGTGCGGACGCGACCTCTACGAGGCGGACCCCGTCTTCCGGCGCGTCACCGACGCGGTCGAGGAGGAGTGGAGGAAGCACTCCGAGGTGTCGCTGCGCGAGGCGTGTTTCTCTGCGACTCAGGAGGAGTTGAACGAGGTCCGGCTCGCCCAGCCCGCCATCTTCATGCTGCAGTGCGCCTTGGTGGAGCTGCTCGCGACCTGGGGGCGTCCACCCGGAGTGCGTCCTCGGACACAGTTCGGGCGAGGTCGCTGCTGCCTACGCGAGCGGTGCGCTCTCGCTTGCCGAGGCCACGCACCTGGTCTACCACCGCGCAACCCTGCAGCAGCGCGTGGCAGGCTCGGGCCGGATGCTCGCGATCGGACTCGACCGACCGGGAGTGGAGGGCCTCCTGGAGGAGCTCAGCGTCTTGTTCCGGTCGGGAAACCACCGCCCTGCGAAGCTGGAGATCGCCTGCGAGAACTCGCCCGCCAACACCGTGATCTGCGGCACGGAAGCCGCGCTGCAGCCCGTGATTGCGGAACTCGAGCGCCGGACCCTCCAGAACCGGCTGATCCCCGGCAACATCGCGTTCCATTCCACCGCCATGGATCCGCTTCAGGAAGACGCCCTGAGCGCGTTCGCCTTTCTGAACGAGTGCGATTTCGACGCCGACGTGCCGATGGTGTCCTCCGTCACCGGCGAGACCGTGCAGCGCCTGGACAGTGCATACTGGTGGTCCAACATCCGGCGCCCCGTCCTCTTCGGGGCGGCGATGGAGACCGTGAAGCGGGACTTCCGCCCCGACCTGATCCTGGAAGTCGCACCACACGGGGCGCTGCAGCCGCTCATCCTGCAGTGTCTGGAGGGGGGAGGACCGGGTGGCGGCGGTCCGGGTGGCGCGGTCCCCGCGTGCCTCCCGACGCTGATGAGGGACGAAGACGTGTGCCTGAGCTTCCAGGAGGCGCTGGGGAAGCTGTACAGCGCCGGCGTCTCGCTGGACTTCGCTTCGCAGTTCCCGCGCCCGGAACCCATCGCGCACCTCCTTCCCCAGCACCCTCAGGAACAGACGACGACCAGCGACGATCTGGTCGACGACGAGATGTTCGTCCTGCGGGGCCAGTACTCGCAAGGTCCCCTCGTCGGACACCGGGTCGCATGCGACCACATCCTGTTCGAGGCACGGCTCTCGGAGCGGGACTTCCCCTGGCTGACGGACCACCGCGTGCACGGGGCTCCGATCTTCCCGGCCGCCGGGTACATCGAGCTGCTGCTGCAGGCGTTCGCCGGGGATCCGATCAACATCGAGGAGATCGAGTACCTGGAGCACACCCCGGTGGGAAGGACGCCGGTGCGGCTCCAGACGGCTCTGTTCCCAGTGCCCGACGCGCCCGGCCACTTCACCTTCACGATCTCAACCCGTTCCTTCGAGGACGAGGACGAGGGGACGCTGCACTGCCAGGGCAGGGTTCGCCGGGTCGACGAGGACCACGCCGTCGATGCGCCTCCGACGCTGGACGATGTGCTCGCCCGTGGCCTGGATCCCCGACCCCTGGCCACGGGGGAGGACTTCTACGACCAGCTCGAGGCGGTGGTGGGGGACGCCTTCGATTTCGGCCCCGAGTTCCGGAGCATCCAACGGATCGAGATGGACTCCGACTCCCCGGACCTGCTGGTCGAGATCGAGGTGGACGAGGAAATCTGGGCTTTGGGCCGCGAGGAGGGGTATCTCCTCTATCCCCCGCTGATCGACGGCGGAATGCAGATCGCTCTGCGCTACCTGATGCGCCTGCCCGACTTCTTCTCCGTGCCGCAGCGCGCCCGCGACGTGACATTCCTCCGCCCCCCGACGGGGCCTCGCATCACCTGTCTCCTCGTGGACACCCACGACTGGTTCGACGTGGACGACCGGGGCCAGCACACTAAGCCGCTCGGCGAACTGTATGTCTGTAGGCTCAGCTTCTACGACACGGCCACTGGAGAGCTGGTCGCCCACCTGGGGGAGCACCGCTCCTTCAACAGCAATCCCCGCTGGAGCGACGTCCCGGACAGCAAGCATCTCATCCGCTGGCAGCCGAAGTTCGTCCCGCCTTCGCCAGAGATCGACGGCGCGATCCGCGAGGGGGAGGTCGACCCGGCCGCCCTCATCGGCGCCTTCGAGAGCGGCAGAATCGGTCACGCGTACGCCCCGCACGTGGTCGAGGTCGCCGGACGGCGGTCGGCGGAGCACGCCACGCTGAACGAATGCCTGGCGCATCTCTCCTCCCCCGGCGCGCAGACCGAGTACTGGCTGCTGGGCGAGGACGAAGACTCCACGCGCGCTCTCTACGAGGCCTTCAACCATCGCGCCGCCGCGCTTCGCTTCGCCGCGCTGGATGCGACGTCGGAGGACGCCCTCGAGTTGCCGATGGAGTCGGGGCTGCTGCGTCCGGCCGCCGCCGAGATCCTCTTCGTGCATCACGAGGCCTACGACGGGTGGGGGGTCCTCGAGCGGCTGGCCGTGCCCGGCGCCCTCACGCTCGTCTCGCACGACGACGGCGATGTCGTGGACCCGGGACCCGGCTGGAGGGTGCTGCACGCCAGTCGTCGCGCGACCCTCCTCCAGGCTCCGCTCGACGAGCCGGAGCCAGCCACCGTGACCGCCCCGGGCCCCCGGTGGGTGATCGGCGAGCCGGATACGCTGGCCGAAGCCTGGATCGGACACCTCGGTTCGCCGGGGACTCATCACGTCCCCTGGGAAACATTCGAAGGCGGGGACTACACCGGGATGGAGGAGTGGCCGGGGGCCGCGGACCTCGAGGCGATCGACCTCTTCGTGGGCGAGGACCCCGACGATCCGACTGGCGAACGGGCTGTGTGGCGCCTCGTCGCCTTCCTCCAGGCGCTCGCGCCCTTCCGGCTGGAGGCGGCCACGCGAGAGTGTCGTGTGAACATCGTGACGCGGGGTTCCGTGTGCGGCGTGGAGACGCCGCGTGGGAGCGCGCTGTGGGGGGCGGCGCGCAGTCTCGCACTGGAACTCCTGGCCGAGGACACGAAGATCGGTTTCCGTCTAGTCGATCTCGGGGCGGCGGACGACCTGGATACGCTGGCGCGACTTGACGCGTGCGACGTGCGGGAGCGTGAACTTGCGGTACGGGAAGGGCGCCTGTGGGTGCCGCGGCTCGTGAACCTGCGGGATCGCTGGCCACTCGTGCCACCGGGCGAGGATCCTCCCTTCCGGCTCCGTCTCGACAACCCGGGCCAGGTCAGCGGCCTGCAGATGGGGACCACGGCGCTGCCCGAACTCGGACCCGCCGACGTCGAGATCGAGATGGCCGCGGCGGCGCTGAACTTCCGCGACGTTATGGTCACGCTGGGGCTCCTGCCGGCGTTGGCCTACGAGCGCTCGGCGCTCGGCCGCGAGGTCGGGATCGAGGGGAGCGGGGTCGTGCGTCGCGCCGGCCCGGAGGTGAAGCGCCTCCAGCCCGGCGATCAGGTGGCCGTCACGCTGGGCGGCTGCATCGCCAATCGAGTCGTGGTGAACGAACACCTGGCCTTCCTCAAGCCGGACGTGCTTAGCATGGAGGAGGCCGCGGCGGCCCTCTCCGTGACCGTGACCGCGTACTACGCGCTCATTCACCTGGCCCGCCTCAGGGAGGGCCAGCGGGTCCTGATCCACTCCGCGATGGGTGGTGTCGGACAGGCCGCGATCGCGCTGGCGCAACACGTTGGGGCGGAGATCTACGCGACCGCCGGCAACGAGAGCAAACGCGAGCAACTGCTCGAGATGGGCGTGCGCGCGGCCTTCGATTCGCACAGCCACGACTGGTACCAGGAGCTGATGGACGCCACTGGCGGCGAGGGCGTGGACGTGGTCCTGAACTCGCTCGCCGGCCATCACATCGCGCTCTGCCTGAAGGCGCTACGCCCCTCCGGCTGGCACTGCGAGATCGGCAAGGTCGACATCTACACCGACAACTCGCTCAGCATGCGCGTCTTCCGGAAGAACCTCCGCTTCGCGGCGATCGACATCGACCGGCTGGCGCTCGACGACCCGGTCCTGTCGCACATGCTCTCGCAGGCCTGCCTGGATCTCATGGACGAGGGCGCGGTGCCGCCGCCCCGCCTCACGACCTTCGAGTACCGAAACTACGCCGAGGCGCTGCGCCTGATGACGACCGGCCAGCACCAGGGGAAGCTGGTACTCAGGGCGCCGTCGGATCCGGCGGCCCGGGGGTTTGGAATCGCCGACTCGCGCCCATTCCTCGATCCCGAGGCGACCTACCTCGTGACGGGAGCGCTGGGCGGCTTCGGCCTGCGCTTCGTGCCCTACCTGATCGCCGCCGGGGCGCGGCACCTAACGCTGATGGACCGCGACCCGGAGCGCCGACGGAGCGTTGAGTGGATTCGCCAGACCACGACGCTGTGCAAGATGACGGAGGAGTACGAGATCGAGATCGTCTCCGGCGACGTGAGCGAGGAGGCGGACGTTCACCGCTGCATCGCCGATCTCGAGCGGCCGCTGAAAGGCGTGTTCCACCTCGCGGGTGTGTTGGAGGACCGTGCGTTCATCGACATTTCTCCCGATTCGCTGGGGCGGGTGTTCGCGCCGAAGGCACGGGGCGCCCTCAACCTGCATCGCGCCACCGCCGGGTGCGACCTCGACCACTTCGTCCTCTTCTCCTCCATCGCCTCGACATTCGGGAACCTGGGGCAGGTCAGCTACAGCGCTGCGAGTGCCTTCCTCGACGGGTTGGCGGCGTGGCGGCACCGGCAGGGCCTGCCCGGACTGTCGTACAACCTGGGTGCGGTGACGGAGATCGGGATGGCAGCACGCAGCCTGCACGTCATGCGCATGATGCGGGCGGCCGGGATGACGACGGTGAGCGCCAACTTCGCCATCGCCAACCTGGACTACGCCCTCCGCACGATGGCGGGCGAGGACCATCTTGGCACCGCGCTCTTCGCCAACCCCCGGTGGAGCGTCGATTCGCCCGACTACATGCGGCACGGGCGGTTGCTGAGCAACCAGGCCGCGTTCGAGGTGGGCGTGGGCGGCGAACTGACGCTGGACAGCGTCGTGGCGCAGATCTCGGCCAAGGTGGCCGAGCTGTGCGGCCACGACGAGGGCGATGTCGCGGAGCCGTTGTCGAGCTTCGGTCTCACCTCGATCTCGGTGGCCGAACTGGGCGCGTTCATCCAGGCGCAGTTCAACCACCGGGTGAGCGCGCTCCAACTGATGACGACCGCCTCGGCCCTCTCGCTGGCGGAGGCGATCGTCCACGGGACCGAGTCCGACGGGGAGGCGGAGACCCCGGCAGAGGCGGAAGACTCGGCGGACGCCGTGCGGGGGCCCCGGCAGCGCGCGCGCCGGCGACGCTCCCCCTTCGCCAACCGGCTCGAGGACCACTTCCTGATCGAGGCATGACCCGGCCCACCGCAACCAGGGTGGCGGCCGCGGCCCCCGGCACGACGGGGGCCCCGATACCGCGGCTGTTGGGGAAACTGCCGCCGCACTGCGAAAGGGACCTGGCGACGCTGCGCCGCTCCGTGCGCGCCGCGGTGACCAGCGCGAGGCCGGCGGACGCCCTCTCTCCCGCCGATTTCCGGCACGTGCTCGTCACCGGCGCGACCGGCTTCATCGGGCGCTTCCTGGTGAGGGAGCTGCTCGCGCACGACGCCGGCCTGCATGTGCACTGCCTCGTGCGTGCGGAGACCCGGGACGAGGGGCTGGAGCGGCTGCGCGCGAAGATGGAGCACGCGGAGACGTGGGAGGATGACTTCGCTCCGCGCCTGCACATCCACACCGGGGACATCGTCGAGCCCCGGCTCGGCCTGTCGCGCACCGACTTCGGCGATCTGTGCGGGAGGATCGACGCGGTCTATCACCTTGCCGCGACGCTGAGTCTGGCCACCTCGTACGTCGCCATCCGCCGCGTGAACACCAGCAGTCTTCGCAACGTGCTGGAGCTGTGTCTGAAGAAGCGGTACAAGCACCTATTCTACGCCGGGACGATGGGGATCTTTCCCCAGTACGTCTGCATGTTCGCGAACGAGTACGAGGGTGACCGCATCGGTCACCAGGCGCAGCCCGACCTGGCGAGCATGAAGAGGACGTTTCCGCTCGGGCTGCTCGGGTATCCCTGGAGCAAGCTGGTCGCCGAACAGGCGCTTCTGTTCGCACAGGCGGCCGGTCTCCCCCTGGCGGTGTTCCGCTTCTCGCAGACCAGCATGGCGTCGACTGGATACAGCCAGCCGAGCAACATCGCGCAGCGGCTGTACGCGGCGGCGGTGGACATCGAGATGGCGCCGGCGGGATTCACACTGGAGTCCAACAACGACCCCGTCGATACGCTGAGCCGGATCTGCACCGACATCTCGCTGAACCCGGAGCGGAGGCACACGCTCTACAACTGCTGCAACCCTACACCGTCCTACCGCACGGTGTCGCTGGAGGAACTCGGGCTGGACTTCCCGGAGGTGTCCTACCAGGAATTCAGGCGCGCCTGCCAGGCGCGCGGGGACGCCTCTCCCCTTGCCGGGTACTGGCCCGTGCTCGATCACTTCGGCCGCTACTGGCTGCGTGGCACCGAGTCGGCCACCTCCTTACCGATCAGCGCCCGCGCCATCCGCGAGGACTGCCCCCGGCCCATCGAGTGGCCCGGCCCCCTCACCCGCTACGTTCGCTACAGCCGATGGGTACGGGACCATAGCGAGGAGTGGCCCCATCCCCTTCCGCGCCGGACCCTGAGTCTCGATCAGCTCCTGAAGCAGGCGAGACGCTACGCGCGCGAGAACGGAGTCGCATTCGACGACACCTATCCGGAGTGGATGCTGGAGGGGCTGGAGCAACTCGTGGAGGCGTTCGGTTCCTCCCAGGCGCGGGTGCCGAGGAGCCGCATCGGCCTCATCACCTTCGACCTGTGCTGGCTCCTGCGGAACAACGCGGAGTTGGCGAGCGAACGCCTCCGCTATCCCGAGATCGAGCGGCAGGAGATCGTCCGGCCCGTGTTCATCGTGGGCATCAACCGGACGGGGACGACGTATCTGCACCGCCTCATGGCGCGGGACCCGCGTTTCTGGGCGCTCCGGGCCTACGAGTACGTCGAGCCCGTGATCGCGAGCGGCGACTACGTTGGTCTCGCGGGCACGCCCGACGACCCGCGGCGCGCACTCGCCAGGGACGTGTTCGAGGCCTCCGGTCTCATCGATTCCTTCGAGGGGACTCACCACATGTCCGTCGACGAACCGGAGGAGGACATCCCCCTCCTCCGGCTCTCGTTCAGGGCCTGGGTGTTCGCCACCCGATACTACATCCCGGGCTACGAACGCTGGCTGGAGACGAGCGGCTCGCGGGAGTCATACGGCCTGCACCGGCGCATCATGCAGCACTACACCTGGCAGCGCCGGGCGCAGTATCCCGGCGTAGACGGACAGTGGCTCTTCAAGATGCCGGCGCACCTGCGGGAGCTGGAGTCGCTCGTCAGGGCCTATCCCGACGCGCTGTTCATTCAGACACACCGGGAACCCGCACAGTTCATGGGGTCGTGGTGCAGCCTCGTGGAGCGGATCCGCGTGAACGTGACCGAGCCCCGTCCGCCGGAGGTGCTGGGCGCCGAACAGCTGCGGGCGATGAGTCGTCTGCTCGACGGGGCGGTGGAGTTCCGCCGGTCACACCCGGAGCTGGAGGACCGCTGGGTCGACGTCAGCTACTACGACCTGGTGCGGGACCCGGTGGCCGTCACGGCCCACATCTACGAGCGTCGCGGCTGGCCGCTCGATCCCGAGGCCTTCGCCACCATGGAGACGTGGCTCGACGAGCAGAGGGAACGGCGTCGGACAGAAAAGCGGCACACCTACGACATCGCGGACTACGGTCTCACGCGCGAGAGGATCGACGAGGCGTTCGCGCGGTACCGCGACTTCCTGTCGGAGAGCGACCGCAGAGCGTCACTGCTGGTGAGCTGAACCATGCCGAACGCCCTTCTCCTCTACCCCAAGCACCCTCCCACCTACTGGGGCAACAACTACGCCCTGGAACTCCTGGGCATCAAGGCGGTGTTTCCTCCCCTCGGACTGCTCACCGTTGCGGCGATGTTCCCGTCTCGGTACAGACTGCGCCTGGTCGACCTCAACGTGACTCCGCTCGAGGATGCCGACCTGGAGTGGGCGGATCTGGCCTTCACATCGACCATGATCCCGCAACGCCCATCGCTGGAGCAGGTCGTCGAACGCTGCAATCGCGCACAGGTTCCGGTCATCGCCGGCGGGCCGCATCCCACCACCTTTCACGAGGAGATCGAGGGGATCGACCACTTCGTGCTCGACGAGGTCGAGGAGACCTTCCCGACCTTTCTTCGCGACCTGGAGAACGGGGTCGCACGGCCGGTCTATCGCGCCCCGAGAAAGCCGGACATGAGCACCGCTCCGGTGCCCCGTTTCGACCTGATCGACATGAACGAGTATCACTCGATGTGTCTGCAGTTCTCGCGGGGGTGCCCCTTCGATTGCGAGTTCTGCGACATCACGAAGCTGTACGGCCGCGTGTCCCGGACGAAATCGCCGCAGCAGATGGTGGCCGAATTCGACTGCCTGTACGAGCTGGGTTGGCGGGGTCCGCTATTTCTGGTCGACGACAACTTCATCGGCAACAAGCGCGAGGTTTCCAGGCTCCTCCCCGTGCTAGCCGAATGGCAGATGGAGCGGGGCCATCCCTACTCTCTGTTCACCGAAGCGAGCGTGAACCTCGTCCGGATGAACGACCTGATGGACGTCATGATCGACGCGGGCTTCGATGCCGTCTTCCTGGGCATCGAGACGCCCAACCCGAAGGCACTCAGGAAGATGAAGAAGCCGCAGAATCTCGACGTGCGCGACGACAACTATCTCTTCACGGCCGTGCGCAAGATTCAGCAGAAGGGAATGATGGTTCTGGGCGGCTTCATCCTGGGCCTCGACGACGACGATGACGACGCCTTCGACGCCCAGATCGAGTTCATTCAGGAAGCCGGGATCCCGATCGCGCTGGTCGGGTTGCTCACCGCACTCAAGGGAACGAGTCTGTGGGCCCGGCTGGAAAGCGAGAATCGGTTGCTGGACAAGCCTGTCGAAATCGATGCGACGGCCCTGAACTTCAAGCCGCAGATGGATCCCCGGACGCTGGTGGAAGGGTACCTACGGGTTGTCGGAACCATCTACGATTCGACGCTGCAGAACTACTTCGACCGCTGCCTGACGCTGCTGGACAACCTGAATCCGGTGCCGCACATCCACAAGCCGGTGAGCAAGCACCTGCTCTACGCGAGCATCATGATCATCCGGCGGCACCTGACACCGGACCAGTTGCCGGTGTTCTCACGCTACATCGCCAGGGTCTCGAGGAGCCATCCGCGATTGCTGCCGCTGGCAATCCGCCTGGCCGCCATGGGCTATCACTGCGAGAAGCTCACTCGCCAGCAGACCATTCTCCGGGAATTCAAGGCGTACCTGAACCGGGAGCTGGTTTCGTTCAACGAAAGCGGACGGGGGCTTGATGCGGCAACGGAGGTGGAGGACGGCTTCCGAAAGGAGGCGCTGCAACGTGCAGAGGCGCGACGACGCGCGATCCCCGAGGAATTCCGCTATGCCGGGGACGGGGTCTCCGAGAGTCTGGCAGAGTTCCAGCTTGCTCTGAGCTCGGAGGGGCGACGGGCCTTGCCAGACAACGGCACCCTGCCGCTGGCAGGCCGGAAGGCCGATCCCCGCGAAACCACAAGCCCCTAGCAGCCCGCGCTGGACCGCTTCGCTCGCTTCTTCACACTGTAATGTATGATTTACATTGTGTAAACCATAGTTTACAACAGGGCACCGCTGCCGCGTGGTGGCCCCGGTCGCCCGCCGGTCACCCCATGCGAATCAGGAGCCCTCGACGGAGCCCCGCACCGCATCGTCAGCGGCGTCGAACAGCCTCTTGCGCCATTCCTTCCGCCGATTCCGGAACGCCTTCACCATCTCCCACAGCGCCTCGCGGACCCGCTCCACCGCTTCGTCCCGCGCCTTCCCGGAGAGCGCCTTGCCGCTCGTGAACTCGTACTTCTCTATCGCGAAGTCAGCTATGTCCAGGATGTTGTCGCCGACGATCCCGAAGTCGATCGCATCCCTCATGGCGGGTGCTGCCCGTGGCTCGCTCATCTGCTCGTCCTCGTTTGAGTGGGTTGCTTGGGACTGCTGATCAGGAAACAGAATGATGATCTGGGACACGGAATGGACAATCGCGGCGAAGCTGTCAACGGTACCCACCCCGCGCCGCCGCGCGGCTCAGCTCCGGTCCACATGCACATCCACGCTGCATCCGTTCGCCATCAGCCGTCCCCCGCCGACGCTGGACCCCCGCGGTCTAGCAGCTCCGCCAGCATCTCCACGCACTCCTCCGGCGTGAGTCTCTCCGTATCCAGGCGAATATCGGGATCCTCGGGCCGCTCGTAGGGACTGTCGACTCCCGTGAAGTTGGCAATCTCTCCCCTGAGCGCCTTGGCGTACAGGCCCTTCGGGTCCCTCCCCGAGCACGCCTCGAGCGATGCGTCCACGAACACCTCCGTGAACTCGCCGGGCTCGAAGAGGCTGCGGGCGAAGGCGCGCTCCGACCTGAAGGGGCTGATGAAGGCCACGATCACGATCAGGCCGGCGTCGACCATGAGACGGGCGACCTCGGCCACGCGCCGGATGTTCTCCACCCGGTCGGCTTCGGTGAAGCCCAGGTCCCGGCAGAGGCCGTGGCGCACGTTGTCCCCGTCCAGGACGTAGGTGTGACCTCCGCCGCTGGTGAGGCGCCGGTCGAGCAGGTTGGCGATGGTCGTCTTGCCCGAAGCGGACAGCCCGGTCAGCCACACGCAATGCGGGCGCTGGAGCTTCATCCGGGCGCGGACCCGCTTGGAGACGTCGAAGTCCTGCCACTCCAGGTTCGCGGCCCGCCTGAGCGGATGGTCGATGATCCCGGCGGCGGCGGTGGCGTTGGTGGTCCGGTCGATCAGGATGAAGCCGCCCAGCTCGCGCGATTCCTCGAAGGGCGCGAATGGCAGGGGACGGCTCGCAGCCAGGTTCACGGTCCCCAGATCGTTCAGCCGCAGGGTGGGCGCGGCGAGTTCCTGGCCCGTGAGCGGATCGAGCCGATGCCTGATGCGGGTGACGGTGGCGTCCACCTCGCGGGTGTGCGCCTTCATGACGTACGAGCGCCCCACTGCGAGAGGCTGGCCGTCCATCCACACGAGGCGCCCCCGAAACTGGTCGGACACCTCGATCGGCGCGTCGGCGGCCGCGAGGAGATCGCCGCGCACGACATCCACCTCGGGAGCCAGGGTGAGCGTCACCGAATCGCCCCGGCGCGCCCGATCGCGGAACCCCTCCCCGAAGGCGATCGACTCCACGCGGCTCTCGGTTCCTGCGGGCCACACGCGCACGGCGTCGCCGACCGCCACCGTCCCGGCGGCCACTCGCCCGCAGTAGCCCCGGAAGTGGTGGCTGGGGCGGTTCACATACTGAACCGCCATCCGGAAGGGCTGGCCGGAGGCGGACTCCCCGGGCGCGGACTCCCCGGGGTCGAATGCCTCGAGGTGCGAGAGAAGCGTCGGACCCTCGTGCCAGGGCGCGTCCTCGGCCGGCCGGGTCAGGTTGTCCCCGGTCAGCGCCGAGAGCGGAATCGCACCGACCCCGGAGACGCCGAGCTCGTGGGCGATCTCGCGAAAGCGGACCCTAATGGCCTCGAAGACGCTGCGATCCCACTGAACGAGCTCCATCTTGTTGACTGCCAGCACCGCGCTCCGGACGCCGAAGAGCGCCGAGATGCGCATGTGCCTCGCGGTCTGGGGCACCACCCCCCTCTGGGCGTCGACGAGGACCACGGCGAGGCGGGCCGTCGACGCGGCCGTGGCCATGTTGCGCGTGTACTGCTCGTGACCGGGCGCGTCGGCGACGATGAAGCTGCGCCTCGGCGTCTCGAAGCTCCTGTAGGCGACAGTCGATCGTGATGCCCTGCTCCCGCTCGTCCCGAAGGCCGTCCGCCAGGAGGGCGAGGTCGACCTCCGACCCTCGGGTCCCGCAGCGGGCCGACGCCTCCTCGACGCGCCGAAGCTGGTCCGAGAAGACTTGGCGACAGTCGTGCAGCAGCCGCCCGAGCAGGGTGCTCTTCCCCGCGTCGACGCTCCCGCAGAGTACCAGGCGCAGGGGGGGCGGCCTCAGAAGTAGCCCTCCCTCTTCTTACGCTCCATGGAGCCGTCGCCATCGTGGTCGATGAGCCGCCCCTGGCGTTCGGAGGAGTCGGCCGCGAGCGTCTCGGCGATGATCTCGTCGAGCGTGCCTGCCTCGCTCTCGACCGCGGCGGTCAGCGGGTAGCAGCCGAGCGTTCGGAAGCGGATCCGGCGTAGCCGCGGCCTTTCCCCTGGCCGGAGCGGCATCCGGTCGTCGTCGACCACGATCCACCGTCCCTCGCGCTCGACGACAGGGCGTTCGGCGGCGTAGTAGAGCGACACGACGGGGATCTCCTCGGCCCGGATATAGCGCCAGACATCCGCCTCGGTCCAGTTGGAGAGCGGGGAGACGCGGAGCGATTCGCCCCGTTGCAGCCGCGTGTTGTAGAGCTTCCACACCTCCGGGCGCTGGGTCTTCGGATCCCATTGGTGCGTCGCGCTGCGCGGCGAAAAGACTCGCTCCTTGGCGCGCGATCCCTCCTCGTCCCGCCGGCCGCCTCCGAAGATGACGTCGTGCGCCCCCGCATCGAGCGCCTGCCTCAGCGCCGCCGTCTTCATGATGTCCGTGTAGAGCTCCGACCCGTGGCTGAAGGGGGTGACTCCGGCGCGCACTCCGTCCTCGTTGGTGTGGACGCGAAGCTCCATGCCCGTCTCCGACGCGGTCCGGTCCCGGAAGGAGATCATCTCCCTGAACTTCCATGTCGTGTCTATGTGGAGGAGAGGGAAGGGCGGCGGCCCCGGCCAGAACGCCTTCCGGGCGAGCCGCAGCAGCACCGAGGAGTCCTTGCCGATCGAGTACAGCATCACGGGTCGCGCGGCCACCGCCACCCCCTCGCGCAGGATTTCGATGGCCTCCGACTCGAGCTCGGCGAGCCAGGCGTCAAAAGGTTCGCCGCTGCCGCTCATGGCCTCGGTCCACTCGGCAGCGCCGCATGGGTCTCGCGCGGCACGGTCGGTCCCGCGCCCAGGAACCACGGGAGGACGCGAAAGTCGCCCAGATCGAACTCGTCTGTTCCGCCGTGAACCAGGACGCCGCCTCGATTGGGGTTGGAGGGAATCGACGTCCACCACTCAAGCCCGGAGACCGCGTCCGGGGGCACCGTTCTTCCGGACTTGACCTCGACGGGAACGAGGCGGCCGCCCGCATCGATCAGGATGTCGATTTCGTGGCCCGTGGCGTCGCGCCAGAAGTACAGGCCGGGGTCGCGGCGTCTCGCCGCACGGGCCTTGACGAGCTCGGCGACCACGAAGGACTCGAAGACGGCGCCTCGGAGCGGGTGCAGCGCCAGAGTCTCCGCGTCCTGGATTCCCAGCAGGTAGCAGACCAGTCCGGAGTCGTGAAAGTGAAGTCGCGGGCGCTTGCGGAGGCGCTTGCGATAGTTCGCGTAGTGGGGCGGCAGCGTCGTCGCGACGTACCCGATCTCCAGAGCCGTGAGCCATCGCCGGGCGGTCTGGTGCGTCACTCCCGCGTCGGCGGCCAGTGCGCTGAGGTTGAGCTCGGTGGCGGTCCGGGCCGCCGCGAGGCGCACGAAGGTCTCGAACGCCCTCAGGTCAAGCACCTGGGTGACCTCGCGGAGGTCGCGCTCGACGTACGTTCGGAAGTAGTCCGCCAGCCAGTCGCGCGGCGCGAGACCCCGGTCGTGCACCGGAGGATAGAAGCCGGTCAGGAGCGTGGGCCACAGCTCGTCCTCCGAGAGCCCCGTAGCTACCGGCGGCTGCTGGGCTGCGCGCCGTCGGTCCAGCGTGCCGGGGTCCAGCGCCGGCCACCCGTGCAGCTCGGCGAGCGAGAAGGGCGGAAGCAGGAGGAGCGCGGTGCGGCCAGCGAGCGTCTGCGACACCGACCTCATGAGCAGGATGTTCTGCGACCCGGTGACGATGAAGCTGCCCGGGCGCGAGTCCTCGTCCACGAGTCCCTGCACGTACGACAGAAGCTCGGGGGCCCGCTGGATCTCGTCCAGAATCATCGGGTCGCCCCGCCCGAGAACCCCCCGGGGATCGTCGACGGCCCTCGCCCGCACGTCGGGCGCCTCGAGCGAGGCGTAGCGGTGGCCGGGGAAGACCGCTCGCACTAGGGTCGTCTTCCCCGACTGCCGGGGCCCGGTGACGGTCACGACGGGGTACTGCTCGGCCGCCCTCCGAAGCGCGGGGGTGAGGTGCCGGCGGATCATGGAGAAGTGTGACGGCTTCCTCGCATCGTGTCAAGTTGATGATATAATCATCGACATAGCGCGAATTGTCCAAAACGCCACGCGGTCGAACCCCCTCACGGCCCCAGCGCCCCGATCGGCACCACCATGACCCCGTCGGGCCGGGCGTATCCGTATCCGCCTCCCACGATGACGCCGAGCACAGCTGGCTGGCCCATGCGGTCCGTGTCGACCCGGTCGGCGAATCTACGGAGCGACCTGGCGGCCTCGTCGACGCGCGACGGGCTCAGCTTGATCTCGAACGCTCCCCACGGGCCGATGCCCGACTCGATCACGGCGTCGACCTCCAGGCCGGTGCTGTCGCGGTAGTGCAGCACGCGACCGCCGGCGCTCTGGGCGTAGATGCGCAGGTCGCGCACGGCGAGGGACTCGAAGAGGAGGCCGAACCACTCCGGGTCCCTCCTGACCGCCTCAGGTCCAGCGCGCAGCGATGCGGCCGCCAGCGAAGGATCGACGAAGTGGCGCTTGGGCCGGGAGCGGAGCCGCGAGCGGGAGCGAATATGGGGGGCCCACGGAGGCTGGTCCTCCCGGACCATCAGTCGCTCCAGCGCCTCCAGGTAGTCCACGGCCGTGCGCTCGCCGAGCGCGTTGTCAGGCCCCCGGGCGTCCCGGCTCAGGGTGGCGACCGATGCGGATGTGGCGACGTTGCGGGCGAGCGAACGCAGCAGCCTGTCCACGAGCGCCGGTCGCCGACCCACCCCGTCCACCCTTCTGATGTCGGTTCGGCGCAGCTCTTCGATGTATCCCTGGTTCGCGATCATGGCGTGCTCGATCGCGCGTCTCTGCAGGGCGGGCCAGCCGCCCCGGCAGATCAGCTCGGCGAGCTCGGGCGCGGGGAGCGGGCTTGCGCAGGCGGGGGCCGGTTGGCCCGCCATCATCTTCGTCAGCGACGCCTGGCCGGTCGAGTGCCCGGACTCGAAGAGCGACATGGGACGCAGCCGGAGGCGGGTGATGCGGCCTGCGCCGGTGTGCCTGGTAACCGCGTCGGGCGGGACTGCCGAGCCCGTCAGGATGAACTGCCCCGGCTCCGCCCGTTCGTCCACGGCGCGTCTGACGTGATTCCAGATGTCGGGCGCGAGCTGCCATTCGTCGATGAGACGCGGCACGTCGCCCTGGAGGACGATGGCGGGGTCGATCTCGACCATCTGGCGCACTGCCCGTTCGCGGTCGAAGTAGATCCGGCTGGCGGACCGCTGCTTGGCCATCTCGGTCTTGCCACTTGCCCGCGGCCCCTCGATCAGGACCGCGCCAGTGGCTCCGAGCCGCAGGTCGAGCTCCGAGTCGGCGATTCGAGGAATGTACTCCACGGCTGCGCATCGGGGTGGGAGTGGGGTGTCGGCCTCCGAAGATAGTCCGTCGCATCATGGTCTGCAACGGGAACATGTCATGAATTGCATCGAAAACATATCATGGTTTGCAGCGTGGCTCCGCAGTTCGCTCTTGCAGCCGGGCCCCGACGGTGAGGGAGGCCCAACTATTGCGATTTCCGCACACGTTCCCTATTCGGAACATCGAACGAGTCCTGCACGGTTCCGGAGAGATCGAGAAGCAACACCGTTGGCACGCGAGAGTTGGCGTAGACGATACGGTCGTCGCCCAGGAGGCTCAGGAAGGGCTCGGCGCCGAAGGGATGGGATCCGATCATGAGGCTCCGCTCGCCACATACGACCAGGGGCTCGGCAGCCGGAACCGCATAGATCGAATCGGATTCCACGTCGCCGTCGGTTCCCAGCCGGTACAGCACATCGAACCGACCATGATCCTCCTCCCTCTGGTCGACGTAGAACGGGAGGCTTCGCAGACCCACGTAACCGAGCTGTCCGGGAATCCTCCACAGCTCGCGAGCCGATTCGAGGGACAGCAAACCCGCCGGGAAGCTGTTAGCGTATTACGACCGACACCCGGTCGGGGCCTTCCAGACGCCCGATTTGGGCGAACCGGCCCCACCAGCCACCAAGGACCCCGAATGCGCTGCATGCCTCCCCTCTCCTCGCTCCTCGGCCCCCCTCTCGCCCTCGCAGCGGCGTGCGCACACGACGCGCCCGCGCCCCCCGGCGGCCTCGCCACCGCCTTCGACACGATCGACGGCGTCGTTCACGTCACCAACACCGGCACCCCGCCCCCGGCCCACCTCGTACCGGTGGTCTCGATCGGGCCGAAGACGCTGGCCGACACCGGCTCACCGGACGAGTTCGGCGGCGTGAACAGCGTGGCGCTGGGGCCGGACGGGGAGGTCTACGTCGCCGACGCCCGCAACTTCGAGGTGAGGGTCTTCGGGCTCGACGGGGCGCACCGTCGCACCTTCGGCCAGCGGGGCGAAGGGCCGGGCGAGTTCGAGACGCTCTCTTCGCTGGCGTGGGCGGGCGACCGGCTCCTGACCTACGACATCATGCTGGGCCGCGTCGGCCAGTGGTCGGCCCAGGGCGAATGGCTGGGATCGTGGCGGACCAGGGGAATGATCACGGGAGGGGGCGGCCTCGTGCGACTGTACCTTGTAGGCCCGGACGAACTGTACCGGTATGCGATGGGCAGTTCGGTGGAAGGGCCCCTCGGGACTTCCACGCTCCAGGCGCTGTTCCTGGGCCTGAACAGCCGTGGCGAGACGGGCGACACGCTGGTGCAGCTGGAAGAGCCGCCCGACGCCCCCTCGTCGTTCATTCTCTGCCAGTGGGGCGAGGGCTTCATCACGGGTTTCGGGGTTCCCTTCGCTCCGAGCGTGGTGCAGCACCCGGGGCCGGACGGCGTCGTCTACTCCGCAACGACGAACGACTACCGCATTGCCGTAACCCGCAGCGGCGGCACCGACACCGTGCGGGTGATCCACCGCCCGCTGCCCACCGAACCGATCGGGGACGACGAGTGGGAGGAGGGCAACCGGGAGTACAACGAGTGGCGCGCGGAGAACAGCGGTGCGTCGTGCGAGCCCCGGGCCCCCTCCCGGCCTGCCGCCAAGCCGATCCTCAGTGGCTTGCACATCGCGCCCGACGGCAGGCTCTGGGTAGAGGTCGAACGCACGGACGGGGACCTCTGGGAGGTCTTCGACCCCGACGGCCGGCTCATCGCCAGCGTCCCCCGGACCTCCGGCATGTTCCGCGCCGCCCCGGCCTTCGACGCCTCCGACCACCTGCTGACCGTCCGCCAGGACAGCCTCGGCCTGGACCATGTCGATCTCTGGCGGCTGCAGTGGGAGGATTCGCGCTGAGAACCGATTCCGGCTACGCGTGGCCAAACTCGACTGGCCTCGCACTTCGCTCGCGCAGCCGGACGACTCGCTCCTATCCTCCTTCGACGTCGAGCGCATCGAGCCCGAGCCGCTGCTCTTCCAGACCGGCTACCTGACCGTCCAGGGCGTCGAGCGCTTCGACGGAATGCGCCTCTACCGACTCGGGTATCCGAACCGGGAGGTGAGCCAGAGCCTGAATCGGAGCCTGCTCGCATTCCTGCGGGACCGCAGGCCGAAGCCCCGGCGCTGGCTGGACTTCGCCCAGGCGCTCCGCGACCGCGACCTCGGCGGCGTCGAGTCGCAGCTGCGGTCGCTCTTCGCCTCCGTCCCCCACCAGTGGCACACCCGCAATGAGCTTGCGCGCTACGAGGGGTACTACGCGAGCGTCTTCTTCTCGTTCCTGGCCGGGTCGGGGCTCGATGTGCGCGCCGAGGACAGCTCGGCCGCGGGACGGCTGGATGTAGCGGTGGTGCTGGAGGAGGTCGCCTACCTCTTCGAGCTGAAGGTGGCGGAGCGGGCCTCCTCGGGGGCGGCGCTGGCGCAGCTGCGGGGGCGGGGCTATGCGGAGAAGTACCGCCGCCCGGACCGACCCGTGCACCTGGTTGGCGTCCACTTCAGCGAAGTGACGCGCAGCATCGTGGAGTTCGAGACCGAGATGGGGTAGCAGCCTGCTGTCCGCCTACGCGCCGAGCGAGCGCACCACCTCGCGGATCGCGGCGACCGCGTCGTCCAGCTGGCTATCCACGACGTACGGTGCCGGCCCCAGGCGCAAGAGGCTGCCGCGATGGTCGCTCCAGACGCCCCTCTCGCGGAGCGCCCGGCAGAGTTCGCCCGCTGCCAGGCGGCGGCCCGGAGCCTCCAGGACGAGGAAGCCACCCCGCTTCTCCAGCGGCAGGGTCCGGTCGCGCTTCAGCACACCGGGATCCAGCCCGAGAGCGTCGAATCCGGCCGCGAGGCGTCGAATCTGCCCGAGGCTGACCCTGCGGAGCCTCTCGGGCGTCAGCCCCTGCTCGCGGAAGAAGCGCATCACGGCCCGGGCGCGGTAGTGGCTCACGGGATCGTAGGTCGAGCCGGCGAACCGAGCGTGCCCCTCGGCGTAGGGAACTGGCGCAGCCTCGCCGCCACCGGGCGAATCGCCTCTGCCATCGGTGCCAGCGAGCGCCCCGAACTCGGCGAACCACCCCGTCAGCACGGGCCGCAGAGTGCAGCCTGGAGGGATGCGCAGGAAGCAGTTGCCCTCGCCGAGCTGCAGGTACTTGTAGCCGCCGCCGACGACGTAGGCCCCCTCCAGACCCTGCCCTGGCACCGAGAACGGCAGTGCGCCGAGCGAGTGGTAGGCATCGACCAGCAGCGCCGCGCCCACCCTCTCCGCGGCCCTTGCGACCCGGTCCAGCCCCCCGACGATCCGGGCATCGCGAAATAGGACCGACGATACGAGCACGGCCGCCGTCCGATCGTCCACCGCCCCCACCAGCCGCTCAGCGATCGCCTCCTCCCCCGGCCCCGCACCGACGCCGTCGGCAGCCACCCGCACGACCTCGACCCCCTCCTCGGCGAGCCGGTCGAGAAGGCGACGTATGGTGTGGAACTCGGCGTCAGTGGTCACCAGGCGGGGCCTCTCGCGGAGAGGGAGCGCCGAGAGGAGGCGGGCGACCAGCTCGTGCGTGCTCTGTCCGAGAACGATCTGCCCTGCGGGGTCGTCGAGTAGGCGTGCGAAGCCCGCCCGCACCTCGTCGGCCACGCCGAAGGCGGCGCACCACTTGTCGTCCACCAGCTCGGCCGCCTCGAGCCACGCCCGCTGCTGCGCCGCCAGCGCGACGTCCGGCCATGCCTGGTGGGAGTGGCCGGTCAGGAGAACCCGCTCGGTGACGCGAAAGCGCGAGTAGTGGCGCGCCAGCTCGGCCGCGCTCGGGGGTGCTCCGCTCGACTGGGTCAGAGCTCGGCCCTGATCGCCCAGAGGTCGGGGAATGCGGGCGCGTTCAGCGTCGTCCTGAGGTAGGCGGCACCCGTCGTGCCGCCCGTGCCGCGCTTGGTTCCTATCGTGCGCTCGACCATCTTGACGTGACGGTAGCGCCACTCCTGTACCCCTTCGTCGAGATCCACGAAGCGCTCGCAGAGAGCCATCAGGCCGGGTTCGCCGCGATAGATCTCTATCAGCACCTCCTGCACCCGCTCGTCGGGCGCCACCGGCCGCGCCACGTCGCGCTCCAGCAGATCGGCGGGAATCGCGAAGCCACGTCCGGCGAGAAAGGCCAGGAAGGCGTCCCAGAGCGTCGGTTCGCCCCTCCTCCGCTCCAGCCGCAGCCGTTCGGGCGAATCCTCCGAGAATCCCCCGAGGACGCCCCCCCGCTTGTGTCCCAGGAGGAACTCGAGCTCCCGGAACTGAGCCGACTGGAAGCCGCTCCCCGACTCGAGACGATCGCGGAAGTACGCAAACTCGACCGGGCTCATCGTCTCCAGGATATCCAGCTGCGCCACCAGCACCTTGAGCACGGTGAGGACGCGCTTCAGGCCGGTCGCCGCCCGGTCGCCGTCCCCTTCCCGCAGCAGCGCGGCGATCCGGTCGAGCTCGTGGAGGACGACCTTGAACCAGAGCTCGTAGACCTGGTGGATGGCGATGAAGAGCATCTCGTCGTGCTCCTCCGGGTCCGATAGCGGCGACTGAAGCGAGAGGAGCTCTGGAACCCTGAGGTAGCTCTGGTAGGTCACGAAGCTGCGGTCGTCGGCCATCTCCCCTCCGTCTGTAAATCATGGATTACATATTGTAAAGTACACATTACACTGTGGACAGGTAAGCGAAGGTCTGTCCGGGGCCGCTCGGTGGTATCGCGCTCATCCTTCGTCCCCCTCCGGGCCGAACGCCCCGGCCGCGGCGCCGAAGCGGGGCGTGTATCCGTTCAGCGTCTCGTACTGCGACGGCCAGGGGAGCGGGTACTTCAGCGCGTGGGCGGCGTGGCGCGTCCAGTACGGGTCCCAGAGGTGGGCGCGCGCCATCAGGCAGACGTCGGCCCGTCCTGCCGCGACGATGCCATTCACATCCTCGAAGGACGAGATGTTCCCGACGGCCATCGTGGCTATCCCCACCTCGTGGCGGATCCGGTCGGCGAAGGGCGTCTGGTACTGCCGTCCGTAGCGGGGCCTCTGGTACGGCACCGTCTGTCCGGAGGAGACGTCCACGATGTCGCAGCCTGTTCGCTCGAGAGCCCGTGCGATCGCCACGGCGTCCTCCGGCTCGGTGCCGCCCGGCCACCAGTCCACCGCCGAGAGCCTCACGGAGAGCGGCTTCTCGTCGGGCCAGCGAGACCTGACGGCGCGCACGACGCGGAGCGGGAGGCGGAGCCGGTTCTCGAGGGTGCCGCCGTACCGGTCGTCGCGCACGTTGGTCAGCGGCGAGAGGAAGCTGGCGAGGAGGTAGCCGTGCGCCATGTGGATCTCCACGATGTCGAATCCGGCCGCGTCCGCCAGCTCGGTGCCGCGCTCGAAGTCGGCGACCAGCGCCGCCATCCCGGCTTCGTCCAGCTCCTCGGGAAGCGGGCTGTGCTCGAAGTACCGGAGCGCCGAGGCGGACACGATCGGCCACGCTCCCTCCTCGAGGGGCTCGTTCGGGCCCTCCCAGTCGAGCTGTGTGGAGCCCTTGCGGCCGGCGTGTCCCAGCTGGATGCCGATCTTCGAGCTCGTGTGGCCCTTCACGAAATCGACCATCCTGCGCCACGCCGCCAAGTGTTCCTCGCTGTAGAGTCCGGCGCACCCGGGCGAGATGCGGGCGTCGCGTCCCACGGCGGTCATCTCGGCCATCAGGAGGCCGGCGCCCCCGATCGCCCGCGAGCCCAGGTTGACGAGGTGCCAGTCGTCGATGACGCCGTCGTGGGCCGAGTACTGGCACATTGCCGAGACGCCGACCCGGTTTGCGAGCACAAGATCGCGCAGGCGAAAGGGAGTGAAGAGCGGCGGGGGCGGGCGGGATGCGCCCCGCCGGATCCCCAGTGACGCCTCGTGCTCGGCGATAGTCCTCCCGGACTGCTCCTCGGCCTTGGCCGCAACCCAGCGGTCCACCCTATCCACGAACTCCGGGTCGCGCTCGCGCAGATTCTCGTGCGAGATGCGGAGGCTGCGCGTCAGCAGCGAGAAGGTGAACTGCACCGGGTCGAGCCGAAGGTACCGCTCCGTGTCCTCGAACCACTGGAGACTCGCCTGCGCCGCGCGCTGAAGCGATTCGACCGGGCGTCGCCGTTCGGCCTCGTAGGCGGCGAGCCGCTCCGCCAGATCGGGGCAGGCAGGCCCGGCCCCCCTCATCGAGTCGGCGAGCGCAATTGCGTCTAGCATCGCCAGGCGTGTGCCCGACCCGACGGAGAAGTGAGCTGTGTGGGCCGCGTCTCCGACCAGGACGATCTTGCCGGCCGACCAGCGCCGGTTGGCGATCGTGGGGAAGCGCCGCCAGAGAGACCGGTTCGACACCAGCCGGTGGCCGTCCAGCTCCTCCTCGAAGAGGCGCTCCGCAAATGCCGCCGTCTCGGCCTCGGTGGAGGCGTCCATCGAGGCACGGCGCCACGTCTCCTCGGTCGCCTCCACGATGAAGGTCGAGTTGCCCGCCGAGTCGTACTGGTAGGCGTGCACCCGCCAGAGGCCGTGCTCGTCCTCGCGGAAGTAAAAGGTGAAGGCTGGGAAGGGCCGCGTCGTGCCGAGCCAGACGAAGCGATTCGGGCGCACGTCCACGGCGGGCTCGAAGGACTCGCGGAAACGCTCGCGGACGGCGCTGTTCAGACCGTCGGCGGCGACCACGAGATCCGAGTCCAGGTGCGGCCCGAGGTCGCCGACCTCGGTCTCGAAGTGGATCCTCACGCCCTCCTCCCGACAGCGCCGGTGGAGGAGCAGGAGGAGCGCCCGCCTGGAGATTCCGGCAAACCCGTGCCCCGTCGAGCGGAGCCGCTCGCCCCGGTAGTGGACGTCGATGTCGTCCCAGCGGTGGAAGCGCTCGGCGATGGCGGCGAAGGTGGCGGCGTCGGCCTCGGCCACCTCCTCGAGCGTTGCGTCGGAGAAGACCACGCCGAAGCCGAAGGTGTCGGAGGCGCGGTTGCGCTCGTAGACGTCGATCGTGCGCCCGGGGTCGTCCTTCTTGAGGAGGAGTGCGGCGAAGAGCCCGCCGGGTCCGCCTCCGACGACTCTCACCCTCATTGCGTCCCCGCCGGTCGCCTTCCTCACCGACCGCTGGCCCTCGCCAGCGCGCCGCCCACGATGAGGTGCTGGATCTCGGTCGTCCCTTCGTAGATGCGGAGTGCGCGCACGGCGCGGTAGAGGCGGTCGACCGGGTGGCTGGCGAGCACCCCGCGGCCGCCGAGCACCTGGACGGCCCGGTCCACGATCCGCCCGGCCGCCTCGGTGGCGAATGCCTTCGCCATGGCGGCCTCGACGGTGATCCGCTCGGCGCCCCGGTCCTTCTCCCATCCGGCCCTGTAGGCGAGTAGGCGTCCGGCGGTCAGCTCCGTGGCCGAGCGGGCGAGCTTCTCCTGCACGAGCTGGTGCGAGGCGAGCGGCTTGCCGAACTGCTCCCGGGTGCGGGCGTGCCGGGTAGCCTCCCAGAGGGCCCGCCCCGCCATCCCACTCGCGGCCGCGGCAACGGTCGGTCTCAGGCGGCCGAGCGTCGCCAGCCCGACCCCGAGCCCCCCGCCCGCCTCGCCGAGGATCGAGTCCGCGCCCACGCGGCACCCCCGCAGGCCGATCTCGCCGAGCGGGTGGGGAGCGCTCATCACCTGGGGTCCCGCGTATTCGAGCCCATCGGCATCGGCCGCGACCACGAAGCACGAGATGCCGCGTCGGCCAGCCGCCCGGTCGGTCGAGGCGAAGACGACGTAGAAGTCCGCGATCCCGGCGTTCGAGATGAAGGCCTTGCCCCCGTCCAGAGTCCATCCACCCCCGCTCCGCGGAACCGCCGTCGTGGTGAGGGCCGCCACGTCGGATCCCGCCTCCCGCTCGGTCATCGCGAACCCGCCCATCGCGTCCCCGGCGAGCGCCCGCTCCGACCAGCCGCCCGGATCGGTGCCGCACAGAAGGGCGGGGGTCGCGCTCAGGCCCTGCAGCGCGAAGACCGCATCGGCGAGCGGCGACCACCAGGCGAGCGTCTCGCGCACCACAAGGCAGCCGCGCACATCGCCGCTGGCGATCGGCTCGAAGAGCCCGGCTGCTCCCATCGGGGCGACCAGAGCCCGGGCCCGCACCCTCGCCTGGTCGTCGTCGTCCGGGTCGCTCCGCCCCCGCAGCTCGTCGCGGCAGAAGGCGGTCGCCCGCTCGCGCAGCTCGTGGTGCGCCTCCTCCAGGAAGGCGGCGACCGGATCGGGCGCAAGACCCTCGGCGTCAAACAAAGCGCGGCCTGCGCCTGGCGACGAAGGCCTCGTACGCCTCGCTGAAGTTCGGGCTCAGCATGCAGATCGCCTGCGCCCGCGCCTCGGCCTCCAGAGCGGCCCCCAGCTCCATCTGGGACTCGCCGTCGAGAGCCTGCTTGGTGACGCCGAGCGCAAAGGAGGGTCCCCGGGCGAGCCGCTCGGCGAAGGCGGTGGCCTCTGCGAGCGCCTCCCCGTCCGGCACCACCCGGTTGTAGAGCCCGATGCGGTGCGCCTCGGCCGCATCGACGAAGTCGCCCGCCATGAGCAGCTCGGTGGCTCGTCCCAGCCCCACGATCCGCGGCAGCATCCAGGCGGCGCCCATGTCCGCACCGGAGAGCCCCACCCGCGTGAAGAGGTACGCTATGCGGGCCGACTCGGCCGCGATGCGCACGTCGCACGCCGTCGCGATCACCGCCCCTGCGCCCGCCACCGTGCCGTTCAGCGCCGCGACGACCGGCTGGCGGCAGGCGCGGATCGCTCCCACCAGGTCGCACGTCATCCGGGTGAAGTCGAGCAGCCCCTCGAAGTCGCGCTCGAGGAGCGGTCCGATGATCTCCTCGACGTCTCCGCCGGAGCAGAATGCGCGCCCTGCCCCGGTGACGACGATCGCCCGCGCCTCGGCCTCGGAGTCGAACGCCCTGAAGGTGGCGAGGAGCTCCCGGTAGACCTCGAAGGTGAGCGCGTTCAGCCGCTCGGGGCGGTTCAGGGTGATCCGGGCGACGGCGGTCTTCTCGTCGAAGTCCAGGAGGAAGGAGCGGGGGGGTTCTAGTGTGAGGGGATCAAGTGCGGTCATGGCTGTTCCTTCGCCAGAGGGTCAATGGCGGAGAGCTGGTCCGGTCGAGCCTGCGGGATGACGGCCGTGGCCTCGACCTCCACCACCGCGCGCGGATCGACGAGCTCGGTCACGGCCGCCAGCGCCATCGCCGGAAAGTGCCTGCCTAGTGCGCTCCGGTAGGCGGCGCCGACCTCCGCGAGCCCCCGGCGGTAGCTCTCGATCTCGGTCACGTAGATCGTCAGACGCCCGATATCGGCGACCTGGCCGCCCGCCGCCTCGACCACCTGGACCACTCTGGCGAGCGCGACCCCGAACTGCTTCGCAAGCACCTTGGGCGACACCGACTCGGCCGCCGCCCCGGCCTCGTCGTCCCCGGCCTCCACCCCGATCTGCCCCGCCACAAAGAGGACGCGCCCTCCCGCCGGCGCGAGCATCCCGTTGTTCCATCCGCGAGGCGCTCCCAGCGCAGGGGGGTTCACGACCTCCCACCGCTGCGAGCTCACTTTGGCGATCCGTGCATTGGCGGTCTCGGCGTCTGGGGCCAGTCGGGCCGGCGTCCCTCGGGGACGCGTCGGTCGGACAGATTAGTATAGATGCAGCCATTAGGCACCCGCACACATAGCCGGAAGCGAGGCAGCCCGAAGATGCCCCACGATCGAGTCAGCGCCGCCATCGACCGCTGGGAGGCGGACGGCCTCGTCAGCGCCGAGCAGGGGGCCGCCCTGCGCGGGGACCACGCCGCACACTCCACCCGGACGCAGCGCCGCCGCTCGCAGTACACCGTCTCGATCACCGCCGGGGTTCTCCTCGTCGTGGCCGGAGTCACCTTCCTCGCCTGGTCGTGGCCCCGCATGAACGACGGCGGCCGCTCGCTCCTCATCTGGGCGGCGGGTGCCCTGGTGGTGGCGCTCGGCGTCCGGATGGTGCGCGCCCGCCGCTGGGTGCCGGTGGCGCGCGCCCTCCAGTCGAGCGGTCTGGCGCTCCTCCTGGCCGCCTACGCATACTCGCAGACCGCGTGGCCGAGCGGGACCCCGGCCGGAGTGGCGGTGGGCACGCTCTCGCTCGCGACTCCGATCGTGGCGCTCGTCCTCTTCGCACACGCGAGCTGGGTGATGTCGGGCGTGACCGTCGCGATCGGCTACGGCTTCGTGGCGGTCTTTCTGCACCGTGCGCTCTCGCTCCCGGACCAGGCGCTGGTGTGGACGCTCGACGGCGTCCTGGCAGCCACCCTGTTGGCGATGGCGCTGACGATCTGGCGCCAGCTGAGGGGCGGGCCGGGAGAGGATGGGGGCAGCGGCGTCAGCCCGCCTGTCCTGAGCGCCTTTGTCGTCAGCCTCTATGCCGGGTTCCTCTTCGTGATCCTGACCGCGACGGTGGCGCTCGAGATGGTGGAGGTCCCCTTCCTCGCCCTCGACGCATGGCTCCTCCTCGTGACCGCCGTGGCCCTCTGGGCGATCCACTGGGCACCGGCGGGGCTCGCGAACCCCAGCTACGTCCACGGCGTCGCGCTCTCGGTCGGGATCGCGATACCGCTCGGGTTCGCCACGCCCCTCGATCTCTACGATGCTCCCCCTCCGGTCGCCGCGCTCGTGGTGGCGTCGGTGGGCGTGGCCGGGCTCTGGTACGGGCTTGGCCGGAGCGCGATGTCGCTGATCGTCACATCGTGCGCCGCGATCGTCTGCGCCGCCTGGTACCTCGGGGCCGAGTTCGGCGACAACATCGGGTCGGTCATAGCGCTGGCGGTCGTGGCCGCGGTCTTCTTCCTGGGCGCTTCCCGGATTGGGCGGGAGCGGCGGGTGGGCGTGGACGAACCACCCCGCCGGGGCATTCGGAGCGAGGGGCGGGTGAAGGGCGAACCGTGAGCCGCTGGCGGGCGGTGGCGCCCGGGCGCGTAAACCTGATCGGGGAGCACACCGACTACAACGGGCTGCCGGTTCTGCCGATCGCGATCGACCGGGCGATTCGCATCGAGTTCCGCGTCACCGACGACGCGGCGGTGAGGCTGCACAGCCCCGTGGAGCGCTTCGCACCCTTCGCGTTTCGGCTGCGACGTCCGATCAGGGCGGCGAACCGGGGCGACTGGTCGACCTACGTGCGGGCGGCGGCGCGGGGGCTGCTGGAGCACGGCATCGACTTGCGACGCGGGATCGAGGGGACGGTGAGCGGCGACGTGCCGGTCGCGTCGGGGCTGTCGTCCTCTTCGGCGCTGGTGGTGGCGAGTGCGCTGGCGCTGCTGAAGGCGAACGGGATGGGGGTGGAGGATGGACCGGGCGACGGCGGCGCGGGGCGGGCGGCGGCCGAACTCGCGCCGGACGAGGACCCGGCCAGCGAGCGCCCGGCCGCGAAGACCGTATCCCGGCTGGAACTCGCCGCGCTCATGGCCCGCGCGGAGCGCTTCGCCGGGTCGCGCGGCGGCGGGATGGACCAGGCGGCGTGCCTGCACGGGGTGGAGGGGCACGCGCTCTGCATCGAGTTCGAGCCGTTGCGGGTAACGCCGGTGGCGGTGCCGGAGAGGTGGCGATGGGTCGTCGCGTCTTCGCTCGAGCGTGCGGAGAAGTCGGCGGGGGCGCGCGACGCGTACAACGAGCGGGCGCGGCAGTGCCGGGAGGCGTTGCGGGGGGTGGGGGGCGGCTACCGCGATCTCGTCGCCGAACCCGATCTCGACGGCGTGCTTCGACGCGCCCGCGGCGTCCTCGCGCCCGCGCTCTTCCGGCGCTTCCGCCATGTCGTCACCGAGGGCCGCCGGGTCGCTCTCGCCGAAGGGGCCATGCGCGACGGCGATTTGGGCCGCTTCGGCGAGCTCATGGTGCAGTCGCACGCGAGTCTCCGCGACGACTACGAGGTGAGCACCGCCAGCCTGGACGAGATCGTCGAGATTGCGCTCGAGGCGGGGGCGGCGGGAGCTCGGCTGACCGGGGCCGGGTTCGGGGGCTGCGTCGTGGCGCTGTGTGAGGAGCGCACCGCCGGGACGGTGATGGAAGCCCTCGCGACGCGCTTCTTTGCGCCGCGCCTGGGAGGGTCGCCGGGGCGCGACGCGATCTTCGCGGCGAAGGCGTCGGGCGGGGCGGGTGTGGGACGCGCCCATCATAAGTAGACAGGAGATCGCGCTGCCGGTCGGTCACCCTCGCCCGCCAGTCGGGACTGACCCCGCGCCCGGATGCGTGATACGTTGTTCCCCATGACCCCACACCACCCCGATCCAGGCTGTGTCATGTCGGTAGCACCGGTGCTCCGATGAGCGCGCCCGCCCTCTCGCCGAGGCAGAACCTCGCCCGCGAGCTGGAGCGCCCGGACGGGGAGATCAACCTCGCCCGCGCCGTCCTCCTCGTGGCGCGGGAGGAGTATCCGCAGCTCCCGATCGAGCACTACCTGCTGCGCCTCGACCTGCTGGCGGCCGAGACGCTGGACCGCCTCGGGGTGGAGCGAATGCCGACGGTGGTGCTGGAGGAGGCGAAGAGACGCCTCTTCGCGATCGGCGGCCTGCGCGGAAACCGGGAGGAGCCCCACGATCCCCGCAACTGCTACCTGAACGATGTGCTCGACCGCAGGGTGGGCACCTCTCTGACGCTCGGGATCGTGCTCCTGGAGGTGGGGTGGCGACTCGGGCTGCCAATCGAGGGCGTCAGCGTTCCGGGGCACTTCCTAGTGAGGTACCGCGGCGAGGCGGTGTCCTTCCTGATCGACCCGTTCCACGGCGGCGCGATGAGGAGGAGGGACGAGGTGCGACGGGTTCTAGGCCGCCGACCGACCCGCCCCGGTCGCCAGGGGGCGACGGAAGCCTGGCAGCGCTCCGACGAGGGCGCCGACACCTCGAACGTCCGCCCTGAGTGCGACTTCCGGGCCTGCACGAGGCGCGAGATGGCGCTCCGGCTCCTCCTGCACCTGAAGGGGATCTACCTCCGTGCGGGCGACGGCGAGCGGGCGCTGGCGGCGGTGGAACGGATTCTGCTCGTCTGCCCCACCTCGAGGCGGCAGATTCGCGACCGGGGTCGTCTGCTCGCCAGCCTCGGGCGTGCCGAGGAGGCCGTGGCGCAGCTGGAGGCCTACCTGGCCTTTGCGCCCAACGCCGCGGACGCGGAGCGGATCGAGGAGCTGCTCCGCACCCTCAGGGCGGGACGCGTGCCCGGGCCGGAGGGCGCCTAGCAACCCGTGGGCAAAGCTGCCACGGCAGGAGTGGCTCTGCACCCCCGCCGGGTCGCTTCGCCCTCCTGTCATACTGTAAACTTTGCTTTACAATATGTAATCTACGGTTTACAATGCCTGCACCAGTGCTAGCGACCCGGTTCCGATGAGGACACTCTTCGAGCTCCTATCGCAGGAGGGCGCGGAGGCCGGGGGACGATCCGGGGAGGCTCCCGCGGGCTTCGGCGACCCCTATGGCGAGTACCGGGCGGCCACCCTGGGGTGCGGCGTCGTCTGCCGGCGCGATCGCCGCCTGCTCCGAGTGTACGGACGAGCGCCCCGACGCATGCTGAATGGGATCGTCACCAACGCGGTACCCGATCCGCCCACGCCCGTCGCGGCTGGGCGCGACATGGGTGCGGGCGATGAAGGTGAAGCGGAGGCGGAAGAAGAGCAGGGCGCGGCCATCCTCGAAGGGGACGCCTCGTACGGGACCATCCTCACGCGGAAGGGCCGCATGGTTACCGATCTGGTTGCGCTCTGGCTCGGTGCCGACGAGGATGCCGGGATCGGGTTGGAGGTGGCGGCGGCGGCCGGCGCGGCAGTCAGGGAGCGGCTGGTTCGCTACCTGCCCCCACGCTTCGCCCGCTTCGAGGATCTCGGCGACCGGGTGGCGCTGCTTTCGGTGGTGGGGAACCGCGCCCAGGATGCCGTGGCGAAGACGTGCGGAAGAGCGCCCGCGTCCGGGCTGGCGGTGCTCTGTGGCGGCCCTCTCGCTGGTGGCGCCGTCGTCGCCCGTGGCCTCGAGCAGGTACCCTCCTGGAACCTCTGGGTGCCCGCGGATTCGGCTGCCGGGTGGTGGCGTCGCCTGCGCGAGGAGGAGGGGGGCGCGCCCGTGGGCACCGAGGTGTGGCGCACCCTCCAGATCGAGGCGGGGTACCCGGCCTTCGGGGCGGATATGGACGACACTACGATCCCGATCGAGGCGGGTCTTGGGGACCGGGCATTCGACCACGGGAAGGGGTGCTACACCGGCCAGGAGGTGATCGTGCGCCTGCGCGACCGGGGGCGCGTGAACTGGCACCTGAGGCGGCTCCGCTTCGGGGAGGCGTTGCCGCTGGCTGGCCAGGAGCTCTTTCAGCCGGGGGTGGAGAGGCCGCGGGGCCGGGTTACGTCGTCGGCTCGCTCACCCCGTTTGGACGAGGTGGTGGGGCTGGGGTACGTGCGCCGGGAGGTCGAGCCCCCCGCCGAGCTCCGGCTCGGGAGCGGGGAGGGGCCGCCGGTCTCGGTGGAGGAACGCTAGCAGCCAAATAGCAGCCTGCGGGCGCACATCCCGGCCCGCAATTCCCGTACCTGCGGCTCCGCCTGCTCCCGACGCCACTTGCCGAAGCCCATCCGGCAGGGCACTATCCTAGTAGTCCGTGGATAATCTCGCGCGAGCACCGGGATGCGCGAAGCGCTCCAGCGGAGATGCAGCGCGCCTCGAATGCCGTGGGAGGTTTGTCCGCGGGCTGCTAGGGTCGGGCCAGCTCCCTCGGGCCCCCTGCGAAGAAACGCCCCGAGCATTGCAAGGAGAGGAGTCACATGCCGCGCACCCCACCCCGAATCGCATCGACCGTCGGGCTGTTGGCCCTCGCCGCAGTCCTCGCCTGGGCAGCCGGATGCGGAGAGGTTGACCCCCCACCGCCGCCCAACCAGTACCCGTACACCAGCACCGCAATTCCGGCGATCACGAGCTACATCGGCGAGACGGTAACGGTCCGCCTCTCCGAGCACTTCACCGATCCCGAAGGGGAACCCCTCACCTTCTCTGCGACCTCTTCCGACACCGAGGTCGTCACGGTCACCGTCAGGGGCAGCGAGATGGATGTCGCCCCCGAGGACAAGGGCGAAGCCACGATCGCGGTCAAGGCGACGGACGCCGGGGGCCTCGAGGCGGATCACGAGGTATCGGCGACGGTCGGCAACAGGCCGCCGACGCTGGTCGACCCGATCCCCTCGCTGGAGCGCTACATCGGACAGGTCGCCGCCTTCCACCTCCCCGATCATTTCCAGGATCTGGACGGCGACCCCGTCACCTTCGAGGCCACCTCCTCGGACGAGGCGGTCCTCACCGCCCGGTTGAACGAGGAGGACACCCTGATCCTGGAGGCGGTGGGCAGGGGGGAGGCGCGGATCACCGTCTGGGCGATGGACAGCGACAGCGCCAGGTCGTACCAGGATGTGCCCGCTCTAGTCACCCCGATTCCAGAGCGGCGCATCCTCGAGTTCATCTACGAGGAGGCGGCGGGCGAAGAGTGGACCAGGAGCGACAACTGGGGCACGGACGCCGATCTGGACAGCTGGTACGGCATCGAGGTGGACGACGAGGGGAACGTGGTCGCGATCACCCTTACGGACAACAACCTGGTCGGCAGGATTGCGCCCCAGCTGGGCGCGCTCGAGTACCTGGAGCGACTTGACCTGGAGTCGAACACCCTCTCCGGCGAGCTACCGGTCTCCATCTCGGCGCAACCGCTCACCGAGCTCCGTATCTCGGGCAATGCCGATCTGACCGCCGAGCTCGGGGACGAATTCCGGGACCTCCGCGACTTGGAGGCCTTCATGGCGGGAGGCACCGAGGTCTGCGCCCCGAACAGCAGCGTCTTCGCGGGTTGGCTCGAGCGCATTCCGGAGCGGCGGGTGAAGGTGTGCGAGGCGGTTGAGCCCGGCGCCTATCTCGTCCAGGCGGTCCAGTCGCTCGAGGACACGGCGGTGGTCCCGCTCGTCGCCGACAAGATGGCCACGCTCCGTCTCTTCGTGACCTCGGAGTACTCGACGCACGAGGAGATTCCCCCCTCGAAGGCGTACTTCTTCGTCGACGGCGAGGAGCTCGGGTCGGTCGACCTCCCGGCGAAGGAGGAGTCGATCCCGACCTACATCGACGAGGGTTCGTCGGAGCTCTCGGTGAATGTCGACATCTCGGCCGACTTCATTCAGCCGAATCTGGAGATGTACATCCAGGTCGACCCGGAGGGGACGCTGGACGAGGAGCTGGGTGTCGCGAAACGGATCCCCGAGGAGGACTACATCGAGTATTCGGTGTACCAGCTGGCCCTCTTCGAGCTGACCGTCATACCCTTCCTCTGGGAGGACGACCCCGACTCGGCCATCCTGGACTATGTGGCGGACATGGCGGAGGATGAGGAGGAAGATGCCCGACTTCACGCCACCTTCGACCTGCTGCCCATGGACAGGCTCGAGGTGGACGCCTTCAAGGCGACCGAGTCCTCCTCCAACTGTGCCCACGACCTCCTTCGCGAGACCAACACGATACGACTCTCCGACGGAGGCGATGGCTACTACCAGGGACAGATGAGCGGGACCGTCACCTGCGCCGCGGGGGTTGCGTGGCTGAACCACAAGGCCAGCTTCTCGATTCCCCATGGAGTGACGATCGCCCACGAGCTCGGACACAACCTGAATTTGCGCCACGCTCCGTGCAACGACCCAGCCGACCCCGACCCGAGCTTCCCACAGGAGGACGGCTCCATAGGGAATTACGGGTGGACCTTCCGGACGGACTCCGTGCGCGACAAGGACGACTACTACGACATGATGGGCTACTGCGCTCCGAACTGGATCAGCGGCTACTTCTTCGACAAGGCGGCCCGCTACCGCCGGGCCCGAAGCAGCATGTACATGCCCCCGAGCTCGTCCACGGTGCAGTCCCTCCTCCTCTGGGGTGGCCTGGACGAGGAGGGGAGGCCATACCTGAAGCCATCCTTCGTGATCGAGCTGGCCCCGGAGCTGCCGCACTCCGGCGGCGACCACCAGCTGGTCGGGCAGGCCGAGGACGGGGAGGTCCTCTTCGCGCTCAGCTTCGACATGCCGGAGGTGGACGACCTGCCGGGCAAGGGGTCGGTCTTCACCTACGCGCTGCCGGTCGAGGGGGTGTGGGCGGCGACGCTCGCGAAGATCACGCTGGCGGGACCGGGCGGCGTGGCTACGCTCGACCAGGACTCGGACGCCGCGATGACGATCGCTCGCGCCGGGAAGCACGGCCCGATCCGCGCATTCTGGGATGGTTGGCGGGAGTCCGCGCCCGGGCGGCCAGAGCTGGTGCTGCTC
>JAPOYJ010000082.1 GCA_026706635.1 Gemmatimonadota bacterium | reverse complement strand
TTGCGAGGCAGGTTGCTTCGCGAAAAACGAGCGTCCGCTTGTGAGATGGATACTGGGGTCACAGCCCCTCACCCTGATCGGCCTCCATCGGGCCGCCGGGGCCGAGTCTACCGGTCTTCGGCATCGTAACGGACCGTTCTCCCCTACCGCCGCAATCGTACGAGGGTGACCGGCGCAGGGCCGGGTTGTATCTCAACGGCGAACGGGCGTCCGCTCTCCGGGTCAGTCCCCGTGGCTCGGAAGCCGAACTCGCCTGTGATCTCGTCTCCGGACTGGGTGCCGCCGAAGGTGGCGCTGCCGGTCATCTGGGCGTCAAGGGCAAGCTCCACGAAGTGAGCCTCGTCAGCGCGCAACTCAATGCGTTGGCCAGTGCGCGTTCCTTGGACCGACCCGCTACCCTCAACGAGGTTGATTGCAACGAATTCCAAGTTGCCGGTGATGGCCCCTTCGGCCTCTCTCAGCGAATAGCGCACGGTTATCGGCCCGAAGGAGCCGGACCAGTCTCCGTTTACGGTGGGATCGCGCTCGGGAGGCGTGATCTCAGGCTGGCCGCCGCACGCGAACGCGAGCAGTAGTGCTGTGAGCACGGTTCTCATCGGGCCAAGACGTTGATCGGTGAGTCAGGATTCGTCCCCTCCAATGTAGGCAAGAAGCCTGTCGAGGACGACTTTGCGCCGCCGTTCGAGTGGCGAGCACGCGTCAGCAGTGCGATCTTGGACACGGCGGGCGACGCGAGGTGGCCCGCGTGTTGCGCTGATGGCGAGACGGAGTTGAACGATGTACGAACGAACGCGAGCGATACTGATCGGCGGGGCGTGGGTGGCGTTGGCCGGTTGCGGGGACTCAGAGGATCGGAGTGACTGGACCACGCTACGAGTCATGCTGCCTTCCGGCACGGTCCACGTCACGAACATCCCGGCGGCGAACGCATCTCCCACTTGGACGCTTGTCGAGGAACTCCGCGTCGGCACCCTCGAAGGCACCGGACCGGACGCGTTCGCCTATCTGAAGGGCCTCGTGGCTCTGGACGGCGGGGGCTTTGCCGTCCTGGATTCCCAGATTCAGGAACTACGAGTGTTCGGCCCCGATGGCGCTTACGTCGCCACCCATGGCGGCAAGGGGCAGGGACCCGGCGAGTTCGCGGACGCGAACGGTCTCATGCTTGGCCCCAACGGACGCATCTGGGTCCCGGACGGGCGGAACGGTCGCATGTCGGTCTTCGACCCCGAGGACGGCTTCATCGAGTCCTTTCCGTTCGACGACGGCAACTACGGCTGGGTGTGGAATGGCGCGATGGTGGATGGAAGCCGCATCCACCGCCCGTGGTGGGACGGGACCCGGAGACAGATTCGCGTCTACGATCTGACGATGACGCTGGTGGACTCGATTCCGTTGCCCAGCGATGAACCGGAGGACGAGGAGTACGATCCCGAGAGACAGCCGGGCACGTTCTACCAAGCGCTGGACCGCGGATACATGCTGTACGGGATCCCGTACTTCGCTTCCGAGGTCACGCACCTCGATTCGCGGGGCACCGCGTGGTCCACGCGGGACGGCGATCCCGAATACCGGCTGTCGCGGTGGGAACCGGGCGGAGACACGACTCTCGTGGTCGAAACCCGCAGACCTCCCGTCCCCGTGCCGGAGGTCGAGCGCGACTCGGTGATCGCCGCGATGCGCCAGATGCTCGCGGACCGGGGTGTGAGCAGCCAGTGGGACTGGTCTCGCATCCCCAACGTCAAGCCCGCCGTCGAGGCCATCTTCCAGTCGGCTGAGGGCAACCTGTGGGTACGCACACCTTCAGCGGACGGGGGAATCCTGTTCGATGTCTACTCGGGGGACGGCAGCCATCTTGGAACGGCGAGCTTGGGAGCGGGCCTCAGTCTTTGGGATCAGGTCGCCCCGGCTGTACGAGGCGGCTCGGCATGGCTGATCGTGACGGACGAGTTGGACGTGCAGTACGTCGTTCGTGCCCGAATCATGCCGGGAGGCACATCGATTGGCTGACCGCGAAACCGCTGTCTTCCGCTGCGTCTACGCCGCCCGAAGCGGGCTCCAAGCGAGCGTCACGACTCGGAGCCCGGACCGGTTCGGTGAGGTGCTGGCTCAGGACCGTTACCGGTCCTGAGCCAGCCGACGCGACGTTGAACGTCGCGGTCTGGCCAGGGGAGGCTCCCCTTGAACCCCCAGTTCGGAACGGGCACGCTACGCGCCGCCCTTGAACCCGTCGCCGGTGCGGCCACGGGGATGGGCGCGCCTGCCCCCCTTGACAGAATCCGCTTCCGATGGCTTCGTGTGCCTGCTTCCGGGGGGCCTCAGTCTTCGAGAGTCTCCGCCTGCGACCCCTTCTCCGGCAGCAGCGACCTGCTCCGCGATGGACGACCGAACCGCCCCAAGGATCTCCCGGTTCCGGGACAGGTCCATGGCAACTGAGCAACCCCCCAAGTGCATAGACCATGATCGACTGGCGTCCCCTCCTGCTTGCCGTTGCGGCTGGTCCATTGATCGCGTTGACCTCGGGCTGCCGCGAGAGTCCGGTCGCGCCCGAGCCACGACCTATCACCCTTGCCGCCACTTATTCGGAGACCGGACCGCATTCCAAGGCCGGCACGGACATGGCCGACGGCTATCGCCTAGCCGTCGAAATGCTCAACGAGAAGGGCGGAATCAACGGCAGGGAGGTCCGCCTGCTTCTCCTGGACGATGGCAGCGACCCATTGGCCGCCGCCCGCCACTACTTCGACTTCGTCGCGAGCGATTCGGTCGACGCCGTCCTGGGACCGTACAGCAGTCCCGTCACCGAGGCGGTGATGAACGTGACGGAGGCCGCCGGCTGGCCGATGGTCGCATCGCTGGCGGCCGCGCCCGAGCTCTGGAGGGGACGCGGACGCCGTTGGAGCCTTCAACTCCTCAATCCGTCGCCCTCGTTCCATCAGGGGGCCGTTGCGCTCGCGGCGGGGCACGGAGCCCGGACCGTCGCTCTCGTCTACGAGAACTCCACCTTTCCGGCCGGGATGGCGAGAGGCGCGCGGGAGGCGGCGGCTGCTCATGGGCTGGAGATCGTAATGGACCGCTCCTACGCACTCGGCGAGGCGGACCCGATGGCGCTGGCGCGGGCGGCGAGGGACGCCGACGCGGACGTGTTCGCCGGATCGGCCTACTTCGCGGAGGCCCTGGCGTTGGCGAACGCCGTGGCGGAGAGCGGCTACGCGCCCATGCTGTTCAGCCTCAACCACGGCCCCTCCGACCCGCAGTTCGTCGATCGAGTGGGTGAAGCGGCGAGATGCGTGGTTGGCAACACGCCATGGCTGCCGGGCATCCAGACATCCGGCTTCATCGCGGAGAGCGACGACTTCGTCGAGCGTTACCGGCGTGCGCACGGCGCTCTCCCGGACCACACGGTGGCCGCCGGGTTCGGCGCGGTCGAGTTGGTCGCCGAATCGATGGAAGCCTCGCTCGGCGGGGACGGGGAGATCGACCGCACGGCGATGCGGGACCACCTGTTCACCCAGTCGTCCCGGAGCGTGCTCGGCCCCTTCGCGGTGGCTCCGCTCGGCGACGACCAAGCCGGTGCGCAACTCGCACTCTCCGGCGTACAGGTGCAGTGGCAGGAGGACGACTCCGACGGGCTGGTGCAGCGGATCGTGCACCCACCGGAGTCTGCCGAGGGGGAACCGTGCTTTCTGCGTTAGGCGATTGGCGTGCCTTCCAGCGCCAACCGGCACGGGCCGCAGTTCACGCCGCAGCGTTGCGGCGGCACCTTCCGGGGGTCGAGGGGGCGGAGCCCCTCGTCAGCCGCCACGTTCAACGTGGCGTGTGCTGGCTGACGACCACTAACGGTCGTGAGCCAGCGCGGCGGACGCCTCCGAAACACCGCTCCGGGCATCGCCCGGAACAGCATCGACCGGACCATCGCGGGCAAGGTCCACCGCCTCGTCGTCGCCGGTCTCACGGACGGCGAGGGCGACGGCGGCGCGCTCTGCCGAGCCCCGCCTTGCACCCGACCAGTACCCCTCGGAGACCCGAGATCGTCCATCCTAGGCGCTCCTGTGGCCCGTAGATCACCCGAAAAGCTTCTGGAAAGCCCCGAAACGGCCTCTGAGCCCGTCGGCGGGGCGTCAGGTCTAGGTGCCCGCTCTCCGGCCCGCGAGATACGCTTCCCAGTCGGCCATCAGGCGGCGTCTTCGCTCGAACAGGTCCGTGCGGCGGTACGCCGCCTCCACCTTGCTCTTGACGACGTGCGCGAGCGCCGCCTCGACCACCTCCCGGGGATGGTCCGTCTTCTCCGCCGCCCAGTCCCGGAACGACGACCGGAACCCGTGCGGCACCGCCGCGATCCCGTGCTTCCTCAAGAGCCGGTTCAGCCGCTTCCCGTCCAGCGTCCTCCCGCGCTCGTTCACGAACACGACCGGATTCTTCCCGCCCTCCAGCTTTCGGGCCGCCTCCAGAATCTCCAGCGCCCGCCCGCACAGCGGCACCCGCTGCTCGCGCCCGGTCTTCATCCGGGTTGCGGGGATCGTCCAAACACCCGAGCGTTCATCCATCTCGCTCCACACCGCGCCACGGACCTCGGCGCCCCGCGCCGCCGTCAGGACAAGGAACTCGAAGGCCAACGTGTCCACCCTCCCCGGATCCGCCGCCCGCACCTTCGCGACGGCCGCGGCGACCTCGCCGTGAGGCAGGGCCTTGTGGTGGGTGACGACATCGTGCTGCGGTCCCAGCAGGTGAAGGATCCGGTCGCAGGGGTTGTCGGTCCGCCACTCCATTGCGATGGCCCATTCCAGCACCGCCCGGATGCGCATGTGGACGAACCGCGCCGTGGGACCCTTGGTGTGCCATATGGGAGTGAGGATCTCCAGCACGTCGCCGCTCGTGACCTCCGAGACGGCCACGTCCCCGATGCGGGGGAAGGCGTGGATCTCCAAGTTGCGGAACCATTCCTTCGCGTACGCCGCGCTCCGCCACCCGGCCCGCTTCTGCTCGACGACGAGCTTCGAGGCCTCGGCGAAGGTGGGGATGCCGACCAGCCGCCGCTTCTCGGCCAAGGGATCGCCGCCCGCGCGGGCGAGCTTGCGGTTGGCGAGCGCCTGCTCGCGGGCCTCCGCGAGAGAGACGAGTTCGACGCTGCCGAGTCCGAGCTCGCGCTTGCGTCCCCGGATGACGAGGCGCTGAATCCAACTGCGGGTTCCGGTCTTCTGGACGTAGAGGTAGAGTCCGTTTCCGTCGCAGTGTCTTCCGGGCGGAGCGGAGCGCACGAAGGGGGCCGAGAGCCGCTTGTGTGGATGGCGGCCCCTGGGCTTGCCTCGCGGGCGTTTCGTGGGGGTTCTGTTACCATTATCCATCCCCTAATCGTAGCCGGGATGGAGCGGGATGGCAAGGATCGTAGCTGGACGGCAGGGGTAGGAGAAACCCTACCTAAAGCGTTGTAAATGCAAGATGTTACGAACTGTTATGGACGACTTCGGACATCATGGGATTCCGGGCGGCCGACTTGCAGGGCTATTGGGCTGAGGAGCAACGCAGAGCGCAGCCTTGGAGTGGTAAAATGTATAACAGACATTACATAGTGTAATGTATACTTTACAGCGCGGGCGGGTGAAGCGAAGCGGCCAGCGCGGATGCATCGCCGCTCGAATGCCGGGGGGATTTTGTCCACGGGCTGCTGGGCCGCAACTCCGACCGGTGCGGGCCGGCGCCCCTGCCCGGGCGGCGGCGTGAGAACTTTTCTGCCGAGGGTGCGGTGGTCGCCGTAGTGGGCGCGGTCCTCCTGGCCACCGGTGTGGTCCTCGCGGTGCTGGAGCCCATCTTCGCCGGGAGGAGCGCCCCCCTCTACGACGGAGACAGCGGCGCCGCCGAGGCGAGGGCGCGGCGCAGGGTGGCGCTCGTGGCGCTCCGCGAGCTCGAGTACGACCGCGCCACCGGCAAGCTCGAGGGCGCCGACTACGAGACGCTCAGGGCGGAGCTGGCGCACAGCGCACTCGCGCATCTGGCGCCGGCTGGCGGAGAGGGGGAAGCGGACGAGGACGCCGAGCTGGAGGCGGAGATCGCGGAGATGCGCCGCGCCCTGGAGGCGGGGCTGCAGTGCGGGGTGTGCGAGCACGTCAACCGTTTCGGAGCGCGCTACTGCGGCGAATGCGGCGGGGCGCTTGCCGACGCCTAGCAGCCCTTGACGCTCGAGGCCCGGCGCGTCTCGTGCCGCTACGGCGCCACCAGGGCGCTCGAGGAGGTGAGCATCCT
The DNA here is from genome assembly GCA_026706635.1 of Gemmatimonadota bacterium. Lineage (GTDB taxonomy): Bacteria > Gemmatimonadota > Gemmatimonadetes > Longimicrobiales > Gaopeijiaceae > Bin94. The sequence goes on along the minus strand of JAPOYJ010000082.1, from coordinate 6,340 downwards.
CGCCGAGTCGGGGAGCGTCGTGGCGGTGGTGGGTCCGAATGGGGCGGGGAAGAGCACGCTGCTAAGGATCATGAGCGGGGAGCGGCGGCCCGACGGAGGCTCGGTCATCGCGGATGGGCAGCCGATCTCGCGATCGGACCCCCAGTGGAGGCGCAGCGTCTCCGTGGTGTCGCACCGCACCGGCCTCTACCTGGCTCTGACCGCAGCCGAGAACCTGCGCCTCTTTGCCGGACTGCACGGCCTGCCTCGCCGTGGGGCGGGCGAGTTGGTGGCCGAGTCGCTTGCCTCCGTGGGTGCGGCCACCCTGGCGGATAGGCGAGTGTCGACGCTCTCGCGCGGCCAGGCCCAGCGGGTGTCTCTCGCCCGCGCCCTGCTGAGCGATCCGCGCCTCCTCCTCCTCGACGAGCCCTTCGCGGGACTGGACAACGAGGCCGCGCGTCTCCTCGAGGGTGTGCTTGCAGCGCGTCGGGACTCCGGCTGCACCGTCCTCCTGGTAACTCACGACCTGGGTCGCGCCGTGCGCCTCGCGGACCGGATCGTCGTGCTCCGGCGGGGCCGCAAGGGGTACGAGGGAGCTCCGCCGACCGACCCGGGCGCGCTCGTCGCCCACCTTTCCCCAGAGTCGAGCCAGAGTTGAGGGCGCTCGCCCACTGGATCTGGCTTGTAGCCGCAAACGACCTGCGTCTGGAAGCCCGTTCGCGGGGGCGGCTGGCAGCGATGGCCGCCTTCGCCGTGCTCGCCGGCCTTCTCTTCGGCTTCGCCCTCGACCGGAGCGCAGTTGCGGGGCGCGATGTGGCTGCGGCTCTCCTCTGGCTGACACTCCTCTTCGCCTCCATGGGCGGAGCGGGCCGCATCTTCGACCCGGAGGAGGAGGACGGCGCATTCCGCCATGTGCTGCTGACCCCCATCCCGCGCCACGCCCTCTACCTCGGCAAGGTGGCCGCGCATCTGGCGCTCGTCTGGATCGTGACGGCGCTCTCCTTCGTCTCGGTGACGGCGTTTCTGGGGGTCCGGAGCGTCGGTTCACCTCTGGCGCATGCGGCCGTGCTCCTCCCCGGCACGATCGGGATCGCGGCCGTGGGTACGCTCCTCGGCCGGATATCGCGGCACTCCACCCTCGGCGACACGCTCCTCCCCGTCCTGGCCCTCCCGCTCCTCGTGCCGGCGGTCCTATTCGGTGCCACCGCTTCGGGGCGGGTTTTCCTGGAACGCCCATGGCCAGAGATTTCGGGGGCGGTTAGAGTGCTCTGGGCCTTTGCGCTGGTTGCGGTCGCAGCCGGCGTGGCGCTCTTTCGCCACCTGACCGACGAATAGCAGTCCGTGGATAATCTCGCGCGAGCACCGAGAGCGGCGAAGCGCCCCGCTGGCAAGGCGCGACGAAGCGGTCCGTGGATGCGCCCGGGCGAGCACAGAGAGGGGCGAAGCGCCGGGCTGGCAAGGCGCTTTGCGGGGCGCATGGCGGAGCCATTCGCCCAAGAAGCAACGCAGAGCAAGGCGATCCAGCACGGATGCAGCGCCCCTCGAATGCCGCCAGGGTGCATTCTGCGGGCCGCAAGGGCTGGTAGCAGCGCTACCGGCCCAAGGAGCAACGCAGAGTGAAGCTAGGGACGTTCGCATTGTAAACCATGGATTACATAACGTAAGGTATAGATTACAGTATGGGCAGGCACGCGAAGCGGTCCAGGGGAGATGCAGCGCCGCTCGAATGCCGTGGGAGGTTTGTCCACGGGCTGCTATGGGGAGAGAGAATCCATGTCGCGTAGGGCTCAGGCGGTTGGCCTCGCGCTCACGACGGCCGGAGTTGCGGTCGTCCTCTTCAGCCACTGGATGATGGCCTTCTGGGTGCCGACGGAGGCCGCGCAGGGAGTCGTGCAGCGCATCTTCTACGTGCATGTGCCAGCCGCGTGGAGCTGCTTCCTTGCCATCGGGATCGCCGCCCTGGCGAGCGCCGCGTACCTCTGGCTGGAGGACGAGCGGGCGGACTCGGCCGCGGTATCGGCTGCCGAGGGCGCCATCGTCTTCGGGGCGATCATGCTCGTATCGGGTCCGCTCTGGGGGCGGATTGCGTGGGGGACCTACTGGACGTGGGAGCCGAGGCTGACGCTGACGCTCCTCCTCTGGTTCATCTATGTGGGGTATTTTCTGGTGCGGGGCTCGATCTCCGACGCTCGGCGCGGCCGACGCTTCGCGGCGGTGGTCGCGGTCGTCGGAGCGCTCTTCATCCCGCTGATCCATGTGAGCGTCCTCCACTTCCGCTCGCTGCACCCGGGCCCCGTCGTGCTCAAGTCGGAGGGCCCCACCCTGCACCCGGACATGCTCGCCACGTTGCTGGTTTCCTTCCTCGGCTTCGCGATGCTCTTCCTGGGCCTCTTCACATTCCGCTACGCCCTCGAGAGGCTGCGTTGGCGCATGGCAGCCGCTGCTCCGTCGCGACGCGGTGGTGGTGGAGGGTTCGGATGATCCGTCGCGGCGGTGTCCACGGGCTGCCAGGAGGGGGCCGCGTTTTCGACGCGGGAGTCAGGGCCGCCTGCGCAGTCGTCGCTGCGCTCGGCGTCACCCTGTCGCCTGCGGTCCTTGCTGCTCAGGGCGAAGCTGGCCGCGGGGCTCTCCGTCCCTTCGTGCATGTGCTGCTGGCGTACGCGGTCGCCTGGATCGCGATCCTGATCTGGGTCTGGCTGATCGCCCGTCGGCTGAGACGTCTGGAGGACACGGGGGGATGATCGAGGAGCGGTTGTCGCTTACAGCAGACAACTGCGGTTGACATTGTGACAACTGTGATTGACAGATAGCTGGGCGGTCCACCGCCAGGCGCGCGGGTGGCCGCCACACCCCGAAGGGAGGAGAGTGCCGATGAGCGCCAACCGACCGATCGTGGCCGTCTACCCCGGCTCGTTCGACCCGGTCACCCTGGGTCACGAGGATGTGGTCAGGCGCACGCTTCGCTTCTGCGACCGGCTGATCGTGGGTGTGGCCGAGAGCGCCACCCAGGCGAAGGGACACCTCTTCGAGGTCGGGGAGCGTCTCGAGCTGATGGCGGAGGTCTTCGGCGCCCAGGAGCGGGTCGAGTGCGTCTCCTTTTCGGGGCTGCTGGTGGACTTTGCCCGCGAGGCCGGGGCGCGCTTCATCATTCGGGGTCTCCGCGCGGTCTCCGACTTCGACTACGAGTTCCAGATGGCGCAGATGAACCGCGAGCTCTGGACGGACGTCGAGACGATCTTCCTTACCCCCGAGGTCAGGTACTCCTTCCTCTCCTCCTCGCTGGTGCGCGAGGTTGCTTCGCTAGGGGGCGACGTGAGCGCCGCCGTATCGCCCCCCGTGCTGGAGCGCTTGCGCCGTCGCCTGCCTAGGCCTGGGTGAGGGTGCCTCGGAGGTGAGCTTCCCGGATGAGCTGGTCCGGCGCGCCCGACGGCTGAACAGGACGATCGCATTCGCCGAGGGTGACGACGTGCGCGTGCAGGGGGCAGTCGCGGAGCTCCGAAGAGGCGGGATCGCCGAGCCCGTGGTCGCTGGCGGAGGGGGGGTGGAATCTCTGGCCACGGCGGTCGCGATGCTCCGGCGGGGCGAGGTGGATGGGGTTGTGGCCGGTGCGGTCCTCACCAGCGCCGATGTCATCAGGGCGGCGCTCCGGGGGGTCCGACTGAGGTCGGGCGTCAGGACGCTCTCGTCTTCCTTCTACATCGAGGTCGCCGACTTCAGGGGACGCGGGGCCGAGGTTCTCACCTTCACCGACGCCGCCGTCGTTCCGGAGCCCGATGCGCGGCAGCTCGCAGCGATAGCGCTGGAGGCGGCGCGCGCACGACAGGTCGTCGTGGGCGATGAACCCAGGGTGGCCTTCCTCTCCTACTCCACCCTGGGCAGCGCCGGGGGTCCTGCGGTCGAGCGGGTCCGAGATGCCGTACGGCTCTTTCGCGCGTCGTGCCCAGGGGTAGCGGCCGACGGTGAGCTACAGGGCGATGCGGCGCTGATCCCAGAGGTCGCCGCGACGAAGTCCCCCGGCTCGGAGGTGGCCGGACGTGCCAACACGCTCGTATTTCCGTCCCTCTCGTCGGGCAACATCGCCTACAAGCTGGTCGAGCGGCTCGCTGGAGCGAGGGCCCTAGGGCCCATTCTACAGGGTCTGAGGGCACCTCTGAACGACCTGTCGCGGGGCGCATCGAGTCGCGACATTACCCTCGTCGCGGCGATCACCGCCCTCCTGGCCGGCACCGACCCAACTTCCTAGAATCGTGCAACGCCGTCCTCTCTGGAACCAGTAGATGTCCTTCGTCAAGCGCAACGTCGGCCGCGCTGTGGTCTTCGAGATTCAGGGCCAGCTCATCGTGGGGAATCGGCAGGAGTTCAAGCGCGAAGTGCTGCTCGCCCTGCAGGTCGGCCCTCCTCGCATCGTGATCGACTTCTCGCGCACCACCTTCATCGACTCCTCGGGGCTGGGGGCTCTGATCACCATCTCCAAGGAGATTCACGCCGCGGGGTCCGACCTCCGCCTGGCCGCCCTCAGCGACGAACTCCACGGCCTCCTTGCGCTCACGCGGCTGGACACCTTCTTCAGGATCGCGCACGACCTCGAGGAGGCGCTGGAGGACTAGCAGCCCGTGGAAAGTCTCGCGCGAGCACCGAGAGCGGCCAAGCGCTCGCTGGGCCAGCACTTCCTCGTCGACCCGAATCTCCAGCGCAGGATCGCCGACGCAGTGGCGGCGGGAGCGGACGACCCGGTAGTCGAGATCGGGCCGGGGCGGGGCGCCCTTACGACGCACCTGGTCGAGCGCTCTCTCCAGCTGACGCTGGTCGAGCTCGACGACGACCTCTTCGCCGAGCTGGAGTCGCGCCACGCCGATCGCGCCGACGTCAGGGTGGTCCACGGCGATGTCCTGAAGCTGGACCTCCGCTCGCTCGTCAGGGATTGGAGCCGCGCCCATGTCGTGGGCAACATTCCGTACAACATCACGACGCCGATAATCTTCCGACTGTTGGAGATGCCCTATCCGACCGACATCGTGCTGACCGTGCAGGCGGAGGTCGCCCGGAGGATCGCCGCCCCGCCGGGGACGCGGAGGTACGGCGCGCTGTCGGTGGGGGTGCAGCTGCACGCGGCCGTCGAGCTCGTGTGCAAGGTGCCGAGAGGGGCCTTCCGCCCCGTGCCAAGGGTCGATTCGGTGGCGATCCGGATCACGCCCCGCTCGCCACCGCGCCTCTCGCCCCGAGGGGCCGCCCGTGTGCGTCGCCTAACCCGGGCGGCCTTCTCGTGGAGGCGCAAGCAGCTTGGCACCATCCTGGCGCGGCACCCCGACCTCGCGCGACCGCGGCCGGTCGTCGAGCGGCTACTGAGCTCGTGCTCGCTGGCGGCGGAGGTGAGGCCCGAGAGGCTTGCGCCCGAGGACTTCGTCGCCCTCGCCGCCGCTCTCTCGGAGACCGGGCGGGTGCATTCCCGGTGAATCGATCCCTCCTCCAGGAGGCCTGGCAGCAGCTCCGGAGGGCACCCCTCCCGACCGCCGAGGTCGCCCGGCGTGTGCTCGGCATCGACGGTCATCCGGGTGCGGCGGCAGCGGCGGTCTTCTCGCTCCTCGGCGCCGATGTGCGCTTCCGGGTCGACGGCGACGGCGTCTGGAGCGTGAGGGGCACCGAACGGCCGCCGGGCGCACCGCTCTCGCGGCTGCGCTATGCGGTGGTCGACGTCGAGACCACGGGGGGCAGCTACGAGAGGGGCCATCGCATGACCGAAGTCGCGGTTGTGGAGGTGCGGCGCGGGCAGGTGGGCGAGATCTTCGAGACGCTGCTGCACCCGGGTCGGCGGGTGCCTCGCAGGAGCGTGGCACTCACTGGGATCACCAACCGCATGCTTGCCGGGGCCCCCACCTTCGACGAGGTCGCCAGCGAGGTGCTCGCCCGCATCGCCGGGCGCATATTCGTCGCCCACAACGCGTCCTTCGACTGGGGCTGGCTGCGTGCGCAGCTCGGCGACGCGATCGGCGAGGTTCCCGAGGTGGAGCGCCTCTGCACGATCAATCTGGCGCGGCGGCTCTGCCCCGAGAGCCGCCACCGTAGTCTAGGGGCGCTCGCAGACCACTTCGGCATCCCCGTGGAGGCGAGGCACCGCGCTGCAGGAGACGCGCTGGCCACCGCGCGGCTGCTGATCCGCCTCCTGGACCGAGCCGAGTCGATGGGGATTGGCGACCTACGCTCCCTCAGGCGGCATCGCCCGTCACGGGCGTCGCTCGGCCAGCGGGAGCTGCTCGCTCCCTGATCCGCTCGGGCCGAGTACGGCGTCGTGGCTCCGCAGGGCAGAGCTCGACTCCGTTCCTTGACCGGCACCCGCCCTCTCGGTAGCGTTTCGGCATGGCAC
>JAPOYJ010000045.1 GCA_026706635.1 Gemmatimonadota bacterium | reverse complement strand
TCTGAAGTGATTAGCCGGTCGGCGTACCCGTTGGCTTCGTACCACTTACGCTTGCGTTCCCACGCCTCACGGTAGTCCGGCACGGTCAGCATACCAAGGTGTTCCCAATAGTAGATGTCGCCCTCGTAGCTCGCGGTGAAGTCCGGTAGCCGGAAGTCTTTCGGGTCCGAGCGGGATACCAGCGGTTCCTCGTACAAGTAGCTGATCCCTAGCGCATGGAGCAGATTTGCCACTACCACCTCGCTCTTGGACCGCACCGCTTCGCCCGTCCGCGTACGATGCTTGAGCGCAGCTAAGTGACGACGCGGCACGTCGTCGGATCGGATCTCTAGGGAGAACATGTGAGTGTTACGGCGGCCCGTGTCTGAGCAGGCCGGGCTGCGCAGACGGCGCAACGGCTCGATGTCCTTTTCGATGAGCAGCACCAGCTTCCGCCGGAAGCGAGTAAGGCCGGTGTAGATCAGCTCTCGCGACAGGGTCGATGCCGTTTGCGGAACGATCAGGAACACGGTATCGAAGTCGCTTCCTTGCGCCTTGTGAACGGTCAACGCGTAAGCGAGTTGAATGTTCTCATCCACCTGCGAGCGGTAGTACCGGTAGGTGACCTCGGGTTGTGTTGAGAACGCAATGTCAAGCTGATCGCGAGAGGTCCTCGCGACGATTCCGATCTCCCCGTTAGCCACGTAGTCCAAGCCCTTACGCCTTGGCCATGCCCCTATTGATCGGTTGAGGGTCTGGATGACCTTGTCGGACCACACAATCTCCTGATCGCCGAACGGTCGCGAATCCCTGCGCTTGGCCCTGGCGACGAGACCGCCCTTGTACTCCATCTGGATCTGGCGGTTCAGATCTTCCGTGCCGAAGTGCTGGGCTCGCGTGGGTGAGAGGATCTGCCACGCCTCGCTCCGCACCCAGTCTTTGGTGTCGATGCCGAGTGATCGGTTGAAGCTCCCATAGTCGCCGTTGCCGATCCCTAAGTTGGCTGCCATCCGGCTCCTCAGTTTCTCTAGCAACTCATCGTGGTCATCCCAGAAGACGACCTCCAAATCACCCCTAGATTCTCCCCGAGCTACTGAGGCCAGAATCTCATCATCGCCGGGGCCAGCAACCGATCCTCTGTAACCGTCGGCAAGGGCCAGCGCGACGCTCTCTGTGTCCTGCTCGGTGCGCAGGCAGACGTGAAGCGGAGCGAGACATTCAGGATGTTCCTGTCCCAACCACTCGATGATGTCCCCGAACGGCCGTCCGGGACCAATTGGTGGAAGCTGGCTTGGGTCGCCTACTAGAATCAGTCGACTCAGCGGACCCGAATCGAGGGCTCTGAGCAGGGTCCCGAAAAGGTCGGTTGGGATCATCGAGCACTCGTCGACGATGACGGTTCTTGCCTGAAATGGCCGATGATCGCTGTCCGACCTGAGCGAAAAGATCTTGGGCACGAACCAGCCCTGCTTCAGCAGAAACTGGTGGATGGTCATTGCGTTCCTGCCAGTCTTCGTGGAGAGTCTCACGCGTGCCTTGCCGGTCGGGGCCAGCAAGAGCGGGGGATGGTGGCCCTCCGCGCGGACCAGTTCTTGGAGGAAGACTTTGAGTACCGAGGTCTTGCCGGTACCGGCACCCCCTGTCAAGACGCTCAGTCTTCTGGAAAACAGCCTGTCCAACGCCACTGCCTGATCGTCAAGCGCCCGACGCTTTCGTTCGGAGTCTGGGGCGCCAAACTCGCGCTTGAGCGCACCGAGCCAGTCGATCGGAGGATTAGCGGCAGGGTTCAGCTTCCTGGCCCGCCGCCTGATCATCGAAGCAGAGTTCTGTTCCAGGGATCGGAGGTGCTTGAGCGCAACGAGCTGTCGATCAGAATCAAAGGCGGTCCAAAGGGAATGTTCGTAGAAGTCGGCTTCGGCCAGCATGACTTCCCTGTCCGGCTGACAGGCCCGCTTCTCGGGGAACCGTTTGAGGACGCGGGACAGGAAGTCGGAAAGCGTCAGGAGCGTATCTCCGTCGTTCGAGGCTTCCCTTAGCACTTCGACGCCGACGGCGCGGACCCGGCGCTTGTCGTCGTGCGAAACGTCATCGTCGGCGGGAAACAGAGCGGCGTCCCCGACGGGTCGAAGGCCATGATCGATAGTCTCCAGCGCTACGGGGTCGGAGCCTATGGCTCCGAGGTCGCTTTCGGATATGATGTACGGGTTAGCCACGAGCGCTTCCTCGGTGGCGTCGATCCCGCTCGCTGCCCGCTGATCGCGGTCGGCGATGCGCCGTACCTGAGCCAAGCTGAGCTCGAATCTAGCGAGCTTGGATAGGAGTGTCTGTCGGGACTTGAGGAGATTCCACCGGTCACGCGCCTTGAGAAGTCCGGTTCGGTAAGGCCCACCGTCCGGCTCGGTTCTCCCTTCGAGAATCGACAGCGCGTAGTCCCAAGGGTTCTCGGCCCTCGCCGCCATCGGTGCCAGTACGGCTCGCTGGAACGACGTTCCTTTCGAAAACCCAAGGTACTGCAGGACGCTTCCCGCACCGGGGAACGGTCCGCGCCCACTCCACGCCTCGGCCAGCGCACTGTTCAGCCAAGCGAGACGCCGTTCCCAATCACCAGCGACATGTCCGTCAGCGGCGACCCGTTCGACGCATTGGATGACGCGTTCCAAGATGGCGACCGCAACATCATCGGAAACATGTTCTCCCCCGTACGAGAAGGGCATCAGGGCGTTCCGGGGGACCTCACAGACGATGTCTTCTGTCGGATGACCGCCGCGCAGGTACTCTTGGTACGGAATCCGAACACCTTGATCCGGGTAGGCCTGACTGATACGCCGAGACCACACGGGGTACTGATCCGGGTACTTCTCAGTCGTCCCGAAGTAGAGTTGTGGACCCAGGTCCGCGATTCTGCCCACACCGACGATGATGCGGGCCGTGTTTTCGTCTACGGGATTGCCGTGGTTGCAGTAGTAGAAGACGAGGGAGCTATGAGGCTCCAGCTTCCCCCAGAACCGACCTAAAAGCGCCCGCTGGCGGTCTGGCTCGAAGACCCAGCCGGCGCTCCGGGCCTCCTTGGGTCCTCGTATCGCCAGATCCTCTGCCTCACACACCTCTTGAAAGAACTCCTCGAGCATCCAGCGATACGGGGCTGGGCAGGACGAGTATGGAGGCAGGGCTTCCGATACCGAGGGAAGTCGGCGAAACTCAAGCGGATCCCGATGGACGATCACGAATCCGCAGTCGGCGTATGCGGCCGGATCGCGCGAGCAGGGCGGGAGCCAACCATCCAACTCGGACAGGGCTGTGCCCGCAAACCGGCGCTCTTTTTCGTCGTTCCGAGAGTCGCGAATGTGTTGGTGGACGATGCAGTGAGCGTTGAGGTGCGGGGCGTCGCATACCCGACCGTCCCAACCACGGTCGTGCCAAGCCAGCCGCGCGGAGAGGTGCGTCGTCATGTGTTTCTGATCGTCCTTGCTACGCGGTCCGCGCTGGGCGGGGGGCGTGGGTGAAGTTCTGATTCCTGGTCACCGAGAGTCGACAAGCGATAGAATATGGGGCGGAGCGTGCGGTTCGCGCCAAGCCTGCGCGGTCGATCCGTTCGATACGCCCGGGCGACAAGGCTATTCGGGAGGTGAACGAGGTGAGCTTCCGGGACCTTCGGCGACGAGGGAAGTCCCGCCATTCAGGTCCGGTTTTCCCCCTGTCGCGTCACGGTCCAGCAAGGTCCAGTACATCGGCAGGAAACGCAGATCGTGCAGTCCCGGTTGAACTTACATGATTTCCTACCGTGATTCAGGCCTCTGGCCTTCCGCCGCCGCAGCGGACCGACACGGTGACGTCCCTCCAGCCGCTGACCGTCACCGCCAGGAACCGGGAGGAGCTCCTTCAGAGCGTCCCGCTCGCTGTGTCGGCCTTCTCCGGTCGTGCTCTGGAGCTCGGCCAGGTCGGAACGACCGACCGGCTCGGCCAGATCATGCCGAACGTCAACTTCAACCACTCCGGCGCTCTCTCGGGAACGAAGTCCGCAGCCCAGTTCTACATCCGGGGCGTGGGGCAGCGCGACTTCCTGCCGGTGACGGATCCCGGAGTCGCGGTCTACGTCGACGGGATATACATGCCGCGCTCGGTGGGAGCGGTGATGGACCTTGTCGACGTGGAACGCGTCGAGGTGCTGCGCGGACCGCAGGGCACGCTCTTCGGGCGCAACGCGGTCGGCGGAGCCGTGTCTGTGCACTCCAGGAGGCCGGACGCCGAAGCGCGCCGAAGCATTGCGCTACAGTTCGGCGACGACCGCATGACCAACCTGACCGCGTCTGGGAACGGCGCCCTGGGGGACGGGCTGTTCGGGAGCGTGGCGCTGGCGCTGCGCAAGCGGGACGGGTACGTGACGCGCATCCATGACGACCGCCGACTCGACATGGGCGACGACAACGCACAGGCGGCCCGCGGCGCGATCGTGTGGCGTCCCTCGGCAACCTTCGAGGTCTTTGCGACGGCCGACTATGCCCGCAAGCGGGAGAACGGGGCGCCCACCGTAAACGGGGGCGTCAACGACAAGCAGGCCTTCGGGACGTTCGGCAACGCAGCGCTGCCCGGCTGCACCGCCATCACCGTCAACCCCGACTTCCCCGGGAAGGGGCCGCCGACCTTCCCGCCGCCGGGGCAGGGTGCCGGAGGCACCGAGGGCTGCTACGGGCCCGACAGCTTCGCCGGAGAGTACGTTTCGGAGGGCACCTTTCCGGCATTCGACAGCCTGGACTCGTGGGGCACCGGCGCCAAGGTCTCCTGGTCGCTCGGCGGGGGCGTCACGCTCCGGTCTCTCACGGGCTACCGGGGACTGGACATGTGGAACTCCCGGGACGCGGACAACACGCCCGCCAACATCCTGCAGATCCAGATCGAGGTCGAATCCGAGCAGCTCAGCCAGGAATTGCAGTTGAGCGGCCTGGGCCTCGACGACCGCCTGCACTGGCAGACCGGCCTCTACCTCGTGCGCGAAACAGGGTACTATCTCGGCGCCGTGACCCTCCCGACCGGGGCATTCGACAGCCACTGGGACCTGGTCAACTCGTCGATGGCCGGGTTCGCCCAGGCCACGGCCGACGTGTCGGCGGCGATCTCGCTGACGGTCGGCGCGCGCTACACGAGGGATTGGAAGGCCGTGACGCCGGATGTCTACGCACTGGGTGACGCCTCTCAGGGCAGGGGAAGCATCCACGGACCCACATGGCCCCTGGCCAAGGGGATCTTCCGAGCCGGGACCGGGCACATGATGAAGCCCGGGGACCGCATCATCGCCAACAAGGAGTTCACCAGGGATTTCGATGCGCTCACCATGATGGCCAACCTCGCCCATCGGCTGAACGACAACACGATCGCCTACGTCGGATTCGCCGAGGGATTCAAGAGCGGCGGCTTCGACGCGCGGGTTCCGTCCCCCCCGCCCGGCCACGAGCCGAATTCGCCCGACGCCCCCCCGACCGACTACGAGCCCGAAACGGTCGCCAGCTACGAAATCGGCCTTAAATCGAGTACCGGCGATGGTCGTCTCAGGCTGAACCTGGCGCTCTTCCGGGCCGACTACGAGGACCTGCAGGTCGTCATCCGCGAGTCGATCAATCCCATCACCGTCAACGGCGGGTCGGCCGATCTCCAGGGTGCGGAACTGGAGGCGGCGTGGATACCGGCCAGCGGGTGGGACATCGCGGCCAGCGTCGGTGTGTTGAGTGCGGAGTACGACAGCCTGAGCGACGCCGTGCGCAAGAACAGCCCGGTGCTGCCGAACCACAAGCTGACCAAGACACCCCGTTTCAACCATTCGCTCCGGATCGGCCGGACATTCCACGCCCGCGGTCTGCCCGTCACACCCCGGCTCCACTGGACCTACACGTCGTCGCAGTATCACGACCCCGTCAACACGCCCCAGCTCTTTCAGGAGGGATACCACCTGCTCAACGCCTCGATCACCGTGACGAGCGGCGACGGCCGATGGGAGGCGGTCTCCGGGTTTCGCAACCTCACCGACGAGCGCTATCTCGTAACCGGGACCTCGGCCTTCGGCACCGCGGCGGCCTACATCGAGCAGGTCTACGGAAGACCGTTCGAGTGGTCCGTGTCGGTGAAGCGGGTCTGGTGAATCACTCCCGCACGATCCGGTAGCGGACCCCCGCTGCACGTTCCGGCTCGGCCCCCGGTTCACGGCCCGGACCACCCGTCGCTGGTAGCAGGAAACGCGCACGACCCGAGCGACGTGAGCGCCAGCCGCCCCTACCCGCGCCCGGACTGACCCCTTCGCGCCGCGGTGTCGACGCGAAGCGTCACGATCTCCGTGTTGTGATACTGCTGGTGCCGAACGGACGACGTGAGGTGCCGGAGGAGTCGAAGGGAGATATCCCTCTCCGGCACGGTCGCTCCGCCCTGGTCGGCGAGCCACGCCAGCCGGTCCTGGAGGTTGTGCTGGTCGCCGCCGATCACGCCCACCTTGAATTCCATGACGACCTCCTCGCTCTCCCTGTGCGCCGTCAGCGTCAGGGCGCGCCTCTCGCCGTCCCCCGGCTCCGCGTCCTCCCATTTCTCCTCGTGGGGACGCTGCAGGGCGAGCAGCGTCTCCTCGCTTGCCGCGTCGAGCCGGTCCACGACCTCCCGCCGCAGGCCGTGCCGTGCCGCGAACCGCTCGATGAAGCCCCTGATCCCGGCAAGCGCGTTCACGTCGAGTTCGCACTTCAGGCGGCTTTGCCGGGGCACGGTCAGCAGGGTGAGCAGGATCGCGAGCAGCCCCCCTGCGGTCATGCCGTTGCTGAAGAGCCCCCCGGCGAACTCCCCGAAGAACGTTGGGAAGACCATGTCGAACTCGAGCCCGATGCCCGCCCAGAAGGAGATGCCGCAGATCAGTCGGCTGCGGGGATTGCCCGTAGACGAGAGAACCTCCCGCATTCCGACCATGAACAGCATCGTCATGGTCACGGTGATCCCCGCGGCCACGACGGCGACGGGGATGGCGAGGATCAGCGCGAGCAGCTTGGGCAGGAAGGCCAGTGCGATGAAGACGAGGCCGGTCGCGAATCCCACGCCGCGGGCGGCGACGCCCGTGACCTCGACCGCGGTCACGCTCGGGGCAAACAGGGTCGTGGGCATCGTGCCCGCAAAGCCCGCGAAGAGGTTGCCGGTGCCCTTCGCCGCGAGGGCGCGCTGCACGGCGCGGTAGTCGACGGCCCGGGGCTTGCGCCACGCCAGGCGCTGCGCGGCGACCGCGATGGCGACCGATTTCGTCGAGCCCACCACCGCCACGAAGAGGAAGGCGGGCAGCAGCGCCCAGAAGTCGGCACCGAAGTCGAGGTCGAGTCCGGGCGGGCGCCCGACCGGAACTCCGACCCAGGCGGCGTCCGCCACCCGGGCGCCGTCGTAGATCCCCAGCGCGGCGCCGACCAGGGCTCCCGCGGCGATTCCGATCGCGGGCCCCCACAGGCGGAGCTTGCCGCCCGCCTTGAGAACGATGCCGACCGTCACGGCGATCGTGACGCCGGCGCTCAGGGGCGAAGCGACCTCGGGGGCGCCGGGCGGGATCTCGTTCAGCATGCCGAATAGCACCGGCATCACGGTGACCGGGAGCAGCATGACCACGGTTCCGGCCACGATCGGCGTCAGAATCCGGTGCAGCAGCGACAGCCGCGCGGCAAAGAGCAGCTGCACACCCGCCGAGAGGACCACCATGGTGGCGAGCATCCCCGGGCCTCCCCGGCTGAGCGCCGCCACGCACACCGCGAGGAAGATCGCCGAGCTTCCGTGGGCAAGGACGTAGCCGCCGCCGATTCTCCCCATCCGGGCGGCCTGCAGGATCGAGGAGACGCCGCACGCCAGCACGGAGGCGAACACCCCCCACAGGAGGAACTCCTCGGCACCTCCAGCTCTGAAGACGACGCTCGGCATAAGCACGACCCCGTTGATGCAGAGCACCGCGAGCTGTACGCCGAGTCCCAGAGCGAGGGGTTTGGGCAGGCGGTCGCAGACCTCGTACCGCAGGTGCTCCCCGGCGTCAGGCCTCATGCGCGCGCCTCGAATGCCGCCAGGGCTTTGTCCACAGGCTCCTAACTTCCCCGAAAGAGTTCCAGGACCTCGCCGGTGGCCATCTCGCCCGCCGGGCGCGACAGTCCGGCTTCGTAGGCTTCCGCGATCGCCTCTTCGAAGCGGCGGCGCTCGCTCGCGGGAAGATCGATGATCTCGACCCCGCCCCCCCTCGCGAGCTGCATCCCCTCCTCGGTGGTGCGCTCGAAGGCCGCGCCCCCCGCCTCCGAGAGCGCCGCGCCCGCCACCTGGTCGACCCAGCGCCTCTCCCTAGCCTCCAGATCCTCGTAGGAATCCCGGTTCATCAAGAGGGCGAAGACCAGTCCCGAGAGGGGAAGCCAGGTCGTCAGGTAGGCCGCCGGTTCGTGAAGCCGATACGCGACGATCCCCGTCGCGGAGATCGCGGCGCCGTCGACCACCCCCGTGGCGAGGTTCTGGTGGAGGACGGTGCCCGACTGCATGACGGCACTTGCGCCGAGCGCCTCGATGAACGGGATATGGAGTCGAGTCGAGACCCGGATCTTCAGACCGCGCATATCCTCGAGCCTCCGCACCGGCGTGTCGCGGGTGAGGAGCACCGGGGCCGAGGTGGACCAGTGGCGAGGACCCGGGCGTCGTACTCGTCTTCGAGGACCGGCCGGGCCCTGAGCAGCGCCTCGGTGCACTCCGTGGCGGACTTGCATACACCCGGATAGCCGATGAGATCGGTCTTCGGGAAGAGGTCCGGCGTGTACGAGGGCACGACGAGCGCGATGTCGGCCACGCCACCGAGCAGCATCGAGTACTGCGCCGGAGCGGAGGAGTTCAGCGCCCCCCCGGGGAACTGCCTCACGGTCAGCTTGCCGCCCGAGGCCTCCGCGAGCCCCTTTGCGAACGGCGTAAACACCGACTTGTCGAGCGTGTGCCCCGGTCCAAGGAAGTGCGCCAGCGACAGCTCCGTCCGATCGGCCGCCGATCCGCATCCGGAGAGGATCAGCCATCCGGCCGCGATCATCGAGGAGAGCCCCGTCCTCACCATGCTGCACCGGTCTCCGGCGTGTCTTCGTTCATCCGTACATCCCGTCCGGCAGGAAGGTGGCGAGGGCTGGGATCGCGACGAGTAGAATGAGGGCGAAGAGCATCGCCAGCCAGAAGGGCGCGATGCCGCGGTACATGGTGTGAACCGGCACGTCGGGCGCGACGCCCTTTACGACGAAGATGTTCAGCCCCACCGGCGGCGAGATCAGGCCCATCTCCAGGGTGATCACGATCAGCACGCCGAACCAGACCATATCGACCCCCAGCGACTCGAGCACCGGCTGGACCAGGGGCACAGTCAGCACCAGCATCGCGAACCCGTCGAGGAAGGTGCCGAGCACGACGAACATCGCCAGCACGATGATGACGACATGCGTGCCCGAGAGCCCCTGGCTGGCGACCCACTGCGACGCCAGGAATGCGATTTCGGTGAAGCCGAGGAAGACCTTGAAGGTGAATGCGCCGAAGAGAATCAGGAAGGCGGTGCCGCTGGCCTGAAGCGTCACGCCGACGACCTCCCGCACGGCCTCCGAAGTCAGGGCGCGCCGCGCCAGCGCCGCGATCAGCGCAAGGAGCGCCCCCACCCCCGCCGCCTCGATGGCAGAGAAGACGCCGGCGTAGATGCCCCCGATCGTGAGCACGACGATCCCCGCGACCCAGACCGCTCTGCGAGTGGCCTGCCAGCGCTCCCGCCAGGAGACGGGCACTGCGCGCTCGGGGGCCTTCTCCGGGTCGCGCCACACCACGATCCACACCGCCAGCAGGAAGAGGAGCGTGAGAAGGATCCCCGGCATCACCCCCGCGATGAAGAGCCGTCCGATGCTCTCCTCGGTCAGGATGCCGTAGATGACCAGCCCCGCCGAGGGAGGGATCAGAATCCCAAGCGTTCCGCCTGCGGCGATCGCCCCCGTCGCCAGGGCGTCGTCGTACCTGAACCGCCGCATCTCGGGGAGCGACACGCGGCCCATCGTCAGCGCCGCTGCGAGCGAAGAGCCCGAGAGCGCCGAGAATCCGGCGCAGGCGACGATCGAGGCCGACGCGAGACTGCCCCGGACCCCGCCGAGCCAGGCGTGCGCAGCCTGGTAGAGGTCCCGGCTCATCCCGGAGGCGACGGCCAGACCGCCCATGAGCATGAAGAGCGGAATAATGGTGAGCGAGTACTTCGAGGCGACCGCGAAGATCTCTCCGGCCACCACCGGCAACGTCGCGCCGGGGCGGATCAGCGCGATCCCGGCCACGCCTACCGCCAGCATCGCCAGCCCGACGGGCACGCGGATAACCAGCAGAGCGAGAAGCGCCAGCACTCCCAGCAGCGCAACGACGGGTCCGTCCACTACAGGCGGGGCTCGTTCGGGTCTTCGTCGTGCCAGGTCGCCAGTCCCAGCAGCAGCTGGTTAGTCAGCAGGAGCGCATACACCGCCATCGCCGCCCCCAGGACGAAGTAGAACGGGGTATGGACGATCCCCAGGCTACCGGTGAGCGCGCCGCAGTCGCGCCCGCAGGCACCTTCGGCGAAGAGCGCGTACGCCGCGACGACCGTGGCGGAGACCGAGATGGTCCTCGCGGCCACGTCGGTAATCCGCGTCAGCTTTCGCTGGCCGAACCGGCCGAGCAGGTTCACGCTGACGTGCGACCCCGCGCGCGCCCCGTAAGCAACCGCCGCCGCCACGACGACGACGAGCGCCATCGTCGCCAGGTCCTCCACGCCGACGAGCGGGTTGCCCAGGAGGTGGCGGGCGACGATCTCGGCGACCGTGATCCCCAGCAGGAGCGCCAGCCCCGCGCCCCCCAGAACGGCAAAGGCCGCCGCCATCCCAAGGCACAGGGATTCGGCGCGAGCGAAGCTCTCGCGCGTGCTTGCGGCTGATGTGGCCATGCCCTCCCCTCGGACCTCGGGGTCGGTGAGGTGCGGAGTCCTATGGTTTACAGTAGCCGCCAGACGGTGGGGCTGGCGAGAGGACCGCGGCTGGCCAAGAGGGCCACCGACCATCCCGTGCCCGACTGGCCTCGCCGGTTGCGTGCGGAGCCAAGTGTGCGCTAGTTCGCGCCAGCGCGGCACTCGCCCAACTATTGCGTTTTCCGCACACGTTCCCCAATTCGCCATTCAGCCTCGGGCTGGCGGAGCCGGGAAGCGGTCGCGCCTGTATTCGGTGCAGGTGTCGCGGAAGGTGCCGGGGTCGGCCCGTTCGCCGCCTAGCGGCCCGGCCGCATGATCACGACCGTCGGGACGAAGCTGATGTCGATGAACGCCAGGCTGCCATCCGCAAGCACCGCCATCTCATGGGTGCGGAGGCTGTCCGGAAGGCGGTACGACCCTGCGTACTCACCGTCGCGCGAGTACGTGTCGACGATCGCGTGGTCCGGATTCCCCAGGAACAGCACGAAGATGCGGTCCTCGTCGACGGCCACGCTCACGGTGACCTCGACGGCCTTCGGGTCCACCTTCTGCCCGCTGTACTCCACATCCTGCACCTCCCCGAAGAGCTCGAAGCCTTCCAGGGTGCCGCTGAGGTGCACGACGTCCGGGAACTCGACGGTCTCGATCCCTCGCACGACCGACCTGACGCTGCCGTCGGCATCCAGGAGGATCATCACGTCCGACCACCGGTGGTACACGACCGCCTCGCCGTCCGGGGCGTTGGCGGCCCACCTTACGGCCACTATCCCGCCGTCGATCCCCTCGTACACGCCGCTCGGAGTCTCGACTCGCCGCGACTCCGAGGACCAGAGGTGCCGCGAATTCTCGGAGGGGGATGTGTGCATGAAGGCGTGGCCGGGAGCGAATCCATCGGGGAGGAGCTGGAGCTGTAGGCCGCCGAAGGTCTCCTCGAGGTCCATACCGCCGTAGGTGCGCATGAGCACCTTCTCCGTGGCGACCAGCGCGCCCGACGGATCCAACGTCGTTACGCGCATGGCCATGTCCATGACCAGCAGGCTGCCCTCCCGGTCGTACTCGAGGTCCACGATCCAGGCCGGGAACTCCCCCGGCCCATCCCCCCGTCCTCCGAAGCGCCATAGGAGCTCTCCATCCGGCGAGTACTCCCGGACCGACATCTCGCCCCAGTCGAGCAGCGCGAAGCCCCCCCTCGGGGAGCCCCGGATGGACCGGGGATCTCCGAGGAGGGTGCCCTCCTCGTCGCTGATCCGCCGGACCTCCTCGAGCGGCTCTAGCCACCTCCGGTCCTGGCACTCGGCCCGCCCCGGCGCGACGAACCCCAGGGCGACCGCGACAACGCTGAGGAGTGCCTTTAAATGCTTTCCGGCTCGTGGCAGAAGATGGTGGCCTCGCTGGAGCTCTGACGACTCCTCATTCGGGGCCGTATTGGCACTCCCCGCTAGTTGACAGATTGAACTATGACGGAATCCGCATAGGTTCAACCGGGGTGTGCATCCTTCGGCGTGCTTCCACAGGTCCATGACCGGGTCATCTGCGCAATCAGCGGACCAGCGGGTAGACCTCGACCAGCTCCTCGTCAAGCGCACCCTTCGCCTGGACGAGCACCCGATCCTGCGCAATGTCCAGGACAGCCATGTCCACCGGGATCGTGATTCGCATCTTGCGCTCCCACGCCTCGGTGAAGCCGACCCAGACCACCTCCTCCTGAA
>JAPOYJ010000054.1 GCA_026706635.1 Gemmatimonadota bacterium | reverse complement strand
TTCACATGCGGCTTCGTCCTCTCAAAGGTCTCCTTCGCCATTCCTGCCCCCATGCGTGTGATTGCCAAGCGGGCCGACTGCCCGGCCCAAGCTCTGGGCGGGGATCGAACCCGCGACCTCTTCCTTACCAAGGAAGCGCTCTACCACTGAGCTACCAGAGCAGCTCCTCCGGCCCTCCCGGCGAGAGTGCGGAGGGCCGAAGCAAGAGCGGGAGACCGGACTCGAACCGGCGACCCTCAGCTTGGAAGGCTGACGCTCTAGCCAACTGAGCTACTCCCGCGGCTGTCCCTGGTGCACTGCAGCTCTGCGCCCGGCCCCTCGCCGTGGCCGCATGGTGGGGGTAGGATTCGAACCTACGTAGGCGTACGCCAGCAGATTTACAGTCTGCCCCGGTTGGCCGCTTCGGTACCCCACCAAGCGGTTCCCACCGGCAGCCCGAGTGCAGGTGGGATGTGCGCACACGACCCCGCCCGGTGGAAACCTGCACAGCTGGGAAGGATAACTAGATCGGGCGTGGGTGGCAATGGCCGAAAAAGCTGACGCGGGGACTCGAACCCCGGACCTGCTGATTACAAATCAGCTGCTCTGCCAGCTGAGCTACGTCAGCGAGCGGCGGCCCGCCCTCGCGTGCCGCCCGTCACTACTCTACCGGCTTCGGGCCATCTTGGGGAGGTCTGTGGCCAGCGGTGGCCCTCACCCTCCTCCAGCGGGTGCCGGACGCCGTGTCGTCCAGGCGGATCCCCTCGGTCGCAAGCTCGTCCCTGATCCGGTCGGCGAGGGCGAAGTCGCGTGCGGCCCGGGCTCGGTCGCGCTCCTCGACCAAGCGCTGGATCCGCGCCTCCCCCGCCCCGGCGCTCTCGCGCGTCGCAGCCGCCAGCTCCACCACGCCCAGGACGCCGTCCATACCGGCGAGCGCGGCCAGGAGCGCGGTGCGGTCGCCCGGGCCAATCGTCGGCTCCTGGTCCAGCCGCGTGTTCCCCTCGCGCACGAGCGTCCAGAGAGCCGCGAGGGCCCGCGGCACGTTGAGGTCGTCGTCCATGGCCCGCCCGAAGTCTTCCAGCAGCTCGGCCGAGCGGTCGGCAAGCTCGCCCTCCGCACCCTCGGCAACGGCGAGCTCCTGCACCCGGCGGCGAAAGTCCAGGAGCCGCTGCAGCGCCGCCGCTGCCTCGTCCAGGCCGGCGCGCGTGAAGTTGAGCTCGCTCCGGTAGTGGGCCCCGAGGAGTGCCCAGCGGACAGCAGCCGGGTCGTGCCCCTCCTCGACCAGCTCTCGCACCGTGTGGAAGTTCCCCTCCGACTTGGACATCTTGCGCCGATCCACCTTCAGGTGCCGCACATGCACCCAGAAGTGCGCGAGCGGCCTCCCGGTGGCGGCCTCCGACTGGGCGATCTCGTTCTCGTGGTGGGGGAAGAGGAGGTCCTCGCCGCCCATGTGGATGTCGACCGTCCCGCCAAGGAGCGATCGCGCCATCGCCGAGCACTCGAGGTGCCAGCCGGGCCGCCCCCTCCCCCACGGCGACTCCCACGCCGCCCCCACCGCCTCGTCGTCGGGCCCGGCGAGCTTCCAGAGGGCGAAGTCGCGGGGGTCGCGCTTTCCCAGAGACTCGCCGTCGATCCGCGAACGGCCCTCCGACTCGGTCCCGCCCTTCCCCGAGAGGCGGCCGTAGCCGGAGAAGGACGACACGCCGTAGTAGATCGATCCGTCGCCTCCCCGGTAGGCGTGCCCGCCCCGCTCGAGGCCCTCCACCAGTCTCACCATCTCGGGTATGTAGGCGGTCGCTCGGGGGTGGCTCGCAAAGGGGAGGAAGCCGAGAGCCGCGGCGTCCTCCAGGAAGGCCTCGGCGAAGGGCTCGGTGTACTCGCCGAGCGGAAGCCCGGCCGCGGCCGCGCCCTGGATCGTCTTGTCGTCCACATCGGTGAGGTTGACGACGAAGTCGACCTCGAAGCCCCGCCAGCGCAGGTGGCGGTGCAGGAGGTCGTAGGCGACGAAGGTGCGAAAGTTGCCGATGTGGGCCAGATCGTAGACGGTGGGACCGCACCCGTAGACGGTGACCCGGGGGGGACTTCCCGGGGCGAAGTCGCGGAGCTGGCGGGTGAGCGAGTCGTAGAGCTTCATGCGGAGCGAGAGTGCGCGGCTACGGTCACGGTGCGGTCAGCTACGGGCATCCGCCTCGGCGGCGATCCGCGCGTACGCCTCGCCGGGATCGCGCGACCCGGTGACGGGACGGCCCACTACGATGTGGGTCGCTCCGGCGGCGAAGGCGTCGGCCGCGGTGGCGACGCGGCGCTGATCGTGGAGCGGCGAACCGGTCGGGCGGACGCCTGGAGTCACCACCAGGGGGCCTGGACCAACGCTCTGCCTGATCCGCCCGGCCTCGGCGGCCGAGCACACCACCCCCTGAGCCCCCTCCTCGGTGGCGATTAGCGCCAGATGCCCCGCCTCGGTGGCCACATCGTCCACATCGCGCCCGAACAGCTCACCCAGCGCCCGGGAATCGAGCGAGGTCAGCACCGTCACAGCCAGGAGGGCCAGCCCAGGGGGCGCCGCCTGGGCCGCCGCCCTGAGCATTTCGCGCCCGCCAAGCGAGTGCACCGTCAGGTACGCCGCGCCGATCTCGCCCGCCCGCGCCACCGCGCCGGCCACCTGGTTCGGGATGTCGTGGAGCTTGAGGTCAAGGAAGACCCGGGTTCCCCGCTCCCGGAGCTCGCCGACGATGCCCGGCCCGGCAGCCGCGAAGAGCTCGAGTCCGACCTTGTAGGTGTCGCACGCCGGTCCGATGGCCTCCACCAGCGCAAGCGCCCGACTCCGGTCCGGCACATCGAGGGCGACGATGACCTTTCTGGACGTCATTCGATCAAATGTAAACTGTAGTTGTCATTATGTAATGTACAGATTACACATTGTGAGGTGTGACTTACGCTATGCCAGCTCGGCGAGCCCGCGGGCCACCACCGCGGCGGAGCGCGGGTCCGCGAAGGAGGCGGTCCCAATCTGGATCATCGTGGCCCCCGCATCCAGGAAGGCGCGCGCGTCGCGGGCGCTCAGGATACCGCCGACACCGAGGACCGGGACACCGACTGCCGCAGCCACCCTGGCGACCGCACCCAGCGCCGTCGGAAGTAGCGCGGGTCCGCTCATCCCACCGCTCCCGGCACCGAGCCGGGGCCCGTCGCCGCCCAGGGGCAGCGACCCCGGCATCGTGTTCACAGCCGTCACGCCGTCGGCGCCGCACTCCACCGCCCGGCTGGCCGAACGCGCGATCTCCGGGTCGTTCGGGGCCAGCTTGACGATCAGCGGCCGCTCGGTGAGGGGTCGGACCAGCTCGACCAGGTGGGCGAGCGCCTCCAGATCCAGGCCGAAGGGGAGGCCGCTCGCGCTCCCCCTCAGGTGGGAGTCGTTGGGGCACGACAGGTTCAGCTCGAAGCCGAGGAAGCCGTCCTCTCCGTCGAGTCCGGAGACGACTCTGGCGTACTCGTCGGGCGCACTGCCCGCCACCGAGACGAAGACCGGGAGTCCGCCCAGCATCCGCCTGATCCAGGGGAGCTTCTCGCTCCGCACGGCCTCCACTCCGGGATTGGCCAGCCCGACCGAATTGAGCATCCCGTCGGCGAACTCAGCGACCCTGGGCGGCGGGTTCCCCCACCTGGGCTCGACCGTCACCGACTTGGTGACCAGGCCGCCGACCTCGGAGGGCGACACGAATTCGACGAGCGGCTCGCCGAAGCCGCACGTCCCGGCCGCGAGGAGGACCGGGCTCGAGAAGGTGGTCCCGAAGGCCTCGGTCACCGTCGGCCAGCCGACCTCATCGCCCGCTCGGCCTCGCGCCGCATAGTCCTCCGCTTCAGCTCCTCGCGCCGGTCGCGGTGCTTCCTGCCCCGGCAGAGGGCGAGAGTGACCTTCGCCCGCCCCCCCCGGAAGTACACGTCGAGCGGCACCAGAGCGAGTCCCTTCTCCTCGGAGCGCGCGACGATGCGCCGGATCTGGTCGCGCCTCAGCAGCAGCTTGCGCGCCCTCGTCTCGTCGTGGTTCCACCGGTTGGCCGGATCGTAGGGCGCGATGTGGAGGTTGTGGAGCCAGAGCTCCCCCGACTCGGCGCGGGCGTGGGCGTCCCGGAAGGCGACGTTTCCGGCCCGGATCGACTTCACCTCGGTCCCCTTCAGCACCAGCCCCGCCTCCCAGCTGTCGAGCACCTCGTACTCGCGGCGGGCCTTGCGGTGCCGGGCGACCACCCTGCGGGCACTACTCTGCGGCGGAGATCCCGCCACCTGCCGCTACCCGTCTTGGGTCGGCGGGTCGCTCTCCTGCCGGGCGCGCCAGTCGGCCAGGAAGGCGGCGTTGCCGCTATCGGTCAGGGGGTGGCGCATGCACTGCCGGAGCACCCTGAAGGGACATGTGGCGATGTGCGCGCCGGCCAGCGCCGACTCCACGATGTGGCGGGGGTGGCGGATCGAGGCGGATAGTATGCGGGTCTCGATATCCGGGTCCAGCTCGAAGACGGCCGCGATCTCCCTGATCAGCTCCATGCCGTCGTGCGAGATGTCTTCGAGGCGGCCGATGAAGGGCGAGACGACGAATGCACCGGCGAGGGCGGCCAGGAGAGCCTGATTCGGGTTGAAGACGAGGGTGACGTTGCACCGGACGCCCCGCCGCGCCAGTCGGGACACGGCCTCGAGACCGGCCAGGGTGCTCGGCACCTTGACGATCACACTGGGGTGCCAGGCGGCATACTCGACGCCCTCGGCCACCATGCCGTCGGCGTCCTGCGACACCGTCTCGGCGCTGATCGGCCCGTCCACCATATCGGCGATCGCACGGATGGTCTCCTCGAAGCCCGCCCCCTCCTCGCGGGCGATCAGGGTGGGATTGGTGGTGACACCGCTCAGGATTCCCCACCGCGCCGCCTCCCGGATCTCGCCCAGATTGGCTGTGTCGAGGAAGATTTTCATCGAGCGTCGGGCCAGTTCATCGAGCGTCCGGTCAGGCCCCGTGATCGGAGCCGCCGTCGTCGCCCGGCAGCTCCCGCCGCGGCTGCTCGGAGCGGGCCGCGTCGATCCCGGCCCGGTACGCCGCCTTGGTTCGCTCAAGCTTCTCCTCCAGCTCCTCGCGCGCCTCGGATGCTACCCGTCGGCCCTCGTCCACCACTCCCTTTGCGGATTCCAGCCGGGTCCCGAGCTCTTCACGGATGTCCCGCACGCGGTCGCCCGTGATCTCCTTCAGCTTCCGGGCCTGCTCGCGAATCCGCCGCTGGGTCTCGGCACCCGAGGTGGGCGCAAGGAGGAGCGCGATCCCGGCGCCTACGGCGGCACCCATGAGAAAGGCCACGGCCTCCGTCAGATGGTCGCGCCCGGGGCCGCCCGACCCCCCTTCCCCGCTCGCAGTGCTCATCCTCTCCTCCGATCTCGGTCAGATGCCATGGCGGTAAGCTAGTTGCGGCCCGCTACACGCGCCAACGGGGGGCGACGGGCGGAATCTCGGGGTCGGGGCAGCCGCTGCGTCCCAGCAGGCCGCCGGTCAGCACCTTGCCGAGCTCCACGCCCGGCTGGTCGAGGGGGTCGACCCCGTAGAGGGCACCCGCGTAGGCGACGGCGATCTGTAAGAGCATGAAGAGACCCCCGAGGGAGCGGGCATCCAGGCGCTCGAAGGTGATCGTCATGTTCATCCGCCCGGCCCGGCGGAGCGCCTCCGCCGTTGCGCGGCGCTCTCCCTGTAGGAGCTCGAAGAGCGTGTGGCCGCCCAGGTAGGAGAGGGCCGGGTGGTCTCGAAGCATCGGCGGGACGACGATGTCGCGCCTCGGCGCCTCGGGCGCCAGAAAGACGACGACCTTGTCCCTGGGCCCCTCCATCATGAGCTGCAGGATCGAGTGCTGGTCGGTCGCCCCGAAGGCGGGGAGCGGCGTGGGGCCGGTCTCCACCAGCCGCCCCTCGGTGTCGAGCGCCTTGCCGAGCGACTCGGCCCAGAGCTGCTGCGCCCAGTATGCGAACCCCCGCAGCCCGTCGGCGTACGGCATGAAGAGCTGCACCGGGTGCCCGAGCTCGGTGTCGGCCAGGTGCAGGAGCGTCGCCAGCATCCCGGCCGGGTTCTCGGCAAGTGTGGGGTGGGCCGAGCGAGCGGCGGCCTCCCCGGCACCAATGAGAAGCTCGTCGATGTCGACGCCGAGGACCGAGGCCGGGAAGGTGCCGACCGGAGAGAGCACCGAGAAGCGCCCGCCCACCGCCTCGGGGATCGGGAGCAGCTGCAGGCCGCGGCTGGCCGCCAGCTCGGCGAGGGGGCCCCTGCCGGACGATGTCGTGACGACCAGGCGTCGGGGGAGGCCGTCGGCCCCCAGGGCGGCCTCGAGTCCGGGCCAGATCACCATCAGCTGCGCTAGCGTCTCGGCCGTGGTCCCCGACTTGCTGACGACGTTGAAGAGGGTGCGCTCCGGGTCGATCCGCGGAAGCAGCGCCGTCAGCGTCTCCGGGTCCGGGTTGGCGAGGATGTACAGTCGGGGCCTCCCACGGCGGGCCTCGTCGTCCAGCTCGTTCCACCCCGCGGGGAGGAGCGCGTCGCGGATCGCGGCCAGCCCGAGCGCCGAGCCGCCGATCCCGATCACCACGAGCGCATCCACGTCGCCTCCCAGGTCGTCCGCGGCTGCGCGCGACCTCGCCGCCAGCTCCTCGTCGCCGGGGAGCCGGAAGAAGCCCATCTCGCCGGTGCGCCTACGCTCCTCCACGGCGGCGTGCGCTCCCCGAAACCGATCGGCCAGGTCGCCTTCAAGCCTCCTAGCGGCGACTCCGGCGCCCCCCAGCCTCTCGCGGAGCGCATTGCCGTAGTCCAGCACCGGCCCCCGAGGCCGCGCCGTCATGCGACCGCAGGGCAGTCGGTCACAGCTGCTCCACACGCATTGTGTTCGTCGAGCCCCTCTCGTGGAAGGGGAGCCCCGAGGTGACGATCACCGGATCGCCGGTCCGTCCATCCCCGGATCCCAGAACCACGCGCTTGCCGAAGTCCGTCAGGTTCTCGTAGGTGACATCGCCCTCGTTGGCGAGCGCCGGCCGCACCCCCCAGACGCCCGCGAGCTGGCGATGGACCTTCGGCTCGGTGCAGACCGAGTAGATGGGGACCGGCGGCCGGTAGGAGGCGACCAGGCGGGCCGAGAAGCCGCTCCGGGTGATGACGATGATCGCCGGAGCGTTCAGGTCGCGGGCCGAGCGCACCGAGGACGCCGCCACCGCGTGCTCGCGCGGCGAGGCGCCACGGCGCTTGATCGGACCCATCTGCTCGAGGTAGTGGGGGCCCTGCCTGAGCACCCCGCTCGCCTCCACCTCGGATGCGATCCTCACCATCGTCTCGACGGTGCGCACCGGGTGGTTCCCGACCGCCGTCTCGCCGGAGAGCATGACCGCATCGGTGCCGTCCAGGATCGCGTTCGCCACATCGGAGGTCTCGGCGCGGGTGGGTCTCGGGTAGGTGGTCATCGAGTCGAGCATCTGGGTCGCGGTGATGACCGGGCAGGCGTGCCCGTTGGCCGCCTGGATGATCCGCTTCTGCGTCAGCGGCACCGAGGCGAAGGGGAGCTCGACGCCGAGGTCGCCACGAGCCACCATCACCGCGTCGCTGAGCGCCAGGATTCCGTCGAGAGCCTCCAGCGCCTGTGCCTTCTCGATCTTGCTCACCACCCAGGCGCGCCCGTCAATCCGGTCGCGCACCCGGATCACATCGCCCACGTTGCGCACGAAGGAGAGCCCCACATAGTCCACATCCATCTCGAGGGCGAACGCCAGGTCGAGCTCGTCCTTCTCGGTCATCGCCGGCGTGCTGACCTGAACCCCGGGCAGGTTGATCCCCTTGCGGGAGCGGGCCATTCCGCCCCGCAGAACCCTGAAGGAGGCGCGCCTCCCGTCGCTCCCAACGCACTCGAGCTCGAGCTGGCCGTCGTCCAGGAGGAGGAGGGTCCCGCGCTCCACCTCCTCCGCTAGGCGCGCGTAGGAGGTCGGAAGCTCGTCTTCCCCACACTCCTCCTCCGGCGCGATCGTAACGATGGCACCGTCGCGCAGGCGCACCGGCGAGGCCAGACGCCCGAGCCGCAGGCGAGGGCCCTGCAGGTCGGCCAGGATCGCGACCGGGCGGCCCGTCGTGCGCGACGCCCTGCGCACCATGCCGATTGCCCGGCGGTGGCGTTCGTGGTCGCCGTGGGACATGTTGATCCGCGCAATGTCCATCCCGGCCCGAACCAGCCTCGTCACCGTCTCCGGCGTCGAGACGGCGGGGCCCATGGTGGCGACGACCTTGGTTCTCGTCATCCTCTTCCCAGGATCTCCGGGGTCAGCGCTCGCATCGGCTGTCGGCAGCGGTCGCCGACCGACTCCAGCAGCCGCTTCGAAGCTACCCAGCGGGGTCGCGGCTGGCCATCTTTCGGGCTCATGAGGACCGATCCCGCCTACATAGACAATCGCGAGGGCTTGGCCGAGGTGGCGCGCCTGGTCGGCGACGCGGGCGAGGTCGCAGTCGACTGCGAGGCGGCGGGCTACCACCGCTACTCGGACCGTGCCTGCCTGGTCCAGATCGCGGCCGGCGGGAGTGCCTTCGTGATCGACGTGCTGGCCGAAGGCACGGGCGGGATGGCGGGGGAGCTCCTCGGGCGGCTACTCGGCGACCCCGGCCGCCGCACCCTGATGCACGGGGGAAGCTTCGACCTGCGTCTTCTCCGGCGCGATCTCGGCGTTACGGTGGGGCGCGTCTTCGACACCCAGGTGGCGGTCGGCTTCCTGGGCGAGACCGCGACCGGCCTTCAGGCGGTGCTCGAGAGGCACCTCGGCGTCGCGCTCGGGAAGAAGCACCAGCGGGCCGACTGGGCGGCCAGACCGCTGACCGCCGAGATGATCGAGTACGCGGCCGCCGACGTGCTGCACCTGGAGCGACTGGCCGAAAGGCTCGAGGAGCGACTGGCCGCGCTGGGGCGGACGGCCTGGGTCGAGGAGGAGTGCTCGCGGATGCTGCTCGCCGTCGCCGATCCAGCGGCGGAGGCCGAGGTCGATCCCGTCTCCCGGATCAGGGCGGCGAGGAAGCTCGCGCCCCGCGAGGTCACGGCGCTTCGGCGGGCGGTAGCCTGGCGCGACCGGGTGGCGCGGAACCGCGACCGGGCACCCTTTCGGGTCGCCTCCGATGCCGCGCTGATCGAGGCGGTCCTGGCCAGTCCGACGACGGTGGGCCAGCTGCGCGGCGTCAGGGGGTTCCCGAGACGCGGCCCCCCCTCGGAGGCGAGGGCGCTCCTACGGGAGCTGGCAGCGGCGCGACGCCTCCCGGAGGGCAGCCTGGAGCCGTACACCGCTCCGACCGGCAGGGGAGTGCGACTCACCCCGGAGGAGGAGACCGTGCTGGCGCGTCTGACCGCCGTCAGGAACGAGGCGGCGACGCGCCTCGGCCTCGAGCGCGGCCGCGTCATGCCCAACCAGGTGCTGCGCAAGCTCGCCCGCTTGGCGCCGTCGAGCCTCTCGGAACTCCGCGACGTGCCCGAGCTGAGACGGTGGCAGGTCGCCCTCCTCGGAAGTGACCTCCTGGCGGCGTTGTAGCAGCCCGTGGACAAACCTCCCGCGGCAGTCAGCCCCCGCTGGCCTCCAGCTCGAGCTTGTGCTCGATGCAGTAGCGCGCGTGCGGCAGCGCGTCGAGCCGCTCGAATCCGATCGGCCTCCCGGTGGCCCGGCAGCGGCCGAAGTTGTCGGGATCGCGGTAGAGCCTCCTGAGCGCCTCCTGCAGGCGGTACAGGTAGCGGCCCTCCTTGGTGGCGAAGAGCGCCGCCTTCTCGCGTTCCATCGCCTCCGTGCCCTGGTCGGCCATGTGGTCGGTGTAGGCAGCGAGGTTCGAGTCACCCGCCGCCCGGTTGGCCTGGGCGGCCTCGTTGAAGAGGTCCAGACCCCGGAGCGCTCGCTCGCGCTCCTCCAGGAGCCGCTTCTCCAGGTGGGCCAGCTGCTCCTTGGAGAGGACGGGCCCCTCGTCGCTCCCGGAGCGCGCCTCTCCGTTGGGTCTGCTTGGCGACATCGCCGCCTCCCTTCGTCACCGTGGCTACGGCGGGGAGAAGCCGGTGGCCTCGACCGTCCCGCCGCCCGCTGGAGAAAGGTAACACGGGGTGCCTTCGGACGATCGTTACATTGCTGGCTCACAATGACCCATACCGAGACGATCGACTGCCGCAACCACCCCGGCGAGCCGAGGCCGCAGCTGGAGCGCGCGCCCTTCCGCTCGGAGCTCGGGGAGCGTATCCAGCGCGAGATCTGCGCCGAGTGCTGGGGCGAATGGCTCCGGCACCAGGCGCTCCTGATCAACCACTTCGGACTGAGTCCCCGCCGGGCGGAGGCGCGGGAGTTCCTCTACGCGCAGCTCCGGGCGGTCCTCTTCGGAGAGGGCGAGGTCGCCCAGATCGACACCGCGAGGCGCGGCACGATAGGGGAGCCCGTGGACTAAGCTCCCACGGCAGGAGCAGCGCTGCATCTCCGCCGGACCCCTTCGCTCGCCTCTCCAGACTGTAATCTACGCTTTACAATATGTAATCCAGGGTTTACAGTCTCCGATCGCTACCCGCAGAGCACCGCCTCGATCTCGACGAGCGCCGCCTCCAGGTCGGCCCTCTCGACGGTGAGCGGCGGGGCGAAGCGGACCACCTGGCGGTGGGTCTCCTTGGCGAGGATGCCGCGCTCCTGCAGCGCCTCGCAGAAGGGCCGGGCCGGTCCCGACGACTCGCGAACGACGACCCCGATCATCAGTCCCCTCCCCCTCACCTCCTCCACATGGGGCGAGTCGATCCCCCGGAGCCGCTCCATGAACCAGCTGCCCAGCTCGGCCGAGCGCTCGGCAAGCCCATCCTCCAGAATCACCCTGAGCGACGCCCTCCCGATGGCCGCGCCCAGGGGGTTGCCGCCAAAGGTCGAGCCGTGGTCGCCGGGCCTGAAGACGTCCATCAGCCCCCTGTCGGCGAGGACCGCCGAGACCGGATAGACGCCGCCGCCCAGCGCCTTGCCCAGGACCATGACATCGGGCCGGACACCCTCCCATTCGCAGCAGAAGAGCCTGCCGGCACGGCCGAGACCCGTCTGGATCTCGTCGGCCACCAGCGCCACCCCCCGGCTCCTGCAGAGCTCGGCCGCCGCGGCCAGGTACCCCGTCGGGGGCACGACCACGCCGGCCTCCCCCTGGATCGGCTCCACGAGGAAGGCGACGGTGGTGGGGCCGATCGCGCCGGCGAGCGCCTCGATGTCGCCGTAGGGCACGATCCGGAAGCCGGGGGCGAAGGGTCCGAAGCCGTCGCGGTACTGCTCCTCCGAAGCGAAGCCCACGATCGTCGTCGTGCGCCCGTGGAAGTTGTTCTCGCAGACGACGATCTCGGCCTCGTCGCGGGGGACGCCCCTGACCTCGTAGCCCCACTTCCGCACCAGCTTGATAGCCGTCTCGACCGCCTCGGCCCCGGTGTTCATCGGCAGGGCGGCATCGTACCCGGCCGCCTCGCAGAGCTCGCGCAGGAATGGGCCCATCTGGTCGTTGTGGAAGGCGCGCGAGGTGAGGCTCAGGCGGTCGAGCTGCTCGCGCGCCGCGGCCACGATCGCCGGGTGGCGATGCCCCTGGTTGAGCGCCGAGTAGGAGCTGAGCATGTCGAGGTAGCGTCTGCCGTCGACGTCCCACACCCAGGATCCCTCGCCGCGCTCGAGGACGACGGGCAGCGGGTGGTAGTTGTGGGCGGAGTAGCGTTCGGCCTCTTCCAGGTAGCGCCTGGTGCGCGAAGCGGTCTTGAGTGGGTCGCTCATGTGCTCGACTGGTTGATGGGCGGCGGGCGGGGGTCGGCAGTCAATCTACTGCCTTGGGGGCGAACGGGCCGACCCCGGTGCCTTCCAGGGGGCGCAGCATCCATGCGAGCATGCGGGCTGGCCACGGGAGCGATTGAACCTATGCGGATTCCGTCATAGTTCGGCCTATCACCTGGCAGGAAGGCGCTAGCGTGACGCCGGACCACGCGGTAAAGCGGACAACTATCGATGGGTGTACCCCCAAGGAACCGGCTCTCAATTTGCTTCCAACAGTACGCCGTCTCCTCCTTGCGCGAGGTGTTCGTTCTGCCGAGATTTCCACGCGCACCTGGAGGCTGTCATGGAATCCCAGTTCGGGGGGCATGTCGGGTACGCGAACGGGGAACAGCTCCTCGCACTGATCGAACGTTCGCGCTAGAGATCGCCGTGACGGACGCCCTACGCAGACCGCTGGCGAAGGCGATGCTCGCCGTTTTCTGTGTGTCGCTCTGCGCCGCCTGCCGGGACGAGCCACCGGACCCGGGGGCCACGGATCGTGCGGCGGCCACGGACCTCTTCTCCGCGTGGCCTGGGGACGAGTCGTTCCGTGTCGCTGCGGAACCGAGCCTGGTGGTGGGAGCGGACGAGTTTCTCCCGCTGGGCAGGGTCACCGGAGCGGTCTTCTTCGGCGAGGGCATCGCTATCGCCGATGTTCAGGCGTACGAGGTCCTGGTACTGGACGGAGCGGGACGGCTGCTCTACCGGCAAGGCGGGCATGGTGAGGGTCCTGGCGAGTATGTGTACCTGAATGGGATCGCTCGCCACGGGGACGGACTGGTCACCTCCGACACATACCACATGCGACTTACCCGGCTCGACGCGTCCGGGAGGTACGTCGAGCAGGCGAAACACAGATGGTATGCTTATCACATGAGCAGGATCGTGGGGGGCTTCGGAAGCAGTGCGCTGGTCGAAACCTGGGCCCCGGGATGGCCGGGTTCCTCGCCCGCCGGACCGATGGAGGTCCGGCAGCCGGTGACATATGAGGTAGTTCGTCTTTCCGACGGGGAGGTCGTCTTCGAGGGCACCCGTCCCGGTCAAGAGCAGTGGGCGTTGAGGGAGGTTTATAACGACGCTGGCAACTTGGCTCACGGCGGGGAATCCGTGGTCTTCGGACGGACTGCCGTTTCCGCCACCACCGATCGCTACGCCTACCTGGCGGATACCGACTCGCTCACGATCACGCGCTACGACGATGCCGGCATTGCCGAGGAGTTTTCACTGGAGCAGCCCAGAGAGAGTGCCCAGGCAGAGTGGGTGCGGTTGGTCATCGATACCCGGCGGGCGAACGAGTTCATATCGGAGTTTGGCCTCCGCCTGCTAGAGGACCTTCCGGCCCGCGCCACCCTTCCCGCCTTTTCCGCAATGAAGGGCGGTGCCGACGGCCTGCTCTGGATCCGGGAATACCCCAACCCGCTTCAGGAGGAGGTGGTCTGGGTCGGCTTCACCGAGGCGTGGG
>JAPOYJ010000039.1 GCA_026706635.1 Gemmatimonadota bacterium | reverse complement strand
CTCCGCTCTCTCATCCTGATCGTCGCTCGCTTCTCACCCTGATTGTCGCGCTACACTCGACCCCGGCCCACTCGGAGAGCGGTTCGTCGGTCAGCCAGTTGGTCGCGTCGGTCCAGCCGTCTCCGCCGACACGGTGGTAGAGGATCTCCAGGACATCCCTGTCGTTCTCCGGCAGCGCCACCACCGCGGCGATCGTCCCGGCGATGGAGTCGTAGGTGGCCGTGATCTCCGTCTCGCCGGAGCCGACCGCGGTCACCCTCCCGGTCGCGCTCACCGATACGACGGCCGTGTCTCCGCTCGACCAGGTCGCCGTCACGTCGCGCGCGGTGTCCCCCTCGGCGCTCACGTACGTGGCGGACAGGTCGCCCGTCTCGCCGGGGGCATAGAACTTCAACGACGGCAGGTCGACGACCTCGATCGAGATGGAGGCCACGCAGTGCGCCGCGCTGTCGGTCTCCTCGATCCCTTCGAACCACTCGCCCAGCGAGGGCGGTACGCACGCGCCCGACCCGGCTGCGTAGAGGGTGTCCAGCTCCAGATCGGCAAAGGATCGCGGGACCACCCCGCTCAGCCCGTTGTCGCCGATGTGGAGATAACGGAGCGCGGCCATTTCTCCGATGACCCGGGGCAGGAGTCCCTCGAGCTCGTTTCCGTTCAGGAGCAGGCGGCGGAGCTTCTGCAATTCCCGGAAATCCCACGGAATCTTGCCTCCGAGCGCATTCCCGCCCAGATCGAGGGTGACCAGGGAGTCCAGCTCCGCCAGTACGCCCGGGATCGAGCCGGTAAGGTTGTTGTCGCCGAGCGACAGACCCACGACCTCCCCCGACGAATCGCCGGTCTCGACCCCGTACCACTCCGAGAGCGGCTCGTCGCTCAGCCAGTTGGTGGTGTCGGTCCAGTTCTCCCCGCCGGTGACCCGGTAGAGGCTGTCCAGGACCTGCCGGTTGCTCAGCTTGAAGACGATCTCCACCCGGGCCCGTGAGGCGAGCGAATCCGAGGTGGCCGTGATCTCGGTCGTGCCGTAGTCGACCGTGGTGACAAGACCCGTGGAATCGACGGTGGCGATTGCGGTGTCTCCGCTCGACCAGGCGATCTCGGCGTCCGGAACCGTGTCCTCTTCCGCGTTGATGACCGAGGCTGTGAGCCTGGCCGTGTCGCCGAGCGAGTGCACCTCTAGGTACAGCGAAGACGGATCGATGACGATCTTGTCGGTGCAGAGCTGGTAGTCGTCTTCCTTCTGCGGAATCGAGTCCACCCACTCCTGGAGCGCGGCGGGGATGCACACGTCGTCCCTGTCGAAGTAGAAGCGGGTCAGCTCCAGATTGGCGAAGGTGAGGGGCACGGGCCCGGAGAGGTCGGTATCGCTCACATTGAGATACTCCAGCCCACCCGTATACCCCAGCTCGGGGGGCAGCCTGCCGCTGATGTCGGGGTTGCCGCTCAGAAACATGTCGCGGAGGCCCTCGAACTTCGAGAGTTCGGCCGGAAGCGGGCCCGAGAGCTCGTTGTACCGCAGACCAATGCTGAACAGCTCGTCCAGCCCCCCCACTTCCGGCGGAATCGTCCCGACCAGGTTGTTGTCGTGGAGCGACAGGCCGCTCACCTTGCCCTGCCACGCGTTCACCCCGTACCACTCGTCCAGATCCTCGTCGCTCAGCCAGTTCTCGTTCTCGGTCCACTCCTCGCCACCCGTGGCCTCGTAGAAGATCTCGAGGATCTCGCGGTCGGTGAGCTGCTCGGCGACCTCCACCGTGGCGTAGGAGGAGACCG
Organism: Gemmatimonadota bacterium; assembly: GCA_026706635.1. Taxonomy (GTDB): domain Bacteria; phylum Gemmatimonadota; class Gemmatimonadetes; order Longimicrobiales; family Gaopeijiaceae; genus Bin94. The sequence continues at coordinate 11,696 of JAPOYJ010000039.1, read as the reverse complement.
AGTCGTACGTCGCCGTCACCTTGGTCTTGCCAAACTCCACCGAGGTGACCACTCCCGCCGTGTCGACCGTCGCGATAGCGGTGTCGGCGCTCTCCCAGGTGACCGACGCATCTTCGATCGTGTCCCCTTCGGCACTGATCACAGTGGCGGTGAGCGTGTCGCTCACCCCGATCGTGTCCAGCGTCAGCCAGTGGGGCTCGACCACGACCCTGGCCTCGCCGTCTGCCAACATTGCGGCCAGACCCGGGGCACCCTCGTCGCCTGGCGCAACCGGTGGGTCTTCCTGGCAGGCTTCGACGAAGAGCGGGCCAACCAGTAGGGCCGCGACCAGCGCCCGCCTCCTTCCGAGACGGCCAGACCGCGAACGCGAGGAGGCGTCGCGAGGTGGCGAAGGGTGCATTCCCATTGTGGATTCGGTCGGGGCTCACCGGTTGGCTGAACAGAATAGCACAACTACGGCGCGATGCAATACCCGATCGGTGTTGAAGTGGTTGGAAGGGGAAACTTCGGTGCAGTAGCGCGACGCTATCTGCGCCATGCCTCCGGATCGGGGACCCCCTTGCTGAATCGCAGCCTGACATCCGGCCCGGGCGTGAGCTCGGCGGCCGCGTCCGCGTGGGTCAGGGCGTGCTCCGGCAGCTCCACGATCGCACGCACCTGCCCGGTGCGGGTGTTTCGCATAATCGCCATCGGGCGCGCGGTCTCCCGGTCGAGCGATGCCGAACCGCCTGGGCCGGCGAGCGTGATGGCGGCGAGCGACGTGTCCCAATCCGGCTCGCCGGGAAGCACGAACGCGAACCCGGCCCCCCCCTCGGCATCGGCCACCACGGGCATTTCGAAGCTGAGCGAGAAAAGGACGGCACCGTCAGCGCCGAGCCCCTCGAGGCGGTAGTCGCCGGAGCCCTGCGGCAGCGTGGCCGGAGCGTCCACGACGAACGAGGGCTCGAGGAACGGAGTGCCGTCGGCCCCGATGCCTCCCCACAACAGGAGGCCGTTGGAGAGCATCGGCAAGGTATCCTGGTCGTCGTCGTGTCCGCGAAAGCGCGCCATGTTGGAGAAGTGGTAGTCGCTGATCCAAGCGGGCCCGCAGTAGGACATCAGGTCCCGCGTCGTGTTCCCGACGACCTCCTCGGCCTCGAAGTCATAGCCCCATGCCCCGACTTCCCCGTTCGGATACGGATAGCCGGGATCCACCCCGGCGGGGTTCCCACAGGGAGCGTGGTACAAGCTCATGTTGTGGCCCAGCTCGTGGGCGATCGTTCCGGCGAGCGGTATCGAAAAACTCGACCTCCCCGGAGCGTAGGCGACGCCGATCGCCGCCCTGAGCGGCCACGGCATGGTTCCCATGTAGTAGCCGGTCCGTCCCTCCATGACCCGGATGGCCTGCGTCCGGTAGAGCAACAGGATGGCGTTGTTGGTGGAACTCTCCACGGGTTCGTGCGCCTTCGCCCTGATCGTGTGGATCGGCAGAAGCGTACGTGTGTCTCGGAAGAGTTCATGGCCGTCGGGATCGTCGACCATGTCGTCCACGGTGTCGATGATCGAGCTGTCCGGATCCGAGGTCCAGAGGAAGGGGATGATCGTCACGTCGAACCGGGGCACGGCCTTGACGTTCACCTCGATGCGCCCAGTCTCCGGGATCCGCCGGGCCACGCCGAGTCTCGCGTCCACCGAATCGACCTCCATCACCATCTCGAGCCCCTCCTGGATCACGCTGTCCGGGACCTCCAGGTTCACCGACTTGGCGAGGTCGCCTTCGTCGATCTCCGTGGGAATCGGCCCCTTCTTGCCCGGGATGTACTCAGAGTGGATCTCCTCTCCGTCGGCGTAGAACCGCGCCTGGACGCCGGGTATGTCCACGCTCTCGTCCCTCCTGTTGGCCGTCAGGAACACCCGAAGCAGCGCCCGTTCGTCCTCGACCAGCGGCACCGGGTAGCCCCGCGACTGCACCGCCTGGACCAGATAAGCGGCCGGCGATTCGGCGCAGGTCGCAATCCGGAGCCGGTAGATTCCGTCCAGCCACTCGCGAAAGTCAGCTTCGTCGGGAGCGCACAGGCCGGTGCCGGGCGCCAGCAGGGTGCGGACCTCACCGAGGTCCCGCAGCTCGTCCGGAAGCGCGCCCTCCATTTCGGAATTGCCCGAGAGGACCAGCGTCCTGAGGCTGTCCAGTCCGCCGAAATCCGCGGGGATGCCTCCCGTCAGCCGGGAGTTTCCGTGCAGGTGCAACTCCCTGAGCCGGCCGAGACCCCCCATTTCAGGCGGCAGATCTCCACTCAGATCGTTGAAGGCGAGGTCCAGGGTCTGCAGACTGCGCATGTCGCCCAGCTCCGGAGGAATCCCGGTCAAGTTGTTCGCCGTCAGGACGAGGGTTTGGAGACTGGACATGTCGCCCAGCTCCGGCGGAATCTCTCCGGTCAGGTCGTTCTCGGTCAGAACCAGAGTCTCCAGATTGTCGAGCTTCCCCAGTTCGGCGGGGATGGTCCCCGACAACTTGTTGTGGCCAAGCGCGAGGACTTCGAGGTTGCCGAGGTCGCCCAGCTCCGGCGGAATCTCGCCCGACAGCTCGTTCCCCGAGAGGTGGAGTTCATGCACCCTGGAGATCCTTCCCAGTTCGGGAAGAATCGGACCCGTCAGCTGGTTCCCGTCGAGTATCAGCCAACGCACCTGCCCGAGATCGCCGAGTTCAGGCGGCATCGGGCCCGAGAGTTGATTCCGGGCGAGATTCACATATGACACCTTGGAGAGCTTGCCGAGTTCGGGAGGGATTCTGCCCGTCAGCTCGTTGCTGCCAAGGTGCATATACGTGACATTGGAGAGGTCTCCGAGTTCGGGAGGGATTCCGCCGGTCAGACTGTTGCCCACCAGCGCAAGCGACTCGAGCCGGGAGAGCTTTCCGAGTTCCGCTGGGATCGACCCGCTGAGCTCGTTTCCGAACAGCCAGAGGAACTCCAGCTTCTCGAGATTCCCGAGTTCCGGGGGAATCGGGCCCGTCAGCCCAAAGTTGCTCGCAAGACCCAGCGTCGTGAGCTTCGTGAGTCTTCCGAGCTCGGAGGGAATCGGGCCCGTCAGGCGGTTGCCGTAGAGCTGCAGCACCTGGAGGTGCTCGACGTCGCCCAGCTCCTCAGGTAGTGGGCCGTTGAGCCCGTTGGAGGAAAGGTCAACGGAGGTTGCCCGCCCCACGGAGTCGGTTGTGACGCCGAACCAGTCGCCTATCGGTCGGTCGCCCTCCATCCAGTTGAGGCTGTTGGCCCAGTTCGGCCCGCTCGTCGCCTCGTGGAGGGCCTCGAGCACGCTCCGGTCCGGACTGTACACGACGATCACATCCGCCGTTCCCGTGGCGCTCTCCGCAGCCGCCGTGATCGTCACCGGCCCCCCAACGCCGGCACCACGAACCACTCCACCCAGGCTGACCGTCGCCACCCCGGCATCGCCGGACGACCACCTGAACGATGCTCCATCCACTTGGTGGCCGTTCGCGTCGAACGCCTCCGCCGACAGGCGAACCGAGGTGCCCAGCACGATGGTGTCCGCAGATGGCGTGACGACGACCCGATCCGCCACCTGCGCCACAACCGCCACCGCCTCGCCGGACACGTCTCCAGCAGCCGCCGAGATCGTTGCCGCGCCGTTTCCGACTGCGGTCACAACGCCCCTCGGGCTGATCGTGGCAACCGCCGTGTCCCCGGTCCGCCAGGTGAGCGACACCTCTTCGACCGCATGGCCGTTGGCGTCCACGACGGTGGCCGCGAGCATGGCCGTGTCCCCGAGCGCAGCAAATGCGAGCGAGTCCGGATCAAGGGTGACGACCGCCGGAAGCTGTGCCACGGCCACGCGGGCAGCGCCCGTCGCCTGTCCAGAGGTCGCGGTGATCTCGGCGATCCCGTTGTCGGCGGCGGTCACCAGGCCGTTCGCGTTGACGTCCGCGATCGTGGTGTCCCCGCTTGCCCACTCTACGCCGGCATCCACGATGGGGTGGCCGTTGGCGTCAACGACGGTGACCGCGAGTGTGGCCGTGTCGCCGAGCGCCGCAAATGCGAGCGAGTCCGGATCGAGCATGACGTCCGCCGGAAGCTGCTCCACCGTTACGGCCGCCTCGCCCGACGCCGTTTCGGCTCTGGCCGTGATCGTGGCACGTCCGTTTCCGGCCGCCGTCACCAAGCCCGTCGCGTCCACTGTGGCGATCGCACTCGCTCCCGACGACCATCTGACGGCCACACCCGTCATCGGGTCGCCGTTCTGGTCCGTGACCGTCGCGGTGAACCTGACGGTCTCGCCAAACGCAGCCAGATCGGCCGAGGAGGGGGACACGGATACCACGGTCGGTACGGGGGCTGGGTCGTCGCAGCCCGCCACCAAGGCGACGGCCACCGCGGCTACCATGGCCCTCGGCAAGCGCATCGTCAGCCTCCTCCTGGGAGCCAGCTCCACCTTCATTTCAGTCTGAACCACCGGGCTTGGGGACTACGCCGATTCGGTGGACAGAAAAACGGTAGGGCGATTGACAGGCGAGCGATATGCGCAGACTTGAGTTCCAATACATACAGATCGTGCGACCGGCGGGCGCGGCTCTCACGGCGAGCACGTTCGGGCCCTTCACCCGTCTCCCCCTGGCAGCCCGTGGAAGAAACCCTGACGGCATTCGAGGGGCGCTGCATCCGCGCTGGACCGCTGCGCACTTCGTTGCTTCTTGCACGAATAGCGCTGCTATTCGCGCTGCGAAGCGCCTTGCCAGCCCGGCGCAGCGCCCCTCTCGGTGCTCGCCTGAGTTTCTCCACGGACTGCTACGCCCCCACGATCGGCCACGGCTCCCATTCCCGCCACCTCCCCCGCGTGAAGTCCGGAAACTCAACCGGCGCACTCCCGCCCGCCACGCTGATCTCCGACAGCTCGCACACCGCGCTCAGCGCCGCCGCGTCGTAGACGTTCATGTCCAGCGGCAGCCCCTCGCGCAGGCACTTGACAAGGCGGTAGTCCTCCATGAAGTCCATCCCGCCGTGCCCGGCCCCGATCGACGCCTCGCGCAGCGCCATCCACAACGGGTGCTCGAACTCCTCGTAGTAGCGATCCGCCTCGTCCCAGCGGTGCGACTCGCTGCGGCCCTCGATGTACACGCGGTCGGGGTAGCCCTGGAAGATCCCGCGCGTCCCCTGGACCTTGTTGATGCGGTCGTAGGGGCGCGGCAGGTTCGTGTCGTGGGCCACGTAGACGGTCTTCCCCATGACCGTCTGGATGAGGCTGCCGTTCACGTCGCCGAGCGCGAAGGTCTCGGCGCGCTTGGGGTGCCCCTCGGGGTAGTTGGCGATGGCCCACTCCTGCAGTCCGCGCGAGGGGCTGCTCATCGAGACCAGGTGGGCGAACTGGTCGCCGCGGTTGATGTTCAGGCAGTTGGCGACGGGCCCGAGGCCGTGCGTGGGGTAGAGGTTGCCGTTGCGGGTCCAGGAGTGGTCGCGGCGCCAGAGGCCCTCGCCGTCGTCGGCGAACTTGATACCGCGCAGGTCGTGCAGGTAGCCGCACTCGGTGTGGAGGATCTCGCCCAGCAACCCCTGCCGGACGAGGTTCAGGCAGAGCAGTTCGGCGCGACCGTAGTTGACGTTCTCCATCATGGTGCAGTGGCGGCTGGTGCGCTCGGCGGTCTCGACCAGCTCCCAGCAGCCTTCGAGCGTATAGGCGGCGGGGACCTCGGTGGCGGCGTGCTTGCCGTTCTCCATGGCGGCGACGCAGATGGGGACGTGCCATCGCCAGGGGGTGGCGTTGTACACGAGGTCGAGCTCCTCCTCGGCGCAGAGGCGCTCGAAGTCGGTCTCGCCAGCGGTGTAGAGGGTGGGGCGGGGGTGTCCCGCCTCCTCGATGAGACCGGCGGCGCGCTCCGCATGCTCTTCGCGGATGTCGCAGACCGCGGTGATCACGCAGCCGTCGATGCGGACCAGGTTGCGGACGTGCGCCGTGCCCATCCCGCCGACCCCCACATACCCGATCCGCACCCGCTCGATCGGTGGGGTGGAGAGGGGCTGGGCGGGAGGTGCCCCGAGTTCGCTCGGGACGGCCGCGGCTTCGACCGGGGTCTCCTGACCGCTCGGCCGTGCCTCCTCTCCAGTGGCGGGCGCTCCGCAGCCCGAGACCGCCCCCACGGCCAGCCCTGCCGCTCCCGTCCTGAGGAATTCCCGCCGGTCGAGTCCGCTCGAGCCGCTCTTCGTCATTGCTTTTCCTTTCCAGCGGTGCGGTGCGCTTGTCCGTTGGGAGCACGCGACCTATCGTTCGGGTTCGCACTCCACGCACCAAGGGGAGGAGAGGTACATTGATAACGCGCGAAGACCTAGAGAGCTACCTGATTCGGATGGACGCCGAGTTCGACGAGGTGGACGAGGGCATGTTCCTCGTCCGGCCGGAGAACGGAAGCGCGCCGATCGTGGTGCATCACTCCGAACCCGTACTGGTGGTGCGCATGAAGGTGATGGACCTGCCGGACGGCGACGACGGGCTAGGCGCCCTCTACGAGGCGCTGCTGCGGCTGAACGCCACCGATGTCGTGCACGGAGCATATGGGCTGGAGGAGCGTGAGCTGATCCTGACCGACACGCTCCAGCTCGGCACCCTGGACTTCGAGGAGCTGCGGGCGTCGCTGGACAGCGTCCAGATGGCGGCGTCCTCGCACCTCTCCGAGATCCGGGCGCTGGCTGGTGCCGGGGGGAGCGACTAGCAATGGGGATCTTCAGCAAGCTGGGAACACTGATCAAGTCCAACATCAACGATCTCATCAACCGGGCCGAGGATCCGGAGAAGATGTTGAACCAGATCATCCTGGACATGCGCGACCAGCTCGCCAAGGCGAAGCGCGAGGTCGCCGGGGCGATCGCCGACGAACGCAAGCTTCGGGCCCAGCTCGACGCCGAGACCAAGCAGACGCGTGGCTGGGAGAAGCGAGCCGTAATGGCCGTGCGGCAGGGCCGCGACGACCTGGCGAAGCAGGCGCTCGTACGCCAGCAGGAGCACAGCGAACGGGCCGCCTCGCTCGATCAGGCGTGGCGGGCGCAGGCGGCGGAGACCGAGAAGCTCAAGGGTTCGCTGCGACAGCTCAACGACAAGATCGAGGAGGCGCGGCGGAAGCGGAATCTGCTGATCGCCAAGCAGAAGCGGGCGCAAGCGCAACGGCGGATCCACGAGACGATGTCGGGGCTCTCCGACACCTCCGCCTTCGACGCCTTCAATCGGATGGCGGACAAGATCGAGGACGAGGAGCGGCAGACCCTCGCCGAGGCCGAGGTCACCGAGGCGATCACCGGCGACACCGTCGAGAGCGAGTTCCTGCGCCTTGAGGCGGGAACCAGTGACACCGGCCTCGACGATCGCCTCCTGGCGCTGAAGTCGGAGATGGGGCTGCTCCCCGCCGCCGCGGAGGAGGAGCCCAGGCAGCTGGGCTCCGGGGGCGGGGAGGATTCCGATGAGTCCCGCTCCGCCGAGACGCAAGGCGAGACGGACCAGGACGACTCGAAGCTGGGCGAGGCCCGCCTCCTGGAGGAGTTCAGGAAACTCGAGAATTCGGGAGGTTCGGGAGCGCGCCAGTGAGCGTCGTCTACCTGAATGGCGAGTACCTTCAGGCCGAACGCGCTACGGTATCGGTAGGCGACCGCGGCTTTCTCTTCGGCGACGGCGTGTACGAGGTCACAGCCGCGTACGGGGGCCGCCTCTTCCGGTGGCCTGAGCACCTGCGGCGCCTCCGGCGCGGCCTGGCCGCATTGCGGATCGACTTCGCCCCGGATCGCCTCGAGCCGATCCAGAGGGAGCTGCTCGTGCGCAACGGCCTCGAGAGCGCGTCCGTGGCATCCGTCTATGTGCAGGTGACTCGAGGGGTCGCGCCCAGGAGTCACGCATTCCCGAGCCCCCCGGTCGAACCCACCGTCTACGGCTTTGCAAACCGGTACGTGCGCCCCGCGCGCGAGCGCTGGGAGGAGGGGTTCGAGGCGATTACCGTTCCGGACCAGCGATGGGCCCTTGCCGAGATCAAGGCCATTGCCCTGCTGCCGAACTGTCTCGCGCAGCAGGCCGCCACCGAGGCGGGGGTGAGCGACGCCATCTTCGTGCGCGACGGGATCGCTCTGGAGGGGTCGCACAACAACCTCTTCTGCGTCTTTGGCGGCGAGCTTGCCACCGCCCCGAAGTCGAACTACATCCTGCCCGGGATCACCCGCGACTTCGTGATCGAGCTCGCGGCCGGTCTGGGCATCCCCGTTCGGGAGCGATCTGTCGGGTTGGGCGAGCTCTACGGTGCCGACGAGGTGTTCTTCACGGGCACGACCACCGAGGTGCGGCCCTGCATCCGAGTCGACGGCCGCCCGATCGGCAACGGCCAGGTGGGGCCGGTCGCCAGGAAGCTCTTCGACAGCTTCCTGACGGCAACTGGACCGCCGGGGCGCTGATCTCTGTCAGGGCGCACGCCGGAATACAGCGTCCTGAACGACAGCGGGCCGCTTGGGTGTCGATTTGGGCGGCGGGCTCGCCATGGATGTCGTCTTACGATTTTGCGGTCGATCAGGGAAATCGTCTTACGCACATCCGATCGATCCCACTATCGTCTTGCACCAGCGGCGTTTTCGGTCCGAGAAGCACGCAGAGCGAAGCCCCGGGCAGCGGAATTGTAAACCATGGATTACACATTGTAAATCATAGTTTACAGTATGACAGGCCAGCGAAGCCGTCCAGCGAGGATGCGGCGCTGCTCCCGCCGTTGGAGCGTTGTCCACGGGCTGCTGGACCAGCGCTAGCGTACCTCTCCCCACCGAATCAGCTCCCCTAGGGGGCGGGCACCGTCGTGGAGCCATTCGGGCTCCGGGAAGGGCACCTGCGCGAGCGGCGCGATGCGGGTGGCGCCGAGCGCCGCCAGCTCCTCGCAGAGGCGCTCCCTGCCCGACCGGATCCCGGCGATCCCCACCGTCTGCAGCACTCTCCCAAGCGGTGCCAGAGCGTTGGTGCAGCTCTCGATATCCGCGACAGGGACGACCCAGGCGGTTCGCCCCCCCACCGGGGCGAAGGCGCCGACCGGGCCCATTAGCACCGCCCACCTGGCGCGGCGCGACGCCCAGTATCCGACCGTGCCCCCGCTATCGCCGCTGGCCGCGATCCGCACCGCAGCTGCAAGGGTCAGCTGGCGACGCCTCGAGAGCTCCCCCGACGAGGCGGGGCCGGGGGGCAGTGCGAACCCCAGCTCGGCCAGCTGTGAGGCCAGCTTCCCACACCACGCCCGCGCCGCAGCCGCATCCGCCAGGAGGAGAATCAGGTGTGTGCTGACGCACCCCCGCTGGTCGAAGAACGCGACTGCGCGGGCGGCGGCCGAGGCGGCGTCCGGATCGCCCGCCGGGTCGACGATCGCTACGCCGAGGCGGTCGGGGTGCTCGACTAGGCGCGTCGTGGCGGGCGTCCGCGCGCGGATCGACTCGACCGTCTCGTCTTGCCCGTATGCCACCACCTGGTCGACGGCGGCGAGCCCGCGACGCTCCCACTCCAGCCACCCCCGCGCGCCCCCAGGCCAGTAGAGGACGGCGACAGCGTCCCGAAGGCGCCGATCGGCCCGCTGCAGCGCCCGTGCGAAGATCGCGGTGAGCACGACGTCCCCGGCACCGGGCTTGACGAGCACCGGCGACCTCGCCAGGAGCGCCCTGAGCATCGAGGTCGCGGTGAGGCCGGGCACCGACCCGGCGCCGAAGTGCAGCGTCACCCCTGGGGCGAGGGCGCGGATCCGCCTATTGCCAGCCTCGGCGAAGGACTCCAGGGAGCGCGGTGCGGCGAGGTCGGCGGCGAGGAGCTGGGCTAGGCCGTCCCGGCTCCAGGAAGGCGCCATGCCCTCGAGCACCGCCTCGGTCATCTGGATGGAGAGGCCGGCCTCCTGGGCGATCAGCTCGATTTTGTCCGCGTCCGGTCCCCTCAGGAAATCCTCGCCCACCGATCCGAGGATTTCCACGAGGTCGGCGTTCGAGAGCGCCGTCAGGGCCCGGCGAGCGTCCCGGAGGGAATCTATGACCCGTCGCTGTAGGTGTAGGTCGGACTTGGGGTAACGCAGCGTGACCGTTCCAGCGCGCGACTGCTCGAAGGCCGTCGGGGGCGCACTCCCCGACGGGAGTGCCCAGGCGTCCACCAGCGCCTCAGACCCGAGCGTCGCGTTCACGGCTATTGCTAGGCGAGAAGCGCTCCGCCGGGAGCGAGCAGCCACGCGGCGGCGCCCCCGGCGCTCGTCCGAGGAGGCGCACCCCTCGACCCGGGAGCACACACCCCAGGTCCTCGGTGAGGATGGGACAGACCGAGGCTGCGTTGGCGAGGTCGAAGTGCGCCAGGAGACCGGGCTCGCCACTCGGGAGCGGCACCAGCGTGGCCGGGTCGAGCGCCGATGTGCGGACCCAGGGCGGAAAGCGGTGGCAGCGGTCGGCGAGTGGCGGCGCACTGCCCGCGACGCCGTCGTACGCCTGCGAGAGCAGCTCGGTCATCCCGTACTCGTTCACGATCTGCGACTCGTCCAGGTCGAGAGAGCGGCCGACACGCCGGTAGAGCTCGCCTCGCTTCACTTCGGTGGCCCGCCCCTTGAAGCCGCCCGTCTCCATGAGGCGGGACCCCTCGGGCATGGGGGCGTGCTCGTCGCCTAGCTCGTCCAGGAGGTGCGCCAGCGAGAAGGCGGTGGCCAGGAGCAGGACCGGCTGGCCGCTCTCGGCGGCCCGGCGGACGCCTGCAAGATCGATCCCCTGTTCGGCGTCCAGAGCCCAGGTCGAGTCGATGATCTCAGGCTCGGAGGCGATGAAGCCCGCCATCGCCGAGAGCGAGGAGTCGGGGGCCCGGTCCGGGTGCGGGATCAGGGAGACGAGCCTCAGGGGGCCCGCATCGCCGAGCAGGTGGCGCCGATATCCCGGCCGTGCCGCCGCGCGGTAGAGCGCGACGCTCGCCACATGGTGCTCTCCCCTCCGCTCCGAGCCTCCGGTCGTCCCGCTGGTGCGAAATACCCGCTCGGCCCGCCCCGCGACAATGGCGAGATCGCGGAAGGCGGAGGTAGGGACCGGAGGCACCTCCGCCCAGGTCGTCGGCTCCCGGGCCTCGACGAGCTCCCAGTAGCGCCGTAGCGTCGGGTTGGCGTCGCGCTGGGCCTCGTGCACCCTCATCGCGAGGCGGTCGAATGCAGGGTCGTCACCCAGGCGGGAGGCGGCGCTGGAGTCGCCGTCGCTCCCCGTCCACCCGGAGAGGATCTCGACCAGCTCGGCCACCATGGCGGCCATCGCCGAGGTGGTGGCCGCGGTCACTGCTCCTCGTCTCCGTCGCCTCCCCTCGTGGCAAGGGGTGCGGGACCGCCGCGACGCCGCAGTCCGCCCGGTGCGATCCCCCCTGCCCGAAGCACCTTGGCCTGCTGGCGGGACGCCTCGCGCTGGACGAGCTCGGCGGCGGCGGCAAGGTGGCGGTCCATCTCGGCGTAGTCGTCGCCGGGAAAGCCATCGGCTTCGGCCTGGGCCAGCGCCGAGCGGAGCTCCCGCACCTCGCGGCGTGCCTTAGCGATCGCCCGCCTCAGCCGGGCCAGCCCCCTGCGGGCCTCCCCCTCCGGTGTCCTCTGCACGGGCTTGCTAGGGATATGCTACCGCACCCACTCGTCCGGTCCGGGAATCCCGCGACTCCGGAGCAGCACCAGCTCTGGCCGCCCGGGCGCGGACTCCCGCCAACCATCCCAGAAT
>JAPOYJ010000028.1 GCA_026706635.1 Gemmatimonadota bacterium | reverse complement strand
GAAAACCTGCCATTTTCGACGGCCAGTTCTCTGCAATTTTGCGTGGCCGGTAACACCCCAGCCATTCGAGAGCCTCGGATGGTAGGCCAGCTCCGGTAGCAGGGCGGCAATCACCCATGGGCCGTCCGGAGGGTTGTGGAAGTCGCCAGGATGGCATTCGTCGATGAACCAAGGGGCCGTCGCCACGGTTTTCGCGCCATGCGCGCCGCGGGCCGGCGCCACCACCAGCACCGCCACGGGCAGCCCGTCCGGGGCAAGGATGCGCGCTTGCAGGGCGCGCGGGCCGTGCGGATGCTCGAGCGCCCTCCAGCCGCCACGGATCGTCTGGATCCCGCAATGGCGCGGGGGTTGCGAAAGCGCCCGCAGCCGCGATCAGCCGGCCATACCCGGGCGTCACGTCGTTGACCACTTCGGAGCGATCCGACTGGCAGTAGTCTCCCGTGTTCGTGGTCCAGTGGTCGAGCGTCACGGGGCGATTCCCACCGACGTAGTTTTAAATTGAAGGGTCGGCCCTCTCGACGTCGGCACAGCCGGTCCTGGGTTCGGACCCCCGAGCGGAGCACCATCAGAGTACAAGACATTTCACCCCGCCCGCGAGCGCAAGAGGGTTTCCACAGCCGTGTGGGAAACCGGTTCACGAGCGCGCCCACGGCCTGCTGCCCCTTCGGTCCGCCTCCCGGCGGGGTTAGGCCAAGGTGCCCCAGCTACGTCCTACGGTTCCTCGCCGCCCCTGTCACGTCGCGGGACCGCGCACGGGGGGCTCGTGTCGCCCACGTGGGGCGAAGTCGATACGGCACGATCCGCTCCAGATTGTCGCACCGGCGCTCCGTCATATTCCTTGCCACATTCCGGCATTTTTGGCCCGGTGGATGTTGACAGCTTGCGAGGGCAAGAAGGAAGGATCGTGCGGTCCTGGTTGGACTTACGTGACTTCTTGCCCGGATTGCGAACTGCTTATTGGCGGCCTGATAAGCGTGAGGTCGGTGGTTCAAGTCCACCCGGGCCCACAACGACTTACGGGATTCCGTGGGTCGATTCCCGCTGAATCGTTCCCGCCCTCCCGGAATTGGCTCTGTGGGGGTCTTCGAAGGCCTTCCCTGAGTCGCTCCTGGTCGGCCCGCTGGCAGCAAGCACTGAAGAACCGCCGAGTACATCCACGGCAGGCGGCGCCGGACGGGCTCATGCGCCGCCTTCTGTCGCTCGGCTACATGATCGGGCAGGCAGACCTGCGTTGTGCTGGGGTCGAGGGCCCAAGCCGCCCGATCTTCGCGTCTCGAAGCCCCTTCGGGGCCAGCGGACGACCATGTCGGCGTCATCCAGCCCGCCACCGGGCAGATCTGCTGGCTTGCTCAGAGCTTCCTAGTCCTTCGTCGGAGCTGGGTGGACGCACTAGATTGGGCGCGTTGCGCTACCGGCTGAGGCTGGCTTGGTAGTCCCCCTTGAACACTGCTCAAAGAGAGGTTGGATGAAGTCCAGCGATCAGGGAGTCTCCGGCTCGATCATCGAACGGATCGGTAACACGCCGCTCGTCGAACTCCGGCGCGTCGTGCCGGATGATTGCGCCAGAATCCTGTTGAAGGTCGAGTCCGAGAACCCGACCGGCAGTATGAAGGACCGCATGGCGCTCGCCATGATCGAGGCGGCGGAAGCGGACGGCCGCCTCCAACCCGGCGGTCACGTGATCGAGTATACGGGCGGCAGCACCGGCGTGTCGCTCGCGTTCATCTGCGCAGTGAAACGATACACGGCCAGCATCGTGACGTCCGATGCCTTCAGCATCGAGAAGCGGAACCAGATGAAGGCTTTCGGTGCGGAACTCACGATCATCCCGAGTCCGGAAGGCAAGACGACGGAAGGGCTGACCCGTGCCATGATCGACGCGGCCGGGGAGATCGCGGCCGAGACGGGCGGCTTCTGGACCGACCAGTTGGCCAACCCGGACCAGATCGCGGCTTACCGGGAGATGGGTGACGAAATCTCGCGGCAGGCCGATGGGCGCGTGGATGGCTTCGTGGCGATGACGGGGACGACGGCCTGCTTCCAGGGCAACGCCGAGGTGCTCCGGCGACACAATCCGGAGATTCACTGCATGGCCATTGAACCGGCCGAATCTCCGGTCCTGTCGGGAGGACCCAGTGGCGCCCACAAGATCGAGGGCACCGGAGCGGGGTTCGTCGTGCCCTTGTGGAGACCGGAAGCCGCGGACGAAATCGCTGGCGTATCGACGGAGGAAGCGATGGCGATGTGCCGCAGGCTCGCGGCCGAGGAAGCCATCTTCGCGGGAACGTCCACGGGCGGGAATGTCGTGAAGGCTATCGAACTGGGGAGAAGACTGGGACCCGGCGCGACCGTGGTGACGATCATGTGCGATACCGGCTTGAAGTATCTTTCGACGGTCGTCTACGGAACCCCGTGACGCTCTCGCATCCCAGCTAGTGACGGGGAGCGTCACCGATCCCGCCAAACTCCCGCTGTTCGAGCCGGTTTTCCCGCTATTCGAGGCCGACAAGCCCGATCACGTCCTCACGGCAAGAACGGCAGATCGTGCAGTCCTGGTTAGACTTAGACGGTTTCTTGCCGCGATTCACGTCCCCTCTGGGGCGTTTGTAAGGCAGGCGCTCTGAACCGGCTGAGCTAAGCGCCCCCGGTGGAAGGGAAGGTAGCACCCCATGGACAACCTCCCACGGCATCCGAGCGGTGGCGCATCCCCGCCGGACCTCTTCGCTCGCCTCCACATACTGTAGTCTGTGCCTTACATTATGTAATCTACAGTTTACACTACCCATACCTGCGGCTCCGCTCCGAACTAGCCGAACACGCGCTCGAACTCGTCGCGCTCCGATACCGTGCCCACGAAGAGAATGCGCTCGCCCCTCCCGAGGATGCGGTCGGGCCTCGGGTGGGCCTCGACGGTGCCCCTCCTCTCGACGGCGAAGACGGCAAGTCCGGTTCGGGCAAGGATGTCGCTGTCGCTCAGCGGCTTCCCCACGAGCGAGCGCGGCACCTCGGCGCGGAAGAGGTCGAGCCCCTCGCCCAGGATCATCGGCTGGCTGCCCCGCACCGCGGCCAGGATGGACTGGATCGTGATCTCGGAGTCGCTTACCGCGAAGTCGGCACCGGCGCGGTGGATGGCCTCGACGTTGGCCGGACTCGTCACCCGGCTGACGATGATCGCGTCGGGGTTCAGCTTGCGGCAGTAGACGGCCAGAAAGATGTTGGTGGCGTCGTCGTTGGTGGTAAGCACCAGCGATGAGGCGGTCCTGATCCCCACCTGCTCGATCACCCGCTTGTCGGTCATGTCGCCGATCGTCACCTCGTCGGCGATCTCGACCAGCGCGTCCCGGAGCGACGGCTCCCGATCCACGATCCCCACCGAGGCCCCGCGCGCATCGAGCGACCTCACAACTTCGCGCCCCACGCGCCCTCCGCCGATCACCACTACGCGCCCGCCCTCCGATGCGCCCTCGGCCAGGTAGCGGTTTAGGGCGTCAACCTGCTCGCGGCTCCCCGCCGCCAGCCCGATGCAGTCCTCCCGGAGCACGGTACCGGGCAGCCCCGGCTCCAGGTGACCGCGCTTGGCGATCGCAAAGACCGTCAGGCCCGTGTGCGTCCTGACCGCCGCCTCCTTGAGCGTCAGCCCGCCGAGCCGCGTGTCCCGAATCGGAAACTCGGCGATCGCGATCTCCTTGTAGCGCCCGACGGTCAGCGCCTTCGCCGGACCGACCGGCACCCGGATCGCCAGCTGTCTCCCCAGCCGACGGGTCGTCAGCACAACCTGGTCCGCCCCGGCCAGCCTGAGCACCGCCTCGCCCTCGGGATTCGCCGCGGTGGCGACTATCGGCACCCTCTCCGAGACCTCGCGCGCGGTGAGCACGATGTTGGTGTTGACTACGTCCGACGCATTCGCCAGGAGGAGCCTGGCCCGCCCGAAGGCGCTGTTCTCATAGGTGGCCCGCATCCCCAGGTCGCCCCGCACCACCGGCACCTTGTCCGCGTGCATCGAGGCGGCCCGCACCGGATCTGCCTCGATGACCACGCTCTCGACCCCCGCGTAGGCGAGGCGCCCGACCAGCTCGTCCGCAACATCGTCGTAGATGCTGACGATTACATGCCCCTTCAGGTGGCGCGGAACCCGCGTGTCCACCCGGGTCCTGAGCTGTGCCTCCAGCCAGACGATCATCAGCCTGATGAAGCCGAAGGGGAGCACAATCAGCACCAGGATCACGCCGGTCACCAGCACCAGCATGCTGAAGGCGCGACCGAGAGCCGACTGGAAGACGATGTCCCCGTACCCCAGCGTGCTCATCGTGGTGAGCGTCCAGTAGACACCGGTGAACCACTCGTGCTCCTGCCCTTCCGCCGCCATGACCAGGTGGAAGAGGACCGAGAAGAGCGCCACGACGAGCGCGAGCAGCGCCCCGGAGCGCAGGATGATCAGGGGGCCCAGGTCGTTCCGCCTGGCTTCGCCGCCCAGCAGGTCGGCGATCGTCGCGACGGTGCCCTTCACCTGTTCGGCCCAGGACCGTCCGAGTCAACCACCGCCGTGTCGATGACTATCCGTCCCCGATCCCCGGCTACCGGGGTCGGCCCGGTTCGGCCCCGGGGACCGCTCCCTCCGGTCGCTCAGCGCCCAGGCGCTTGACCACCGCGCGGTATACCCGGATGGGGAAGGGCGCGATGTCATGGCCGAGAGGTACGATTCGCGGCTCGCCGAGCCTCATCTCGGACACAAGGGAGAAGTCGTCGGCCTCGGCAGGGTCCACCTCGTAGCCCAGATCGTGGAACACCCCGACGGTGATGGCGCTCAGCGGCTGCTCGTCGCCGGTCAGGCTGGGAGTCATCAGCTCATCGGCCATGACGTCGGCCCGCCAGTGGGAGTCCGAGACGCCTTCCACCGCTCCGTCCTCGAGCGGCACCTTCCCGTATTCGTAGCCGCTCCCCCCGGCCGCGTCGAAGGCCGCCAGCGCCTCGGGGCCGTCGAAGTGCGGATCGGCGTCGCGGTTGTCGGGAAGCGATGGATCGCGAAGGAGGTCGTGGCGGTTCCATAGGCTTGGCACGAAGCCGAGCGCGTGCGCCATCTCGTGCTGCATGAAGGCGTCGACCAGATCTTCATCCAGATCGGCCAGGTCGTCCTCGTCGATGACGATCGCCGCCAGCGTGGGCTGCAGCCAGATCCCCTCGCCCCCCTCGAGCGGGTACGGCCGCACCCAGCAGGGGCCGGACTTCGCCATCGCGCCGCCGCTGCCATCGATGGAGTCGAAGGTGACGAAGATGCGGATGTCGTCCACCAGATCCGAGACGGCCGGCGATCCGGGACCGCACGTCCCCGCAGGCACCGGATCGAACTCCGCGTGGTCCCAGTCGAAGACGTCGCGCACAACGATCTCCTCCCACCGCTCTGCCGCATCCTCGACCTCCTCGCGCTCCGACGCGCTGCCCCCCTCCAGGAAGACCATCTCGATATCGAAGGGCTCGACCTCCCTGCCACCGAGGGTGACCCTGAGCTCCGACGGTCCGAAGGCGGTGAAGGCGTGGACGGCGATGTGGTAGATGCCGGCGCGGGTCGGCACGAGCTGGCACGCCTCGTCGGTATCGCCCTCGATCGAGAAGCACCGGTAGCGGTAGCGGTAGTCCGGGCGCCTTCCATAGTGGGCGAAGAGGTCGGCATCGCCGCTTCCCCCGCTCAGCTCCACATTGAGCGCCTCCTCCGACGCCTCCTCGATCTCGACCCGGAAGAGGAAAACGCTCCCCTGCTCCTCCGACTCGACCGTGACGCCCTCGCCGAGTCGGATCTCCCGCTGGATGACAACGCGAAGCTCCACGCTGTCGGCATTGTTACCCTCGTCCCACTCGACGATGGCGTCCGCCGGATCGATGGCCACCTCCACCCAGCGGACCCCCGCCTCGAGCGGACCGGCTGGCACGACCACCGCGGCCGTGTCGCCCGGCTCGATTCGCCCGACCTCGACCGAGTGGGTCTCGGCACCCTCCGAAGTCACCTCAACGGAGAAGGAGGGTGGCCCCGGCCCGTCGCCGAGATTGGCGATGAGCGCCCGGATCTCGAATACCTCGCTGTCGAGCGGGTCCGACCTGGCGGGCTCCAGCTCGCCGACCAGCGCGTAGTCGGGCTCAGGAGGGTCGGAGGTGGCCTCGGCGGTGAAGGCGACCTCGAACTCCCCCGCGGCCGCCACCCCGGACTGCCGGCGAGCCGCGCCCAGCGTCCAGGTCGTCTCGGCGATTCCCTCCGCGTTGGTGCGGACGACGCTGTCGCCGAACTCGCCGCTTCCCTCGGCCGCAAGGAAGGTCACCTCGACGCCCTCCGCCGGAGACCCCCCGGAATCCTCCGTGTAGACAGCGACCACTTCGGCCAGCGTCTCGCCCCGGGTGCCGGTCTGGCCGTCGCCACCCGCCGATTCGAGGAGCGCCGGGCTCTGAGCCACGACGAGCGAGGCCACGCCGGTGACGCTCCCCACCTTCGCCTCCAGCCTAGCGGCACCATTCGCCACGGCGGTCACGATCGGCCCCAGAGCGTCCACCTCCAGCTCGATCACCCCCTCGCTGGTGGTGGACCAGTCGGTCGTGGTGTCCATCTCCTCCCCGTACTGGTCGAAGACCTTCGCACCGAGGGGCTCCTCCTGGCCCAGGTAGGTGAAGGTGAGTTCCGCGGGTAGGACAAGAACGCTCGAAGGCACCGGGTCGCCAAGCTTCATCGGCTCGCCATCGCACGCGCCGAGCACGAGCGGAAGCACCGGCGCGAGGAAGGCGGCAAGGGCGCGAGGCAACGCCGACTGCAGGACCGAAGTCGATCTCGTTCTTCTCACCTGTCCTCCGCTCTCCAGCTGTCCATGCGATCCACCGTGTCGGCACCGTCGTGGCGGCAGCGCCCTTGGGGAGATGACCGCACACGAAGCACTCAGCGACTGCACCCAACCGCGCCGCACCTGCCCATCTCCCGTCGAGACGCTCCGCAATCTACACAAAGCGCCGCTGGCGCGAGGGGCAGCGCCGAGCGCTGCCGTTCGTGCCCGGGAGCAACGGCGAGCGAAGCCACGGGCGCAGGCATTGTAAACCATGGATTACAATTTGTAAAGCATACATTACATTGTGACTGGCGAGCGGAGCGGTCCAGCTGAGATGCAGCGCGCCTCGAATGCCGTGGGAGGCTTGTCCGCGGGCTGTTCGTCTGCAAAGATGTTGCACTCCCGGCGTCGCAGTGCCATCGGCCGGGCAGGAAAACCCAACGGGCTCCAAGGAGCGCCATGCAGCTGCAGTCACGCCCACAGGCGATCGCCATCGCCGCCGCCCTCGTCGCCGCCCTGACACCTTCGTCCCTTGCGGCACAGCCGCAGCCCACCCGACCGGAGGGGCCACGTCTCCTGGCGATCCAGGGGGCGCGCGTCGTCACCGTGTCGGGGGCAACTCTCGAGGGCGCCACCGTAGTGATCGACGACGGGATAATAGTCGCCGTCGGCGCAGGGGTCTCGCCGCCACCCGGCGCGTGGATCGTCGACGGGACCGGCAGGACCGTCTACCCGGGCCTCTTCGACGCCTTCACCACCCTCGGGCACGGCCGAGCTGGAGGGGTGGCACCCACCCGTTGGAGCTCGGACCAGGAGCACAATCGCCACTCGTGGGGCCCGGAGGACCGGCCGGGCACGACTCCCTGGCTCTCCGGGGCCGAGAGCATCGACGCGGGCGACGACCGCTTCGAGAGGTGGCGCGAGGCCGGCTTCACCACGGTGGTCAGCGCACCCCACGCCGGACTCGTGCCGGGTAGGGCGTCGGTCCTCAATCTGGGCTCATTCGAGCGCCCCCGCGAAATGGTCGTGGCGGCGTCGGTCGCGATGCGGGTCAACCTGCGGGACAGCTCCCGGGTGTACCGGGGATTTCCGGGGAGCGCGATGGGGGTCTTCGCCTACCTCAAGCAGCTCTACTACGACGCCGCACACTACCACAGCGCATGGGCCGATTACGACGCCGACCCGCTGGGGAAGCGCCGCCCCGAGTGGGACCGGGCGCTGGAGCCGATCCGGACGCAGCTCGTCGAGGGCTGGCCAGCGCTCTTTCCCGCCAGTAGCCGCTCCGATATCGGAAGGGCGCTCGCCACGACCGGCGAGATGGGTGTGCGGCCGATCATCTACGGCGCCCAGGAGGCGTACGCGGGGGCGGAGCTGCTGGCCGACGCCGGAGTGGCCGCGCTCGTGGACCTAGACTGGCCCAAACCGCCGAAGGACGACGACCCGGAGCGGAGACCGACGCTCGCCGAGCTGAGGAGGTACGACCGGGCCCCGACCACGCCGGCCGCGCTCGCCGAGGCGGGGGTCCCCTTCGCCTTCTACACCGGTGGCCTGAGCGGGCCCGGCGAGGCGCTGGCGGCGGTTCGACGGGCCGTAGCCCAGGGGCTTTCCGAGGAGATCGCGGTGGAGGCGCTGACGCTTGCCCCGGCCGAGATCTTCGGGGTGGCCGACCAGCTGGGATCGATCGAGGAGGGGAAGATCGCCAACCTGGTCGTCACTTCGGGCGGGCTGCTCGACGAGGACTCGCGGATCGAGATCGTCGTGGTCGACGGCGAGCTCTTCGAGGAGGAGGAGGAGGACGGTGGGGCCGAGGACGGGGAGGAGGAGGCCGATAGCAGCGCGGTTGGGGATCTCGACGACGGGGCCGGGGCAGATGAAGCGGAGGGCGATGCGGAGGAGGCGGCAGACCCCGATTCCGACGCGCCGCCGGTGCCGATGAGCGCCAACACCGGGCCCTACCGCGACGACCCCGTCACGCTGATCAGAGGCGCGACGGTGCTCATCGCCTCGCACGGCACCCTGGCCGATACCGACATACTCCTCCGCGACGGGATCATCGTCGAGATCGGCGGTGGCCTGAGCGCCCCGTCGGACGCTGTCGTCGTGGAGGCGGCCGGGAAGTACGTCACGCCGGGCATCGTCGACGCGCACTCCCACCTCGCGGCGCTCAGCATCAACGAGGGGACGCTCAACAACTCCGCGATGGTGACGATCGAGGATGTGCTTCGCCCGGAGGACATCGGCCTCTACCGGGCGCTCGCGGGCGGAGTCACCACGATCAACATCCTGCACGGCTCGGCGAATCCGATCGGCGGCGGCAACTCGGTCATCAAGTTGCGCTGGGGCGCCGACGCCGACGATCTGCGCATCGGCGCACGGAAGGGGATCAAGTTCGCGCTGGGCGAGAACACGACGCGCGACCGCGATCCAGACCGCTACCCCGCCACGCGGATGGGGGTTCAGGACGTGATCAGACAGTCGTTCCTGGACGCACGCGCCTACATGGAGGAGTGGGAAGCCTTCGAGGAGGGTGATCGACGGGGAGTGTCGCCCAGGCGCGATCTGAGGCTGGAGGCGATGGCCGAGATTCTGAGGGGCGAACGCTGGGTGCACGCGCACTGCTACCGCGCCGACGAGATCCTCCAGCTTCTCCGCCTGGCCGAGGAGTTCGGATTCCGCATTCGCACGCTGCAGCACGTGCTCGAGGGGTACCGGATCGCCGACGAGATCGCGGCCCACGGGGCGGGCGGCTCGACGTTCTCGGACTGGTGGGCGTACAAGATCGAGGCCTACGAGGCGATCCCTCACAATGCTGCCCTCATGGCCGAACGGGGCGTCCTCGTCTCGATCAACTCCGATTCGGGCGAGGAGATCCGCCACCTGAACCAGGAGGCCGCCAAGGCGATCAGGTGGGGCGGGATGGGAGAGGAGGAGGCGCTGCGGCTGGTGACGCTGAATCCGGCGAAGCAGTTCGGCATCGACGACCGGGTCGGCTCGATCGAGATCGGGAAGGACGCCGATCTGGTCGTCTGGGAGGGGCACCCGCTGAGCGTCTACGCCAAGACCCTCCGGACCTACGTGGACGGCAAGCTGTACTTCGACATCGAGATGGACCGCGAGCGCCAGGCCGCCATCGAGGCGGAGAAGGCGGCGCTCATCGAGAAGCACATGGGAGAGAGGCCATGACTGGTGTCAGAATTGCGCTCGCCGTAGCGCTGGTGGGCGCAGCCGCCGCTACACCGGTGGCCGCGCAGAGCTACGCGATCACCGGGGGGACGATCCACACCCTGGCAGGCGACCCCTTCGTGGGGACGGTCGTCATCCGGGCCGGGGAGATCGCCGCCGTGGGCGCGGACGTCGAGGTGCCCGCCGACGCCCAGATCGTCGACGCGACCGGTCAGCACGTGTACCCCGGGATGTTCGACGCGGCGAGTCGGCTCGGCCTGACGGAGGTCGGGGCCGTGAGCGTCACGAACGACCATCGGGAGCAGGGTGCCTACAAGCCGCACCTGCAGGCTGCCACCGCGATCCACCCGGCCTCGGAGCACATCCCGGTGGCCAGGGCCAATGGGATCACCCACACGCTGACCGTCCCGCAGGGGGGCAGGGTGCCCGGTCAGGCCTCGCTCGTTGTCCTCGACGGGTGGACGATCGAGGAGATGGCGATCGACCTGGGCGCTGCGATGGCGATCTCCTATCCGAGCCGGCGCGGCGGCTTCGGCCGCGGCGGAGGTGGCGGCGAGGGGGGTTGGAAGGCGGCCGAGAAGCGCTACCGCGAGACCGTCGCCGAGCTCGACGAGTGGCTGGAGGCGGCGCGGAGGTACGATGCCGCGGCCGCGGCGGGCACCACCGTGGAGCGCGACCTCAAGGCCGAGGCGATGGCCAGGGTGGCAAGAGGCGAGATGCCGGTGCTCCTGGCCGCCAATGGCGAGCGCGACATCCGAAGTGCCGTGGAGTGGGCCAGCCGGCAGAACCTCCGCTTCGTGATCGCCGGGGGCCGGGAGGCGTGGAGGATCGCCGACTGGCTGGCCGAAGCAGGTGTGGACGTGGTGCTATCGCCCACCCAGTCGCTCCCCTCCGGCCCGGACGAGCCCTACGACGAGGCGTACGCCAATCCGGGCAAGCTGCACGCCGCCGGGGTGCGGATCGCATTTGCGACCTTCGGCTCCTCGGATTCGCGCACCCTGCCGTACGAGGCCGCGCAGGCAGTGCCGTACGGTCTGCCCAGAGACGCCGCGATCGCAGCAGTGACGAGGAACGCCGCCGAGATGCTGGGTTTCGGCGCCCGCCTCGGCACGATCGAGGCGGGCAGGATCGCCAACCTGATGATCACCGACGGGGACCCTCTCGAGATCCGTACCCAGGTGACGGGGCTCTTCATCCTGGGCAGGGAGGCGTCGCTCGACAACAAGCACGAGCGGCTCTACGAGCGTTATCGGGCGCGACCGCCCGCCGGAGGAACCGACCGCTAGCCGGCTAGCGCAGCGGGTGGGCGGCTGGCTTCGGCAGGGCTCCCGACCCAGGTGCCCCTGCCCCCCCCCAGGGAGGCCACGCGGAAACTCACGCCGTGCCGCATAGCGTAGGCGAGCGCCTTCTCCTGCACGACGCCGCCGCCGATCCGGCGGGCACCCTCCCACCCGATATAGTCCATAGGCACGGCGTCCGGGCGCTCCCTCGGGTCGGCTGCGCAGATGCCGTTGACGTCCTTGACGAGCCTGAGCTCGCGGGCGCCAAGGCGGTGGCCGAGGAAGATGGCGGTCATATCCGACCCTCCCCGGCCCAGGAGCGACGGCTCTCCGGTGGCATCCACCCCGACGAATCCCGGATAGACGACAACGTCGCCCGACTCGAGGTGGGAGCGGATGGGCTCGGCCTCCAGACCGACGGGATCCGCGTTGTCGAGAGGGCCCCGGGTGTGGATCGGGGCATCCGACCGGGTGAACGCACGGGCGGAGACGCCGCGAGCGGCCAGCGCCAAGGCGAGCATTCCGGCCGACACCTCCTCGCCGCTAGCCAGCACGAAGTTCAACTCGGGGTCGCCAGGCGCCGGCACCGCCCGCTCCGCAGCCGCCAGGAGCGCGTCGGTCGTGCCCGCCATCGCCGAGACCACGGCCACAACCTTGCAGCCGCCCCCGACTTCGGCCCCGACCTCCCGGGCCGCGTCGGCGTAGTCCTCCGGCCGTCTGAGCACCGACGACCCGAACTTCAGAACGCTGAGCGCGTCACCCCCTTCTGGCATGCGGCCTCCATCCCAAGACGACCCTGTTGCCCTCCCTAAACTAATGGGGAAGCGGCAGCCCGTGCGGTGGCGGCTACGACCCGCGCTCGGTCTCCACCGCCTCCCACTCCGCCATCAGCCTGTCGACCTGCGCGGCCAGCTCCCGCCTTTCCCTCTCCAGTCCTAGCACCTCGGAACGATCTGCCCGCTCGTAGTACGAGACATCGGCGAAGACGGCGTCGATCTCGCCAAGGCGCTCCTCCGCCCGGCCCACCCGATCGGCGAGCTCGCGGGCGCGGGCGGCAAGCCGCCTCGCCTCGGCCGGCGAACGCCTTGTGCCCACCCGTGCGCGGGCCACTCTGACCCTGCCAGGGCCATCCCCCTCTTCCCGCCGCGCACCTCTGCGCCGGGCTCGCCTTGCCACAGCCTCCGCGTCCAGGTGATCGTCGCCCCGCCGCCTGACATACTCGCGGTAGCCGCCCCGGTAGGAGCGTGCGCCGCCGGGCATAATCTCCAGAATGTGGTTCGCGAGCCGCTCGACGAACCAGCGGTCGTGCGAGACGAATATCAGGGTGCCCGGGAACTCCTCCAGGGCAGTGGCCAGTGCCTCGATCGACTCCAGGTCGAGGTGGTTGGTGGGCTCGTCGAGGAGCAGCACATTCGGATTCCTGACCATGATCCCGCAGAAGACCAGTCGCGCCGCCTCGCCCCCCGATAGCGCCGAGATCGGCTTCCTTGCATCGTCGCCCCCGAGGAGCACGAGTCCTAGCTGCGCCAGCGCGTAGCCAACCCCCTTCTCGGGCACGAGGCGACCGATCCACCCTTCGGCTGTCTGCCCCGACCGGGATTCGCCCAGATGGTCCCTGGGATCCTGCGCGAAGTACCCCGGGCGTGTCTCGTACCCCCACACGATCTTCCCAGCATCGATCGCCAGGCGTCCGGCGAGCGCCTTGAGCAGCGTCGACTTCCCCACCCCGTTCGGTCCGACGACCGCGAGACGGTCGCCCCGGGCCACCTCGAGGTCGATACCATCGAGGACACGATTGTCGCCGAAGGACTTGCTCACGCCCTCCAGCTTCACCACCTCCTTGCCGCTCGGGCGCTCCTGCTCGAAGCGGAAGCGCGGGGTGCGCCGCGAGCTCTGCGGGAGCTGTACCAGAGCCTCGGCCCGCTTCTCGATCATGCGCACCCGGTTCTGGGCCTGCCGCGCCTTGCTGGCCTTGGCGCGGAAGCGATCGACGAAGCGCTGGTGGTGGGCGATCTCGCGCTGCCTGACCAGAATCTCCTTCTCCCGGCGCTCGCGCTCCTCCCGCTTGGCGCGCACGAAGGCGCTGTACCCGCCAGGGTATAGGGCCGCCGTTTCGTAGTCGATGTCCAGGAGGTGGGTCGCCACCCGGTCCAGGAAGCGGTGGTCGTGGCTGATCACCACAACCGCCCCTCGGAAGGCCCGCAGGAACTGCTCCAGCCACCGAATCGAGAGGATGTCCAGGTGGTTCGTCGGCTCGTCGAGGAGGAGCGCGTCGGGAGCACCGGCGAGCACCTGCGCGAGCAGCACCCGCAGGCGGAGGCCTCCAGAGAGCGTTGAGAGGGGGTCCTGGTGCAGCTCGGTGGCGACCCCCAGGCCCTCCAGGATCTCGGCGGCGCGCGCCTCCGCCGTATAGCCGCCGTGACGCTCGAAGGTCTTCTCCAGCTCCGAGAAGCGGGCCGCGTCGAAACTATCCTCGGCCTTGGCCAGCAGCGCCTCGCGTGCGACGGTCGCCTCCCAGAGCTCGGGGTTGCCCATCAGAGCGACGCTCAGCACCGACTCGTCCTCGTAGGCGAAGCGGTCCTGGCGGAGCACCCCCAAGCGCGTACGGCGCGAAATCGAGACCGTGCCCTCGCTCGGCGCGATGTCGCCCGCCAGGATCTTCAGGAGCGTCGTCTTCCCGGAGCCGTTGGCGCCTACCAGCCCGAAGCGCTCCCCGGCGATCACGCGGAACGAGACGCCAGCGAAGAGTGTGAGGTCCCCGAACGACTTGCCTAGCCCCCCGACGGCGATCATGGGAGAAAGGTACCGGAAGTCTCCCTGCTCCAACTCGCACTGTTGGGAGCAAGTAGAATGTCCGGTTTTCGGAGCATGTGAAATGTCCGCTTTGG
>JAPOYJ010000071.1 GCA_026706635.1 Gemmatimonadota bacterium | reverse complement strand
CCAAAGCGGACATTTCACATGCTCCGAAAACCGGACATTCTACTTGCTCCCAACACCCGCAGAGGCGCAACCCTGCCGAGAGTTAGCGGCTAACCGCTAGGAGGCCTGTTGTGGAGCTGCTTTGGCTGCGGCGGTCCATCCGGTGGGGGCCGTCGTTTCGCCATCGTGGCCACCCGGTCTCCGGCTGGCTTAGGCGCTCCGCACCGCAAGGTTCGCGACGCCTGGGAGCAGGCTCTCGGGGGTCCACCGCGCCAAGCCGCCCGGGGGGGATGGAATACGCAAGCCATATGACCACATGCTGTGTATGGGTCTATGGCTCCGCTCGTCGGCCACGCTCCGCCGCAGGACCGCCGATCGACCCCAACCCAAGCCACTCAGCGGGGCCCCCGCCTCGGCGCGGCGTCGAAGAGCCCGCCCTCCCAGAGCAGACGGACGAATAGATCCCAGGGAAGAATGTCGATGCCGTCCCGAGTTCGCCGGGGCTGGGATTCGAGAGAGACGACCGCACGACGCCCGACTTCGTGCTCCTGCGCGAGCGAGCGCAGCCCGCGAAGGTGGTGGCCGCCGACCAGAGGCACCGCCTTGGCTTCGAGCGCCAAACGCATGTCGCCGACCACGAAGTCCACCTCGACGCCGCTCGGCAGGCGCCAGTGGGTCACCCCGTTTCCGGCGAGGTCGGGAGGGCCGGAGTCCGAGTAGGCCAGCCAGGCCGAGAGCTCGTGGTGGACCCAGTTCTCGAAGGCCTTGCCGTAGAGCGGGGACCCGCGCGCGATCGTGCCCCGCCGGGCCAGACGGTTCACGACTCCCACATCCGAGAAGTAGAACTTGGGCGCCCCGATCAGCCTCCGCTTCCGCCGCCTGCGCCAGGCCGGAAGCCAGCGGGCCAGCAGGGTGTCCTCGAGGATCTCGTAGTACGCCTTCACCGTCTGGCTCGAAACCCCGCATTCGCGGGCGATGTTGGAATAGTTGACCGGCTCGGTGTCGCCGATGGCCGCGACCTCGAGGAACCGGCCGAAGGCGGGCAGGTTGCGGATCAGACCCTCGGCCGCGATCTCCTCCTTCAGGTAGTCGGCCACATAGGCGTCGAGGAGGCGCGTCGGCCGCGAGGCCTGGTGGATGCGCGGCAGATAGCCGGCGTTGAGCATCCGGTCGAGGTCGAACGCCGGGCCGAGCTCGCTGGCGGTGAGACCCCGCAGCTCATATCGGACGGCGCGTCCGCCGAGCAGATTCGCGCCGCCCCTCCTGACCTTCCGGGCGCTCGATCCGCAGAGGGCGAAGTGCATCTCCCGGTTCTCCATCAGCCAGTGCACTTCGTCGAGCAGCGCGGGAACCTTCTGGATCTCGTCGATGACGATCTGCCGCCCACGCTGGTCGCCAGCGGCCTCCATCTCCTGGCGCAGGAGCTCCGGGCGGGTCGCGTAGCGCCGGAACTCGTCGCTCTTCAGCAGGTCGATCCAGCGCTCGTCGCCGTAGTGCTCCCGCAGGAGGGTGCTCTTGCCCGCCTGGCGCGGTCCCCACAGGAAGAACGTCTCCGTGCCGCTGGGGGGCAGGACTAGTGATCGATTGAACATGACCTTGAAAATATCATGATGATTTCAAGCGGTCCAGTGGGATGGGCGGGCTGCGGCGCCGGGCGGTTCGCCCGTGTCCCTAGCGGTTGCTCACATGGCCCAGACACCTGGGCCACCCAAGGCGGGCTCACCGCCACGACTTCTACCCGGTCTCCGGCCAGAGGTACCGACCGCCACCACCCGGCACCATCCGCGCACCCGGTCGAAGTTCCCGGATCCACGCGAATAGGCAGCCAATGACAGCTGCGCTTGCCATTATGTCAAGTACAATCGACATTGCGTGCTGTTTCTCACAGTCGTCAACCTATCCCTGACGACTGCCGACCGACATTCCCATGTCAGCCCCTAGAAGAACGCGTCCCCCAGCAGGTGCACCCTCAGCGCCGGCCCCCCGCCCCCCTCGATGCCCCCTCGAATCCCCCTCGCCACATCCACCCGCATGATCCCGTCCATGAAGACCAGCCCGGCGCCCACGGCGTAGTGGTCTTCCCCGCCCGCCCGCGTCCAGTCGCCGAAGACCGAAGCGCGCAGAAACCCCAGCGGCCGCTGCAGGTCCACCCTGCCCATCACCATTCGCGACACCCGCACCGCCCCCTCGTGTCCCCGCAGCCAGTCGCCCGTGGCACCGATGCGCCACAGGTCCTGCCGTGCGGGGTCGCCCCACACCCGCGCCGCGCCCGCCTGCACTCCCAGCGACATGCGTCGCGGCAGGGGGACCACCAGCGCACCCTCCACCAGCGCCCTGAGGTGGGAGTTGTCGCCCACCGACCCTCTCACGCCGGCGCTTCCCCCGCCGCCCAGCGACCCGAACCGGGCACCGCCCCACCACGGCCTCCACGCCAGCGACGCCCCCACCCGGTTGCGCGTCGTGTCGCTCTCGACATCGGTGTCGTGTTCCGCGAAGAGGCGGAGCGACAGCCAGTTTCTGTGGCCGCTCGCGGGAAGGATCCGGAGTGCGGCACCGTGCGACCAATGGAAGTCCGAGGCCTCCCCGCTCTCGTAGAGACCCGGCGAGTCGTCGCCGCCCCCACCCAGCTCGACCCCCCTGAGCGCCCGGTAGAGGGAGACCAGGATCCGGCGGCGGGGATGGTCGCGCAGCACCGTGAGGTCGATGTCCGGCACCTCCAGGCGGGCCGTCCCGATTCTGGTTGTCAGCACCGCGGTTCCCCAGCCGAAGTCCCGACGCAGGCGGGTGCCCAGCGAGACGCGCTCCACTGGGTTGTAGCGCAGCAGCCTGAGCGTCTTGCCGGGAGGGAAGAAGTACCAGGGACTCACGGCTTCCGGATGGCCGCCGCCCTCTCCGGTACCGACGGCCTCCAGCTCCGATGCCAGCCCGGCGAGCATCGCTTCGTCGTCGCCGCGGTCCTCGTCCCAGAGCGCTGGCGGCAGGAGGCCGCTCGCGGCCAGCGCTTCGCGGTCGGCGGGGATGATCGTCACCGTCTCCGCGGGATCTTCGGACCCCACGTCACCGCCGATGGAGTCGCCCTCCCGGTGCCATAGGCGCAGCGCCTCGGCAGCCGATTCCGGGGTTCCGGGGACCGCATCCGCCCCCCGCTCCCGAATGTCCTCGATCTCCACCGTCCAGTCGATCGTCATCGGGATGTCGGGAGGAACAACGCCGGTGGCGTTGGCGCCCTCGTCCACCCCCATGTACCCCTTCCACCTGACGCTCCGGGGCAGCCAGTGACGCATCTCCCAGAGCCCGTAGTCCGCGACGACGGTCGTGATGTCCATCTCCACCCGTGGCATCGCGTTGTTGAGGGCGCCGCTCACGAACCGGCCGAAGAGGCCTGGAAGGCTGTCCCTCGGGCCGGACGCGCTGCCCTCGGTCCCGGACCTTACCCAGAGCCCGAGACTGCCCCGTCCCACGTGCCAGTAGCTCTCCCGGTCGACCTTCTTGGCCAGCCGGTAGGCGACGCGCGCGACGGCGAAGGACTCGGGGTCGATCCACAGGATCGCCGAGAGGAGGCGAATGCTGCGATAGCGCGGAATCACGGTGACGGCGACCGCCTGCACGACATGGCCGTCCGCCGGCCGCACCGTGATGGTATCACCCGAGCGGTACCGATAGTACCACTCCGAGCTGGACTCGAGCGGGCTCCGCATGGCGGTGGCGGCCGTATCCGTACCCGTGAAGACGGCCACGCCGAAGTTGAAGGGATCGCCGAGCGGGTCGGCCGCGTATCGCTCCACGCGCAGGCCAGGGAAGAACTCGGAGTCGCCGGGCGAGGTGCCTGGGTGCCGCAGCCGCGCTCCGAGCACATGCGCCACGTTGGGCTCTTCGCGCGACCATCGGATGCGCACGGCGCGCTCCCCGCTCACCCAGGGTCGGTCGCGCCGGAAGCTGGGAGCTTCGACGGCCACCCGCTCCCGGATGACGGACGTATAGGCGTCGATGGTGTGCCGGGAGGTGTCGCGCGCGGCCTTCGCGCCGAGCACGAGACGGCGCGCGGTCTCGTCGAGGTAGGCGTCGCGGGCGGAGTCGGGGGGGAGCGTGTCCGGCGTCTGCGCCAAGACCGCGCCGTGCAGGGCGGCGGCGAGGAGGAGAGGGGGGAGCGGGAGGGGGAAAACCAGGGGGTGAACCACGCTCAACAACGATCCTCTGAATGCTGTCGAATATCCTTCACCGCTTCTCTCAATGCTTTGGCTACAACATCTCCTATCTCCTGCTTGATCGTGGTTCCCACCGCCAACATTCTCTTCTCGATCGAGTCCGTCAGCCTTTGTTCCAAGCTCCTGGTCCGATACCAGCGCCACGTTGAATGCCCGATCGCACCTACGGCTCCAGCGCCAAACCAGTGAGGCCAATGCTCCAATATCCAGTTCACCTTCAACCCTCCGCGTCGTCGCTTCAGCGTCCGAAATGGGAGCAGACGCGATGAATGCCGCGCGCGACGACGAGCACGATCAGGCCACGGCCCGCCGCGTTCGACCGGCCCTGCACCCGCACTGGATCGCTAGCAGCTCGTGTTCACCCCCGGAGGCGCACCTGCATGCGCGCCGTTGGCCGCAGGTCGCTCCGAGCCGTCCCGCAGCAGGCTCTCGAAGCGGCGGCGGACCCCGGGATCGCCCGACGCGAAGACGCAGCGCACTTTCTTCAACTCCGCACCGCCGTTGTCGGACCCAGCGTTCCCGAGCCTCTCCTCGAACGCCGCCATGGAGAGCACCTCGCCAACGCCGCCCCGCTTGGGGAGCTGTGCGAGCAGCAGGTTGCGGCGGGAGAGCGCCCTGATGGCGCTCTGGCAACGGCGGATCAGCGATCCATGAAACCGGCCCGCGGTACCGTGGCGGACGAAGACGATGTCGAGCTTCGTGCCCGGAGTCGCGTTCTCCGTGGCGAGCGGTCCCGACACGGCCACTGCCACTCCGCCACTCCCGCTTGGAACGCCCCGATCCTCCAAGTCCTCCTCGACCGCCGCCAGAACCTTGGCGATCGAGGCCTCCGCGACGCGCGACAGCGCCAGACCGGTCTCGTCCGCGGTCAGGCTGTCGCGAATCGAGTGCATGCAGATCTGGAATACCTTGCCGTTGGACCACTCCCGCGCCGCGTCGACCGCCTCGCCGGCGTCCTGCGTGTGGATGTCGTCGAGCTGTTCCATCATCTCGGACGGGCCGAGCTCGCGCGTCCAGTAGAGTCTTGCCAGACCTCGGCGGGCGATATCCTCGGCTTCCGGGTCGAGCCCGACCCCCTCGGGCAGCTCCAGGTCGGTGAACTCGCGTTCTCGAAGCACGTCGAGCAGCTCCGGCGTCTCGTCGATCCACTCGGCCAGCATCGGGGACGAGGCGTGTATCTCGGCGATCGCGTCGAAGGCGTCGGGGCGCGCAGCGAAGGCCTTGCTGTCGTAGGCGCTCCAGGCGTCGACCTCCGGATAGAACTGTGCGCGCTGGCGGTCCACCAGGGGATCGATCAGCTCGAACCACCGCTTGGGAAAGAGCGCCAGGCCATTCATCTGGATGTAGCTGCTCGGCAGCTGCGGCGAGTCGGCCTCCCCGTAGTGCTGCAGGAGCGGATAGCGCCGGTTGGAGGTGTGGTGGTCGGCGTGGCGCTGCATGTTGTAGTACAGCCAGTTGGTGAACTTGTACGCGGCGCTCCAGGCGTGTCTGGGCTTGACCGGCTCGAACCTCCCCTGGGGCATGCGGATGCGCCTCAGCCCGTAGTGCTGCACGTAGTTGCTGATCTTCATGGAGAAGACCACGCTGCCGCAGAGGACGACGAACGCCACGACGCCAACCCACCCGGTGATCGCGTAGATCAGGCCGTACCAGAAGGCGAGCTCGACGGCGTAGCGCCAGAAGGCGTTCGTGTAGTGCCACACGGGAAGGCGGCGGCGCGCCAGGCGGCGGCGCTCGAACCGCCATGCGCCGAGAAGGTTGTTCGCCACCTCGCGGGGAAGGTACTGCCAGAAGCCGAGGCCTTTGGGGGCCGACCCGGGGTCCAGCGGCGTGCAGACGCGGGGGTGATGGATGTAGACGTGCTCGGTCGCGTAGTGCGGATAGGAGACGGAAGCCAGAAGGAATTCGCCGAGCCGGCGCTCCCAGAGCGCCCGACGGTGAACCAGCTCGTGGCCCACGACGAACACCGACTGCGCCACCATCGCCACGACGACGACCACTAGCCCGATTTCCCACAGAGAGAGGTGGCCAGCAGCCATCTGCAGGATCGCGAATACGAAGACCACAGGCCAGAGAACGGCCCAGAGCCAGAGCGAGAGCTTGTAGAGGAAGAGCTGGCTCTCGGCGGTCGTGGCCGGATCCATGTTCCGCTCCTCGATCCCGAAGAGCCGGTCGAAGTGGTCCGCGAGCATGAAGAAGACGATGGGAGCCGCGATCCACCACCCGCCCTTGGCGGCGGCGACGACTACGAGCGGAAAGACAAAGAGCGGGGCGAAGTGCGGGAGCGCGTTGGACAACGAGGGCTCCACCACACGCATGCCGGAACTGCTTGCTTCCTCCATCGGGACACTCCCCACCTAGGGTTGTTCGCCATGCAGAACGCATCCGTCCAACAGAATAATGTGTGCTACCGGCTGGTGCCAGATGGACGGCGGGGCGCGCGGCGGCCTCGCAGTCCGAGCGGCGCTGCATCTGGACCGCTTCGCCCGCCTGCCCACCGCCATCGCCGTCATCCTTGCCAGAAGACATCGTGTGCCTCAGCTTAGCCGGTGTCAGGGACGGCTGCGGACGGTTTTGACCACGGGCCGTTGGACCGCGGCACGGTGCGCTCAGATGCCAAGAACACGCCAGGGACTCCAGGGGCCGCGTAGGCGCGGCACGGCAATATGCCTCGCGCTTGCGGGCGTGATCGTGCATCTTGCCATAGCGGCTCCGGCCCGGGCCCAGTTGGACCCGCGCGCCATCATCGATCGAGTGGACCGGATGCTGCGCGGTGACTCCAGCCGGGGCGTTGCGACGATGGAGATCGTGACCGAGCACTGGGAGCGGCGGATGACGATGGAGATCTGGTCGCTCGGCACGGACTATTCGCTCGTCCGCCTGCGGGCGCCGCGGAGGGAAGCCGGAACGGCGACTCTGAAGGCCGCCGAGGACATCTGGAACTACCTCCCCAGGGTCGATCGGACGATCAAGGTTCCTGCCTCGATGATGGGCGGATCGTGGATGGGATCGCACTTCACGAACGACGACCTGGTCAAGGACAGCAGGCTCGTCGAGGACTACGACATCGAACTCGTGTTCGACGGAGAGGATGCGGACGGCGTGGCCGTCTGGGACTTTCGCCTGACCCCCAAGCCGGAGGCGCCCGTCGTCTGGGGGCACATCGCGTACAGGATCCGGCAGTCCGACGACATGCCGCTCCGCGCGGAGTTCTTCGACGAGAACGGCGAGCTGGCCAGGACCATAGAGCACGGCGACTACACCGAGTTCAGCGGACGGATCGTTCCCAGGGTCATGAACATGCACCCGGCGGACAAGCCGGACGAACGCACGACGATCCGCTACGAGGAGCTTGAGTTCGACATCGACATCGATCCATCCTTCTTCTCGCTCCGGACCCTGCAGCGCGGGAGGTAGCGGGGCGTGACGGGCCGGTTGTGGCGAATCGGGTGGCGCAACCTCGGCCGTAACCGGAAGCGAACAGCTCTCACCGTGCTCGGCCTCGGGGTCGGCTACTTTGCCGTGGTGTTCATGGTCGGGTGGGCTGAGGGGGTCTCGACGGAACTCGTCGAGAACGCCACATCGCTCGTCAGTGGACCGATCGAGATCCACGATGCCGACTACCGGCCCGAGCGCTCCCTGTACGAGACCATCGGCGGCCGCGAGGGGGCCGACGTGGGGGAGATCCTGCGCACCATCGAGGCCGATCCCTCGGTCTTGGCCGCCGCCCCGCGCGTGTACGCGAGCGGACTCGCGAGCTCCGGCGAAGCGACACTGGCCGGCGTTCTTCTCGGCGTCGATCCCGAGCGCGAGGTGGCGCTGAGCCGTTTTCTGGACCCCCTGGCAGCGGGCCGCCTGCCTGTCACCGGCCGATACGAAGCCGTTGTGGGAGAGGAGATGGCGCGTCAGCTCGAGCTGGGCGTCGGGGACGAACTCGTCGTCGTCGCCTCGGCGGCGGACGGCTCGATGGGCAACGACCTATACACGGTCGCCGGCATCTTCCGGACCGGCCTGCTCGAGTTCGATGCCAGCACCATGGTCATGCCACTCGCAGACCTCCAGACGCTCGTGGCCCTCGATCCGGGTCGGGTCCACGAAATCGCGGTCAGCACTGAAGATCCGTCGCAAGCCGACCTGACCGCGACCCGCCTCGCAGCCTCCCTTGGAGCCCCCGAACGGGCGATGTCGGTCGCGCCATGGACGGAGCTCAATCCGGTGCTTGCCCAGTATGTCGCGCTCGCCGATGCGACGTACTGGATCTTCATCGTCCTCATTTATTCGGTCGCCAGCTTCGGCATCGCCAACACTACGCTGATGGCCACCTTCGAACGCCGGCGCGAGTTCGCCGTCATGCTGGCGCTGGGCGCATCGCCGCGGTCCGTGGTAGGCACGGTGCTCTCCGAGGCGGTCGCGACCGGCGTCATCGGGCTGGCCCTCGGGACCGTCGTCACGGTGCCGCTGCTGGTCTGGTTCTCCACGGCGCCGCCCGACCTTGGATGGCTCTACGGAAGTCTCACCGTGGAGGGCGTCCTGTTGACGCCGAGTCTCCGTCTGGGGACCAACGTGCCGGCATGGAGCTGGGCGACCATCGGCCTGATCGTCACGGCACTCGTCTCCGCCCTCTACCCGGCAATCCGTGCGGCACGGGTGCCGCCTGCCGACACTCTGTCGGGCGTGTAGCAGCCAGTGGACGGAATCCTCCCGCGCGTCCTGATCCGGCTCGCCCTCAGGAACCTGCGCCGTCATCTGCGTCGCACGGTTTTGACCGCCTCGGCGATGATCGTGGGCGGCGCATTCCTGGTCTGGTCGATGACGATCGACGACGGCAGCCACGAGCAGTGGGTCGATGCCGGTGTGCGCATGGGGAGCGGACACGTGACCGTCGAGCGGCCCGAGTACCGGCTGCGCCGCCAGATCGACGACCGGCTGACGACGGACGTCAGCCGCGCCGCCGAGCAAGCGCTGGCCTCGCCGGAGATCGCGCCGCATGTCGTGGCGATCTCCGCCAGGCTCGGAATCAACGGGCTGGCGAGCTCGGCGACAGGTGCGCGCCCGGCGCAGATCGTGGGGGTCGACCCCGTCGCCGAAGCGGGCTTCGGCATGATCGACGATGGGGTGGTCGAAGGGCGCTACCTCGAGCCCGATGATCGGCTGGCGGCCTATGTTGGCACCGATCTGGCCCGCAGCCTGGGACTCGGGATCGGATCGCGCTTCGTCGTGCAGGCGCAGGGTGCCGATGGCGAGATTACGGGGCAGCTGCTCCATGTGGCAGGGATCTTCCGCAGCCGCGTCGCCGCCATCGACCAGGCGACGATCCACATCACGCTCGCGACAGCCAGCGAGTGGCTCGGTTCCGGGAGGGACGTGACCAACGTAGCGGTCGTCCTGCAGAGCAGTGGCAGGACCCGATGGGTCTCCGACCGCCTGGCGCTGGCGCTGGCGGCGCCGGTGGAACGCGGCGAGGCACGCGTAGTGGGGTGGCGCGAGGCGAACCCTGTCCTGGCCGCGGGGATCGCGATCGACGAGTTCGGAAATTACGTGATTCAGGGGTTCCTGTTCGTCATCATCGCGTTCGGGATCGTCAACACGGTGCTGATGTCGGTGATGCATCGCCAGCGCGAGTTCGGCGTGCTTCAGGCGCAGGGGCTGACGCCGGGTCAGACGGGCACCGTCGTTCTCATCGAAGGCCTCACGATGTCCGCTGTCAGCGGGCTGGTCGGCGTCGGCCTGGGACTCCTGAGCACCTGGTATTTCTTCGGCGACGGGCTCGACACGTCGGTCTTCATGCAGGACATTGACGAGTTGACATTCTCGGGTGTCGCCGTTGACCCTATCATCGTCCCGATCTTCGGGGTACAACGCATCGTCCAGATTGTCGCGTTCATTCTGGGCATTGGCATTCTCGCCTCGGTCTATCCGGCACTGCGCGCCGCCCGGGTCGACGTTGCCGAGGCGATGAAGTTCGATCGGTAGCCGCTCTCGCGCCGGCTCCTCGGCGCGAAAGGAGGATCGAGGTGTGATGGCAGTGCGCAACACGGCAGCCGCCCGGACCGACGGCGTCTGGAAGGTCTTCGAGCAGGAAGCCGAATCCGTGCAGGCGGTCCGCGACGTCAGCCTGACCATAGAGCGTGGCGAGTTCACCGCGCTGGCGGGGCCGTCGGGCTCCGGCAAGACGACGCTGCTTAATCTGATCGGTGGCCTGACCCGTCCCACGCAGGGACGGGTCTGGGTCGCCGGGCGCGAGGTGAGCCGCATGTCGAACCGGGAGCTGGCGCGGCTCCGGCTCAAGGAGGTTGGCTTCGTCTTCCAGGCCTACAACCTGCTCCCAGTGCTCTCCGCGTTGGAGAATGCGGAATTCCCGATGCTCCTCCAGGGCGTGGACGCGGAGGAGCGTCAGGCGCGGGTCCGCGCACTCTTTGCGCGGACGGGAATGGAAGGGCTCGAAGACCGGCGCCCGGGCAAGCTGTCCGGCGGCCAGCAGCAGCGCGTAGCCGTCGTGCGTGCGGTGGCCAGCCGTCCGGCCCTGGTGCTCGCGGACGAGCCGACGGCGAACCTCGACTCGGCCACCAGCGAAGCGCTCCTCGATGTCATGGGCGAGCTGAATCGCGACCTCGGAGTGACCTTCGTCTTCGCCACCCACGACAGCCGCGTCATGGAGCGGTCTCGGCGTCTGGTTCGCATGGTCGACGGCGCTGTGCGTGACGACGAGCGCCGATCCTAGCAGCCCGTGGACCAACCTCCCACGGCATTCGAGCAGCACTGCATTCCCGCTGGACCGCTTCGCTCGGCTCCCCACACTGTAACGTACGATTTACATTGTGTAATCCATGGTTTACAATTCCCACCCTTACCAGTGATCGCCTGAGAGGCGAGCAGTGGACATCCACGAGGCCATAGCAGTCAGCCAGGAGCGACTGGCGGAAGAAGGCACCACCATGCAGGACCTGCTCGGGCACCTGCGAGACAGAATCTCTCCCGTTCTGATCGGGGAGCAGGAGTGGGAACACCTGCTGGCACGCGCGGGGACCCTGCCGATAACCATGGGTGCCCAGCCATTCGGTTTCGAGCTGCCGCTGCGCGACAGTCGGCCGCGGGCGGATTTCGGCGTCTCGCTGGCGAGCGGCAACCGGTCGGGCGCGTTCTTCGAAGAGAAGGCGCGACGCGATCCATCGGATCGCACGGCAGCGGCGGTCAGTCGTCTGTTTCGCATCATGGAGGCCACGGACTCGCCCCTTCGCGCGATTGTCGGCCGCAAGTTGATGCTGGAATGCGACATCGGCTCGGAGGCCGAGGGCGATCCGCTACCCGGGATGTTCCTGCGGCCCAACGAAAGCATGATCGTCGGCGGTGCCGGGCAGCAGCACGACGTCCGCGTCGTGGTTGACGGGCTCGTCGCCTGTCACGATCTGGAACCGAGCGTGGCGGAGCGGAGCAACGCCGAGCGGGTCTATCTGGCGCAACCGGAGGGCACCCGCCTCGACTCGTTCGGCCTTTTTCCGTCGCGCGCGCGCACGGTCCGCCTGGCGATCATGGGCTTTACCGGGCCGCGGGCCGTCCGCTCCTTCCTCGAGGAAATTGCCTGGCCCGGGAACATCGCGACCGTGGAGACGGTGCTTGCACGCTTCAGCGAGCGCACGCACATCGTCAGGACCGGGGTGAACGTCGACGCGAATGCGGATGGCATCGGTCCGACGCTCGGCCTGACGCCCATAGTCAAGCAGAGATATACGGCTGCTTCCCGGGTCTGGATAGATGGCCTTACGGATTGGCAGCCAGTGCTGGAGGCCCTGCGCCACGAGGATCGCGTAGTGCCGGAGAAAGTCGCGGCGCTGGCCGGCTGGGTCTCTCAACCGACCATTCTGTATGGCAGAACTGGGCGGTTTGTGCTGTTGCGCGGAATTCACCACATTAAGCTGGTCATCGCTGGAGACCGGCTTGAACAGATCAAGGCCTATGTCTACATGGTGCTTTCGGGTGCCATCGGGCCCTGATGTCAGCCTCGCGCGCGGGCTTGCGGTTTACATTGCGAATGTTCGGCTAAGGAGGAGGTCGCCACGGTGAAGGAACTCGGCAGCGGGTCGTGCAGAAAGATTGCTGTCGTCGGCCGCGGCACTGCGGGCGCGCTGGCCGCCGCCAGCGTATCGCGGTTGCACCCGGAGCGCGATCACGAGCTGCACCACATCTACGATTCACGCATTCCGATCATCGGCGTCGGCGAAGGAAGTTGGCCCACTCTGGTCCGCGACCTGCAGCAACTGTTGTATTTGCCCCACGAGACGGTTCAGCAACGCCTGAACGGCACCCGCAAGTTCGGCAACCGCTTCGAGGGATGGGGTCGACGCCGGCAGGACTTCACTCACTACTTCACGCCGCAACAGGTGGCCTATGCCTACCACCTGTCGGCCGACGTGATGGCGGAGCTGTTGTGCGCGAGTACGCAGGCCCGCCACATCGACGCGAGGGTGACCGCGATCAGGAGGGTCGACGGAGGCGCACAGGTGGAGTTCGAGGGCCGTGAGTCCGAGCGCTACGACCTAGTCTTCGATGCCCGCGGCTATCCGCGGCAGCTGGACCCGCAGGAGCACATCGACATTTCCTTCATCCCCACGAACTGCGCCGCCATTCGCCGCTGCCCGCCGGTCATCGAGGCACCGCCGAACGCGCCAGTCCGGGAACCCACGTACACCCGTGCGGTGGCGCGTCCGCATGGATGGGTGTTCGTCATTCCGCTGACCGTGCACACATCCTACGGCTATGTCTTCAACAAGGACGTGTCCGATCTCGATGCAGTCGAGGCGGACTTCGACGAGCTGCTTGCGGAGGAGGGTGTGTCGGATTTCGAGAAACGCGGCGTCATTCCGTTTCCCAACTTCGTACACCGCCGGATCTATGACGGCGCGGTGGTCCGCGTCGGGAATGCCGCCGCCTTCATGGAGCCGCTCGAAGCGACCGCCATCAGGTTGGCGCAGCTGCAGGTCGCGCTGGTTCTACGCATGCGGTTCCACCGGCCAGCGGAGTATGTGCAGGGCGACACACCCGTCGTCAACCGCTTTCTGGTCACGGACGCGCTCCTGGCCGGCCTCTTCGTCGGTTGGCATTATTCCTGTGGTTCGAAGTACGACAGTGCGTTCTGGCGCAGCGCCCGGGACCGCGTGTGGCCGAACCACCGGGAGGCCGCCGATCCGCTGGCCGTGGACTGTTCCGCCCTGAGCAAGTTCGACGAGATGATCGAACTGGTCGACGCGCAGATCCCCGACCCGGCGGATTGGGAGCGGCAGTGCGCGTTCTTTCCCGTGAGCAGCTTCGCGCAGATAGCCCACGGGCTGGGCGCGAATTTGGGGCGGACGCGCGGCTAGCCGGCCGGCGGCCGACGATGCCGTGCCTCGCTCAGAAGTACCAACTCAGGGAGAGATACACGGACAGTCCCGCCGAGCCGTACTCGGAAGGCAGCGGACGGGCGTCCGTCGCGTCGTCGTCACCCAGACCGAGGAATGCACCCGTGGTCACCGCCACATCGCTGCTGGCTGAGTAGGCGACGCTCGTTCCCGTGGTTGCGCTCAAGTCGTTCAGGTTCCACAGCACGAGACCGCTCAGGTTCCAGAGCGGATGCAGCTGGTAGGACGGCCGGAAGACCGCCTCGTCCCGTCCGAGCACCTGGTGTTCGCCACGCAGGAACGTGGCCGATCTCAGCGTGGCCAGGTACGCGTCTGGTCCGTCCGCACCCAGGCCGTCGCGCTGGTACTCGACCGCGAGCGTCAGATCCCTCCCGCCGACCTGAAGCTGCCGGTCGAGGCCGAGCGTGCCGCGAAGAACGGTACGGTCCGGGATCTTGCGCAGCACGGCCTCCGCTCGGACAGCCCAGCTCCCCACCGACCCGGCCGCGCCGAGAGCCGCCGCCGGATCGCCGTACACGATCCCGCCCCATGCCGAGATCTCCCAGTTCCGCGCCGTCGTGAGGCCGCGCATCAGCGCAGTCACCACCTCCTCCCCCGCTGGCGACCGGGTCGGCCGGACGACGAGATCGACCTCGCTCAGCGCGCTCGGAAAGAAACGGAGCCGGGCCGCGTCGACCCCGGCCCGGAACTCCCGGAACGGGTCGACCGGATTGAAGGGCGTGAACGGGTCGCTCGGGGTGAGAAAGAGCGCGGTGCCCCACGACACCGCCTGCCGCCCCGCGCTGATCTCGAGGCGTTCACTCTCCCAACGGACGTATAGGCGATCAAATCGGTGCTGCCAGACGACGTGGTCCCGCTCCGCCAACGTCCACTGGAGCCGGAGCCGCTCGCCGCCGCCCGGCACCGCGCCGAGGTGGAACCCGGGCACCTCGCCGAGGCGCCGGAACGTCAGCACATGCTCGTAGGCGGCGCCGAATCCAAATGCGCCCACTCCCGACTCGCCGAAGAGTCGTACCCGGTTGAACTCGCGCAACTGGCCTTCACGGGTCCCGGCGACAGGCACGGTTTGGACATAGCCGTTCAGCTGCATAGCCTGACCGACCGAAGTGTTGCAGAGGGCCGCAAGCAGCACTGCCGCCCAAGCGGCCCCGGCACGGAGCAACACTAGCAGCCTTCCTCACGCGATCACAGGCGCAGGATTCAGGTCGGCTTCGGCGAGCGGGGACTCGCGGTAGCCCATGCTGACAGGCACGTCGTACAGGCGCCCAGGCGCGAACCTTGCCCAAAAATGGCGCATGCCTGGCACGATGACCCGCGCCACGGGCATGCCGATATCGGGCCGCGTCTGATCCAGCACAAGGAACTCCATGCCCTTGGCCTCGACGAGCGCGCGGCAATTCTCCACATCCTCGCGCGTGTCCGCCGATTCGGTCACCGGATACTGCGAAGCCTTGCGGGGCGGCTCGTCCGATACCGGTGCCAGCCAGGAACAGTCGGCGAGCCGGGCGGTCTTCCACCACCAGAGGGCCAGCGGATCATCGATCCTGGGCCGGCCGTCCCCCGCCCCGGGACGCGGCAACCAGGTGAGGCACTGGTTCAATTCGCAGAGAGCGCGCAGGGCTGCTATGCGCGGGTCTGAGTGGGTCCCGGCACCGTAGATGATCTCCTCGGTCCGGGCGTCCGGCCGGCGCGAGAGCGCAACGAAGGTGGGAATACCGATATCGGAGGTGACATCAAGCATCCACAGGTCCCGCTCATGGCGGCCGTAGTAGTCCGAGGCCGATCCGAGGTACTCGTCGTCGAAGCTGGAAAGATCGACCGCCGGCACGCGCAGCCGGTTATACCACCAGATGGCGAACGCATCGCGCTCGGCCAGTTCGTAGAAGCCCTGCAGGATGGCCTCTTCAAGGGTATTGCCCGCGGCGCAGCCGTTCGAATCGGCAATCAGGTCCGCGGGGCCGCGCTCTTCGGGCAGCATGCTGTACAGGATGGAGGTCGGCAGGTAGCGGTGCCGCCGCTGCGTCAGTGACCAGACCGGTGTCCAGTCGATCTCGGCGTAGGGATCGAGACGTGGGGGGACGATGTTGTAGGGGTGGCCCTTCGCGTTGATGCTCTCCGCGTCGTCGAGCTGACTCTCGCTGAACAGCTGCACGTCGTTGGGGTGAATCGCCCCTTCTCCCCCGGCGAACTCGATGAATCGCTTGGCGACACGGATCTCGTCCCCATGGCGGGCGCCCGAATGGCGCTCGATCGCCTCGCAAAGAGCGCTGACCCTGGACTGCTGCCGGGTGCTGCCCTTGCCGGCGCTCTTGCTGCGCAGGCTGCGCCTGAGCGAACTCAGGCTCCGGCTTCTCATCCCGGGATTGCTCCCGGCCCAGTAGACGTGCAGCCAGGAGTCGGCCTCATCGGTGGTGCGTGACAGCCAGGTCACGACACCGCTGATCGGGCTCACCAGGTGCCGGTACTTCGCCAGGGTGGCTCCCGGCGCCACGGCGCGCACGCCGCCGCTGTTGCGATGGGCCTTGGGGCTCGCCTTCAGAGACACCGGAACCGGTAGT
Source organism: Gemmatimonadota bacterium (assembly GCA_026706635.1). Classification (GTDB taxonomy): domain Bacteria; phylum Gemmatimonadota; class Gemmatimonadetes; order Longimicrobiales; family Gaopeijiaceae; genus Bin94. The sequence goes on along the minus strand of JAPOYJ010000071.1, from coordinate 58,710 downwards.
CGATCCGGCCGGTGCAAGGCTTCGTCGCCGCAAGCTAGGCACTGCGGCCGACGCACGACCCGATGCTGCGAGCTTGCGAATGTGGCGACATTCATCGCGATTGCCTGCTCGTGAATCGGGGCCAACTCACCCAGCGTCAGCCATTTGACGATCTCCGCCGCGATCAGCCCGTACATCGCTTCCAGAACTGCGGGCTGGGCCGCGAACGGCCTGAAGGCGGCTTCCTCGCCAGCAACGTTGCGCAGGAAACCGTGGACTTCCCGATGGCTACGCAGGCGGTACGCGAGGCAGCTCCAACAGGGTCCCTGCCTGTCCGCCCGAAAGACGGGGCCGAAGAGCGGCTCCATGCCGCTCGGCCGCACCGGCGTCCACGGTTCTCCCGCCTCGAGCCGGCGCCGATTCACCTCCGCGAGATGTGCTTCGAGATAGTCGCCGCAGACAACAACGGTGAGCTTCGGCTCGCCGCCTCCCACCCTGGCGCCGTTCGCCTCCAGGTGCCGTACGAGCCCGCCGTCGCCACCTTCAACCGTGACGCGCGAATGCGCCAGCCGCTCCTCTACCCAGCGCGGCGACGCGCCAAGCGACGACCAGTAGGCTGCCTCGCACCGGTCCATGGCGTGATCGGCGGAGACCAGATAGCCCTTGGCCGCGAACGCGGCAATGGCCGCAAGGACATCGGTCGCCGCATGGGTGCCCTCGAGGGCCGCGACAATCTCGTCCCAGGGATGCCGACCGTCGAGCAGCGGCAGCAGATCGCAGTGCAGCTTGCCGTGCAGCAGCGTATTGAACGACTCGGAGACGAGAAGCACCTGCGCCTCGCCGACATCGTGGAATCGGAGGTGCGGGGTGAGCGCGGGAAGCTTCACAATGCCCCGGTCCGCACTACTCGTTCGGGTCAGGATCCCGTGCCGGGGATGCGCGTGCTTCTCCAGTGCGATCCGGGATTCCCGTACCGTATCGCCCGGCACGCTCAGGCCCCCAACACCTCGACGAGACGCTCCAGGGCCTCAATGCAAAACACGGAGGTCACAGCCTCGGAGCCATGCCCGATCTGCCCTACCACGCCCCACTTCAACGACTGGTCGCCGAACGCAAGCAGCTCCGGCCAGCTGCCGTCCCCGCGCTGCGAGCTCACCAGTCTCGCCACCTCGCGCTTGGCGTCGATCCTCTCGAGGCTCCCGATGTTGCAGAGCGCCGACACCGCCTGAGCGGTCTGAAGGACATTGCCGAACCCCCCCTCCTCGTCACGCAGGCCGAGGATGCGATCCGCGAGGATCGGGCGCAGGGGATCGAGGGCGGGCTTCGCGCGAACCATCGCGCGTGTGATCGCGTAGTAGATCGTGACCGTGTCGGGATACCATTTCGACGAGCCCTCGAGGCGGTCCTCGGTCACCAGGGCTTTCAGCCATCGCTGGGCATCCCTGGTTCCCGGATGGTCGCCCAGGTAGGCGAGGACATTCGCATTGACGACCGGGTCAGCCTCGATGCGAAAGCGCGACACAACGTTGGGTTCGTCTTCCGCCAACACCCAGGTCATGAAGCGGCCTTCCTCATCGCGGTTCGCCAGCATCCCCTGGACGTTCCTCCCCAGCCAGATCCAGGGGTGCGTCCCGATTACGAGCGAGCAGAGTGTGGTACTGTCGAGATCCGGGGGCAGGTGACGGTAGTACCGCCACCATCCGGGGTATTCAATGGTGTCGATGAGATATGCCTTCGTGGCGGTGCATATGGCCCGGGCCTGCGGCTCATCGGAGCTCTCGAGGGCAAGCGCGCAGAGAGCCGACACGAAGGGAGGCCTCTCGAAGTGCCTTGGGATCTCTGGGTCGGCCACATTGAATCGGATGCAGGGCCAGGCCCCATTCTCGTCGATCGTGGATCCCAGGAAGACAAGCCCGCGGCGGATCCCCTCCCTCGCCGCCCTGGCCAGCGCCTCGGAGGTGGCCCCGCCGCTTCGGGCCCCCTCCTCTCTCGGCGCAGGGGGGCGAAGAGGCGGCGCGGGGTCGTGAAGCGTCCTTCGAAGAAACTCGAGCGATGCCGCACCGGTCCTCGCCGCCTCTCGTTCGGCCTCGCTGAGCTTGCTCCGCGGCGGGAGCACCACATGCGTTGAGGTATACGTCTCTTCGTGCACGTGAATCTCATGATCTTCGGGCAGCGTCACGCCGAATTCCTTCTCGACGGTCTCCCTGGGGTTCCGGAGAAGACGTTCGCGAAAGTCGCTGTCCTCATCAGCTCTTGATACGAGGCGATCGTCCGCGTCCCTGGGTCTCTTCATCGGATGTCTCCGCAGAGGGATTCGAATCAGGCGACCTGCCTCCTAACCAGGTCTCTGAACACCCCGTCGGCCTCCATGAGTTCGTTGAAGGAGCCGCTCTGTACGACTCTTCCGGCCTGCAACACGTAGATGCGATCGGCCTGTTCCAGCGTGGACAGGCGGTGCGCGATGACGATCCGGGTGGAGGTCAGGGCGGTGAGGTTTCGCATGACCTTGGCCTGGCTCTCGTTGTCCAACCAGTTGGTCGCCTCGTCAAGGAGCATGATTCGGGGGCTGCCGATCACGGACCGTGCGATGGAAACGCGCTGACTCTCGCCGCCCGACAGGACCGTCCCGCTCGTGCCGACCATGGTCATCATGCCCATGGGCATGCCCCTTATCTCCTCTTCGACGTCGGCGACTCGCGCCGCTGCCCACACCTCGTCACTGGCCACCTGACCGTGGTGACCGACCAGATTGTCCCAGAGATCGAGGGGATGAAGCCCGACGGATTGCGGCACCGCGCCGATCCTGCGGCGCACCTGTTTCAGGTTCAGGTGCCTCAGGTCGCGCCCATCGTAATAGACCGCGCCAGCGGTGGGCCGGTCGAATCCGAGCGCCAGCCGGAAGAGAGTGCTCTTGCCAGCGCCGGACTCGCCCGCGATCGCGACGAATTCTCCGGGGCGGGCGTGGATCGTGACATCGTCGAGGACCAGCGGACCGTCGGGATCGTACCGGTAGGAAACGCGGTCGAAGAGAATGTCGCCGCCCAGATACTCGACCGGCGCTCCTTCGACCTCGGTCTCGGGAACCGCGGCGAGGAGCGGGCGCATCTGGTCGAACGCCGGGAGCATGGCGGCGACGGTGCCTAGGGACTCACCGAGCCGGGCGATGGCGTACTGGAAGGCCATGAGGACGAGGTAGACGACGAGAAAATCGCCGACCGGAAGGTCCCCGTCGCCCGCGGCCACGACCGCCAGCAGGACCCCGGCGGCAAGAAAGGGGAGCGCGGCACCGAATGCGCGCGAATGTCCGTCGAGCGCCTCCATCTCGAGCTCGGCGCGTTTTTGTTCCCGGTAGTCCCGGGCCCACATGGCGAAAGCCGACGCTTCCGCGTTTTCCACACGCAGCTTGCTGATGCCGCCCACGATCTGGAACAACCGGCCGGAGACGCGCCGTGCCGCGCGGATCATCCGCCCGCAGGGGGGAATCTGTCGCAGCCCCAGGACAACCGTGATCAGGAGCGAAGCTAGGCCGAAGGCGAGGGCTACGGTCCCCAAGGTAGCATCGTAGAAGAAGATGACACCAAGAACCGGGAGCAGAAAAAGGACCGACAGCAGGCCGTCGGCAACGACGCCCTGTACTCCGTCGCGAAGATTCTGGAACGTCATCCCCGACATGGCCAGATCGCCCGATGGATGGCGGTGCAGAATGCTTGGCGGAAGGCGCATGAGGCGGTCCCAGAAGGCCGCTTCGACGCGCGAAGCCGAGCGCCCCTCGAGCCGCGTCAGCGCCGTGCTCTGAAGCAGGTGCAGCAGGGCGCCGAGCACGCCGAAGCCCGCCACCGCCACAGCCGCGAGATAGAGCGCTCCGGCGGTTCCGCCGCCCGCCGTCTGGTTCGCGACGAACCCGAGTGCGAGTGCGGGCACCAGCTTGATCAGGCCGCCGGGAAGGCCGGCCGTCACCAGCCGCGCCAGATCCGCAGCCGATCCATGCAGCGCGAATCCCAGCAGCTCCGCCGGCCTCACCTTCCCCACGGGCAGCGGCCGGTAGAACACCCAGGCCTCGTCTGCCAGCGTGGCGGCACGATCCGCCGTCATCCGGGCACTGCGCTTGCTGACCGGGTCGAATTCCCGGTAGCGCCCGAACCATCCCGGGAGAAGCGCCACAGGCTGGCCGTCTTCGGCCCGCAGTGCCAGCATCGCGTTGCTGTCGCCGCGCCACCAGGCGCCCTCGTTCCTGAAGCGCACGCGCCGGGCGCGCACGCCTGACGCGTCGAGAACGTCAACGAGGCTGACCGGGGCACCCGACGATCCCGGGCGCACGGGGATCTTGAAATCGATCCCTTCACGGCGTCCGATCACCTGCAGCGCGTCCGCCAGCGACGTGTCCTCAACGCTTACGTCCCGATCGATCGGCAGATCATAGATGTTGAAGAGCCGCTGCCGCGCAGCTCTCTCGGCCGTGTAGCGGCTCGTGGTCCGCGCACGTTCGAGATTAGCATGGTCGACCACGGCCAGTACCCGGTTCAGGCGCTCCACGGCGAAGGCGACCGCGTGAAAGGATGCGAGCGCCGAGAGCAGGGTGCCCTGCCGTGCCAGCGTCTCGGTCGAACTGCACGAGAGCGTCACCTCGTCCGAGAGCGTGAGCCAGCTTGCCCGCGTCAGCGGTATCACCGCTTCGTGCAGGCCCCTTTCTTCGGCAAGTGCCGCCTGGTCGACCAGGCCCATGAAGAGCCAGGCACCGCGTGGCGGTTCGGACACCCATACGACGCCTCGTCGTACGGAGAGCGTACAGGGGGCCAGACTCCGTGTCAGGCCGGGCTCGGCCAGCGCCGTCGGGCGCGGACGGTGACTCGCAAAGCGCGAGAGGGTGTCCGTAATCGCGGCCACCCAGGTATCCGTCTGCTCCGCCAGCTCCGCCGGATCGACCCCGGACAGCAGCGATGCCGGCAGGCGCTTCAGAATGGTGCCCGGCGACCCCTTGGCGACCAGGCTGAGGGTGGTGTCTTCCCCCTCGCGTGGTCCGTTCGGTGCGACGCCCGGCAGCAACCAGCCCGCATCCCGGCGGAGCAGGTGCTGCGGTGCCGCATGATCCGCCCCGTCCCTGAATTCGACCAGGAACAGATTGACGGTTCCTTGGTCGATGAACCAGACGGTGTCCGGGTCGTCGAGCTTCACGGGCAGGTTGCCGGCGCAGGGCACGGATTCGCCGGCTCTGGCGGCGAGTTCCGCGATGGACGTGTGCTCCGGCCTCGTGTCCCGCATCAGCCGGATCTGACCAGCTTGTAGTAGGTGCCGCCCCGATCCCCCATCAGCTCGTCGTGAGTCCCGCGCTGCACTTCGACGCCCTTGTCGAGCACGATGATCTCGTCGCTGTCCCGCACGGTGCTCAGCCGGTGCGCCACGATCAGGCAGGTGACACCGCGACGCCGCAGGGCATCATCGACGTATTCCTCCGTCGCGGCATCGAGGGCACTGGTCGCCTCATCCAGAATGAGCAACGTGGGATCGCCCACCAGCCCGCGGGCGATCTCCAGCCGCTGCCGCTGCCCGCCGCTGAAATTCACGCCGCCTTCCTCGACCCGGGTGGAGTACCCGTCCGGCCGAAGCAGGATTTCGTCATGGATCCGGGCGTCGCGCGCCGCCGCGAAGATGGCCTCGTCCGGAACGGCCGGATTCCACAGGGTGATGTTGTCGCGCACGGATGCGGAAAAGAGCACCACTTCCTGATCCACCATGGAGATGGACTCGCGCAGCACCCCGTCGGGAATCTCATCCCGCGGATGGCCATCGAAGAAGATGTCGCCCGACCAGGGCTGGTAGATACCGGCAATCAGACGCGCGAGGGTCGACTTGCCCGAACCGCTGGGACCGACCACGGCAACCCGCTGCCCCGGCTTGATCAGAAGGTTGAAGTCCTTTATCAGAGCTGGCCGGCTCTTGTTGAACCCGAAGGTGACGTCTCGCAGCTCAAGCTGGCCAGCGAGCTGAAGCCGGCCCTTGAAAGTGGGAATCGACTCCTCCGGACTTCGGCGGACGAGGGCGGGGTCCTCAGCGGTCTCGGAGATGTCCTCGAGTCGCTGCAGATCGGTTTCAAGTGCCTGGCGCCTCTCGGCGAACTCCAGAAATCGCCCGATCGGTGTCAGAAACATCTCGCCCAGGATGTAGAACGCGACGAGCGCCCCCAAGGTCATTTCCCCAGCCAGTACCAGACTTCCGCCGACGCCTAGGATCGCCGCGCTTCGAAGGGCGGCGATCAGACCCGGAAGCGCGGCATTGACGGAGCCCAGCTCCGAGTAGCGCTGGCGCGCATGCAGCTCGCGGGCCTGATGACCCGTCCAGCGCGAAAAGAAATGGTCGTCCGATCCCGTCATGCGCAGGTTGTCGGCATGGTTCAGCATCTGCATGCCGATGCCGATCAGCAGTCCCTGTTCACGCCTCATCGCCTGGCTTCGAACGGCTCTGGGGCCGTTCAAAAAGTGGGCCAGCACGCCATGCATAGTGCCCAGAACGAGCACGACCAGTGTGAGCCGGACATCATAGAACAACATGGCAATAAGCAGAACGGCGCTCATTCCCATGTCGATAATGAGCACAAGAAACTGCTCCGTCAGATTCCTCGCGATTCTGTCGATCGACGAGACTCGATCCGTCAGATCGCCCACAAGCCGGTGTTCAAAGAACTCCACTGGCAACCGCAGCAGCCGCGACAAGCCTCGACTGTAGCCGGTCACCGAAATCCTGACTGCGAGTCGCTTCAGGAACCGGTGCTTGAGAAGGGACAGGATGTAGACGAGGACGCCGCCGCCGAGCAGGGCCGTCACGATGCCGCCCCAGCGCCCCCGGTCTTCCAGGACATCGTCCACGAATACGCCCAGAGATGCAGGAACAATGAGGGCCAGCAAAGTCAACATGAGGCCACAGGCGATCACCCAGGCGAGCCCGCCCCATGATCCGGCGAGCAGGGTGTGCAGTTGTCTGAACAGTCCCGGCCGTTCGCCGCCGAATTCGAAATCGGGTCCCGGCTTGAATCGGAGCGCAATTCCACTGTAGCCCCTGGTGAACTCCTCGGCGGAGAGCTTGCGCCGCCCCGTGGACGGATCATTGAGATAGAAGTTGCGACTGTCGAACCCTTCGACGACGAGGAAATGGCTAAATTGCCAGAACACGATCAGCGGCAACGGCAATCTTTCCAGTTGATCGGCGCGCAGACCGAGTCCGCTGCACTCGAGACCATAATGTCTGGCGGCGCGCGATATGCTCGCCGCGCTGCTCCCGTCTCGACTAACTTCGCATTTTTCCCGCAGCTCGGTTAGCGGAACCCAGCGTCCGAAATAGCCGAGGACGCTGCCGAGGCAGGCGGCACCGCATTCCGACGCATGGACCTGCAGCACAATTGGCGTGGATATCCTCTGCTTTTTGGACCTTGCGGCGGCCTTGCTGCCAAGTCCTCCGAGGGCGATCAACGGCATGCCCTATGATCGCCCCGGTCGCAGGAGTGCGACCGGAGACCGGGTGCCGATTTCGATGACGATTCGGCATTTCCGACCGGCAATGGAAGACAGGTCACGACTTTCGTCGAGCGCTATCTGGAGGCGGTGGACCGACACCGGCGCTGCGGATTCGAAAGCTGCTGGAAGCTCGGGCAGGCGAACGGCGGCAATCGTCGCAATCTCCCCAACAATCGTCTCCGCTTCTCCATTCGCCATACCCAACTCGATCACCGTCGGCATCCCGGCCGTGATCTCGGGCAGCATGTCGCTCTCGATCCAGACCAGCGCCTGCACGGAGCGGGCGGCTTCGGACAGGTTTTCGCCGGGCTCCTCCAGTACGCCCTCGATCGCGAAGCTGCGGGCTATGCTGCCGAACAAGAGCCATGTGATCGAGGTTACCAACAGGAGAGCGCCGACCGTGACAAGCAGGCGCTCTCGCGGCGTGGAAACGGTCAGCAGCCGGTCGAGTTGTTCGCGTTCTTCCTTTGCTTCGGCAACGGTATTGTGAAACGAATCAAGTGGATTGGTGAACACGACCCTTGCAGCACCTCCTCACCGAGTATCGAGCAAGGAAAACCCCACTCGGATTGAGCGGAGAATCGAGGAAACATAGCACGTCCGGGTGCGCGGTGCAGGCCCTGACGCCACCGTTGAAGCAGGTCACGGGCTCGGTGGCTTGGGCCGGTAGTCCGGCCCGCCCCCTGCAACGGCTGAGAGGCGACGAGCGACCTGGACGCGGCGAGCTCGCCGGAGGGGCCCGGAGGGGTGCGGTCACCCCAGCGCTGCATCGCCTCAGGCCGCATGGTTGAGCCTCTCGCCTACGACCGGTAGGCCGGACGGAGGCGCTCGACCGTTATCGCCAGCGTGTCGACGACCAGAGCGGCCGGCATCCGGGAGGATCAGGCGGCCCACGAACCACGGCGCGGACATGCGCGATGCCAGCCGCCCGCAGCCGGTCGGGGGCCGTCGGCCGAGAAGCGCCGCCTCACCGGGTCGGGCGCGGGCCGTTACCCAGCAGTCCGTGGATAATGGTCAGGATCCTCACCCCGAGCTCGGCCCCCCCGACGCGCCTTGCCCGTCGGCCGGTCGCCCCGGCGTCCCTCGTCCAGTCCCGCCCGCCGGGCCCATCTCCCGGATCGTCTGGTCCGACGGCCCGAACTCACGAGCGAGCGACCCCGGACTCCGCCCGCTCCGCAGCCTGCGGCGCGGAGGGGCGGCCGCCATATTCAGGCGTTCACGAAAGGCATCTGGAAGCCCGGGAGTCGGAAGAAGTCAACTGACCGCCAGCCGCCACTACCAGCAGCAGCAGAGCCCGGCCGAGATGGCTTCCATCTGCTCCTCGGTGATGTGCGGGTCCGGCGGCAACGCGAGATGCACCGTCTGCATGTCGCTCTCATGGACCTTGATGTCCATCGAATCGGGAATCGTAATGCCCAATTCGCGGGTGATCGCAGTCTTCGGATCTGCTAGAACCTGCTGCCTGAACTCCGCGTCCACGGTGGATTTCTCAACGATTCGCGCGAGCATTTCATCGCCGCTTCTCATAGCAATTCTCCGTCATTGTAGGCTACGTACCAAATCACTAGCCCTACAGTATCGCCACCTGGAGGGGCCAGGTCAAGACTGTCTGTCGGGGGCGGGGAGGTGGCCCGCCGCCCGAGCGGGTCCGTGGCGCTCGCGCGAGACGATTCCTGCGCTGCTAGCCTTCGTCCAGCGCGTCCAGCGCGTCCAGGATCTCGAAGTGGACGTAGTTCGCCTGGGCATCGGGCACGGGCAGGTCAATAGCCCGCTCCAGCATCTCCCTGGCTCTCGCCACGCCCTGATCCTTGTCCAGGTCGGGCAATCTGACGCCGTACTGGAGGAGCAGGTCCTTGTCGTCGGGCGCTAGCGCCAGGGCGCGATCGAAGAGCGCCACCGCCTCCTCGCGCTTGCCCCCGTAGATCATTCGGGCGATCCGGCCCTCGGCGGCGACGTCGGCGTGCCAGCAGGCCAGCGCCGTAAGGCCATCGATGTGATCCGGATCGATCTCCAGCACGATCTCGAGCAGGTCCTTGATCCTGCCGCCCAGACCTTCGCGCAGCGCGGTCCAGGCGCTCTTGCCCTGCGCGTAGCGGCCCACGGCGGAAACCATCGCGAAGTAGGCCTCCGCGCTCGAGGAGTCGGCCCGGATCGCCTCTTCGCCCATCCGCATCGCGCGCTGGATCACGGCCTCCCAATCCTCCTCCGACGCCTCGTAGTAGGCGTGCGTCGACAGCGACCGCGCCGCCAGGACATAGGCCTCCGGGGTGCCGATGCTCTCGGCGATGTCCGCCGCCTCGACAAAGCGCCCGTCCTCGTACGCGGCCCTCGCGCTCTCCATCGACTGCCCCGCCGTGGCCCCTACCGAGAGGGACAAGACGCCCAGGGCGGCGACGAGCGGGAAGAACCGAACGGTGGCCATGCCCCCAACATTGGAGACGGTCGGCCAATGCGCAATGGTCCCGCCGCCATCCTCCCGAGGTAGTTGACGCGAGGAAGCCTGCGCACAACTCTCCTTCGAAGTCGCGAGGAGCTCCGACAATCCCGTGGGAGGAGAGGAGACATGTTCAGGACGACCGAGGCGGGGCACCCCTGTGCCCAGCGGCAGCCAGCCGCCGGCTTCGCGGCGTGGGTCGCCCGGAGATGCAGCGCCGCTCGAATGCCGTGGGAGGTTTGTCCACGGGCTGCTAGAGGAGCGCTGCCGTCTGCCGTCCTCTGGCGACTCCTCGTGGCTGCGTGGGTCCCCTTCGCCGCCCCGCCGCTCTCCGGCCAGGAGGACGTCGGGCTCGCCGCGGCGGCGCTCCATCTCCGCCAGCTCGACGGAGTGAAGCGCGTGCTGATGATCGGCGCCCACCCCGACGACGAAGACACCGCCCTCCTCGCCAAGCTCGCGCGCGGGATGGGGGTCGAGGCCGCCTATCTGTCGCTGACGCGCGGCGAGGGAGGCCAGAACTTCATCGGTCCCAGGCTCCACGAGGGGCTCGGCGTGATCCGCACCGGCGAGCTCGTGGCGGCCAGAGCCCTCGACGGCGGCGAGCAGTTCTTCACGCGCGCCTACGACTTCGGGTATTCGAAGACGCTCGAGGAGACGATGGAGCTCTGGCCCTTCGACGAGGTGCTTCGCGATGTCGTCTTCGTGGTGCGCACCTTCAGGCCCCAGGTGGTCGTGTCGGTCTTCTCGGGGACGCCGCGAGACGGCCACGGCCATCACCAGTTCGCCGGCGTGGTTGCGCGCGAGGCCTTCGAGGTGTCGGGCGACCCGGGGCGCTTCCCGGAGCTGGCCGCGCACGGCGCCGAGGCGTGGACCCCACTCAAGCTCTACCGCCTGGTCCGCCGCTCGCCCGAGGAGGCGACGATTGCGCTAGCGACGGGTCGTTTCGATCCGGTCCTGGGGCGCTCTCACTTCCAGCTCGCCATGGAGAGCCGCAGCCAGCACCGTTCGCAGGAGATGGGCGCAGCCCAGCTGATGGGACCGAGGGCGAGCGGGCTGCGCCTCGAGGAGTCCCGGGTCCTTGCGGCCGACGACGACGGCATCTTCGCGGGCATCGACACGACCCTTGCCGGGCAGCTGAGCGGTCCGTCCTCCAACGCGGGGGCATCGGAGGCAGAAGAGAGCATCGCCGAATACCGTAGGGAGCTGGCCACGGCGCGCGACGGGATCTCGGGCGGCGGGACCGAAGGGGCGGCGGCTGCCCTGGCGGAGGGAGCGCGAATCCTCCGGAAGATCCTCGACGGGGCGGCGGGCGAGGCCGACCTGCAGCTCCTTGAGGGGCGTCTCGCCCAACTCTCCGAGGCGGTGCTGGCCGCCGCCGGAGTAGTCGTCGAGCTCCGGGTCGACCGGGAGCTGCTGGTGCCCGGCGAGTCGGCGCTGGTCGACGTGATCGTCTGGAACGGCGGAACTGCTCCCGTGGCCGGGGTGGTGCCCGAACTCCTCCTTCCTACGGGGTGGCGGGGGTCGCTGGCAGAGGCGGAGGCGTGGCCGCCGTCGGGCCGGTTCCGGATGTCCGCGGTCGCACTCCCCGCGGGCGGCGCGGTGGCCCCCGGGGAGGTCGGACGCCAGCGCTGGAGGGTGACGGTCCCCAGGGATGCGGCTCTCTCCTCGCCCTACTACCTGGCCGGGGAGCGCACGGGGAACCTCTATAGGTGGCCGGAAGGCGGCGAGCTGTGGGCCGAGCCCTTCCGTCCGCCCCCGATCCGGGCTTCGGTGGCGCTCGAAGTCGCCGGCGCCAAGCTCGCGGTCGAGCGCGGCGGCGAGCACGTGGGGGTCGACCGGACGACGGGGGAGTTCCGCAAGCGCCCCCTGGTCGTGCCAGCCGTCGATGTCGCCGTCGATCCCCCCTGGATGGTCTGGCCCGCAGGCAGCGGCGGGACACGACCGGTGAGCGTGGCGCTTGCCAACGCCTCCGAAGCGGCGCGGGCCGGCACGTTGCGCCTCGAGGGGCCGGAGGGGTGGTCGGTCGAACCGGCCGCCCAGCGCTTCGCGCTCGAGCCGGGCGGTGCCGCGGCCTCCTTCTCCTTCGAGGTACGCCCGGAGAGCCTCCCCCCCGAGGGTGCCCACACCTTCCGGGCGATCGCCCGCGAGGAGAGTCCGGGTTCGGCCACAGTTTGTGTCAGAAAGGACAGCCTGTCTGTCGAGGCGTGCGAGAATCGGGACAGATTTGCCACGGAATTTGTCACAACCATGGACATCGTCGACCACCCGCACATTCCGCGAGCGGCTATCGCGCGCGACGCGGCCACGCGCATCTCGGTCGTGCCGGTCGCGGCCGACTCGGCGCTGAGGGTCGGCTATGTGATGGGCTCGGGCGACGACGGGGCCGAGGTGCTCCGCCAGATCGGCATGCACGTCGAGGAGCTTGGGGCGAGCGCGGTGCGAAGCGAGGACTTCGCCCGCTACGACGTGATCGTCCTCGGCATCCGCGCCTACGAGACGCGCCCGGAGCTGGCGGCCGCCAACCAGGCGCTTCTCGACTTCGCGAGGCGGGGCGGCACGGTCGTGGTCCAGTACAACAAGTACGACTTCGCGACGGGCGGGTTCGCGCCGTATCCGCTCTCGATGCGGAGGCCCCACGACCGCGTCACCGACGAGGGCGCCCTGGTCAGGGTGACGGCGCCCGGGTCGCCCGTCCTCAACACGCCCAACGCCATAGGGCCGGACGACTTCGACGGCTGGGTGCAGGAGCGCGGCCTGTACTTCGCCTCGGAGTGGGACGCCCGCTACCAGACCGTGATGGAGATGGCCGATCCGGGGGAGGACCCGAAGGCGGGCGCGCTTCTGGTGGCGCCGGTAGGCGACGGGCTCTACGTCTACACCGGGATCGCCTTCTTCAGACAGCTGCCGGCCGGCGTCCCCGGAGCGATCCGCATCTTCGCCAACCTGGCGTCGCTTAGGCGCGGAGGGAATGGGTCAGTGGAGCCAACCGGGATCGAACCGGTGACCTCTGGCTTGCAAAGCCAGCGCTCTCCCAGCTGAGCTATGGCCCCGTGGGCCCGGTGCCGGGCCGCAGGCAAGGTAAGGTAGCCCCGGTATATTCGTACATGAAGATGCTAGGAGCCCGCGGACAAAGCCCTGCCGGCATTCGAGCGGCGCTGCATCGGTGCTCGTCAGGGTTCATCCACAGACTCCTGGTCGCTGGGCTGCTCGTCCTGGCGCTCGGGGTGGGGTTCCAGGGGGCGGGCGGCCGAAGCTCGTCCGAGAGCGCGGGCGACGGCCCCGGGAGCTCCCGGGCCCATCTCGCCAAGGGCGCGGATGCGGCGGAAGAGGAAGCGGAGGCAGCGGAAGGGGGCCCGGAGCGGGCGGGGCAATCGGCGCGAAGGTACCATTTCGAGCGACCGCAGCACGTCCGGGGGATCTACGTCAACTCCTGGTCCGCCGGCTCGCGCCGTCGGATGGCCCAGCTGCTGGCGCTCGCCGAGCGGACCGAGATCAACACCTTCGTCATAGACGTCAAGGACGCCACCGGGATCGTCAGCTACCCCACCTCGGTGCCCCTGGCGGTCGGTGCCGGTGCCTCCGGGGCCCGCATTCCCGACCTCGACTGGCTCCTCGGCAAGCTCGAGGAGGCCGGAATCATGCCCGTCGCCCGCATCGTGATCGCCAAGGACCCCGTGCTCGCCGCGGCGCGACCGGAGCTGGCGGTGAAGGACTCGGCGGGCGGGCTCTGGATCGGGCCGGGGGGCTCCGTCTGGCTGGATCCCTACAACCGGGAGGTCTGGCGGTACCATGTCGCGCTTGCCCGCGAGGCGGTCGCCGCTGGCTTTCCGGAGATCCAGTGGGACTACGTGCGCTTTCCGGACGCGCCCGCGCGGAGGATGGCGCACGCGCGGTTTCCGGCGTACGACGGGCGGGCGCGCAGCGACGTGGTGCGGGAGTTCCTTGCCTACAGCCGCCATGAGCTCCGGGGGACCGGTGCCATCGTCACGGCCGACGTCTTCGGCGTCACCACCTCGGCGACGACCGATGTAGGCATCGGGCAGCGCTGGGAGTCGTTCATCGATGTCGTCGATGTCGCTCTTCCCATGGTCTACCCGAGCCACTACTCGGCGATGAGCTTCGGGTACGCCGAGCCGAACGCCCGCCCGTACGAGATCGTGCGCACTGCGCTGGAGCGGGCGGTCGAGCGGTCGGCCGCCGTGGAGGGGGCCGGGGCGACGCGTCCCTGGCTCCAGGACTTCACCCTCGGAGCGCCCACCTACGGAGCGCCGGAGGTGCGAGCCCAGATCCAGGCCACCTACGATGCCGGCGTCGACGAGTGGGTGCTCTGGAACGCCGGCAGCCGCTACACCGAGGCCGCGCTCGAGCCGACGGGAGGGTTTGCGGAGGAGCCGCTCATTCGCGTCGGCGGCGAGGTGGTGCCCGCGTCGCGCCGTCACGAGCTGTACCGCCCTGGCGAAGGCGAGCCCTCCGCGCACACCGGGGTGGGGTTGGGGGGAGAGTCGCCTCCCGACTCCGTGGATGGTTGACTGCTGACGGAGGGCGGACCAATCGCGGCGCTTACTGAACGAGCTAGTCGACACGGAGCTGCCGAAATGAGGCGAGTCACGAGGATAGTCGTCCGTCGTCGCCAAGGCCCGATGCCCGTGCTCCTTACACTGCTCAGCAGTGTCGTGTCCGGTCCTCGCGGCGTTGCGCAGGAGGTGCCTATATCGACGTTGCCGACAGTGGATCGCGTTCTTGCCGACACTCCAACGCTAGTCTATTCGGTCGGTCGGGCGGGCGGTGAACACTGGGAGATGTTCTACCGCATCGGCGACATGAGTTTTGACCGCAGCGACAACCTGTACGTGCTCGATGGCGGTAACAATCGAGTTGTTCAGTTCGATGCACAGGGCCGGTTCGTGCGCACATTCGGACGTGATGGACACGGCCCGGGTGAGTTCACGGGACCTCAGCATTTGGTCGTATCGTCGGTGGGAGAAGTGGTCGTAAACGATGCAGGACGGACGCTGATTGCCTTCAAGGACGGTGAATACAGTAGGTCTGCCTCGTACCGTGACATCGAAGGACTGTCCACGGGAATAGGTGCCGGGGCGGACGGCGGTGTATGTTGGCTGAGTGAAGCGTATCCCTTCGGCAACGACAGTGCGAGCGCATCGGTGTGGTGTCATAATCTCGATAATGGCGGCGTGCCCACGGTTGTCACGCGTGTCAGCATTGACCCCTTACGGGAGATCAGCGTTGGCGATATGGTAGTGCGCAGACGACCGGTGTACGGATCCGCACCACGATTTGGCATGCTACCAAATGGCCGTATTGTGTTTCACTATGGCATAGACTATCGACTAACGGTGTTGGATCGCCATGGGCGGGTGGAGCAAGAGATACGCCGCGAGATAGATGCAAGGACGGTAACGTCACAGGACCGGGAGGCGTGGCTGAAAGAGCAAGAGGCGCTGGCTCTTCCCCCTTTCTGGTGGGTAGCCGGTCATGCGCGTAGGCCATCGGGGTAGAGGTCGAGGCCGCCGAGGTGACGGGCGTCCGTACCGATCCGAGTGGCCGCGTCTGGGTGCGGCGACGGGGGAACGATGCGAAGGAGAGGGGACCGATCGACCTCATGACAGATAGCGGACGGTACATAGGCACAATAGTGATGCAGGAACTGCTGTGGGCTGTCAGTCAGAGTGGATTGGCCGCGTACGTCGAGGAAGACGACAACGGGGTCGAGAGCGTCGTGGTGCGACGCCTGCCAGATGCGTGGAAATAGGAGAATTCCGATCACCTTGGTAAATCGGAGTCCACCGTCTCCCGAAGTGCCCGCTTGAACACGCTGGCTTCCATCGCCGACACCGTCCCGATCGGTCACGACTCCGGAGTCGTGACCGTCCCAGTCGGGCTCCGTCCGCCCACGGCGCAAACTCCAGTAACCTCCTCGTCCTCGTCGTCCTTCGACACCGTGCGGGTCGCCCGTGGGCGTAGTCGCCGAGCAGCGGGAGAATGTCTGCCGCCCTCGCAGGCGGAACGTCACGCCGCTTGTTCCCCAGGCTCCTTCTTGAGCGGAGACCAGAAGGAGGTGGCATCGATGAGCTGGACCTTTCCGGCCAGCTCCCTCCTGCGGCGACTTCGCCCGGGCCAGCACGTACAGTAGGAAGTAGGTATCCGGCATTTGCGTGCGCGACCCGGGCCAGCCGAGTCGCCCCACCCCCTACTCCCCCGACCACCGCTGCGGAGGCTCCTTCGGCTTCTGCTCGCAGGAATCCGGCGGCATCACCAGCTCCAGCTCCGTGTACCGTGCGATCACCGCGAAGTCCCGGTTCCGCGCAAGCAGCGGACGGCGATCCCCCAGCGCGTTTGCGGCGACCATGCAGTCGACCGTCGATCGGATCGTGAATCCGGCCCGGCGGCAGACGCGGTGGATGCGCGCGGCGGCCCGATAGTCCCTCA
Source organism: Gemmatimonadota bacterium (assembly GCA_026706635.1). Taxonomy (GTDB): domain Bacteria; phylum Gemmatimonadota; class Gemmatimonadetes; order Longimicrobiales; family Gaopeijiaceae; genus Bin94. The sequence goes on along the minus strand of JAPOYJ010000071.1, from coordinate 42,345 downwards.
GCGAGTCTGGAATCACGATCTCGAAGCGGCTGAGGAGCTGTAGGAGATTGGCGACCCGGAGCTCGTTGGGACAGCGGGAGAGTAACTCCGTCACCACGAGTGCCGGAGTGGCGATCGGCTCGCCTTTCTGAACACCGGAGCGGAGGGCGAGATGGGTCCGGCTACCCGTCGCCCGCAGATACTCAACCCAGGCGGACGTGTCGACGATCAACGGCTACTCGATCGGTTCGAGCGGGTCGATCAGTTCAATGGGTCGTTGTCGCGCATCTCGTCGAGATCTCCGTCCCAGCGTCGGACATCACCACCTGTAGTCGCTTACTCATAACTTGAGTATATCGTACTCATGCGAAGACCGCCAGCGCGGCCTCGTCCTGCTGCTTCGGCCCGAAAAGGGCAGGTTATCGCCTCTCGACCAAGCGACCGGAGAGGTACTTGTGGATGACGCTCGACAGCAGCGTCTGGCAGGGGATACCCTCCTCGCGAGCACGGGCGTGAGCACGGTCGAAGTCGCGTTCAGTGACCCTGAGGTTGACCCGCCTCGTCTTCTTGAAGGTGTTGCGGGCCGCTTGGCGGGCGGCCTCAATCTCGTGCTCGGCGCCCGGGGCGCGGGGAAGCTCGTCCCGCTCGAAACGCTCCAGGATACTCCTCTCGTCGGCGCTCAACTGGTTGCTCATGGCTCTCGCCCTCTTCGATACTCCCGCGTAGCCTTCCGGCTGGGGATGATGGTTTTCAGGAATCGCGTGCCGTCCGGGGCGGTCACGAACGGGACAAGGTGGAGATACCGCTCGATTTCGACGACGTAGATCATCTGACCCGGATACCGCGCCTGGTTGGGGTGTACCAATACGTCCACCAAGCCGTCTCGCTCGATTGCTAAGACCACGCGCTCGAACGAGATGCCTCGTTCGTCGGCGAGCCGTCTGTTCTTCTCCGCGTTCCAATCGAAGCTGTCGGCCATACCCAATCGTCACCCATTGTGTGTACTTTGTCAACAACATCTCATCGGGGATCATACCACAGCGCCGCCCCACAGGGGATCATGGTCGGTGGCTCGAGTGGAATCCACCCCCCCTCAATCCACACCCTGCCTCCGCGCGATCCGCTCCAGCTTCGGCCCGATCGACGTCATCACCGCCGCGAAGAGCACGACCACCCACCCCGCAGAGAGGATCAGGTGGACGCCGACGAGCATCTTCGCGCCGACGGAGTCCGGTGAGACGGTCAGGAAGTCCTGTCCGAGCGCGGTGAAGAAGGAGAAGGAGAGCCAGTCGGTGATCCCGGCACCGCTCTCCACACCCGAGAACGCACCGGGGCTGAAGCGCTCCAGCATTCCGTAGAACCCGGCGAAGAGGACGATGATCGTCAGGTAGCCGACCGCAAACCCGCCGATCGGAACCCACATGACGCGCAGGTAGTCGGCGAGGTGGCCGTATACGCCGAGCCGCGGCTGCAGCCAGGTGATGGCGCTCCTTCCGAGGAGAAACGCTCCCACGGGCAGCACTAACCCAACGATTCCCAGGCTATAGCCGATTGCCAACGCCAGGGAGAGACCCGAGTGACCGCGGCCTTCCACGAGGACCCCGGTAGCCATCATCAGGGCGAACCCGGCGGTCAGGGCGGCCACGCCGAGGATCAGCAGGAGTGGAGGACGGCGGTCGCGCCATCCCTCGCGGCGGTGGCTGAGGAGGCCAGCTGGCAAGGCGACCCAGGGCGTCAGGAAGACGGGCAGTACCAGGATCAGCGTGTAGAGGGAGAAGAAGCCCGACTCCCGTACGGCGAGCAGGATGCCACTCGCGACGTGGGCGGGGAAGAATCCCAGGGTGAGGAGGACGGCCACGATGAACGTCTCCCGGGTCACGTCGCGGTAGCCGGAGATCGAGGCCCGTTCCAGTCCGACGACCAGACCGACTGCGAGAGCCATCGTGGACGGACCGATCAGCCCCCATCGGTCGCCGGACAACCCGCCGGCGAAGAGCGCGATCGCCATCCCGACGATCGACCCGATCAGGACGCCTATCCACGGCCTGCTCCGCGAACCTCCCCGGAACACAACCCCCACGCCCACCCCGATCCCGCCGCCCACTCCCATCAGGACGTCGGCGTGATCCCCCGTGATCGCGTAGCCGAACGGCGCGACGAAGACGGCGATGGCGGCCGCTATCCGCGCCGCCGGCAGGATCAGACGGTTCATCATTGGCTCCCCCTCAGATCAAGGTGTCAAACAGAGTTTACAAATTGTCATGTGAACATGACTTTTCTTGGCTCCCGGCCGAGTCCGTGGCTCCCCGGCGCAGTCCATCACGGCCCTTAACGCTTCCTCTTCAGGCTGAACGCCTTCTGTTCGGGCTGAACTCTCCGGGGCCAGCGCGGGAAACGTAGCAGGCCGGGGACGAATCCGCCCGCCTGTTCTAGCCTGCGCCTGAACGCGGTGCGGGGCAATGGCGGGTGCGACTCGGAGGGTGGTGGTGGGCCGCGCCGCTCCCAGCGACGCCGGCCTCCGCACCGTAGCGGCACCGCGGCCCGGGCCAGGGGCTTGCAGATCGACTTCACCACACCTTACTCTACCCCCGCGTTAGCTTGCGACATTCGGTCCACAACTTGAGCAAGGACGAATGCAATGACCGCAGTGCGGACGTTGTCCGGGTCGTTCCTCCTTGCGATTCTCGCGTTGCTCCGCCCCACCCCCACGGCCGCCCAACAGGGCACGATCACCGGGATCGTCGTCGATCTGGAAGCAGCTTCGCCCGTTGCCAGCGCCGCCATCGAGGTGCTGGGGCAGGAGAACGCTGCGGGGGCGACCGATTCGGCTGGCGAATTCCGCCTCTCCGTCCCGGCCGGCACCCATTCCATCGTCGTGACCCGGATCGGCTACGAGACTTCCCGCACCGACGGCCTCAACGTCGAGGCCGGTGCCGCGGTCCCGGTGACCATCCGGCTCCGCTCGCTCGCGCTCGCACTCAACCCGCTCGTCGTCACCGCCTCACGCCGCGAAGAGAAGGAGCTCGACGCCCCGGCCTCGGTCTCCACCCTCAGCGGGGAGCAGATCTCGCGGATGATCGCGCCCACTCCCGCCGACCACATCCGCACTCTCCCGGGGGTCGACCTCGCGACGACCGGAATCACCCAGAGCTACGTGGTCGTGCGCGGCTTCAACAACGTGGCCTCGGGACGCCTGCTGAGCATCGTCGACAACCGCTACGCGCGCATCCCGGCGCTCAGGATCAACGCCATCAACATGATCCCGGCGACCGACATGGACATCGAGCGCATCGAGGTCGCCCGCGGACCGGGCGCGGCGCTCTACGGCCCCAACGCGGCCGAGGGAGTAATGCACATCATCACGCACTCGCCGATCGACAGGCCGGGCACGACGGTCTCACTGGCCGGGGGAGAGCGCTCCCTGGTCCAGTTCCTGATGCGGAGCGCCCACCGGGTATCGGAGCGGTTCGGGCTGAAGGTCTCGGGCCAGTACCTGCGCGGCAACGACTGGGCGTACGAGGACCCGTGGGAGGTGGAGGCCCGCAAGGAGAACCCGGGCCATCCGCGCATCGGCGTGCGCAATCCGCTAAATGAACGCTACTTCGCCGACCTCCGCGCCGACTACCGTTTCGCGGAAGACGGCGAGTTCATCGTATCCGGGGGACTCAACACGTCGCTGAGCAGCATCAACCTCACCAGCATCGGGTCGTCGCAGACGCACGACTGGCAGTACCGCTACGGGCAGGTCCGGGTCCTCAAGGACCGTCTCTTCGGGCAGGTCTTCCTCAACCAGACCCATTCGGGGGACAACAGCTACCTGCTGCGCAGCGGACTCCCCATCGTGGACCGGTCGCGCACCATGGCGGCCCAGGTGCAGCACGGGCTGGAACTCGGCGGCCGGCAGAGCTTCACCTACGGGTTCGACTGGCAGCGTGTCGAACCGCGCTCCGAGGGCACGATCTACGGGCGCAACGAAGACGACGACGTGATCGTCGAAGCGGGTGCCTACCTGCACTCCGAGACGCGGCTCGGGGAACGTGTCGATCTGGTCGCTGCGCTGCGCGCCGACGACCACAACCGCCTCGGCGAGCTGAACGTCTCGCCCAGGGCGGCAATCGTCTTCCGTCCCGCCGAGGGCCACAACCTCCGCGTCACCTACAACCGCGCCTTCGCCACGCCGGGGACCTCGTCGCTCTTCCTGGACATCGAAACGGGCATGCTCCCCATCGCCCCGGGAATCAGCTACCCCCTGCGCGCATTCGGCGTGCCCTCGGACGGGTTGACCTTTTCGGACCGGTGCCCCGGCGGACACATGCAGCTCTGCATGCGTTCGCCGTTCCTGCAGGGCCGGCTCCCCGCCAACGCGGCGCTCTTCTGGGACGCGCTGGTCGTGCAGTTCGTCCCGGAGACGCTGCGACCGTACGTCCTCGGCCCCGGCGACCAACCCGGCGATCCGGCGCTTGCCACCGTCTTCCGCCGCCTCGACCCGGAGGCGCTCGGGGTGGAAGGGGGCGACATCTTCCCCCTCGACCAGGGACCCGGCGATGTCCCCGCCCTGGTCCCCACGACCTTCAACACCTTCGAAGTGGGCTACAAGGGGCTGATCAGCGACCGCGTCAGGCTGGCCGTCGACGTGTACACCGCCGATGTCGAGAACTTCGTCGGCGCGCTCAAGGTAGAGTCGCCGAACGTGTTCCTGGACGGGACAGCCGCCGGGGCCTTCCTGGGGAGCCGCCTGGCCGATCTCATCCGGGCCGGGCTGGTGACGCCGGAGCAGGTGGCCGAACTCGCGGCGGGGCTGGCGTCCGTACCGGTGGGAGTGGTCGTTCCCGATCAGTTCGAGGCTCCCGACCTGCTCATCACCTCCCGCAACTTCGGATCGGCCAGCTACCGGGGGGCCGACTTCTCCATGCAGGTCCTGGCCTCCGATCGGCTGAGTCTGACCGCGGGCTACTCGTTTCAGAGCCGCGAATGCTTCGACTTCGACGACGACGGCGAGTGCCCCGGGAGCAACGACCTCTCCCTCAACGCGCCGAGCCACAAGGGGTCCCTGGCGGTTGCCTTCACCGACCGCGCCCGCGGTTTCCACCTCGACGGACGCTGGCGCTTCTCGGGTGGCTTCGACATGCGGTCGGGCGTCTTCGCGGGGCCGGTGGATGCCTACGACATCCTCGACCTGACCGCCGGCTACCAGCTCCCCTTCCAGCCCAATGCGCGGCTGGAACTCACGGTCTACAACGCGCTCAACAACCTGCACCGCGAGTTCGTGGGGGCGCCGGAGCTGGGGAGGCTGGCGCTGGTGAGAGTGAAGTACGACTCCTGAGCGCCGCCACCCGGCATCACACCGCTGGGCGACGAACCCGTCGTTCAATCCGGGGCGATTTCCAGCGAGGCGCCTCCGGGCGCTCGGCGACAGAGCGGCGTCAGCAGTCCGTCGGACACATCGTAGACCCAGCCGTGCAGAGTGGTGCGTGCGCCCGCCTCCCAGGCGTCCCGAACGACTCCGGACCGCGCCACGTTGCGCACCTGCTCGATCACGTTGAGCTCCACGAGGCGCCGTTCGCGGGCCGCACCGCGCAGCTCGGCCAGCTCGGCCCGGTGAAGTTGCCGCACCTGGCGAAGGTGCCGGAGCCACCTCGCGACCGCGCCGTGGCCGGGGGCGGCCAGCGACGCCTGCACGCCGCCGCAGCCGTAGTGCCCGCAAACGACGATGTGGGGTACCGTGAGGACCTCCACCGCGTACTGGAGGACCGCTAGGGCGTTCAGGTCCGAGGGAACCACCTGGTTGGCGATGTTGCGGTGGACGAAGACCTTGCCCGGTGGCTGGTCGATCACCTGGGTGGCGGAGACGCGGCTGTCCGAACACCCAATCCACAGTACCTCGGGAGCCTGGCCGGCCGCCATGCGCTCGAAGGCGCGGGGGTCGGCCTCCACGAGTCGCCGAGCCCAGGCGCGGTTGGCTGCCAGAAAGCTATCAGCGTCACCCATGCAGCGGGTTCGGGATCGGGGTGGGGATTTCGCGCGAGCGTGCCAGGCAGGGGCCACCCGGTCTAGCGTGGAGTAGCGCCGCGATTGGCAACAGGCCAGCCAAGCTATGGACATCTGAAGGGGACCGTCAAGCGGCGCGTTCCAGGCATCTGCACGATGCCGTCCGGCGGGTTCTCCGGCCGCAGGCACCTTGACCGCCCGCGCGGGGCGGCTCTAGAATCCCACTCTTTGCCCAGGCATCCGGCGCGCGGCGAACCGCGCCCGCGCCAGAGATCAGGCTCCGAGTCCTGGTCCGGCGGCGTCTGCCCGGGCTCGGCACAAACGCTCGGCACGGAGGCGACATGGCCCCAGCACGGAGGCGACATGGCCCAGGATAGCTCCTTTGGAACGAAGCAGATCCGCAACGTGGCGGTCGTGGGGCACGGTGGGTCGGGAAAGACGACCCTCATCGACGCGGCCTGCTTCGCCTCCGGAACCACCACGCGCAAGGGCGACGTGACCGCGGGCACCGCCCTGACGATGACCACTCCAGAGGAGACGGGTCACGGCATGTCCATGCAGCTGACCGTCGCGCACGCGGTGCAGGGGGAGAGCAAGATCAACTTCATCGACACGCCCGGCTATATGGACTTCGCGGGCGAGACCGCGGCGGCGGTCCGCGTTGCCGACTGCGGGGTCGTCACGGTCGGTGCCGCGACGGGCGTCGAGGTCGGCACCGAGCTCGCGTGGAGGGTGTGCGACCGCCGATCGCTGCCGCGGGTCGTCTTCGTGTCGATGATGGACAAGGCGCATGCCAGCTTTGACCGCGCGCTCGGCGAGCTAAAGGAGTCCCTGGCCCCCGGTGCCGTCCCGGTGCAGCTGCCGATAGGTGCGGCGGCCGATTTTCGCGGCGTGGTCGACCTCCTGACCGGCAAAGCTCACCTGCACGAGCCGGACGGTTCGGGCGAGTACAGCGAGGCTGAGGTGCCGGACGACCTGGTCGACGATGTGGAGGAGTGGGCGACCGAGCTCATGGAGACCCTCGCCACGACCGACGAGGAGCTCCTCGATCGCTACCTCGAGGGCGACGAGATAACCGTCGAGGAGAAGCTCGCCGCGCTCGCCGTCGCGGTGGCCGAAGGCGACGCGGTGCCGGTCTTCTGCGGCGCGGCTGGCCAGTCGTATGGGGTGCTCGAGTTCATGGAGCGCCTCGTCGCGATCGCCCCGCACGCGGGTGCCTCCGAGGTCGAGGCGACCAGCGAGGAAGGCGAGGCAGTGCAGCTCAGGGCGGCCGACGACGAGAGCGCGAGCGTGCTGGTCTTCAAGACCAGCACCGAGCCGCATGTGGGGGAGCTCTCTCTCTTCAGGGTGTACTCGGGAATGGTCGCCAACGGCACCGAGCTGCGAAACGCGGCGCGTCGAGCGAGCGAGCGGATCAACCACCTTGCGATTCCGCAGGGACGTGACCGGGTGGAGGTGGAGGCGCTGCACGCCGGGGACATCGGGGTGGTCGCCAAGCTCAAGTCGACCCAGACGAACGACACGCTGAGCGCTCCGGCCAATCCAGTGACGATCGCGGGCGTCGAATTTCCGCAACCCGACATCTCGACCGCCGTGAGGGCGGCCGCACGGGCGGACGAGGACAAGCTGGGGGAGGCGCTGAGCAAACTCCACGACGAGGACCCGACCTTCGTGGCCCAGTTCAACCCCGAGCTGCGCCAGACGATCGCACGGGGCCTTGGGGAGCTGCACCTCGACGTGAGCTTCGCGAGGATGAAGCGCAAGTACGGGGTGTCCGTCGAGACCGAGGCCCCCCGAATCGCCTATCGCGAGACGATCACGGCCGAGGCCGAAGGGCAGGGACGCTTCAAGAGGCAGACGGGCGGAAGGGGCCAGTTCGGCGACTGCTGGGTGAGACTGCGGCCTCGCGGCCGGGGCGAAGGCTACGAGTTCGTCAACTCGATCAAGGGTGGGGTGATTCCCACCAAGTACGTCCCCTCGGTGGACCGGGGGATACAGGAGGCGGCCACCCAGGGGGTCGTGGCTGGCTATCCGCTGGTCGACTTCGAGGCGGAGTGCTACGACGGCTCCTACCACTCCGTCGACTCCTCCGACATCGCCTTCAAGGTGGCTGGCTCGTACGCGTTCCGAGCCGTAGCCGAGAAGGCGAAGCCGGTCCTGCTCGAGCCGATCGTCGAGATTACCGTCACGGTGCCCGACGAGTACGTCGGCGACGTTATGGGTGACCTGAACGGCCGTTCGGCGCGGGTGCTCGGGATGGAGCCGGCGAGCGGCCGCACGGTCGTCAGGGCGCAGGTCGCCGAGGCGGAGCTGCACCGCTACGCCTCGGTGCTCCGCTCGATTACGCAGGGAAGGGGCACGCACCGGCGCAAGCTGCTCGGCTACGACGCAGTCCCCCCCGTGCGAGCCGAGAAGATCAAGGCGGAGGCAGCCGCCGAGGGGGAGTGACGGGCCTGCGGACTTCGCCGTCCAGCTGATTCCGGCTGTGCGGGACAGATTATGCCAGCAGCTGTGTATGGCAGATCATGCTGGCGGCTGTGTGTGACAGATTATGCAGGTTATCTGTCAATTGTCACCTTCGGCGGCACCCCGGTGCCGCGCCCCCCAGCGCCGCGCGATGCTAGCTATCGAAGCTGAGCAGCTCCTCCAGCTCCTCCGGTTCCAGGCGCACTCCTGCGTGCCTACCCATCCGGCTAGCCGACCGGGAGCGGGATCGCGACCGCCCCACGGTCCCGGCGACGGCACCGCCCGCGAAGTCGAACTCCGGGTGGTGGATCTTCTCGATCCGCCTCTCCAGCTGGTGCTCGAGAGCGCGAAACGCCCCCAGATCGGATGCGGTCACGAAGGTGACGGCGCCGCCGGTGGCGCCAGCCCTGCCGGTGCGCCCGATGCGGTGCACATAGTCCCCCGGATCCAGCGGGACATCGTAGTTGACCACATGCGAGATGCCCTCGATGTCCAGACCCCGCTGCGCGATGTCGGTCGCCACGAGCACGCGCACCTTGCCCCCGCTGAAGCGGTCGATCGCGCGGGTGCGGTGGCTCATCTGGCGGTCGGAGTGAATGACGTCGCAGGAGATCCCGGCCTTGGCGAGCCGCGCCTCGAGGGCGTTCGCGCCGACCTTGGTGCGGCTGAAGACGAGCACCTGATCCCATCCGGGCTGGGCGAGGAGGTGGACCAGCAGGTCGGGCTTGCGCTCCGGGCGCACCGAGTACGCCACCTCGGAGATGCCCTCCGCCATCGTTCCCGGCGGCGAGGCCTCGATCCACATCGGGTCCTTCGTCATGCCCAGCGCCAGAGCGTGCACGGCGTTGGGCATCGTTGCTGAGAAGAGCAGCGTCTGCCTTTTGCGCCCTAGCCCCCGCGCGACCTGCTCGATCTGGGGCCGAAAGCCCATGTCGAGCATGCGGTCGGCTTCGTCGAGGACTAGTATCCGCACCTGCTTCAGCTTGGCGCTGCCCCGCTGCTGCAGGTCGATCAGGCGCCCCGGAGTGGCGACCACCACCTCGTCTCCGCGAGCCAGCGCCTCGAGCTGCGCTTCGTAGCCGACCCCGCCGTAGACCGTCGCCGCGCGCACGGCGGTCCCGCGCGCCAGGGCCCTGGTGTCTTCGGCCACCTGCTGGGCGAGCTCGCGTGTGGGGCAGAGGACCAGCACCTGCAGGCCGCCGCCCTCGCGAGTGCGCTCGAGCGCCGGGATCATGAAGGCACCCGTCTTCCCGGTGCCGGTGCGCGCTATCCCCACGACGTCGCGCCCGCTGGCGACAACGGGTATGACCCGCTCCTGAATGGGCGTGGGGCGCGTCCACCCCAGCGCCGCTACCGCATCGAGTCGAGTCGGCGAGAGGCCGAAGGCGGAAAAGTCTGTAGTATCGTCCAAGTCTGGCTCTGGGCACACACTGCCGCCGCCCGTGGCGACGGAGAAAGGTAACAGCCATTCGCCCGGTGCCGTGGTCACCAGCATCCACATCGTCAAGGGGATGTCCGAGCCACGCCGGTTGACACCCGGCCCGCGCAAGCGGAGGATTGTCTGCATGAACCTCTTGGGACTCGAGCTGGGCGACCTGGGAGCATGGTGGCGTGCGGCGCTCGCCTACTCCGAGTTGAGGGTGGCGCCTACGGTCGGTGCGATCGTGCTCGGGATCGTCGCCTACTTCGTCTGCCGCTGGGTGGTGCGCATTGCAGGCCGCCGTATAGCGGCCAGGACCCGCACGGATATCGACGACCAGCTGGTCGACGCGGTCGGCCGTGTGCTTCGCATGACGATTGTGGCCTGGACGACCTGGAGAGTCGTCGGCTTCTGGCAGCCGGTGCTCGGCGCCGAGGGTGCCGACGGGCAGTGGGTCCCCTACGCCCGGCAGCCCGCCGACTGGGTGTGGGGCGTCTGGATCGTCGTGGTCTTCATTCCGCTGAGCAGCTTCGTCGGGAACCTGCTCAGGGCCTTCGAGAAGCGGATCGTCTCGCGTCGCGACCGCACCATGCTCGACGAGACCGCGTGGCCGATGATCAACCGTGCGATTCGCTTTACGATCATCGCGCTCGGCGTCCTGCTGGCGATGACCTACCTGGGCATCGAGATCGCGCCCTTCCTGGCCGGCGCGGGCGTCGTCGGCCTGGCGCTCTCGCTCGCGGCCAAGGACACCCTCTCGAATCTGATAGCCGGAGTGCTGCTGATCATGGATCGCCCCTTCCAGGTCGGCGACCGGATCGAGCTCTGGAGCGCGCCGCGCGAGACGGGCACCTGGGGCGACGTGATCGAGATCGGGCTGCGCGCGACGAAGATCCGGAACCCCGACAACCTGGTCGTGGTCGTGCCCAACAACGAGATCATGCGGCGCGACATCATCAACTACACGATGTCGGGAGCGGGGATCCGCCTGCGCATCCCATTCGCCTGTGCCTACGAGTCCGACATCGAGTGCGCGAAGCGGCTCCTCGTCGCGGAGGCCCTCCGGGTCCAAGGCGTCGAGAACGACCCTCCGCCGATCGTCATCGTGCGCGGATTCGGTCCGTCGGAGGTCAAGCTCGAGCTGCGGGTCTGGATCGAGCAGGCTCGGGAACGCCGCCGAATCGCCGACGAGATAACCGAGCACGCGATGATCGCCTTCGCCAAGGCAGGTGTCGAAATTCCCTACCCGAAGCGCGAGCTGTACATCAGGGAGGGCGGGGCGGCGGAACGGCCAGCCCCCTCCCGCGATCGACCTCCTCCCCGAGGGCCCTCATGAGCCAGCAGAAAGCCGACACCCTTCTCGCGGCCACCGGCGCCTACGCGCCGACGGCGGACGCCGCCACTCCCCACTCCGCGCGGGCGCCGGAAACTCCAGAGCCCGCCGCAGCAGCCAAGGCCGTCGCTTCGCCGCCCGTGGGCGACGACTCGCTGGCCCGTCGGGGCTTCCTGGGCCGGGCCGCCGCCGCAGTAACGGGCGCAGGCTTGGTCAGCGCCTGCGGCGGAGGCGACAGAGAGAGCGGAGCTTCGGAGGGTGGCCCCAACGTCGTCACCCGGCCCCGTGTCACTTGGCGGCTCGCCTCCAGCTTCCCGCGCGGCCTCGACGCCATCTACGGCTCGGCCGAGCGGATCGGCGAGGTCACCTCGGCGCTCACGGGCGGGCGCTTTCGCATCCGCGCCTACCCCGCAGGCGAGCTGGTACCCGGCCTCCAGGTCATGGACGCGGTGCAGCAGGGCACCGTCCAGGTGGGGCAGAGCACCAGCTACTACTACACCGGCAAGAACCCCGCGCTCGCCTTTGACACGGGGGTGCCCTTCGGGATGACCGCCCGCCAGCAGGACGCCTGGCTGAACGAGGGCGGCGGAGTGGAGGTGATCCGGGAGCTCTTCGCCGACTTCGGGATCGTCACCTTCCCGGGTGGCAACACCGGTGCGCAGATGGGAGGCTGGTTCCGGCGGGAGGTGGAGTCGCCCGCGGACCTTAAGGGGCTCAAGATGCGCATCCCGGGCCTTGGGGGCGACGTCATGGATCGGATGGGCGTCACCGTGCAGGTGCTCGCCGGGGGCGACATCTACCCGGCGCTTGAGCGAGGCGCGATCGACGCCACGGAGTGGGTCGGGCCCTACGATGACGAGAAACTCGGGCTCCACCAGGCGGCCCGGTACTACTACTACCCGGGTTGGTGGGAACCGTCCGCCTCGGTGTCCTTCGAGGTAAACCGGGTGGCGTGGGACAAGCTGCCGTCGGAGTACCAGACCGTCTTCGAGGTCGCCGCCCAGGTCTCGGCGCGCAGGATGCTCTACACCTACGACGCCCGCAATCCGGCCGCCCTTGATCGGCTGGTGGCGGGAGGAACCCAGCTGCGCCCATTCTCCAACGACATCATGTCGCGCGCTCGGGAGACGACCGTCGAGATCCTTCAGGAAACCGCTGCCGCCGATGCCACGTACAGGACCGTGTACGACCACTGGCGATCCTTCAAGGAGGCTTCGTACCGGTGGTTCGGCGCGGCCGAGCTGCGCTTCGCGGGCTTCGCCTTCGGGGAGGTGAAACCCTCCTCCATCGCCTGAGCTGGAGATCGCTTCCGGTGCTCGGCCACCCGATCCACACACTGCCAGCGGGCAATCCCGAGAGGAGCATCATGAGGAGCCTGATCCACCTATCGTCCACGTCTTTCCTACGTGCTCTCATCCTGGCCTCCGGTGTGCTCGTGGGCACGCCGCTCGTCCCGGCCGAGGCTCGCGCCCAGGTACGGCCGGACATTCCGGATCCAAGCGACACCATCTACGAGGTCCGCCTCTCCGACGGCACCGTGACCTTTGCCAGACTCGTGGCCGTCGATAAGGAGAAGGTGGTTCTGACCACCATAGCCGGTGGTCGCCTCGAGATCGAGCGATCGCACATAGTCGGCCTCAGGCAAGCTGCCGGGGAGGTCGTGAATGGCGAGTTCTGGAACGAGGACCCGAGCAGCAGCCGGCTGTTCTTCACCGCTACGGGCCGAACGCTGCGCCAGGGGGAGTCCTACCTTGGCACCTACCTCTTCGTCTTCCCCTTCGGCGCATACGGGTTCACCGACCGCATCATGATCGGCGCGGGGGCACCTGTTCTCTTGGGACATGCTGAGCCCTTTTACGTCGCCCCCAAGGTGTTGCTCGTCGATGGGCCGAGGGCGCGCATCTCGCTCGGGACGCTCGCCTTGTTCTTCGATGACGAGCGTGTCGGGATCGTCTACGGCGTAGGCACTTTCGGCAGCACGGACGAGGCTGTGTCCGCTGGCATCGGCTACTTCTATGATGGAGACGACTTGAAGAACAATCCGGCATTCATGTTCGGCGGGGAGATCCGGACTGACCGGCGGATCAAGCTAATTTCCGAGAACTACATACTGCCTGAGCGCGCGGGCCTCATCTTTTCGGGAGGAATTCGTGTCATCGGTGATCGAATAGCCACAGAGGTCGCTATCGTCGCTACGGCTTCAGAAGGAGATTCGTGGTGCTGCTTGCCGCTGCTCAACTTCACCTACGCACCCGGAAACTAGCGGACAAGCCTCCCACGGCAGGAGTGGCGCTGCACCCCGACTGGACCGCTTCGCTCGCCTGCTCCGGCTCCCCTAGCGCACCAGCCCGGTCACCAGCCACGGCCACTGGACGATCGCCATCAGCCCGATCAGCTGGATCGCGATGAAGGGAACCACCGCGCGGTAGAGATCGGTCGTCTTCACCTCCGCGGGAGCCACGCCGCGCAGGTAGAAGAGAGCGAAGCCGAAGGGTGGCGTCAGGAACGAGGTCTGGAGGTTCATTCCGACCATCACGCCGAACCACACCAGGTCGATCCCGAGGAGCGCCGCTGCAGGCCCCAGGAGCGGGATGATGATGAAGGCGATCTCGAAGAAGTCCAGGAAGAAGCCGAGCACGAAGATAGTCAGGTTGGCGACCAGTAGGAGTCCGACTACCCCGCCTGGGAGGGTCGTCAGGAGATCCTCCACCCAGATGTCGCCGTAGAGGCCGCGGAAGACGAGGGCGAATGCGGTCGAGCCGATCAGGAGAAACATCACCATCGTGGTCAGCTTGGTGGCGCCGACGCACGCCTCGCGCAGGACCGCAATCGACATCCGTCCCCGGGCGGCCGCGAGCAGGATGGCGCCGACCGACCCGATCGCGCCCGCCTCGGTCGGGGTCGCGACCCCGGCGAAGATCGAGCCCAGCACGATCAGGATAAGAAGGAGAGGGGGAAGCATCACGACCACCACCCGCCGGAGCAGCTCGCGCCAGTCGAGATCGGTCATCTCTCGCGGTAGGGCAGGTGCGGCCTCGGGCCTGATCACCGCCACGCCGACGACGTAGAGCCCGTACATCGCCGCCAGCATGAGGCCCGGCACGAGCCCCCCGATGAAGAGATCGCCCACCGAGATGCCGAGCTGGTCGGCTAGGACGACGAGCACGATGCTCGGCGGAATGATCTGCCCCAGCGTGCCCGAGGCGAGGATCACCCCCGACGAGAGCCGCGCCGAGTAGCGGTAGCGGAGCATCACCGGGAGCGAGATGCTCCCCATCGCCACCACCGAGGCGCCCACCACACCCGTCGCCGCGGCCAGCATCGCGCCCACGATGACGACCCCCAACGCCAGTCCTCCCCGGTGCCGCCCGAAGAGCGCCCCAATGGTCGTCAGCAGATCCTCGGCCAGCTTCGCCTTCTCGAGCACAAGGCCCATGAAGATGAAGAAGGGGACCGCGAGCAGGACGTAGTTCGACATCACGCCGAAGATCCGCTCGGGCATCGCGTAGAGGAGATTCCAGTCGAAGAGTCCCATCTCGATGCCGATGAAGGCGAAGAGGAGCGAGGCGCCCCCCAGCGCAAAGGCGACCGGGAATCCGCTGAAGATGATCACGAAGACCACTACGAACATCAGCGGTGCCAGCAGGTTGGCCTCCATCAACGGGCCTCGGTCACAGCCCCGCCTCGGCACGGTCCGCTGCCCTCTCCTGCCCGCCGGTGTTCGGGCTTCCCCTTCCCCGCATCCGCAGCTGCTTCAGAAGCTCCGAGCACGCCTGGACGAGCAGCAGGGCGAAGGCCACGAGGATGACGGCCTTGAGGGGGTAGCGGGGCAGTCCCCCGGGATCGGGCGATCCCTCGCGCACCACCCACGAGTTTCTGACCGAGGGCCACGAGACCCAGAGGATGAAGATGCAGAATGGTGCAAGCAGGAGCAGCACTCCAATGCAGTCAATCGTCGCTCTGGCTTGCCGCCCCAGGCGGCCGTAGAGGACATCGACGCGCACGTGGGCGTCCTCCCTGAGCGCGTAGGCGCCGCCCAGCAGGAAGACCAGCGAGAAGAGGTACCACTGGAGCTCGAGGTATAGGTTCGAGCTCAGGTTCACGCCGATGAAGCGACCCAGGTAGCGGGCGGCGGCGTTGTAGGCGCCTATGAGCACCATCGCGAAGACGAGCCACGAGACCACCCGTCCCAGGCGGGCGTTGGCGCGGTCGACCACCCTGACGAAGGCCGCGGCCAGCGACGCGCCAGCGGTCCTCAAGGCCGCGACCCTGCGAGCCCCGCGGCTTCGCCGCCGCAGAGCAGCGACCGTCCCGTCATCTCCGGGGGCTGTGGCAATGCCATCAGTTCGAGTACCGTCGGCGCCACATCGGCCAGCACTCCGTCCTCCAGCACCGCCCGTCGCCCCCCCGGGGAGACCAGGAAGCACTCCACCGGAAAGGTCGTGTGCGCGGTGTGCGGCCGTCCGTCTTCGTCGAGCATCCTTTCCGCGTTGCCGTGGTCGGCGGTAACGAGCGCAACGCCCCCGAGAGAATCGATCCGCTCCAGGAGCCGACCCACGCAGGCGTCCACCACCTCGACCGAGCGGACCGCCGCCCCCAGGTCGCCGGTGTGCCCCACCATGTCGGCGTTGGCGTAGTTGACGAGCACGAAGTCGTGCGCCCGCTCCTCCAGCCTCGCGAGTAGCACGTCCGTCACCTCGCAAGCGGACATCTCCGGCTGCAGGTCGTATGTGGCGACCTGTGGCGACGGGATCAGACTGCGGTCTTCGCCGGGAAGGGGTGCCTCGACGCCGCCGTTGAAGAAGTAGGTGACGTGCGCGTACTTCTCGGTCTCGGCCACGCGCAGCTGCGTCCTCCCCCGAGCGGCGAGCACTCCACCCAGCACGTGGTCCAGCTCGCGCGGCGGAAAGAGGACGGGATGGGGGAAGTCGTCCTCGTAGCGGGTCATCGCGACCAGGTCGGCGAAGGCGCCGCCAGCCCGCTCGAAGTGCGAAAAGGCGGGGTCTGTCAGAGCGGCTACGAGCTGCCGTGCGCGGTCGGCGCGGTAGTTGAAGGTGACGATGCCGTCTTCAGGCGAGATCGCGCCCCGTGGGTCGATGACGACCGGAGTGACGAATTCGTCGGTGATGCTCTCCTCGTAGCATCGTTCGAGGTGGTCGGAGGCTCTCTCGACTCTCGGTCCGACACCCTCTGCGATGGTGCGGTAGGCGACCTCCGTGCGATCCCAGCGCCTGTCCCGGTCCATCGCGTAGTACCTGCCCGAGAGCGATGCGACGCGCTGCCGGGGGGCACCGTCGCCGACGGCCCGGCCCAGGAGCGACTCGAGCCTCCGGATCCAGCCGAGCCCGGAAGTCGGCGAGGTGTCGCGCCCGTCGGAGATGGCGTGGACCCAGGTCGGCAGACCCTCCTGGCGGGACCACCTGAGGAGCGCCTCCAGGTGGCCGAAGTGGCTGTGAACGCCAGCGTCGGAGCAGAGGCCGATCAGGTGCAGGCGGCCGCCACGGCGCCGCAGCCGGTCGGCAAGGGCGACCAGGGGCTTCAGTTGCGTGAAGGCGCCGCTGCGGATCGTCTCGTCAATGCGCACCAGCTCCTGCGGCACGATCCTGCCGGCACCCAGATTCAGATGGCCTACTTCCGAGTTGCCCATCATCCCGTCGGGCAGCCCCACCGCTCGGCCGGATGTCTCGAGGAGGCAACGCGGATGGTGGGCCTGGAGGCGCTCGCGGACTGGAGTGCTCGCCATCCAGACTGCGTTGCCCTGGTGCCTGGCCTGGTCGGGATCGGACGCGCCCACCCCCCAACCGTCGCAGATGATCAGCACTACGGGACGACCAGTCACGACGGTCCCGCTCTCGGGAGCAGCGCGACCAGGCTCAGGGGGTCGACGCTCGTCGCGCCAAAGCGCACCACCCAGTGGAGGTGCGGCCCCGTCACCCGGCCGGTGCTGCCGACTCGCCCGATCGGCATCCCCGCGACCACGGTGTCGCCCACCTGCACCAGCTGCGCGCTCAGGTGGAAGTACCCCGTCACGAGCCCGCCGCCGTGGTTCAGGTAGACTACATTGCCGGCGAGCAGAAAGGGCTCGACGAGGGCAACCACGCCGCGGGCGGCCGCGACCACCGTGTCGCCGACCGCCCCCTGGAGGTCGAGCCCCATGTGGCGGCTCGTCACCTGGCCATTGAACTCGCGGCCAGTGCCAAAGCGGCTTGTAATGCGGGCGCTCCGCGGCATGACCACCCCCGACAACCAGAGCGGGGGATCGGCGAGGGCGTCGCGCGACACCTGGGCGGCCATCTCGATGTCGCGATCCAGCCGCGCCCGGTCGGCGTCACTCAGCGGTGAACCGAAGCGGGGGGCGACGGTGAGCCTCTCGTGGTCGTATGCGACCGGCTCGACCGGGATCCAGACCGACAGGGAGCGAGAGCGGCCGTCGGCGAACTCGCCGCGCACCCAGGCCGGTACGGTGTCCGGGGCGTCGACAGGGATTGCCGCGAGGCTCTCGTGCCAGGTACCCGAGCGGTGAAAGGCGAGCGGGAGCTGGCCGACCTCCCCGGACACCCGAACGAGCTCGGCCCGATTGCCGTCACTGCCTTCGGCGCTCTCGCCAGAAGCGACCACCTGCGGGGCGACGCGCAGCCGGAAGATGCTGCCCTCGGCTGGACGAGCCGGCTCCCACTCGATCTCCAGGAGCGGTGGCGGCGGGGGCGGTGCGGGCTGGAGAGCGGGGTGCGCCGCAGCGGCCAGCGCCGCCAGGGCGCCCGCCAGAGACGTACGGAGCCAGGAGCGGCCCCGCGAGCGGCGCAGGGTTCCCATCGAAGGGCGAAGCTATCGACTTTCGCCGCCATGTGCCACCAGTAACTTGTCTCCATGACCGGCACTCCTGACGAAAACCGCATATGGCGAACGACGCTGGAGTTGGACGGGCGCGAAGCGCCCCCGGTGGAGTGGGTCCGATCGGGCCCGGTAGAGGATGAGAAGCGGCTGGGCGACTGGCGCCAAGGGGTGGGGCCGGTGCGGGTCGCAGGTGCGGCGGTGGGGGAAGATGCGGCGTGGCCGCTCACCGTCGTCGCGTGGAACATGGCCGTGGGTGGGGGCAACCTCGAGGCTCTCGTGCGGTGGCTCGGCAGTCGGGACACGAAGGAGGATGGCGGCACCACCGTGCTCCTCCTTCAGGAGGCGTACGCCGCCGGACCCCCGATCCCGAAGCTGGCTCCGACGGCCCGGTGGGCCAGCCGGATCGCCCCTCCAGATCGCCGAATGGGCACCGAGATCGTCGCCTTCGCGCTACGTAGTGGGATGTCGCTCTGCTACGCCCCGTCGATGCGAAACGGTGGCCCCGAGGACCCCACCGAGGATCGGGGCAACGCCATCCTCGCCACGGCACCGCTACGGGGACTTCGGGTCATCGAGCTTCCGATGGAGAGGCAGCGGCGAGTGGCCGTGGCGGCTACGGTAGAGGTGGGCGGCACGGCGGTGGAGCTCTGCTCGGTCCACCTCGACAACCGGCCTGCCTGGGCCAGGGCCTGGCGCATATTCGGGCAGGTCCAGCGCCGCCAGACGGAGGGCCTTCTGGGCGAGTTTCCCGAATCCGGGGGCAGATCACTCGAATCGGCACCCACGCTTCTCGGGGGCGACTTCAACACCTGGCTGCGCGGCCATCGTCAGGGAGCATCTCGACTTGCGCGGGCTCGCTTTCCGCTCCCCCTTAACCCCGACCCGCGCCCGACCCACCGATTCGAGATCGGGGGCAGGCTGCGCAAGTCCGACTATCTGATGGCGAGCGCCCCGCGCGGCTGGCGCTTCCAGTCTCGGCGCCTCGACACCACCTTCGGGTCCGACCACTTTCCCCTGGTGGGGATCCTGCGCCCCGACGGGGGCAGTCGCCCATGAACGACTCCGATGCCCGCTGCGCCTACTCAAGTTCGCCGTCGCGGGCGGCGGCTTCGGCGGCCCCGCGGAGTAGTTCGACCATCTCCGCCAGTATCACACGGCCCCGGTCGCGGGCGTAGAAGCGCCGCACCTGGGCGTACCTCGTGCCGGTCTCCAGCTGCATCCCATCCGCCTTCACCCAGCGCTGCAGCTCCCGCGGCCTCGGTCCCCACCAGCCGAACTCGCGGTAGCGGTCGTCGTACACTATCACCACTGGGATGGAGCGGCTCCGTCCGTCGGTCAGGTGTGCATCCATCAGGTCGGGGTTCTCGTCGCGAGAAAGGACACGGAGCTCGACATCTGGGAGCGTCTCCGCCAGACGGGCGATCACAGGCAGGATGTTGACCGCATCGCCGCACCAGTCCTCACTCAACGCCAGCAACCTCCACCGTCCCGGTACCGCGCGCCCATCCTGGACCACCCCAGCAGGCACCTGCGCCCGCTCATAGATGCTGCGCCAGAGCCCTTCGTTCCGCTCCACGGTCTCCAGGTAGGACGGGAAGGTCAACGCCGATTCGAACCGCTCCCCGTGAAGCGTAGGTCGCGTCATAATATGTACACTCTAGTTGTCATAATGTACTCTACACATTACATATTTCAACGTAGACCCTCGGTGGGGGCAAATCTAGGAAGCTGGCGGGGCCTCAGCTCGGTCCTGGCACCACGTGGACAAACATCGCATGCCATTCGAAAGGCACCGCACCCGTGCCGGATCGCCTCCCTCTGCGTTGCTACTTTGGCGAATGGCTTCGCCATCCACCCCGCGAACCGCCTTCCCGTGGAGCGCTCCGCGGCCAACCCCTCGGCGTCAATCTACCGGCCTCCGAAACCGATACCCGAAGCCCAGCACCGTCTCGATGACCTCTCCCGCCTTGCCCAGCTTTCCCGCAGCCGACGCACATGCTTATCCACTGTGCGAGTGTGCAGCTGACCGGTGCTGCGACAATCGATCTCCCACGCCTCGGCGAGTAGCTCCCGCCCCACGCGTGGAACCGCATCCACTACTACACAACCGCCGAGCGGGAGGCCACCCATTTCGGGCAGCCTCCCGCTCATCCATCACCAGCCATAAGCCGCCAACCGCTACGTTCGCCTAAAAAAGCGGATGCGCCAGTCTAATCCACCACGCCCATTACGCGTTGGGGTGGCACCGCTGCGTCGCATCGTTTACAACCAATGGGTTCAACCATGCTTCGCGCGCACTACCAGGGAACTTAGTAGGCCTACCAATGCCACGCCTATCGTAATCGTTCAATGCCTCGAAGACTGCGCGTGTCAATCCAGATCGATGAAGGTCGGGTTGCCGCCAACCCTCCACAAACAGCCACGCGTACCGCTCCCATAGCAGCACATCGAGCATCTGCACCTCATTCTCGGGCGTGAACGGAATTGCGGGAAGATTCACCTCCACCCTCATTGCGTCCAACACAGTCATCGCTCCGAGGAAGTTCCCCGACATGGCCATCGCCTCCGCCTCAATCAAGCGTGCGTGTATCGCACTGACCATCGAAATCCCGCTAGTCGAGCCACCGTATTTCGTAGGAAGAATAGTTTCCGGCCTATCTCCGAAAAATGGCTTTGGCAGGTATTGAACCTGCCTTCGCCGATCTGGAAGGCCGGTCCACCGATCCGGCAAGGAGCCGCTGAATGTCGGGCCGAGCGTATCGGGAATGACCCAGTCGTGCAACCGAAAGTACCTAAATTGGAACCCCCGCCAATACATCTGGTTCCAATTCTCGAACGAGCCGCCCAGGATGGCATCGTAGCGAAATCCATCTGGAACGGTTGCTGCGTCCGCCACCGCGCCTTCATAGTCACCCGCGAGCATTCGCATGAGCGCGCGGCCGGTGCGCGCAGCGTTTAGGTAGTCGCGGTCCTGGAACTCGATCAGGAACGGGTCAACACGTCCCATGATCTCAATTACGTGCGTAAACAGCGATGCAGCAGAGTCGTAGATCTGAACGTCGAGGTACATCTCGGCACCGCCCTCGTCGTCTGGCGATCCTAGCACTCCCTCACAGGAAAACAACCCAAGGTACATGTTGTTGAATGCCCATCCCAACTTGATCTGCGCCGCAAGAAATGACGATTCAAAATCCAATTCCGCTTCCATGGAATCGCCTTTCTCATACGCCAGCTCCGCGATCTCCCATGCCTTATGCGCCAACCAACGGGATTCGGCCATGCCGTCCGGGAAATTATACGCCACATAGCGGGAATTCGCCGGAGTCCGAGCGACCGGATAGGTGTTGAAATCAACACGTCCGTCGTCGATTAACGCATACTCATCATTGTACGTTATCGGACCTATGAAGTTAAGCGCGTCACCGAGCAACTCTTGCCAAATCACGTACCAGTTCATCCACTTGTGCGCATTGCCCTCCGCGGTGTTGCCAACCGCTTCGAGCGCCGTAAGAAGGTCCTCCTCCTCATAGCGACCCGGGTCCTTTACCCGCAGGAGATCGCATGCGGTGAGGCCCACCGACACCACGAGCGCACCGAGGCCAACACCTGCCCTATGCCAGTTCATTATCTACAATCCTTTTTGTCTCGAATCCGTTTCTCTGTAAACCATGGCGGTGTCCTATTGTGCCACACACAACAAACGCTGTGCGATCTTCAATATATGCCAGCGTCATCAGAATCGCGTTCGAACCGAAAGGAGAAACCTCCTCGGTTGCGGTACGCCAAATGCTGAAATGGTGGAACGCTCTCCAGTGTCGTCGGCAAAACTCTTGTTATTGGGGTCTTCGCATCGGCAGTCGTCCCACCAGTGAAGGTTGTACCCTGATAGGGTCACAGTCGTGCGGTCTAGCCCCATTCTGCTGGCAAACACCTGTGGTACAGTGTATACGATCGACACATCCTGAAGTCGGATGTGGTCCCGCCTGTCGATATGCGGAACATACCAGTAGTCAACCAGCGAATCGTAGGAGAATTGGCGTCTAACTCGATCAGTTGGGCTTGCACCCTCCGGCAACAAAAGCGGATCCCACTCTAGGATGTCGTCAAAACACTGACAGAGTCGCATCCCGTCCCGATAGGTATAGTTCTGAAATACCGCGCCCAATTCGCCGCGGAACTGTACCGACGCCCTAAGATTGCCGCCCAGTTGGAAGGTGTTGAATATCGAACCCATATGGCGCGGCTGAGCCAGTCCACGGAGGAACGGGAAGTGCGTAACCTTGTGCACCGGATCACCGTCCTCGGTTATGAAGTAGCCGCGAATATCCTCTCCATACACATTGTCCAGCGGCTGCAGCTCATACCAGCCGCCAAACGAGTTTGCGTAGCGCCAACCAACATGCGACCAGTACCCCGTGGCCTCATCCTCCTCATAAAGGGGCAATGAATCGGGCTGGGCCTTGTCGCCGAAACTCGTGATCCGATTCATATTCCACTCATAGGCCAAGCTGGCCGACCAGCTGAATTGCGGCATATCAACCAGTGACGCTGACAACGCGGTCTCAACTCCTCTATTCAGGAATGCGCAACAGTTCTCTACCCTCTGGTACGCCCCCTGGCTGGCTGCAATGGGGCTGGGATACAGGCCGTTGATGACTTCCGCGTCGTAATAGGTCAGCTCCAATCCAATGCGATTCGAAAAAAGGCCAATGTCCAAGCCAGTTTCCAGCTCAACCTTGTTCTCCGGTCCTAAAAGCTCGTTGCCGGCATTGGCAACCCTGACCGCCGGAAGGTCGCCCATCACCGTTCCGGCAAAGTAGCTCTGGAGGTTATCGAAGGGCCCCGGTGCCTTACCAGCCATGCCAATGGCCGCACGGACCTTCAGATTAGAGAAACCGCCGGGAAGCACCGATGACGGAAAGTTGTACGCTACATCGGCTTTTGGATACACCTGCAGGCCAAAGGACTTGCCGAAGGCGGAATTGCCATCAGCTCTCACAGCAGCTGTAACAAAAAGGTCATTGGACAAATCGAAACGATTTTGTATGAAAAAGCCGACATTGCGAATTTCTTCGTAAGCCTCGTCGGAATACACGAGGGCGGCACCATTAAGCGACTCAATGCCCGGGGCGGAATATCGCTTCCCAGTTCCCATACTCATGTTCGCCACATCCCAGTAGCCTTGGGCTCCGGCCGAGAGGCTGCCAGTCAGGAAACCAATCCCGAAGAGCTGGTCGTAGTCGAGCGTCGACAGATAGTCCGTCGTTAACTTCTTTGACACCCGGTAGCCGAGGTTACGCTCTCCAGTTTCGCCGATCCCGACGTAGTAGTTGCCGAACGGCATGTGGCGGCTCTTCTGGTCGGTCACGTCGTCGAGCCCAAACGTCAACTGGTGGATAAAGCTGTGGGAGGGCGTGTAGGTCAATTGAATACGACCCGTCCACCTGTCGGTGTCGGAAAACGTCTTTATCTCTCTGGCCGCAATCACACCCACACCCTGAACGCCACAACACTCCGGGTCCTCCTCCGTCGCTTCGCGGGGATTTGAGTAGAGTCCGTTCATATAAACGCCATTTGGATTGGCACCGGCTTGCACAACCCAAATCCTGTTCCTGACAAATCCGGATGTGATTCCCACTGACATCGTGTTTGATGTGGTCCAGTTGAGATTCACGCGGACGCTGCCACGAGTCTGATCGTTTGGCTTCACCGATCCTTCCTCGTACGAAATGCCGGCCGACACAAAGTAGGTGATATTGTCCGAGCCACCTGAGACGGTCACGTCGTATCCGTTAATCAGGCCATTCTCGATTAGCGACTGGTTGGGATCCGCAGCGGGCCCGACCAGTACCGAGTCTTCGTCGAAAAATCCAAATTGGGGACGCAGCGTAGTTGGCAGATTTGCGCGCAGGCGATTGCGTCCTAGCGTGGTGTTCAGCGTGAACTGCGCCGGCGTGTTGCTTTGGCCGCGCTTCGTGAACACCTGAATCACTCCCGCCGAGGCCTCGGAGCCGAAGAGGGTGGCCGCAGCGGGCCCCTTCAGGACCTCGATTCGGTCAATCTCCTCCGGGTTGAGGTCGGAGAGCCTATCTTCACCGGCACCGCCGGAGAAGTAGCAGCATGCGACCCCGCGCATGTAGCCCCAGTCTTCCTTCTGGGAGTCGTACCGTACGCCGTCGATGTAGATCACCGGACGCTGGGCGGTGAATCCGAACGAGTCAGTGCCCCGGATTCGTAGCTCCCGCCCTGAGCCGACTCCGCCGGTGCTCCCGATCGACTTCACGCCGGGGATCCTACCCTCCATGACGTGGATGAAGTTCTGGGCAGGCACGATCTCCTTCATCTCGTCCACGTCAATGGTCGGCAGGGACACGCCGAGCTTCTTCCGGTCGATCAGCTTCCCGCCCTTGACGACGAGCCCCTCGAGCTCGGTTGCTGACACCTCGAGCCCGAAGTCCTCTATCAAGCTCACCCCGGGGGTAATGGTGATCTCCCGCTCCTGGGGCGTGTAGCCGATGCTGTGGACGGTCATCGTGTACACACCGACCGGGACGTTCTGCAGCACGTACCTCCCGCGCTGGTTGCTGACCGCAGTCACCAGCGTCTCGGTGACCCGCACCAAGGCCTGGTAGACGGGCGCCCCTGTGGTGGCCGCCGTGATCTCGCCCGTCACGGTGCCGGTTTGGGCGGACAGGCCTGTGGCCCCGAGCCCGCCCAGGGCGAGCGCAAGAGCCGCAGCGGCACCGCCAAGGCAGTAGCGATTGGACATTAGACATCTCCTTTGCAGTAGGGTGAAACGATGCCCTCGCCGCCGGCCGGTGCCGCGAGCAGGCGGCACGGCCGACGACTCAATATGAGGCGACGGGGCCGCAAGGCGCAAGCTGCGCCACTCGGACGGGGCCACGACGGGCGGCTGCGGCCCTCCTTTTGGGGACCCCTCACCGGGGCGCTCGAAGCGGGATCGCTACGGGTGTCGCTGGTGCAGCTGCGCCTTCCAGGACACCGGTCGACGGCTTTGGGCTCCGTGGTTTGGATCATCTAAGATACTGTCATCAAATCGTTTGGACAACATCATTTGAACCATATTCCACTTGTACCGCGTCCGAGCTGCGGCCTCCCTGGCTAGGCCTCTGCACTGCCGACGACCACTCGGCTCGCTAGCTTTCGGGCACTCCTCCGACCCTTCCGCCACCCGACTTTCCGATGACCAGACGACTGCCGATCACCGTCGCCGCGGGGGTGCTTGCAGCCCCCAACACCCCCATCGCGGCTCAGCCGGACCTCCATCGCACGGAGCTCCACGACCTCCGGGTCGTCACCGTGGCCGAGGGGCTCGACGCTCCGTGGGCGATCGCCTTCCTCCCGGACGGGGAGATCCTCGTGACCGAGCGGCCGGGGCGGCTGCGCGTCATTCGGGGCGGCAGACTCCTCCCCGATCCGGTGCCGGGTGTGCCCGAGGTCGTCGCCCGCGGCCAGGGCGGACTCCTCGACGTGGTGGCGCACCCCGACTTCGCCACCAACCGGACGATCTACCTGAGCTACTCGAAGCCGACCCGCGACCACCGCTGGGGCACGACGGCCGTGGTCAGGGGCATCTACGACGGCGATCGCTTCGCGCCCACCGACGAGGTCTTCGAGGCCGCCTCGCGGGGCCGTGGCCACTACGGGAGCAGACTGGCCTTCGACCCGGACGGGTTCCT
Organism: Gemmatimonadota bacterium; assembly: GCA_026706635.1. Classification (GTDB taxonomy): domain Bacteria; phylum Gemmatimonadota; class Gemmatimonadetes; order Longimicrobiales; family Gaopeijiaceae; genus Bin94. Next base: position 16,625 of record JAPOYJ010000071.1, on the reverse strand, counting down.
CTACATCACGATCGGCGACCGGCAGATACCCCCGAGGGCCAGAGGCGACCTCCAGAGCCACCCCGCCCAGCAGCTATCCGACCACCACGGGGTGGTCGTCCGCGTGCACGACGACGGCCGGGTGCCAGCCGACAACCCCTTCGTGGGTCGTAACGGCGCTCTCCCCGAGATCTGGAGCTTCGGCCACAGGAATTCGCAGGGTCTCGCCGTCCACCCGGAGAGCGGCGCGATCTGGCTTACCGAACACGGCCCGCAGGGGGGCGACGAGGTGAATGTAGCGGTGGCGGGCGCGAACTACGGCTGGCCAGTGATCGGCTATGGAGTGAACTACGGCTCGGGGACGCGGATCCACGACTCCTCCCACGCCCCCGGGATGGAGCAGCCGCTCCACTACTGGACGCCCTCCATCGGCACCTCGGGGCTGGCCTTCTACACCGGCGACAAGTTCCGCAGGTGGCGGGGGAACCTGCTCGCGGGCGGACTCGTTGGGCAACGCATCGACCGCCTGGAGATCGAGGACGGCAGGGTGGTGGCGAGCGAGACCATCCTCGCCGGGGCAGGCAGGGTGCGCGATGTGCGCCAGGGCCCCGACGGCCTCATCTACGTTGCGCTCGACGCCCGCGGCGGGCCCTCCATCGTGAGGCTGGAACCGGTGCGGTAGCGTCCGCAGATCGCCGCCAGGTGGAGCACCGTAACGTTGCCGCCGGACGGCAACACCACCCGACCTGACACCGAGCGGCCCCGAGGACACGCAGTCCCCGGGGCCGCCGAGACGCCAAGCTGACCTGTTCTACAATCGGGCTAGCTCCAAGCCTACCAGGAATACCCCAGCTTGGTGTAGTAGAAGCCGCCGTTGAACCCGAAGGGCGTGAACTGCCCGTAGGTGTTCCCGACGCCTGCCGCCGCTCCGGGATACTCCTCAGGAAAGGTGTTAAGCACGTTCTGCGCACCCACCGTTAGCGTCCATCCAGTGGCGATCGTATGGGCCGCCTCAAGATCTAGCAGAGTGCGCGACGGGTAGTCGATAGTGATTTTAGGATTCACTTCGTAGTACGGCTGCTCGCCGTCGTAGTATCCGTCCCAGTAGCTGGCCCGGATAAGGAAGCGAGTACCAGCGCGTAGGACATGGTTGACTGCTACGTTGCCACGCACGCCCGGCAGTCCCTCCTGGAGAATGCGGATGCGGTTATCGCTAAGCGTCTCAGGGTTGAATTGCGTTACTTCGGTCCGTGTGACATTCCACGCGCTGCTGATGGTGGTGGTGGAACCGCTCGCTCCTTCGATCTCGTACGCACCCACCACGTCGATGCCCGTGGTTTTCGTCGCGAAGTCGTTGATGAAGAACCGGAATCGCGCCAAGACCTCTTCGTTCGTGATGATCTCCTGTTTAACGAGACTGTCGGCCTGCGCTTGGGTGAGGGTGAAGTTCTTGCTGGTCGTCAGGCGGTCACTCACATCGACTCTGAATACGTCCACCGACAAATTGAAATCGCCACGCTCGTGCACTAAGCCCAATGCAACGTTGACGGACTTCTCCGGCTTTAGGGGCTGTCCGCCGTAAAACACCGCCAGATTGGAAGTGGAAGGAATCGTGCCGTTGTTTGTCAGGTCCATAATGTCGGGATCGTATATCGTGGAGATATTGAAGGCGTTCTGCTGCCCCGGAGTGGGGGCGCGAAACCCAGAGCTCACACTGGCACGGAGTCCGGTCTCTTCCGTGAGGTCAAACCGACCTGCGAACTTGCCGTTGGCAGTGAGGCCGAAATCGGAGAAGTGCTCGATTCGCTGCGCGAACCCCAGGGACCACCCGGCGTCGCGGTCCGCGATCTCCATGTCCCCGTATGCGGCGAAGTTCCAGCGGTTCCAGGCCCCCTCCGTCAAGGGTCCAAAGCCGGTGAATCCGTTGGAGCCCGGAGTAAAGCCCTGGCTAGCGAGCGGGCCGGGCTCCCACGAAGGCATGTCGCCCGGCACGATCTCGAAGCGCTCGCTGCGAATCTCGGCACCGCTTGCGAGGTTGATCCGCTCGTTGAACTCGTAGGCGATGTCCAAATTCAGATTGGCTTCCTGTTGATCGTAGATACCCGGGCGGAACCACGGTGTACATTCCTGGTCGGGAACAACAAAGGAAATGTCATAAGTGTCGTCCGCGCATGGCTGATTCGGTCCCAGCGAGGCGTTGACCGTGTTGTACATGTAAAAATCCATGTTGGACTTCCCCCATCCCGCACTAGCGTCCCATGACAGACGGCCCCGCTCCCCTTTGAGGCCCGCCAGCGCAGACATGTCCATTACGTAGGCACCGAATTGAGGAGTAAATCCGCCAGGGAAGAGCTGTCGGAAGGTGAAGCAGTTGGGATCGGCCATGACCTGATCGAACGCGGCCCTGTTGTCCGGGTCGTCGATCACCACGCCAGCGTCGGTGACTCTGACTTCGGGGCACATCGCCGATCCATCGAGCTCTCCGTCGCGCGCGTCGAGCATGTCACCGATCAGGAGGATGCGCTCGCCGTCGGCATTACGAGTTCCGAAAACTCCGCTGCGCGTGCCCGGATTGCGATAGTAGAACCCTCCCTCAACCTGTTTGCTGGCAAAGCTGGCGTGGGAGTAGAACTGCCTGCGGTCGTTCAGCAGGTAAGCCATGTTGGCCCATGCCTTGATGTCGTTCGAGACCTTGGGCGAGCCCCAGATCTGGGCGGGTTGGCGAACGGCCGTATTCCCAGAGTTGATGAGTGCGATTGCGTCATTGCGCTGCACGCTGCGATTCGTGTTGGCGGAGTTGCCGTACTCGCCAGTCAAGTTGAGGAAGCCGTTGTCGCCAAGGGGCAGACCGACGTTGCCTGTCACGGTGTACATCTCGCCGTCGCCTGGAAGACTGCCCTGATCCTCGAAGAGGGCACCGCCGAGCGTGTCGCGGAGGTACCCACCCGCCTTCAGCTCTATCGAGCCGCCGGAGCGGTCGTTCTTGAGGGCGAAGTTCATTACCCCGGCAATCGCATCGGAGCCGTACTGGGCGGACGCACCGTCGCGCAGCACCTCCGCCTGTCTCAGGGCCAAGCCAGGAACCAGGGAGATGTCGGGGCCCTGCGAACCGTCGGCGAGGCCATTGCCGTACCAGGTGATGACCGCGGTGCGGTGGCGCCGCTTCCCGTTCACTAGGACCAGCGTGTGGTCGGGTGGCAGGCCGCGCAGGTTGGCGGGACGCGCGAATGTGGCCGCGTCGCTGATGGGCTGGGTGTTCACGTTGAATGAGGGGACCACGTTACGGATCAGGTTGGCCATGTCCGTGTCGCCCTGTTTGACGAGCTCCGCCGCCGGGATCACATCGACCGGCACCGGGGACTCCGTGACCGTCCTGGGCTGGGCGCGGGTCCCCACCGCCACCAGTCCCTCGAGAGTGACGGCGCTCACCATAAGCGCGATGTCGAGCTGGTAGACCACTCCGTCCACAATCGTCACCTGGCGACGCTCCGTCTGGTAGCCGAGCAGATGGACCTCCACGTCGTGCGTGCCAGCGGGGATGTCCACAATCTCGAAGAGCCCCCCATCGAGGGAGTTCGCGCCCATGTTCATGTCGATTAGCGTGATCTCGGCCCCCGCGATCGGGGTCCCGCTCTCGGCGTCGGTTATCGTCCCGGTCAGCGTGCCCTGCGCCTGGGCCGATCCAGGCAGGGCCATGGCCAGGCAGGTGCCAGCGAGCAGCATTCCGTATCTCATGTTGCTTACCCCTTGAAATCGCTTGGTGTATGTGTGCCCTTCCACCGGGTCTTCGCTCCGCACGGTGGTACCTTGGAGCGGACGGCGCGGCCCGAGGTCGGGAAGGTACGCCAGGAGGGCCGACAGGCCGTGAGCGGGAGGCCTGGGGAGACAGGCGCTAGCCACGCACCGGGCCACTCCCCCATGGCAGCCGACCACTGGCGATGAGTCAGGGCTGAGAATAACGGTTGTCGGGCATCGTGCCAAGTATCTGGAGCGGCCTGTAGCCCCATTGGCTGGCAGTCCGTGGATAATCTCGCGCGAGCACCGAGAGCGGCGAAGCGCCCCGCTGGCAAGGCGCGACGAAGCGGTCCGTGGATGCGCCCGGGCGAGCACAGAGAGGGGCGAAGCGCCGGGCTGGCAAGGCGCTTCGCGGGGCGCATGGCGGAGCCATTCGCCCAAGAAGCAACGCAGAAGCGAAGCGATCCAGCATGGATGCAGCGCCCCTCGAATGCCGTGGGAGGTTTGTCCACACGGGCTGCTAGGTGCATCAGCTGACGCTGGCCGCCGCGGCGGCGATCCACTCCACCAGCGAGAGCGCGCCCGCGACCACGCCCTCTCCCACCGAGGCCAGCGCTCCGCCGACCGTCGTCCCGTCAAGCAGGCCGCTCCAGATCGCGAGGGCCGCGAGGATCCCGACGGGCACGGCGATCTTGATCGCGACCCGCACGAACTCGCGGAAGACCACCCAGACGAAGAGGACGGCCCCAGCCAGCACCACCACCTGACCGATCAGTGCGGGCTTCGCGAACTCGCCCAATGGACATCTCTCCTCCCCGGGGCAGCTTCCTGGGCGGCAGCGAAGAGCAGCGCTAGCAGCCCATGGGCAACGCCTCCACGCGCGAGACTGCCCACGCGCTGCTAGGCTACGCGGTCCTTCAGCCCCTTGGCGGCCTTGAACGCCGGGTACTTCTTGGCAGGCATGGCGAGCTCCTCGCCGGTGTGCGGGTTGCGCCCCATCCGCGCAGCGCGCTCGCGGACCTCGAACGTTCCGAAGCCACCGATGGCAACCTTGCCTCCGACACCTAGCTCGTCGGCGACCAGACCGTGGACAGGATCGAAGATCTTGTCGATCACCCGAGCCGCGTGGGCCTGGGTCAGCTCGGTGTTCGCAGCAAGCTTCTTAGCCATCTCGTTCTTGTTCATTACCGCTCCTTGGGGGTGGGTTGTGGTTCGTGCCCCCAATTTCGCCCGCCACCGGCGGTATGGGAAGCCCTAGCAGTCCGTGGATAATCTCGCGCGAGCACCGAGAGCGGCGTGCGCTCCGCTGGCAAGGCGCGACGAAGGGCCAATAGCCACAGCGCTATTGGTCCGAGGAGCAACGCGGAGCGAAGCGGTCCAGCGGAGATGCAGCGCCGCTCGAATGCCGTGGGAGGTTTGGCCACGGGCTGCTAGGTCCCGGCTCCTCGCCTGCGCACGCGCGGGTGCGCAGCCCCGCTGGGCACCGTTTCGATGCCACCACCTCCCGGTAGACGTCTAGGTTGCGCTCCACCATCTCGCCGACCGAGAAGTGCCTCTCGACCCGGCGGCGGGCGCGCTGTGCCCTGGCCTTCGCGCGCTCCGGGTCCGACAGGACGCCCTGAATCGCCGTCGCCAGCGCTCCTGCGTCCCCTGGGGGGCAGAGGGCGTCGGCCCCTTCCGGTCCCACGACCTCGGGCAGGCCGCCGGACCATGAGGCCACCAGCGGCACCCCGGCCGCCCCCGCCTGCAACGCGGCGACGCCAAGCCCCTCGCTGAGCGCCGGATGCACGCAGAGGTCGAAGCTGCCAAGCCACCGGTGCAGGTCCGAACGGTAGCCAGCGAAGCGGATGAGATCGGCTACGCCCGCCGCCTCGGCGAGGCTCCGCGCATTGCCCTCTAGCGGCCCCCTCCCAAAGAGCACCATCGCCGGCGGTGCCACTCCCCTGCCTCTGAGCGTCGCCAGCGCGTCCACCAGGACGCAGTGGCCCTTCCTCGGGATGAACTGCGCCACCATCGCGCCCGCTGGCACCCCCGACGGCAGGTCGAATTCGCGGTCGCGCTCGGCCCTCGAGAGCGGTTCCTGCCAGTCGGAGGGGTCAACGGCCGAACGGACGAGCGATATCTTGTCGGTCGGCACCCCCTGTTCGCCGAGGACCTCGCTGACCGCCTCCGAGATGGCCACCACCCTGCGACAGAGTCGGTACTTGGTGCCGGCCAACCACGCGGGCTCCGGGGTGTCGACCCGGCGCGTCAGGACGACTGGCGCACGGGCCAGCCGCGCCGCAGCCACCCCCAGGGTGTCCGCTCCCCTTCGCGAGTGGAGGTGCACCAGCTGCACGTCGCGCCTGCTAAAGCGCCAGGCCAGACGTGGGAGCGCGAGCAGGTCGGCCTCGCCCCGATACGGAAACTCCTCGACGCGGAGCCGCCGCCTGCGTGCCTCCGACGCCACCTCGGAGCCCCTGGGCACGACGACCACCGATTCGACGCCACGCTCCTGGAGCCCCCGTGCGAGGTAGAGGACCTGGAGCGCCCCGCCGTAGAGGCGCCGACCTGTCTCGAGGTGAAGAACGCTCACCCGAGGGGTCGATTGCGGACTCTCGCCATGCGCCCAATCTAATCGGGCGCCTCCTGCCGTGACCGGTTTGCTCCGCAACTTGGTTCTCGGCTTCGGGGTGGTTGCCTACGCGCTCCGACGACGACTTTCCCCTGGCGAGGCCCTCACGACGCTGCGTGAGCGGAGCGGTAGGGTGGACGCGCCTCGGCGCGGCGGGTCTGGCCCGCGTGTCCTAGTGCATGGGGTAAGCGTAGGCGAGCAGGTCGCCCTTCGTAGCTTGGTCGAGGCGCTTGCCGAGTCGGAGCTCCGCCCGGAGATGGTTGTGAGCGCCACCACCACCTCGGGGGTCGACGTGGCGAGGCGCATGCACGCGGGCCGCCACGAGGTCGTGCGCTACCCGCTCGACTTCACCTGGATGACTAACCGCTTCCTGGACGCGCTCCGCCCCCGACTCGTGGTGCTCGCCGAGCTGGAGCTGTGGCCATCCTTCCTGGCGGCGTGCTCGCGGAGGCGCATTCCGGTCGTGGTCGTGAATGGGAGACTCTCGGAGCGGAGCTGGCGCGGGTATCGCCGCTGGAGGCGATCTGCGCGTCGGACGATGCGGAGTCTGGCTCAGGTACAGGCGCAGAGCGAACTCGACCGCGATCGCTTCGTCGAGCTAGGAGTGCCCGCAGAGCGTGTCCTGGTCGCTCCCAGCCTGAAGTGGGACGCTGGCTCCGCCGCCCCGGGGGACTCCGAGGCTGCGCGGTCGATTGCGGCGGCGCTCGGGATCGACCGTTCCCGTCCGCTAGTAGTCGCCGGATCGACGGGCCCGGGCGAGGAGGAGGCGCTCGTAGGGACGCTCCCGGAGGGCTGCCAGCTCGTCCTGGCGCCGAGACGCCCCGAGCGGTGGGAGGAGGTAGCGCGGCTGGCCCCCAAGATGCCCCGGCGTAGCGCTACCGTCGGCGGAGCCGAGCCGGGTGCCGGGGCCAGAGTCTTCCTCCTGGACACGATCGGCGAGCTCGCAGCCGCCTACCAGCTCGCCGACGCGGCCTTCGTGGGCCGGAGCCTCGTCCCATTGGGCGGCTCCAACCCGCTGGAGCCGATTGCCGCCGGAGTGCCTGCCATTGTGGGGCCGCACTACGAGAACTTCGCCCAGATCGTGGACGAGCTCGTCGCAGCCGGGGGAGTGATGGTCTCCGATGACCCGATGGGGGTGGTTGCCAAGTGGATGCGGCATCCCGACGCCGCGGCCACCGTGGCGAGCCGCGGCCGGAGCGTGCTGGAGAGGAATCGTGGGGTCTCGCAGCGGGCGGCGGCCCGCATTCTAGAGCTGCTGGACGATCTGCCTTCCGTCGGTCGTCGCTAGGCCGCTAGGCAGTCCGTGGACAATCTCGCGCGAGCACCGAGACCGGCGAAGCGCCCCGCTGGCAAGGCGCGACGAAGTGGTCCGTGGATGCGCCCGGGCGAGCACCGAGTAGGGGCGAAGCGCCGGGCTGGCAAGGCGCTTCGCGGGGCGCATGGCAGAGCCATTCGCCCAAGAAGCAACGCAGAGCGCAGCGGCCCAGCACGAATGCAGCGCGCCTCGAATGCCGGGGGGGGTTTGTCCACGGGCTGCTAGGCAGGGGCCTCGCTCCGCCAGCGGCGCACGAGACGGTAGACCAGGTACCCGATACCGGCAACCAGCCCGACCTTGAGGGCGAGCCCGAGGAGCCCGAAGAGGATGCCGAGCAGGGGTAGAGCCAACGCGGCCAGGAGCTTGAGAGCTACGAGGCCGGCGACACCGGCGGCGGCCACGGTGCAGACAGTCTTGAGGGTTCCCATCTAGAGTCTCCTATCTCATTGTTCGTTATGGCTGTCACCCGACCAGCCGTGGGCCCGCCATGGGGGACTTCGGTGACCGGTAAGATACTGGCTGAAGGGGTGTCGGGGTTTCAGACGGGCGAAGCGGTCCAGCTGGGATGCACCGCCGCACCTGCCGTGGGAGGTTTGCCGTGAGCTACACCGCCAAGGAGCGCGATCTGCTGCTACGGGGCGCTGCATCGGCGGCGGCGCCACCCAGCTGTCCCAGGTGCGGCGCCAGCTGTTCCGTCATTCGGGCCGGGCCGCGGGACGACGTCGCCTACGTGCGAGACCGGGTCACAGTCCGCTGCCCAGCGTGCCGGGCGAGCGCCGTCGGCGAGGCGCGCCGCGGCTCCCTCCCGCCACTCCTTCGGACCGGCACCAGCGGCTTCTCCTACAAGGAGTGGCGGGGGACCTTCTACCCCGAGAAGCTCTCGCCCGCCCGCATGCTCGAACACTACTCGCGCACTCTCTCGAGCGTCGAGATCAACAGCACCTTCTACCGCCTGCCGCGCCTCGAGATGCTGGAGAGGTGGGCCTCGCAGACGCCCGCATCCTTTACCTTCGTGCTGAAGGCCAGCCGCAGGATCACGCACATGAAGCGGCTCAAGGATGCGGAAGAGCCTCTGAAGTACCTGACCCGTACGGCCACCGACGGCCTGGGCGACCGGATGGGGCCGATCCTCTTTCAGCTGCCGCCCTTCCTGCGGGCGGATGTCGCCCGGCTCCGGGAGTTTCTGGCGTTGCTACCGGCCACCGTGCGCGCCGCATTCGAGTTTCGCCACGAGAGCTGGCAGAGCGACGAGGTTCACCAGGCCTTGGCAGACGCGGCGTCGGCCCTCGTCATCGCCGACACGGGCGGCGACGAGCCACCGGTCGTCGAGACCGCCCCGTTCGGGTACGCAAGGCTACGTCGGCCGGGCTACTCGCGTGCGGAGCTGGAGGGATGGGCGGCGGCGCTCCGGCGTGCCAGGTGGCGGGAGGCGTTCGTCTTCTTCAAGCACGAGGACGAGGGGGCGGGGCCCCGCATGGCGATGCGCTTCGGGGAGCTCTGGGAGGCTGTCGGCTGAAGTTGGGCGGCAGGTCAGATGAGCGCCAGGATGAAGACCGTCACGATTCCAACCCAGATCGCCACGTAGAGAGGAACGAACTTCTGTCGCGTGGCGAGCATCTCGGGGTGGGTGATAGGCTTGCCAGCGAACTTCCCGCGCGGCCTCGAGGGGAAGAAGAAGGTCTTGTAGCTCTCGAGGGTGGCGACCGTGTACCCGATCCCGGCTAGGGCGATGAGCAGATAGCTGCTCGTAAGCTGCGACGCCAGAAAGCCGTAGAGCGCCGCTGACACCGGGCTTCGGAAGAACTTGAACCACTCGAAACCCTCGATCGGAGCGTCCTTGAAGGCGCCGCCGCAGGCGGAGTACCACCCGCCGATGCTGGCCACGAGCAGGACCTGCCAGAGGGGGCCCTCGGTTCCGGGTGGGGGCTGCAACCGGGTCGCCGCCCAGATCGCCACGCAGGCAACGCCAACGTAGCCCAGGCCGACCATGAGGCGGGTCAGGCGATTCCTGGGGACGTGTCCGAAGACGTGGAACTGCATCGGAATGAAGTACTTCGACTGGTCCTCGTCGCGGATGAAGGTCTTCCAGAACTCGGTCGTGGCCCGCTCGGCGGCGTAGGTGACGCCGAAGAGGAGCGCCATCCCGCCCGCGGTGGTGGCGTCGAGGTCGGCAAGATGCGCGATGATCGGAGCCCAGACCAAACCCACGAAGGTGCTCCGCAGATAGCGAGGAACGGTGAAGCCCTCGTGGATCGAGTCCTTGTACATGCCCCACGTCGAGATGTGAGCGCCTGCGGCCATTCCCACCAGCAGTTCGTTTACCAGACTCACGGTTGCTCCTGTCCCCGCTTCGGAGGGGCGTCTTCCATGTAGACGTCCTGGATCATTGCTATGCACCTGCGCGCGTCGGCAAGGGTGAACTTCGGCTCTCTGCCGGTCGCTAGCGCCCCGACAAAATCTCGGAGCATCGCACGGTAGCCAAGCATATCGGAAAGTCCGGGGAGCGACAGATGGCGGTGGCCGCGCAGCAGGAAGAGACCGTTCGACTCGAAGAGCAGGGAGGAGCGGGTGCCGTAGATCCTCGAGAGGCGCACCCCGCGCAGCAGGGCGGGAATCTCCCAGGAGTGCGTCAGCACCCCCGTCGCGCCCTCCTCGTACTCGGCCACGAAGACGACGCTGCGCTCGTGTCCTCCCGGAGCGTCGGGAAAGAAGGCGCGGGCGCTCCGGATCGTCAGGCCGATGCCGTCGAGCATAGCCACCCAGTGGATGCCGCTCTCGAACAGGGCGCCGCCCCCCGCCCGCGCCGGGTCGGCGCGCCATCCAGTGGCGACCTGACGCTTCACCGCGTCGATCGAGACGAACCGCACCTGACCCAGCGCGCCCGAGCGGACCACTCGGCGAATCGCGCCCAGCAGCGGCTTGTAGAGGTAGTTCTCGGCGACCAGGAGCTGGCGGCCCGAGTCGGCGACCGCCCGCTCCACGGCGTCGAACTCGGCCATGTCGAGGAAGGCGGGCTTCTCGACAATCGCGTCCTTGCCTGTGGCGAGCGCCGCGAGCGCAATCTCGCGGTGCGTGTGGGGAGGAGTGGTGATGAAGACCGCCGTGATCCGTTCGTCGGCCACCGCGTCGGTCCACTCGCCCCCGATGCACCTGCCCCCGTGCTTCGCCGCGAGGGCCTGGGCGGGGCCCGCGCGCCGGGACCAGTGGTAGAGGTCGACCTCACGATGGTGCTTGGCGAGCAGGCGGGCGTGCAGACCGGCCGCCCAACCGGCGCCAACGATCAGGATGCGAGGCGTCGCCTGTCGGGCGCTCACGCCGCGAACCCCGCGCGGCTCCGGCCCGGAGCGGTCGCCTTCCGGCCCGGGTCGGTACGTGCTGCAGACTCCGTCACGCCCATGCCCGCCACCGCACTGCCCACGCGCAGCGCGTTGGCTGCGATCGTCAGCGAGGGATTCACCGCCCCCGAGCGGGGCATGAAGCTGCCGTCGGCCACCCAGAGGTTGTCGGTTCCCCGGAGTCGGCACCACCGGTCGAGGGGCGAGGTGGCCGGATCCGCCCCCATGCGCAGCGTCCCCACCGCGTGCGAGAAGGTGCGGATCCTAAATGACGGCACGACGATCGCCCCAGCCTCCTTGAGCACGGCCCGCGCGACGGCCGCCAGCTTGCGCCGCGCCGCCCTATCGCGGCGGGTGTAGCTGTGGGTGATCGTGGCCCTCGGGATTCCGTAGCGGTCGCTCTGGGAGCGGGAGACGGCAATGTGGTTATCGCGGCGGGGCTCGTCCTCGGCGATTGCGAGGAGGCCTGCCATGCGTCGCCGGAGAGGCGGGATCACCGGCCGGAGCGGCCGGGGGACCATCCGGGCGACGAGTCCCGGCGGGGGCGGGTGGATCGACTGCAACTGGCCGAGTTTGGGCTCCGAGGCGGTGTGGCCGTAGTGGTCGAAGATCCCCACCTGCTTGTGAAAGGCGTCGGAGTCGGCCAAGGGGGAGGGAAAGAGACCGTAGGCGATCATGTTGCTGTGGCGCATCAGGCACCTGCCGATCCAGTCGCGGGCTGGCGATACGGCCTCCAGGCCGGAGGCCAGCACCAGGTGTGGCGAACCCAGCGCCCCGCCAGCCAGAAGGTACCGATCGGCCGAGAAGACACGCCGGCGTCCGGTGCTCCGGTCCAGACATACCACCCCGTCTACGCGCCGTCCGCTCCAGAGGATGCGAACCGCCACGGTGTTGGACATTAGGGTCAGGCCGCGCCCGACGAGTCCGCCAAGCACCGCCTGAGCCGGGTCCCGCTTGGCACCGACGGCGCAGATGTAGCCGTCGCAGGTGTCGCACATGGCGCACTTGCCGTCTCCGCCGCCACCCATCGAATCCGCCCCCTCGAAGTCGATGGCGAGCGGCAGGTGCGTCGGTCGCAACCCCAGCCGTGTGGCAGAGTCGTGGACCAGCCGGGCTGGGCCCCGGAGGTCGGGCGGCCTACGGGGGTACGCAACTTCGTCGGCGGGATCGAAGGGGTCGGCGGCAGGGCGGCCAGCCACGCCGAGCAGCCCCTCGGCGCTCTCGTAGTGCAGCGCCAGATCGGCGTACGAGATGGGCCACCTCGCGCCGCTCGTGCCGGTGATCTCAGCGTGCGGTTCGAAGTCCGAAGACCGGAGCCTGAGCGCCACGCCGCCGTAGAAGAGAGATGGTCCGCCGACACACTGGAAGGTCCCCTTGCGGCCCCTGCTATCGCCCCGGAGGCGGTAGTGGCTCTCCATCCTGAAGTAGGGGCTGAGCTCGAAGGCGGCGTCGGGGGCCCAGTTGTGCCGGCCGCGCTCGACATGCTCCCCGCGCTCGATCATCAGCACCTTCATGCCGCCCTCCACGAGGGCGTGGGCAGCCATGCTGCCCCCTACCCCGCTGCCGACAATCACGGCGTCGGGCCTCCGTGCAGCAGCCTCGGACCCGACGGGCGGGGACTTCCGGAGGAGGTGTGGTGCGGACATGGGGCGACGCCTCGCGGGCAGGGCACTTGGGTCGAAATGGTGGGGAAGCGACCGGCTTAGGGCAGATAGTAATTAGCTCCGGGGGCCCGTGGTCGCAAAGGTCGGGTAGCATCGGCCGCTTGACAGTCGGCTTCGGGCCGGGCGATGATGCAGGCTCCACCCATGAGACGGAGCGACGATCCCGCATGGTCATTCGGGTCCGCAGGTCCAGCGAAGTCCCCTCCTCCGAAATCACGCCGGAGTCGACCTACCTCGACCGGCGGAAGTTCCTCGGCGCCACGGCGGGGATCGGGGCCGCCACCTTTCTGGGCCGGGGCGTCGCGGCCGAAGAGGCACCGATACACGGCGAGGAGGAGCCCAACAGCTGGGAGGAGATCACCACCCACAACAACTTCTACGAGTTCGGGCTGGGCAACGAGGACCCGTCGCGCAATGCCCATACGCTCGTGGCCAAGCCGTGGACGGTGAGGGTGGACGGGCTCTGCGCGAAGCCTGGCGACTACGCGCTGGAGGACTTCATCCGTCCGTCCGCGCTCGAAGACCGGGTCTACCGGCTGCGTTGCGTCGAGGGGTGGTCGATGGTGATACCGTGGCGGGGCTTCCCCCTCGCCGACGTGATCCGCCGCGCCGAGGTCGAGCCGCGCGCCCGCTACGTGGCCTTCGAGACGCTGTGGGATCCCGACCAGATGCCGGAGCGACGGTGGAAGCCGAGGATCGGGTGGCCGTACCGCGAGGGCCTGCGTCTGGACGAGGCCCTGCACCCGCTCTCGTTCCTGGTGGTCGGCCTCTACGGCAAGACCCTGCCAAACCAGAACGGCGCCCCGCTGCGGCTCGTCGTCCCGTGGAAGTACGGCTTCAAGAGCATCAAGTCGATTGTGCGGATGAGCTTCGTACGCGACCAGCCGCGGACGACCTGGTCGAGCGACAGCCCGCGCGAGTACGGCTTCTACTCGAATGTGAATCCGGAGGTGCGCCATCCGCGCTGGAGCCAGGAGACCGAGAAGCGGATAGACGGCAGCAGGCTCTTTGGGTACCGCCGCATCGACACGCAGTTCCTGAACGGGTACGCCGACGAGGTGGCGCACCTGTACGAGGGGATGGACCTGAGGAAGCACTTCTGAGCGGACGGCCGGGCGCTGGCGGGGGATGGTGGTCCGCCAAGCGCCGACTTTTTGTCCTGAAAGGCACCATCTGGGCGGTCGGGTTGGCGCCGGTCGCCTATCTGGCCGTCGGCTTCGTCCGGGGCAGCCTGGGCCTCCTTCCGGTCGACACGATCATCCTGGTCGAGGGGCGGTGGGCGCTCGTCTTCCTCCTAACCACGCTCGCCGTTACCCCCATTCGCCGCCTGACCGGGTGGAACCGACTGGCCCGGGCGCGCCGCCTTTTGGGGCTCTTCGCCTTCTTCCACGCCGCCGTGCACTTCCTGGCCTACGCCGGGATCGACAAGCTCTTCGGGTTGGTCGCGATACTGGAGGACGTGCGCGATCGCCGCTACATCACGGCCGGCATGGCTGCTCTGCTCCTGCTCGTCCCGCTGGCGGCCACCTCCACGAGAGGGTGGATTCGTCGACTCGGCAAGCGCTGGCTGAAGCTCCATCGCCTCGTCTATCCGGCGGCCGCGCTCGGCGTGCTGCACTTCTACTGGAAAGTGCGGGCGGACACTTTCTGGCCGCTGCTCGCGGCGCTGGCGCTGGCGGTCCTGCTTGCGGCGAGGAGTCCGTGGATAGCCTCGCGCATGCGCCGAGGCCGGCGAAGCCCCCGAGGCAAGGCGGGGTAGCGACGGCGTATGCACGAGTGCACCATATTGCCGTACGAGATAACCATACATCCATACGACATCGCGATTCGGTTGATTCAGGGGATCCCGGTACGCTTCGGGATCTCGGTCGCGCTTTTCTAGCGACCCTTGCGGCCGTCGCGCATCTCCGAGGCCCCACGCGTCCGATGCGGCGTCGAGGCGCTGGCGCTGGCGCTCGGCGGCGGGCCCGGGGCGCACGAGGCGGGTAGCGATGCGGCCAGGGTGGCGAAGCTCCTCCGAGGGTGCCCGGTCGGTCTGATCCAGCACCCGGCCTCGGTCACCTCCAAGCTGGCTTCGAGCGCCGATGTGCTCCTCTCGGCCGGTCTGGAGCTGCGGCGGCTCTTCGGACCCCAGCACGGCACCCGCGGCGAGAAGCAGGACAACATGATCGAGTCGGACGACTACGTGGATCCGGTCACCGGCCTACCCGTGCACTCCCTCTACGGCGAGGTGCGGAAGCCGACTCCCGCGATGCTGGATGGCATCGACGCGCTGATTTTCGACCTGCAGGACGTAGGCACCCGGGTCTACACCTTCATCTGGACGATGGCGCTGGCGATGGAGGCGTGCGCCGAGGAGGGGGTGCGCTTCGTGGTCCTGGACCGCCCCAACCCGATCGGCGGGATCGCGCTCGAGGGCTCGCTGTCGCGACCGGGCTACAAGTCCTTCGTGGGTCTGCATCCCATCCCGCTTCGGCACGGGCTCACCTGCGGCGAGATGGCCCGCTGGCTGAGGGAGGAGCGCGGAATACGGTGCGATCTCGCGGTCGTCCCCATGCGGGGGTGGGAGCGCGCCATGCTCTGGCCCGACACCGGCCTCCCGTGGGTGATGCCGAGCCCGAACCTCCCCACTCCCGATTCCTGCCTGGTGTATCCGGGCATGGTGCTGCTCGAAGGCACGAACCTGTCGGAGGGCCGGGGCACCACCCGCCCCTTCGAGATCTTCGGCGCCCCCTGGCTGGACCCCGAGGCGCTGACCTCGCGGCTCGGCCGCGCCTGCCTCCCCGGCGTCCGCTTCCGCCCGTGCCACTTCGAGCCCACCTTCCAGAAGCACGCTGGCCGACTCTGCGGCGGCGCCCAGCTGCACGTCGCGGACCCCCACTCCTTCGAGCCGGTCCGCACCGCCGTCGAGATCCTCGTAGCAGCCCGCGAACTCGCCCCTCGGGACTTTTCGTGGCGCGAACCGCCGTACGAGTACGAGGAGACTCTGCCCCCGATCGACATCCTCTGGGGGAGTCCGGCGCTGCGCGAGGGCGTGCAGGACGGCGCGACCGCGGCGGCGGTCCTGGCCGGGGCGGAGGCAGAGCTGGAGGAGTTCGGCGCGACGGCGGAGCGGATCGCCCTGTACGGGGGGCGAGCCCGAGATGGCTGGC
Source organism: Gemmatimonadota bacterium (assembly GCA_026706635.1). Taxonomy (GTDB): domain Bacteria; phylum Gemmatimonadota; class Gemmatimonadetes; order Longimicrobiales; family Gaopeijiaceae; genus Bin94. The sequence continues at coordinate 831 of JAPOYJ010000071.1, read as the reverse complement.
GTGACCGCGGCAAGCTCCTCACCGCCTCGAGAAGTCGGCGACAAGCGGGAGGTGATCGGCCATGACTCGTCCAAGATCGATACATTGTAGGTAGGTGGACGAGCGACCCAGTCCGTAAGTCTTCACCCCGCGCGGCGGTGCCAGGAGCCGAAGTCCGCAATGACCGAATTCGCTTCGAAGAGCGAACCGTGCGATTCGGTGAAGAAAGGTGTCTGGGTGACGTTGTTGATCGGTCTCCTAGCTGGCGTGCTGGTCGCGGGATGCAGAAGGCTTGGTGACGATGCCGACTGGCTGGACTACTTCGATCAGGTGGATTCGCTCCACGTAGCCGACAGTGCGCTCACTGAACTGTTGTCAGTTCGGGACTCGGCTCCGGACCGCCTCTGCCGCGTACCCGGCTTAGGCTCCAATGCCTGGCTGGTGTCTCCTGCCGCCGGTAGGCGCGCAGCGGAGGATCTGATGGGACTACCGCCGGATGTCTGGGAAGTGCCGTACTGGCCCAGTTGGGCGTCGGTCCTCGGAGCTAGGGTGGAAGGGATCGTCTTCGGCGCGACGAATTTCACTTATGTCGTGCGTGTCTACGGAGATGTTGGCTCGTGGAGAGATTCTATCTTCGCAGCCCCCCCGTCGTGGAGGCAAGCCCATCGCCCCAAGCCAGGCGAGTTCGAGAATGCGACCGCGGACGAGGTTCGCGCATACTTCGGCACTTTCAACGTGATAACTGGACTCGCTGCAGTCTCCGAAGGAGTACTGATCGTCACACACGGGCGCCTAATCCCGCCTTATTCATGATCGACCTGGGAGCGGGAGCGACGTGAGGCGGTAAGTGTT
>JAPOYJ010000062.1 GCA_026706635.1 Gemmatimonadota bacterium | reverse complement strand
GACCTGGTCCTCGATCTTGACGACGATCGACTCCTCGATCTCCTCCGGCGTGGCCCCGGGATAGGCCATCGAGACTTCGATGTGGTAGAAGGGGGTGATGGGCCAGGCTTCCCGCTCGAGGCCGGTCAGCGACAGGAGTCCGGCCGCAACGATGCCCACCATCAGGAGATTGGCCGCAATGCCGTTGTCGGCCATATAGGCGAGCGGGCCGGACCGCTCGTGGCGGTCACCCGGTTCGGGACCCCCGTCGGGATTCATCGCACCGGGTCAGTCTGGACGCGCATCCCTGCGGCGGCGCACCGAAGTCCACCGGTGATCACCGCCTGGCCGCCTCGCAGGGCGCTGGGAGCAGGTGCACGGAGACGATGCTCACGCCGCCGCCATCGGTCACGCCCGGACTTGGCTGCCCGGTTGCAGCGCCGCGCGCGGTGCCCGGAAGTGGTGGCGGGACTGCTGTTGCGGACGACAGCTCGACTCTTCAAACATTGTTGCGGTGGGGAGCATCGTAGTCCGGATCATAGGCGGGCTGGAGGGCTTTCGCAAGCAGAGGCGGGGTGGCGTGTGGCGGCGGTGCAAGCGGGCCTCCCGAATGGAAGGGTCCTCCGCGGCTGCGGCGCGCGGAGCTGGCTGGCCAGCTCACCGAGCCTCGGCGGAGCGAGCGCCGCGAAGACGCCTGGACTCCGGCCACGCGCACCCGAATATCGCCGCCATGACGATTGCCGACGCCACGCAGTACCTGCACCACGCGCCGATCACCACGGCTTCCAGATAGGTCAGGTAGGCGCTGAAGAGCACCCCCAAGAGCGCCCCGGCGAAGATCAGGAGAGCGACGGCTCTGGACCCCGCCAGACCCTCGCCGAGACCGAGGAGCGCCAGAACGAGCAGCGCGAGGTACCCGGCGACTCCGATCGCCGGTACCGGCACCGGGCCGATGGTGGCGTACTCGGACGACTGCACGGTGGCGCACTCGCCGGACCCGCACGGCGGCGGCGGCGTCCACCCCAGGCTGGCGGCGAGGAGATAGAAGGCCAGGAGGGTGCCAACCAGGGAGAGGAGCGCGATCGCCATGCGATTCCTGGGAGGCGAGCCCCCTGTACCGAAGCGGGGGGAGTGCTCCAGCTCTCCGGACGCCGATCCGGCCTCCGGACCGCCAGCGCTACTCAAGTCCCGCCAGGGAATCGATCGCCATCTGGAGGTCCAGGAAGCTGGCACCTCCCAGCTTCAGCAGCGGCGGACCGCCGCGGTAGGCGAACAAGGCGGGCGTGCCGCTGACCCGGAGCTCCTGCCCCAGCCTCATGTTCGCGCTCACCACCTCTGCGTGGCGGTCGCTCCGAAGGCACTCCCGAAAAGCGCCCCGGTCCATCTCCAGCTCGTCGGCCAGCTCCCTTAGATGGCCAGCGGCGCTCCCGAGCGGCGACCAATCCTCCTGGCTCTTGAACACCAGGTCGTGATACTCGAAGTAGAGGCCCTGGTCGCCAGCGCAGCGAGCGGCCCGAGCCACCAGGAAGGCGTGCGGATGGGGGACCGTGAGCGGAAAGTCATAGTACTCGAGCTTGGCGATTCCAGTCGATATGTACGCATCCGCCAGCTGCGGCTTGACGAAGAGGCCGAAGTGCCTGCACGCGGGACACTGGTAGTCGCCGAACTCCATGATGGTGATGGGAGCGGCCGTATCGCCGTACACGCCAGCCGGACGTGCAAGCTCTATCAGCTCCTGCTGGTCCATCTCGCCGAGCTCGACGGGGAGGACGGCACCTCCGCCCCCGCCGCGCAGCGCATAGTAGACGATCGCCGCACCCACCACCGCCACGCCACCGAATACCAGATAGAATGTCCTCACTTTGCCTCTCGCTCGCTTCCCGCGTCCGCGCCTGTGGGTGGCCGGAATGCCCCCACCATCATCCCAAGGTGACAAAGATACGGTATCGTGGCCACCCTGCCCCCCCCGTCACCCCTTGGGCCGCTCCCCCTGCAGCTGGGTTATGTCCACATTCCACCGCGCGTCGCCGAGCAGGTGCTTCACGAAGTACTCGGCCCGCAGCCAGAACCAGTAGTCGCTCATACTGCCGAAGCCGTGGCGCTGACCGGGGAAGACGAAGAGGTCGAAGCGCTTCCCGGCCTTGATCAACGCCTCGGCCATGCGGAAGGTCCCGGCGTGGTGCACGTTGTTGTCTATGTCGCCCGTTGTGAGCAGAAGGCGCCCCTTCAGGTTGGCTGCCAGATCCGAGTTGCGGTCTATCTCGTACTCGAAGCCGGTCACCACCCCGGCGGTGTCCTTCACCTCCTTGATGCCGTGGTGCTTCTCCGACCACCAGGCGTTGTAGACGTCGTTGTTGTGGTTGCCGGCCGACGAGACGGCCACCTTGAAGAAGTCGGGGTAGACGAGCATCGCGGCCGTCGACATGAAGCCACCGCCGGAGTGCCCGTAGATGCCCACCCGCCCGAGGTCTATGTAGTCGTGCCGGTCGGCGAGCTGCTCGATCGCGACCTTCTTGTCCTCGAGGCCGTAGTCGCGGAGGTTGCCGTGGCCGTAGTTGTGGTACCACTTGGACCGCGCGGGATGGCCGCCCCTGTTGCCGACCGTCACCACAATGAAGCCGAACTGGGCCAGCGCCTGCTCGTAGGCGTTTAGCGAGAACGACTTCGAGACCGACTCGGTCTGCGGCCCCGGGTAGACGTAGGCGACGATCGGGTACTTTCTCGCCGGGTCGAAGTCGTAGGGTTTGTACATGACTCCGTACAGCTTCGTAACGCCGTCCCCGGCCATCACGGTGTAGGGCTCCGGGAAGGCGTATCCGGCCTCCTCCAGCGCCGACATGTCGGACTGCCCGAGATCGAGGATCCTTCCCCCCGAGGCACCGTGAAGCGCCGCGGCCGGGCGCGTGTTCACCCGCGAGTAGTTGTCGACGAAGTAGGTCGCGTCCTCGTTCACCGAGACGCGGTGGTCGTAGTCGCCGGGGTTCAGGAGCCGCAGGCCGCCCCCGTCCAGGCCGATCCGGTAGAGATGCGAGTAGTATGGGTCCTCCCCCTCCTCGCGGCCGTTCCCGCGCACCAGGGCGTACCCCTCCTCCTCGTTGACGCCCGCGACGCCGCTCACATGCCACGGCCCCTCGGTCAGCCGCCTCCGAAGCGTCCCGTCGCTCCCGTATCGGTAGAGATGGGCCCACCCGTCCCGCTCGGACCACCAGATCAGGTCGCCCCCCTCCAGGCGATACGGCGGCCGGTGCTCGATGTAGGTGTTCATGCGCTCCTCGATCACGACCGCCACCTCGCCGGTCGCCGGGTCGGCCCGCAGCACGTCGAAGCGGCGATGATCTCGCGAGTGGCGGTAGAGGTACAGCTCGTCGCTCCTCTCCGAGAGCCACTTCGAGAAGCGGATCGCGGAGGGGTCGGAGCTGTAGCTGGGAGGTTCGCGGTAGATGCCCATCCGCTGGTCCTTCCAGGCCCCGTCCTCGATCTGCGTCATCGTGCGCGACTCCATCTCGAAAACGTGCACGGTCGTCTGGGTCACACTCTCCTCGCCTGGCATCTCGTACCTGTAGCTCTCGAGCTTGGGGCGCTTGTTGCCGACCGCGTGCACGACCCAGAGCTCATCGACCTCGCGGCGATCCCGACGCGCAAGCGCGAAGTAGCGCGAGTCGTGCGACCAGACGATCCCCGGCGACTGGCGCTTCCCGTACTCCTTCTCGGTCTCCTCGTCGTTGTCGCCACGCCCCTGCCGACCCCACGGAAAGTGCTCCTCGCCGTCGGTCGTCAGCTGCGCCTCCTCGACCTCGACCTTCTCCTCGGCCCGCTCGACGTCGTCGCCGGTCTTCCCGCGCCTCGCCTCGAGGATCTTCTCGTACTCCCCGTAGCTCATCGCCCAGAGGTTGAAGGAGCGGCTGAAGACGACCCACGCGGTATCCGGAGATACGCTGGCCCAATCGGGGTGCGTGATCGGCTTCTCGTAGTCCTCGAGCTCCCGGAGCGTGCGGGTCGCCACGTCGTACTCGAAATGGTGGACCTTCTTGCGGGTGCGCTTGCGACCGTCCTGGCGCTCTTCGTCGTCCTCCTCCTGGTCCTGCTCCTCGATCTCCTCCTCGTCCTCCGTCTCTTCCTCCTTCTCGATCTCCTCGTCGAGCGACGACTCGACCTCGAAGTGCAGCGTCCCCTCGTCAATGAAGCGGATGTCGCGAATCGGCAGGTGCTGGGCGTCCCAGGGGTCGCGCGTGATGCGCGTCAGCTCTGCGGCGATCCGGTCGTTGTCGAAGATCTCGGTGCGGCTTCCCCGCACGGGGTCGACGAGGTAGTAGCTCGTGCCTGCCGAAGACTCCCACTCGTACCAGAAGCGGTCGCTCTCGTCGATCCAGCGCGGCGATACGCGGGTCGAGTGGAGCAGCTTCCTGACCTTGTAGGGCGCGAAGCGAGCAGCCAGCTCGTAGTTGGCCGGAGCTTCCGCACGGGCGGAGGGGACGTCCTGGGCGTGGGCGGCGGATCTGGAGTGCGGCGACGCCAGGACGAGGAGGGTCGCCAGAAGTGGCGGCGTGACAGGAATCGGCCGATGTGGGCGAAGCATGCGCGGACTCCGGTAGGCGTGAGGGATGACAGCTCCTGTGTAAAGTCTACATTACAAAATGTAAACCGTAGGTTACATGTGACAAAGGCACCCGCTACCTGTCACGAATTTTGCCCGCTGGCCCGGTCGACTCCTCCCCGGCCAGTCGAGCCGTCCCTTTCGAAGACGATGTCGGCGCCGTTCGGCTCGAAGGGGATGGCTACGGTCGCGGCGGTGCCGGTCTCGTCGAAGGAGAAGGTCACCAGGCCGCTCACCGCGAGGAGCGCCGGGCGCGAGGAGATGCGGAAGGTGTCGTCCTGGCGATGCTCCAGACCAAGACGGAACTCGTCGTAGGCGATCTCGAGCCGCTTCGCGCCAGCGGCGATGCGCACCTCCATCGTGCCGTAGGCCGGGTGGCTGTAGTGGCCGACGTATGCCCGGAGCTCGCGGGCGGGGTGCGTTCCTTGGGCCCCGCGCTCTCCGTCTTCTTCCGCACCCTCCGCCGCACGGGACCGCTGCTCGGCGTGCAGCTCGCGGCTGCGTTCGCTCCAGTCGATCTCGGGGAGGCCCAGCAGCCGGTCGAAGAGGTTGTAGGTCACGATCATCGGGGCGGGGTTGGTGCCCCCGGAGCGGTTGGTGAGGACGATCACCCCGATCCTCTCGTGCGGCAGCCACGACATCGCCGAAGCGAAGCCGTCGACGCCGCCTCCGTGCGTCACCATCGCACGCCCCCGATAGCTCCCGACCTGCACCCCCAGCCCGTAGCTCGACTGCCCCACTTCGCCGTGCTTGGAGCGCCCGGGGATCGCGGAATGGGGCCGCTGCATGAGGGCGGAGCTCCCGGCCGAGAGGTGGCGCCGACCGGCGAAGACGCCTCCGTCGAGGTGCATCTGGATGTACGCCAGCATCTCGACGGCGCTCGAGTTGACCGCCCCGGCGGGCCCGATGGCGTCCATCTCGCGGAAGGCCACCCTCTCCAGCTTCCCGTCGGTCAGCAGGTAGGGAAACGCGTAGTCGCCCGCAGCTGCGATATCCGCCACCGAGGTGCTCGAGCGGGTCATGCCGAGTGGCCGGAAGATGCGCTCCTCGACCATCTGGCCCCAATCGATCGCCGCCACCCGCTCGGCCAGCTGTCCCGCCACCATGAACATCAGGTTCTGGTACTGGAAGCGGCTCCTGAAGGACGCGTTGGGCTCGAGGTGTTGCAGCCGCGCGAAGAGCTCGGAGCGGGTCACCGCTCGGCCGTACCAGACGTGGTCGTGCCGAGGGAGCCCCGACTGGTGGGTCAGGAGGTCGCGAGCCGTCATCTCGGCGGTGGCGAAGTCGTCTCGGAGCTGGAAGTCGGGGAGGTAGTCGCGGACCGGACGGTCCCACTCGATCGCGCCCTCGTCGACGAGCATCGCCAGGAGCGTCGCGGTGAAGGACTTGGTGTTAGAGCCGATCGGCATGACGGTGTGCTCGGTCACCGGGAGGCGCGACTCCAGATCGCGGTAGCCGTACCCCTGGGCGAGCACCACCTCGCCGCCCCGCACCACGCCGACCGCAAGACCGGGAAGCTGCCACTCGGCGAGGACGCTGGCCGCGAACCCGTCGAAGCCAGCCAGCGCCTCGGCTACGGGAAGGAGGGGTGCGACCGAGGTTGTGGTCGAGTCGACCGCTCCCGGGTCGCGGTCCCCCACCTGGGCGGCTGCCCTCGGCGATTGGGTGCAGAGGGCGGCGAGCACTCCGCAGACGATGCCCGGCGCGGTTCCAAGTCGGCTAATGTCCACGCTCGAAATATAGGAAGGTGGACGGGATTCGCGCGGTCAGCGGACGCGACTTAATCACGGAGATCGCTCCGCCGTAGCTGCCAGACGAGCCCGCATCTTCGGCGAAGAGGGACCTCTCCGCGCAGGAGACGCTCCTGTACAGTAGTACGGTATTACGGTTATCATGGTATCCATGAAAGCCACCATCGACATTCCGGATGACCTCTACAGGCAGGTCAAGGCGGAGGCCGCGTTGCGAGGGCTTACCGTCCGCGAGGTGACGACCCGGCTCTATCGGCGCTGGCTGAAGGAGGGTGGGGGAGGGAGCGCCCGGGAAGCTCCGTCGGTGTGGCTTCGCGCCTGGCTGGACGAGGCCGACGAGGCGATTGGGCGCACTCCACCGGGCCCGTCGGCGAGGCGGGAGTTGGCGATGGACCGGAACCGCCTGGGGGGCGAGTGAAGACGCTGGTCATCGACGCAAGTGTGTGGGTGTCGGCGGCCGATGGGAGCGATGGGCTGTCGGAAGTCAGTCGGAGATTCCTCTCCCTGGTAGTGCAGATGGAGGTTCCGATCACTCTTCCCGAGTATGCGGAACTCGAGGTCGCGTGCGCGATGGCTCGCCGGCTGCGTGATGCCGAGCAGGGGCGTCACCTCACTGGGCGGATGCTGGAGTCTCCTCTGGTTACGACGCACGCATCGAATCGGGCAATGCTGCGGAAGGCCGTGGAGGTTGGGACCCGGAGGTTCCTTCGGTCCGGGGACGCCCTCTACGCCGCGCTCGCTGAAGAGCTGGAGTGCGAGGTGGTGGCGTGGGATGGAGAGCTGGTTGAGCGGGCAGGGGCGCTGACGCCCGCGGAGTGGATCGCGCGCAACACGTAGAGTGCTGATCGCGGTTGGAAGGCACGGTCAATGGCACGACATGTTGGTCCGCGATCTCCAGATCCCAGGCGTCGCCGTTCCGCCAGTGAAGCCAGGTTGGGGGAGCTTTGCGGATCGGGACTGGACTTCAGACTGTTACCTTGTTGGCAGACAATGGGCCTCCGAGACGGGGGGCTACGCCACTACCACCCCAGCAACCCAGGGTCCGGATTAGTAAACCACGGTTTACAAAATGTAATTTCCGACTTACATAGTCGGAGCGAGCAGGAGGGTGCCCGGTGAGAACGCCTACCATCTCCACCCAGTTGCCCATGCCGGGTTTCCGTGCCTTGCGACGATCGTCGGTGCTTGTGGCGGGGGCGCTGCTTGCCGCCTGCAACGGTCCGCCGAGGGTCTGCGGCGACGAGATTCCCGAGCAGGAGCTCTTCACGGGCGAGGATGTGCGTCTGGAGCCTTGCTTCGTGGACCCGGAGGGGGAGAAGCTCACGCTGGAGGCCACCTCGTCGGAGGAGCCGGTCGCGACCGCGCAGGTGTACGGGCTCGAGGTCAACATTCAGGCGATCTCGCCCGGCAACGCCGACGTAACCGTCACGGCAACGGATCCGGGCGGGCGGAGCGCCTCGCTCGGCTTCGGAGTTCTCGTGCCGAACCGGCCGCCCCACGCGGATGGCGAGCTCTCCGAGATCGGGATGCTGGCCGACGACACGACGGAGCTGCCGATCGACCTCTACTTCGCCGACCCCGACGGCGAGCCGCTGACCTTCGCGGCGACCTCAGGCGATCCCTCGGTGGCGAGCGCATCGATCCGGGACTTGTCCACCCTCGTGGTTGCAGGGCTTGCGGACGGTGCCACCACGGTGACGCTGACGGCGACCGACCCCGGCGAGCTGACGGGCGAGCGGACGGTCGACGTCAGGGTGCTGGAGCCGGTGCTCATCTTCCGGGACGACTTCGACAGCAACAACTATGAATGGGCCTTCAACTTCGCCTTGCACTACCTCTACAGGGATGGCCTGCTCCACCTTAGGAACCGCTACTCCCACTACTTCGGAGTGGGCGACCGGAGGGTGAATGTGGCGGAGTGGGAGTACAGGGCGTCGGTCGGAGTTGAAGAGGGTGGAGAGAATGCGGAGTGCCAAGCTGTGGGGCTAGGGTCGTTTCGTGGCACCGGCTCCAGTTGGGCTTGGGCCCTCTTCGCCGAACGGTCCTACAGAATTGTCGGTCCGGGCGGCGTCAACGAGCGAGGCAGCTCGGACGCCGTGAGAGTTGTCGGGGAGCGCACCGAGATGGTCTGGACGTCGAGGCTCGGCGTGATGACGCTGGCAGCCGGCGAGACGGTGCTGGCGAGGCTGGATCACGAGCTGTTTGCTCCCTGGTCGCCGGAGCTCATGGACCGGGCTAGGCTGGTCGTGGCCACCGCCTGTACCGACACCTACAGGGTCGCTCTCTACGACTGGGCCGAACTGTGGGCTGTCGAGGCTGACGACGAACCGTAGGGCTGCTACTCGAGGCCCGATCGGGCCCGATCGCGGACACGCCGACGCTTGAAACGTCGCCCGAATGGACCGAAGTTGGTAGTGGCTGCGGCCCTCCAAGCTCTCAGCGGGGCGCGGGCGGACACCTGCTCGCCGCGCGGTGGCTAGGGGCTCGCTGCGGATCTAGCCGGGTGCTCGGCACCCCGGCCCGCCGTGGGGCCGCGTCGCTATCCTCAAGCCGGGCGGGCACGGGCCCCGCGGCGGTCAAGATCGTGGACGACAGGGGCGTCGAGAGCCTCAAGATCGTGGAGTTGGTGTGATGAAATCCTTGGTTCGGTCGGGAGTCGGCGAAGTGGCGGAGAGCGACCGCCTGGCCGCCCGTCTGGGCGTTCCCATGAGCGAGATCGCGGCCTTCTGCGACCGCTGGGGGGTGGCGGAACTGGCGCTTTTCGGGTCGGTGCTGCGCGACGACTTCGGGCCCGACAGCGACGTCGACGTTCTCGTCCAATTCAAGGCGGGGCGGACGCCGGGGCTGTTCGTGGCTGCCAGAATAAGGAGGGAACTGGCCGAGATGTGCCGCCGCCCGGTCGATCTCGTGCATCGCCCCACGATCGAGAGGAGCCAGAACTACATTCGACGGAAGAGGATTCTGGGGTCCGCGAGGGTGGTTTATGCCGCGTGAGGAGTCCGAATACCTGCTCGACATGGTTCTCGCTGCGAGAAAGGCCCTCGCGTTCACGGAGGGCATGTCGTTCGCCGACTTCGAGCGGAACGAGGGCACCGTCTTTTCGGCTACGAAAGCCGTCGAGATCGTCGGCGAAGCCGCGGCACAGGTGAGCAATGATACGAGACGGGCTCATCCAGACATCCCGTGGCGCGATATCGTCGCCATGCGAAATCGTCTTGTGCATGCCTATTACGAGGTCAACGTAGTGCTCGTCTGGAAGACGGTTCGCCAGGACTTGCCGGATCTGATCGCCTACCTTGAGACGCTGGTTCCGCCGGAGGCCGGGTAGAATTCCCACTTGGCTCTTCCGCTTGTGGCGGGGGCGCTGCTTGCCGCCTGCAACGGTCCGCCGAGGGTCTGCGGCGACGAGATTCCCGAGCAGGAGCTCTTCACGGGCGAGGATGTGCGTCTGGAGCCTTGCTTCGTGGACCCGGAGGGGGAGAAGCTCACGCTGGAGGCCACCTCGTCGGAGGAGCCGGTCGCGACCGCGCAGGTGTACGGGCTCGAGGTCAACATTCAGGCGATCTCGCCCGGCAACGCCGACGTAACCGTCACGGCAACGGATCCGGGCGGGCGGAGCGCCTCGCTCGGCTTCGGAGTTCTCGTGCCGAACCGGCCGCCCCACGCGGATGGCGAGCTCTCCGAGATCGGGATGCTGGCCGACGACACGACGGAGCTGCCGATCGACCTCTACTTCGCCGACCCCGACGGCGAGCCGCTGACCTTCGCGGCGACCTCAGGCGATCCCTCGGTGGCGAGCGCATCGATCCGGGACTTGTCCACCCTCGTGGTTGCAGGGCTTGCGGACGGTGCCACCACGGTGACGCTGACGGCGACCGACCCCGGCGAGCTGACGGGCGAGCGGACGGTCGACGTCAGGGTGCTGGAGCCGGTGCTCATCTTCCGGGACGACTTCGACAGCAACAACTATGAATGGGCCTTCAACTCCTTCACCCAATACTCCTACAGGGACGGCCTGCTCCACCTGGGGAGCCGTGCCTCCTACTATTTTGGACTGGCCAAACGGTGGGCGAATGTGGCGGAGTGGGAGTTCAGGGCGTCGGGTGGCGTCACCGAGGGTGGGGACGGATGCTCCGTTGGGCTATTGTCGACACATGACCGCTTCATCGGTCTGGCTTCCTTCGCCTAGGGGTCCTACACGATTTACGGCTCGGGCCTCGGCTATGAGCGGGAGCGGGGCAGCTCCGACGCGGTGAGAGTCGTCGGGGAGCGCACCGAGATGGTCTGGATGTCGAGGCTCGGTGTGATGACGCTGGCAGCTGGCGAGACGGTGCTGGCGAGGCTGGATCACGAGCTGTTTGCTCCCTCGTCGCCGGAGCTCATGGGCCGGGCCGAGCTGCGCATCCGGTTCTGTGACGACACCGACAACAACGCTCTCTACGACTGGGCCGAACTGTGGGCGGTCGAGGCTGACGACGAACCGTAGAGGTGGTATCGAAGCTGATCTCTCCTCCGTCAGCTGGCTGGCACGCGGCGAGGCTCGATCTCGCGTTCGATCTCCCGCCGCGCCGGTTCGGCGTCGTCTAGGTCATACTGGACCTGGAGGCGGATCCAGAATTCGGGCGTCGTGCCGAAATAGTGCGCGAGACGAAGCGCGGTGTCCGTGCTGATGCGGCGCCTGCCTCGGACGATGTCGTTGACACGCGGCCGAGGTATCCGCAGCGCCTGGGCGAGCCGGTAGACGCTCAGTCCCAAGGGTCGCAGGAAGTCGTCCCGCAGGATCTCACCGGGACGAACCGGGGGAAGGCGGCCGGGGGCGGCCACATCCGAGAGGTCCACGGCTCTCTGGACCACGTCGCGCCGGCTGATGGTCATTCGTCACCTCGTTACAGTGGTAGTCCACGATCTCCAGATCCCGGCCGTTGCCGTTTCGGCGGCTCGCAGGGGAGGATTTCAGCTTATGGTATAGTTGCTTGTTCCTACCATTCCTCAGTATACTTGGTGTGAAACACGAAGTCACCCCCGACCGCCGTTCTCTACCATGAAATCATCGACCCGGCATCCCGACACCGAACGCGTCCCGATCGACCGAGCCGGACGCCTTGTCATCCCCGCGCGATTCCGCGATGCGCTGGGCATCCGGGGTCGTCAGACCGTTGTCGTCGGCCTGAGCGGCGACAGCCTGCGGGTGCGCACCCTGGACAGCGCCTTGGAACGGCTCCAGCGAATCGCGAGACGCAAGAATCCGGATGCCGCGCGCGCCGTGGACGACTTCATCGACGACCGGCGGGCCGAGGCGGTGAGGGAATAGGGTGGCGGCGACCCTCCTGGACGCCTCTGCGATTCTCGCGGCGCTCTATGAGAAGCCCGGATTCGCACGCGTTGGCGACGCGCTCGGCGAGGGGGCGGCGACTTCCGCGGTCAACGCGGGCGAGGTGGCGGCCCATCTTCGCACGAACGACTGGAGCGCCGGGCAGGTGGCGGATGTCTTCGACGACCTGAGCATCGAGGTCGTGCCTTTCGATCGCGAGACCGCGCTCCTGAGCGGTGCCTATCGCCCCCGGACCAGCCACCTTGGCCTCGGCCTTGGCGGCCGTGCCTGTCTGGCGACGGCCCGGCGGCTTCGGCTCCCGGCGCTGACGGCGGACAGGGCGTGGGAACGGATTGACCTGCGCGGAGTGGAGATCGTTGTCATCCGTTGAACCGGGTCACCTCGCGGTTAGTCGGAGGGTGATTTGGCGCGATTTGGTACGATTTGGCGCGATTTGGTACGATTTGGCGCGATTTGGTGCGTCCCGGTGGCCGAACGGCCTCGCCGAGGGACCGAGACCCTTCCACTCGGAAACCGTGCTTCGTAAGCTGGAATCCGGGTATCCCTCATGGAGGTGCGCATGACAGCTGACCGAATCTTGGAGCTGGCGGTTCGCCCCGCGGTCGGGAAGGAAGCAGGGGGGACCAGCCGGGGTGTCCGGCACCCCAGCCTAACCGCGGCGAATGGACGGCCGAGGTGACGAGGCCGGTCTCTTTGCCCGTCAGCTGGCTGGCACGCCACGAGGCTCTATCTCGCGTTCGATCTCCCGCCGCGCCGGTTCGGCGTCGTCTAGGTCATGCTGGATCTGGAGGCGGATCCAGAATTCGGGCGTCGTGCCGAAATAGTGCGCGAGACGAAGCGCGGTGTCCGTGGTGATGCGGCGCCTGCCTCGGACGATGTCGTTGACACGCGGCCGGGGTATTCGCAGCTCCTGGGCGAGCCGGTAGACGCTCGGTCCCAAGGGTCGCAGGAAGTCGTCCCGCAGGATCTCACCGGGATGAACCGGGGGAAGGCGGCCGGGGGCGGCCACATCCGAGAAGTCCACGGCCCTCCGGACCACATCGTGCCGGCTGATTGTCATTCCGTCACCTCGTTCAGTGGTAGTCCACAAGCGGCTCGCCGGCACCGGAACACGGCTCGCATGGAATGATGCCCGGCGTGAATCCAGGCCACGTCACGCTGGAAATATGAGCATCCAGAGTTCATATTTCTGGGAGTCGACTTCCGCTCGATCCACACTCGACAGCAACGACTATGAATGAAATGAATGAATGGTCCGTCCACTGCGGCCCGGAGCTCGATCTTCTGGTCGTTCGCGGACACCGCGGGCGCGGATTCGAGTTCGAGCGGACGGACTCGCCAAGGGTCACCTCATCCATGCGCTTCCGCCCGCGAGATCCTCGGATTGAGCGGCATCGACGTGGTTCACGCGGGGGGCCGCACCTTCCTCCTGGCGAAGGGATTCGCGCGGTAAGCGGACGCGACATCCTGAGGGAGATCGCTCCGCTGTAGCTCTCGACTGTCGCGGACTCCGGATTCGGCAGCCGGAATGGGAGGATTCCAGGGCCCCCCACGGGCCCTCAGGTCGACTTCTCGCCGTGTCCAGGTTCGACGTCAGGTGCCGGGTGCGTGGATCGCGTCTGTCTGAATCGTTCCCACTCCCTCGTGAACTTCGTCTCGTCCGGGGCCAGCCGGGTAGCGTTGGCATAGGCCTCGTCCACCGCCGAAGCCGGCTCGCCCAGCCAGCGCCGGACTCTCGCCAGCTCCCTCCAGGCCCAGGCGTGTCTGCGGCCCGGGGCGTCCATGCGCAGAAGGCGTTCCAGGAGAATGCGCGCATCGGCCAGCAGGGTGCGGTTACGGTCGGTTGCGCCTTCGCGGTGGGCATGTCCGGCCAGCGACAGCTTGTTCTGGGCGCACTCCAGCATCGCCCGGGGATCCCCTAGAATCGCGGGGCCGGCGACATCGAACAGTATCGCCGCCATCTCGGCGTCCCGGAGCCGCCTGGCGACGATCGCCACCCCGATCGCCTCGTTGGGGGACAGCCTTCCCGTCGCACGGACCAGGAAACGCCGCACGCGATCGCCCTGGCCGTCCGCGACCAGCGCCTCCAGCCAGGGGACAATGACTTCGGGGCGCCGTGACTCGGGGTCCATGGACAGCGCCGCCTCGATCATCGGCTCCGCGCGGTCCAGGTCGCCTCCGGCCACCAGCTGACGGATCAGTTCCTCCGCGAGGACCTGCGACGAGGGATCCGCGCGCCATGCGGTCTCGAGTGCTTTCCGCGCCTCCTCGCCCCGTCCCACCGCACGCAGCTCGCCAGCCCTGCGGATGGCCGACTCGGCGCTCAGCCACGGGTTGGCGAAGAGCGTCGCCTGGAAGAACGTACGCTGCTCGTCAAAGAAGAACTGCGGCGGCGGCGAACCGTTGCGCTCCATCTCCTTGTAGACCTTGCCTAGGCCCGTGAGACGCTTCTCGGCCAGTCCGATCTCCTTGAACAACTCTCCGATCCGCGGGTTGCGGGGCGGAACCAGCGGCGGCGTGGCTCCCGGCTGGAGATGGTCGAGGTCGATCCCGTGGACGGGTCCCGGCGTGCTCCGGATGTCGATGCGGTCCGACGCTACGCGAACGAGGGTCGTATGGGGCGAGTCGACACCGTAACCGCGATGAAACACGGCGTTCACCAGCACTTCGCGAAGCGCGTCCTCCGGATAGCTGGAGCGACTCTGAGCGCTCGCCTTCCCCGGCACCTTGTCGACCCTCGACGCGATCAGCTCGCGGCGCAGATAGTCCAGACACCCTCGAACCTGCTCCGCGAGACCGCCCTTGAACGTCTTGTCCCGAAATGTGTCGCTGGCCGACCCGGACTGCAGGATGCTCGTCTCGATCGCGGCTCCCGGAATCCAGCGAGACGGGTCCAGGGAGAAGAGGAGAAGCGCCACGTTGAGGGGCAGCTCGTGGTTGTTGACACGTCTGACCAGGTCCATCTTCCGGTAGATGTGCCGCGCGTGGGGCTCGTCCGACAGCGCGCTCCCGCAATCACGCAGATGTTCCCGGACCTTCGTCTCGCTGATGTCATCGACCGTGGCGTCGTTAGCCGTCCGGGAATCCCAGGGTACGATGGCGGACTGTTCGAGCAGCTGGGTCAGAAGACCGTTGGCTTCGGCGTCCACCGTCCTGTTGTCCACCCGAACCCAGTACTTTCGGGGCCCTCGTTCCCCGTCGGGAGCTTGGTGCGGCGGGGTCTCGCTGGCGGGTGCCCAGACGACCAGAATCCTACTGCCGTCCTTCTCCTCCCGGGAGATGCGGGGGTCATACCGCGGCTTCATCGTCCGGCACCTTCCCCGGATCCAGCGATCCGCCTCGTCCATCTGCTCGGGAGTGAGTCCCCTCGGCGGCAACTCGGCAAGGCCGTCCTTCTGCGCGACGCCGAGCACGACGTATCCGCTGCCGTTGCGCCTCAGGTCGTTCGCGAACGCGCAGATCGTCCTCAGCACCTGATGGCCCGTGACCTTCGAGTCCCACGTCGCCTTGAACTCGATGCGTTCGGACTCGACCGTGCGGGCGTGGAGCAGGTCGTCGAGGTTGATTCGGAGGTTGCTCACCGGGGCTTGCCGTTCCCGCTTCGCAGCTGGGTTATCGAGGTCGTTGTCGGGCTCACCAAATGTAATCTCCGCCGTTATTTCATCGGCGGCCGGGACCGGGGAAGGGGTCGGCGTGGCGGGGCGGCCCCGCCATCCAGAGGGGGCGTGTCCACCGTCGCATCACACAGCCGTAGCTGAGGGATGTCGCCAGCGGCGGGAGACGTAGGGGGGTTGCGGATCGGGACCGGCCTTAGCATTATACCTCAGCGGTAAGTCAGGGGGGCCTCCAGAGACGGGGGCCTCCTAGAGACGGGGGCCTCCTAGAGACGGGGGCCTCCTAGAGACGGGGGCCTCCTCCACCACCACACGGAGAGTGAGGTCCCGAATGAACCTGCGAACGATCTTGGCCGCTACACCTGCGGCCGCCCTGCTGGCGCTGGCCACCTGCGCCGAACCCCCAACCCCGACCGCTGCGGACCCCGCCGGACTTGGGGCCGAATCGCCTTCCGCGCTGCCGCCCGCCGGTGGAGAGCAAGCGGCAACAGCCAACCAAGATGAGTGCCGTATCGTGAGCGCTTTTGGCAATGAGCACTTTATCGGGTGGAAGGATGGTCGGCCTCCTCCTGATTCCGCTACTACAGTCGCTGTCGCCGAGGGGGCTGGGCTTTATCAGGCCCCGAACGTGTTCTGGGCTGAGGGGAATTGCCCGGCTGGGACGCTGTATCTGGAAATTGATTCCGTGCGTGGAGACGCCGGAACACCAGATCCGGAACCTGGCGATTTTCGGCTGTGGGCTGGAACCGGCTATGTTAATCATGATGATGACGGTGGTCAGTATTGGCTGATGACGTACTCTCCGGTCGTCGGGGAGGCTCAGGCCTACTTCGTCTACCTAGCGCTTGTGGGGTATTACGATGGTGTGAGGCGCGTGTTTGCGGAGCGGGAAGACTGGGCTGGTTGGGGGCTCAAAGAGCAGGACTGTTGGGTTTACTATAGACGTGTTTTGAGTTTCGGTCCCTATGAGCTGCGCGATTCCGAAGCCTGCAAAATTCCCTTGAAACTGCATAGTATCTTAGATGTCGTCGAATCAGGTTAACCCGACAACTTGCACACAGCCACACCCAGTGCCAACGCACGTTCGCTGCTGTCGGCGTTGTCGGACCTAGGAAGACAGCGACCCGCTCGCTCGATAGGGCTGGCCTCGCCGCCAGCCCGACGCAGCCCAAGGTCGCACTGACCTACTTATATATGTCAATCATGGTGACAACGACCGTCCGTACTGGCTAATGACGTACCGTCCGCTCGTCAAATACGAAGAGAATTACGAGGTCCGGCTGGAGCTCGTGCAGTATGTCGATGGCTACAGGCACGTGCATGCGTCGTGGACAGACTGGGTCGGTTACGGGCCCGAACCCGGCCAGAAATGCTGGGTTTACAGAAAAACCATTGGTAATTTTGGTAATTTTCCCTATCTCACCGACTCGGAAGCCTGCAAACTCCCCTTGGAACTGCTCTTTATTCATAGCATAGCACACTAGCACTGGATAGTCGTAGCCAGCACCCGCCCCGGACGCAGGATCAAGGGGCGGGTGCCCTACGGCCAGCGTTAACGGGATCCCGTGAATCCACCTGTTCCCCTCGGGTCCCACGCCGTGTGCCACAGCATGTGATGAACCCCGAAGTGACCTCCGTCAACGTACACGGCCAGATAGTTCCGGTCGTCCAGACGCCGCTCGCAGGCGCAGCGAAGGGGGTAGACGAGGAAGACCGGGCTGGCTGGAGTCAGCGCTCACGACTGTGACGCGGGCCGCAATAGGATGCGCCGACCTTGACGGACGGTCAGAGCGCACCGCCGGTGAACCACGAGACCTCCGGTGGGCACTTGGTCACCAGAACCACCGAGTCGCAGGGGTCCAGCTTTGGGGCACCCCGCTACCCCGCTGGGTGCCCCAAGGCTGACCGACCAACGACCACCACATCTCGATGGGCTGGCTGACCCGCCAACGGCGGGCTCGTCATCACCAGCCCGGCGCAGCCCAAGGTCACACTGACCCACTTCTGGTTATGACGAGACGGCCTCGCCAACGCACACCCCGCCGCGAGACGGGGAAACCGGGTGCGAAGAAGGGCGGGACGGCACCGGGAGTGGCCTAGTGGCATCCACCCCGGTGCCGTCCACACGCCCTCACTTGTGTTGCTGGATCTGCTTGACCTCGATAAACTCGCCGAAATCAAATCGCTCATACGAATCCCGCATGACGGCGGGCGGAGAGGCGTCCGCAAAATCCCGCGCGGTCACGCGAACCTCGTTAAAGCGCGAAGACAGTCCAGTCTGTTGTCCCTCTAGCCATGTGGCCATCATAAAAGCAGCCAGCTCTCCTGGCAATCCAAATCCAAGGTAAAACAGTGTATTGCCGTCCACGGTAACATAAGCGCGATTGCCACCAATTGTCAGCGATACATCCAATTCAACGAAGTCTTCAACAAAGCTCGATATCCCCCAAGTATCGTCGGTTACGAATAATCCACCTTGGCCACCATTAGCCTGTCGATCGAACCAAGCGAATACAAAATTTGCATCTCCCAATCCGATATCCTGCAGTCCAAATTGCAACTCGTAGTACACATAGCGCTGATGACCTGTAAAAATGCGAATACCGCTTGTCGCGTCCGCGTCAACGGTGCGGAGTGATACATCAATTGTCCAATCGATCGCTTCGCCGCCTAGATCGCGAAATGCGTAACCCAAAAAACCAAGTGATTCTGCGGCAAGTTCAAGCCATCCGTTCTCAATCGCGGCCATCGTGAGCAACGTGTCGATTTCATAGTTGTCCAGTGACGACTCATTATCAAAACCGTCCTCAAAGATGGTCTGAGGTTCCCAGACCGTGAAATCAACGTTTCCGCTTCCGCTTCCTCCGTGGGGATCGGTGGCCGTGAGAGTAGCCTGGACTTGCCCTTCCGACATACCCGTGAAAGAGGCGATACTATCATCCATCATCCTGACGGCCAGACTACCGGAATTGGAGGTGACTTCAAATGTCATTTCTTCGCCATCCGGCTCGACGAAATAATCGGTCCAGGCTGTGTCAACGAAAACCGAGTCGTTGAGATTCCACGACAAAAACCTACCTACACCAACCGAACCCTCCGTCGGCCCGGTGTACTCAGGTGCCTGGTTCGTGACCAGCACTTGGAATTCAATGCTCTCGGACTTGTCGGCCTCGTTGGTGGCTGTGGCTGTGACAGTTGCCTGACCAGGCGCCACTCCTCGGATCCACACGGAGCCACGGATAAACGTCTCGACAATCGATACGTCGGCGGAGGAGGCTGTATAAGTCAGGGTACCGCCGCTGGGATCCTCGAAACATATCGCCGTTACGCCTAGATCCTCACCCACCTTGACGGTCTGCTGGGGAATGGACTCGCTCCCGGCACAGACCTCCGGGCCCCCAGCGGAGCACGAGAGGGCCATCAGGGTTGCGGTTGCGACGGAAAGCGGTAGGGTGGTCCGCATGGCGGGTTCCTCCTTCGAGATTAGGATGGCAAGAGCGGTCGAGCCCAGACTGCGGCGTACCCCGAGACCGCGGCGACCATTCTAGCGGAATCGGTGCCGGGAGCGCAAGCCGCGTCTGGGGAGCGCCGCGCCATGGACTGGGCCGCCCCGGGCGGGTAGAATGTCCGGGCTGGGAACCGGGACCCCCCGCTCGCCGATTTCGACGGGGCCCGGCGATGCAACCCCACCGTCCAGGACAGGAGATGAGCGCGTGAGAAGCCCCACCCTCGCAGCACGACCTCGGCTGTCGCCAGGAACGAGCCTCGCGGCACTCCTGGTCGTGCCCCTAGTTGGCGGCTGCCGTGAGCTGCCGCTGGCGCTCGGCGACGACAACAGCATCATCGTGACCGCCTCGCCGGAGCTCTGGGGCGAGGTCGAGGCGGCGCTGGTCGGCGGTCTGGAGCGCACCGTCTTCACCGTGCGCGACGAGAAGACCTTCACGGTGACGTGGGGTGACTACGGCGGCGAGGACTGGGTGCGTCTGCGCCAGCTTCGGCAGCAGCTGGTGGTGGGCTCGCCCGAGGATCCATGGATGGCCAGAGCGCTCGGCAAGGTGGATGGCCCCGTGGTGCCGCCGGCGCTTCGGCAGGTCGAGGACGTGTGGGCGCGGGGGCAGGTCGCCACCCTGATGGTCGTCGAGGAGGGTCGCGAGCGCGATGGCGTCATGGAGATGATCCCATCGGCCGCCGATCTCTACGACGAGTGGTTCCGGGCCCGCGCTCTCTCGCGCATGTTCGTCACCCGCCCGGATTCAGCGCTTGCCCGCTCGCTTGCCGGGCATGACGGATTCTGGGTGCTGGTTCCAGAGGTCTACGACCACCGGATCTCGGACTCCGTCCATATGTTCAGGAATGACAACCCGGACCCCTCGGAGCTGATTCGCCAGGTCACCGTCACCTGGCAGACCCCGATAGCGCCCGAATTCGGGGTGCCCGAGCTGCTCGCCTGGCGCGCCGAGGTCGTGGACTCGCACTACGGCTACCCGCAGATCGTCGACACGACCCGCAGCCTCGAGAGGCGCGTCGCCCTCAACGGGAGGGAGACGCACTCCTATCAGGCCGTCTGGCAGAATCCCCCCGGCGAGTACCCGGCCGCCGGCCCCTTCGTGACGCACGCCGTCCTCTGTCCGGAGCAGGACCGCCGCTACCTGATCGACGCCTGGCTCTACGCCCCCGGCCGCGACAAGTACGAGTACATGATCCAGCTGGAGCAGATCGTCGGCTCGTTTGCCTGCGGCGACGGGGTGAGGCTGTAGCGAGTGTCCTTCGTCCATCTTCACACCCACTCCGAATACTCGCTGCTCGACGGTGCCAACCGCCTCCGCGACCTGGTGCGGAGGTCGTGCGAGTACGAGATGCCAGCTCTCGCGCTCACCGACCACGGCTGCCTCTTCGGGGCCTGGGCCTTCCAGAAGCTGGCCCGACAGAACGGACTCAGGCCGATCGTCGGGATGGAGGCGTACGTGGCGCCGGGCGACAGGCGCGCGCGGGCGCTGGCTGGGCCGGAGGGGAGGGCGCACTACCACCTCGTCCTCCTGGCGCGCGACGCGGAGGGCTACCGGAACCTGATCAAGCTCTCCTCGATCGCGTACACCGAGGGCTTCTACTACCGCCCCCGGGTCGACCGGGAGACGCTCGCCCGCCATTCGGGAGGGCTGATCGCGACGTCCGCGTGCATGGCCGGCGAGCTCGCTCGCCATCTGGCCGCGGGCCGCGACGACAGCGCGCGCGAGGTGGCCGACTGGTACGCGAACGCCTTCCCCGACCGCTACTACCTGGAGGTGCAGGCGCACGGCACGGAGGGCCAGGCCGAGCTGAACCAGAGGGTGTTCGCGCTGGCCGAAGAGATGGGGCTGCCCGTCGTCGCCACCAACGACGCGCACTTCCTCGAGAGCGGCCACCACCCGGCGCACGACATCCTGGTCTGCATCGGCACGGCGAAGAGCCACGACGACGACGACCGGCTCCGCTACGACGGCGGCCTCTACCTGAAGTCCCCCCAGGAGATGGCCGAGGCCTTCCCCGGCCGCGACGACGTGATACGGAACACGCTGAAGATCGCCGACGAGGTGGCGCTGACGCTGGAGCGCAAGTACCGGCTCCCCTCCTTCCCCCTCCCCGAGCGCTTCTCGGATCCGAACGACTACCTGGTGCACCTCGCCGAGGTCGGCGCCCGGGATCGCTACCTGGGCGGGTCGGAGCGGGACGCCGATCTTCCGGCCGAGGTCCGCGAACGCCTTCGGTACGAGCTCGAGGTCATCCTCAAGACCGGGTACGCGGGGTATTTCCTGATCTCGTGGGACTTCATCCGCTGGGCCCGCGAGGAGGGGATCCCGGTCGGGCCCGGAAGGGGATCGGCGGCCGGGTCGCTCGTCTCCTACGCCCTCGGAATCACCGACCTCGACCCTCTCGCGCACGGCCTCCTCTTCGAGCGGTTTCTGAACCCCGAGCGGATCTCGATGCCGGACATCGACATCGACTTCTGCTACGAGCGCAGGGGCGAGGTCATCGAGTACGTGCGGCGGAAGTACGGGCGCGATGCAGTGGGGCAGATCATGACCTTCGGGACGATGAAGAGTCGCGCCGTGATTCGCGACGTGGGCCGGGTGCTCGGCTTCGAGGTCGGCGAGACCGACCGGATCGCCAAGATGATCCCCAACCTGCCGCAGCACAGCTATTCGGTGGCCGAGGCGGTCGAGAAGGTAAGGGACGTCAAGGCGCTCTACGACTCCGACGAGCGCCACCGGCGCCTCTTCGACTACTCGGTGACGCTCGAGGGGCTGGCGCGCCACGCCTCGGTGCACGCGGCCGGCGTGGTCATCGCCCCGGGGCCGCTGAGCGACTTCGTGCCGATCTGCACCCAGGGCAAGGGGGCGAGAAACGGGGCCGCGGCGGGTGGCGGCGACGGCGCTCCCGACATCGTCACGCAGTACGACATGACGTGCCTCGAGGACGCCGGGATGCTCAAGATGGACTTCCTGGGCCTCAAGACGCTCACAGTCATCCAGGACGCCGCGGCTGCGGCCGGCGTGGGCGCTCTGGACGACATTCCCCTCGATGACGAGGAGGTCTACCGCATGCTCGCGAGTGGCGGGACGGCGGGCGTCTTCCAGTTCGAGTCGCGTCTGGCGCGCGACAAGCTGCGGGCGATGCGCTGCGACCGCTTCGAGGACCTCGTCGCGACCAACGCGCTCATCCGTCCCGGCCCCCTCGATTCGGGGATGACCGACAGGTACATCCAGCGGAAGATCGGCAGCCAGCAGGTCTCCTACCCGGCGCCCGGACTCGAGGAGATCCTGGAGCCCACCTTCGGGATCATCGTCTACCAGGAGCAGGTGATGCTGATCGCGGCCGCGCTCGCCGGCTACTCGCTCGGCGAGGCCGATGTGCTCCGGAAGGCGATGGGAAAGAAGGACGCCGCTCTCATCCGCGACGAGCTGGCGCGCTTCCGCGAGCGGGTGGTCGAGCGTGGCCTGAGCCCCGCTAGGGCGCGGGAGCTGGCGAGCCAGATCGAGACCTTCGGGCGCTACGGCTTCAACAAGTCCCACTCCGTCGCCTACTCGCTGATCTCCTACCGCACCGCCTGGCTCAAGCGTCGCCACCCGGCGAAGTTCATGGCCGCGCTCCTCTCGTCCGTTCTTGACAAGACCGACGACATCGTCAGGTACATAGGCGAGTGCCGCGAGATGGGCGCCTACCACCCCGATCTGGACGAGGGGCTGGAGGTGCTCCCCCCCGACGTGAACGAGAGCGGCTGGAAGTTCACCGCCGTCTCCGACTCCAGGATCCGGGTCGGACTCGGCGCGGTCCGGGGAGTCGGGATGGCGGCCGCCGAGTCGATCCTCGAGGCGCGCGAGGAGGAAGGATCGTTCGAGAGCTTCTTCGAGTTCCTCGAACGGACCGATCCCCGGGCCCTCAACAAGCGCGCCTGCGAGGCGCTGATCGCGGCGGGTGCGCTGGATTCGCTCGGCCACCGGGCCCAGCTCCTCGAGGGGTTGCCGGACGCACACGCGGAGGTGTCGGCCCGGCGCCAGGAGCGCGAGCTGGGCCAGGCGTCGCTCTTCGGCGCGGTCGGCATCGAGCGCCCTGCTCCCCCCCTGCCGGCGGTGCCGGAGTGGACCGAGAGGAAGCGCCTCGCGAACGAGAAGGAGGCGCTTGGCTTCTTCATCTCCGGGCACCCGCTCGACCGTTTCCGCCAGGTGGTGCGCGTCTTCGACGACCCGGAGGCGGGGGAGCTGAGGGAGCGCACCGGCGATTCGGTCGAGATCGCCTGCGTGGTGACCGGGGTGGCGCGCCAGATCTCGCGCAGAGACGGCTCGGAGTGGGCGAAGATCGCGGTCGAGACGCTCGGCGGCACCGCGACGGTCCTCGCCTTCAGGGATGTATGGCGCTCGCACCGCGAGGTGATCGTCGACGACGCGGCGGTGCTGCTGAGGGGCAAGGTGAGCGACCGGGAGCGCGACGAGGATGACCCCCCGGTCTTCCTGGACGGTGCCGAGCCGCTCTCCGAGGTGCGCGACAGCGGGCGTCTGGCGGTGAGGATAACGCTCGCGCCCGACGATCCGCTCCCCGGCGACGCCTTTGGGCAGGCACGCGCCCTGGTGGAGGCGAATGCCGGGCCCGCGCCGGTCGAGGTTGCCATGGCGCCCGGTGCGAAGGGTGCAGCTGCGGTGCTTAGGTCCCGGTCTCTCCGAGTCAGCGCCCGCCCTGAGACGATCCAGGCCCTCGAGGGTGTCTTCGGAAGGGGGCGGGTGGGGCTGGCCAAGGCAGGGTAGCCAGCCTTCCGATGATCGTGGCGCTACCTGTGATATGTCATCTACAGATTACATAATGTAAACTCTGGTTGACACAAGATAACCATTCATCCGCTGGGAGGATCACATGAGGAATGCCTTTGCCGCTGCACGCCACGCCACGAGAATGGCAGCCCTTCCGGCCGCTCTGGCACTGTGCGCGCCGCTGGAGACGAAGGCGCAGGACGCCGAGGACGGCGGCGACCAGGTGCGCTTCGTAGGCGACTGGACCGGCACACTCGACCTGGGTGCCATGCAGCTGCGCCTCCGCTTCGTGCTGAGCGCCGAGGAGGAGGCGCTCTCCGGCGTGCTCTACTCGGTCGACCAGGGCAACGCCGAATTTCCAATCACGACCGTCGACACCAGCGGCGACACGATCTCGATCTCCGTGTCCCCGATCGGGGCCGCCTACACGGGGACGATGGGGGCGGACGGCGCCACGATTTCGGGGACCTTCTCCCAGGGGGGCCTCAACCGGCCCCTCGTCCTGGCACCATCCGAGGAGGGGGAGACCGAGCCATCGCGCCCCCAGGAGCCAGCCGAGCCGTACCCCTATATGACCGAGGATGTGTCGTTCCCCAACCCGGAGGGCGGACACGCGCTGGGCGGCACCCTCACGCGGCCCTTCGAGGACGCTCCCTTCCCGGCGGTGGTGCTCATCTCGGGATCGGGCCCCCAGGACCGGGACGAGGCGCTGGCCGGACACCGGCCCTTCCTCGTGCTCGCCGACCATCTTGCCAGGAACGGAATCGCGGTCCTCCGCTACGACGACCGGGGCGTGGGCGCCTCGGGCGGCGACTTCTCCCAGGCGACCACCGAGGACTTCGCCACGGACGCGCTGGCGGCGGTGGCCTACCTGAAGGGCCGCGACGACATCGACCCGGGCGCGATCGGCCTGGCCGGGCACTCCGAGGGCGGGCTGGTGGCACCGATGGCGGCACTGAGGTCGTCCGATGTGGCCTTCCTAGCCCTGATGGCCGCTCCGGGTGTGGACGGAGCGCGAATCCTGATCGCGCAGGGCGAGCTGATCGCCCGCGCCGGGGGAGCGACCGAGGAGGCGATCGCGGCGAATCGGGCGCGCCAGGAGGAGGTCTTCGCGCTTCTCAGGGAGGAGCCGGATCCAGCGGTGGCTGGCAGTGCCGTCGAGGCGGTGGTGCGCAGAGCCCTCGCGGAGGCGAGCGAGGAGGAGCTGCAGCTGGCGGGGGTCACCGATTCGGCGTCGGCCGAGGCGATTGTCGCCGGCCAGGTCAAGCAGGTCAACAATCGCTGGTTTCGCTTCTTCCTGACCCACGATCCGGCCGCCGTGCTGGAGAGGGTGACGGTTCCGGTGCTCGCGATGACAGGCGAGAAGGACCTGCAGGTGCCGCACGAAGAGAATCTGAGCGCGATCGCGGCGGCGCTGGAGCGGGGTGGCAACCACGCCTACGAGGTGCACGCGCTCCCCGGCCTGAACCACCTCTTCCAGCACGCGGAGACCGGTGCGCCTAGCGAGTACAGCTCAATCGAGGAGACGTGGTCGGTCGATGCGATGCAGCTCCTCTCCGACTGGATTCAGCGGACGACCTCAGCCGCCACTCTCCAGCTCCCCTAGCACCAAACGGAGGCGCACCCGATTATGCTAGGATGCGGATCTTGCCTGGCTTCACATGGTGTCCACGGACTGCTGGGGTCTGGCGCGGGCTGCTGGCGGTCGCAACGCTAGCGGCCCTGCTCCCCGCGCAGGGTGCGGCCCAGCCCGTGTCGGGTGTGGTCGTGGAGAAGGACGCGGGCACTCCGATCCGGGGAGCGATGCTCATCCTGATCGACGGTGACGGCGTGCTCGTCGATCGGACGCTGACCGACGCCGCGGGCAGGTTTGTGGTGCGTGCCCTCAGCTCGGGGCCTCACCGCATCGAGGTCGAGAGGATAGGCTACGCCGACTGGTCAACTGCCCCCTTCCGTCCGGGGAACCTCGGGCCGGACTTCACCGTCGAGGTTCCCCCGGAGGCGGTTTCGCTGGAGGGGCTGCGCGTCGAGGGAGCCCGGCGGTGCGAGTCCCTTGGGCATGGCCAGCCAGCCACGGCGCGCGTGTGGGAGGAGGTCCGCAAAGCCCTTGCGACCGAGTCGTACACCCGCGAGGCCGGACTCTACAGCTACACGCTCCGGCGCTTCTCGCGTCGGCTCGACCGCAGCGGCGAACATGTCCTCGCGCGGGCGTCGCGCACCTCCGAGCGGCTGCCGTACGCCTTCGCAGCCGGGCCGATCGACCAGCTCATGGCCCGGGGATTCGTGCAGCCGACCGACTCGAGTAGCGTCGTCTACGCACCCGACGCCGAGACGCTGCTCTCGGCTCCATTTCTCGAGACGCACTGCTTCGGCCTCCGCGAGGGAACGTCCGGGAGGATAGGACTCGCCTTCGAGCCAGTTCCGGGTCGCACCGTGCCGGAGGTAGCGGGCGTGCTCTGGTTGGACTCCGATACGTGGGAGCTGGAGCGTCTGGAGTTCCGCTACCAGAACCTCCTGGGGGGACGCGAGACGGGCAGGGCCGGTGGCGAGGTGGGATTCATGAGGCTGCCGAACGGGGCGTGGATCGTACGTGACTGGCGGATCACGATGCCCATGATGAAGCAGCTTCTGCGCGGCCGCCTCAGGCGCATTGGCTACGCAGAGGAGGCCGGCAGGACGTGGCTGATCGCGGACCGATCGGGCAAGACGGTGATCCACGCCGAGAGTCCCACCATCTTCGGCGTGGTGACCGATTCGACCGGTGACCTGCCGCCACCCGCGCCAGTCGTTGTGAGCGTGGTCGGGACAGGCCGCGCCGTCACGACCGATCCCGACGGCTCCTTCGTGATCCCGGACCTGGAAGAGGGCCGGCACGCGCTCGCCATCCAGCACCCCGCGCTCGCCGAATGGGGGCTGCCCGCACCCGTGGTGTCCACTGTGGAGGTCAGGCTCGGCGAGGTGGCGCAGGCCGAGGCCCGGGTGCCGACGCTTACCCACGCCGTGGCCGCATCGTGTGGCGGACCGCCTCGTCCCGAGGGTACGGTCGCCTACCTCGGCCGCATCGTCGCTCCCGGAGGCGTGCCCAGGGAGGGAATGGAGGTCGTTGCGAGATGGCCGGGCGAGTCGGACTACAGTGGGCCGACGGTGCCGATTACCGCCGTCGCCGACGAGGGGAGGGCGGTCTCGGGGAGCTGGCGCGTGCGCACCGACGGCGGCTACGCCACCGCCACCACGACTACCGACTGGCGGGGCCTGTTCCTACTCTGCGACCTCCCCCCCGGGCTGGAGATGAGCCTGACCGTGGGCGACGCCGCCGACGAGGCGGTCGCCGTCGCCGAATTGTTCCGCGTCAAGGGCGGGGCGGGCGCGGTGACCGAGACGCTGATCGTTCCGGAGTGAGGCGCTCCGGGGGGACACGCCCGGCGCTGGAGGCCGGGGTTGATTTGCGCCGGTCGCCTAGCGGCCCGTGGACAACCTCCCCCGGCATTCGAGGCGCGCTGCATCCGCGCTGGACCGCTTCGCTCTGCGTTGCTTCTTGCACGAATAGTGCTACTATTCGCGCTGCGAAGCGCCTTGCCAGCCCAGCCCAGCGCCCCTCTCGGTGCGCGGGCGAGATTAACCGCGGACCGCTAGCTTTGTCGGCGTCCGGCCAACCTCGCGCTGGGTTCGGGCGGCGCGCTGTACGCAGGCATCACGAGAACCGACGACCACGCCTCGCCCACCAACGCAGATGGTACAGCTGACCGAAGTCACCAAGTACTACGGGCCCAAGCGGGCGCTTGGCCCGGTCTCGTGCGAGATCGGAAAGGGTGACACGGTCGGATTCCTGGGGCTGAACGGCGTCGGCAAGACGACGCTGCTCCGCATTCTGGCGTGCGGGCTGCGGCCGTCGTCGGGCCGGGTCGAGATCGACGGCTTCGATGTGCTGCGCTCCCCGCACGAGGTGCGCAAGCGGGTTGGCTACCTCCCCGAGACGCCCCCGGTCTACCGCGACATGACGGTCCGCGACTACCTGGCATTCGCGGGGCGGATCAAGGGAATGACCGCCGAGGCCATCGCCAGGAGGGTGCCCGAAGTCGAGGCGCGGACGCGCATCTCCGAGGTGAGCGACATGCCCACCGGCCACCTCTCCGAGGGCTTCCGCCAGCGGGTGGGGGTGGCCCAGGCGATCGTCCACGAACCCGAGCTCCTCATCCTGGACGAGCCGACGCACGACCTGGACCCGGTGCAGATCGTGGAGATGCGCCGGATGATCCGATCGCTGAAGGACTCCCACACGATCCTGATCTCGAGCCACATCCTGCCCGAGATCAGCCAGACGTGCGACCGGCTCCTGATCCTGGACGACGGCGAGATAGTCGCCACCGGCACCGAAGAAGAGCTGAGCGGGACGCTCGTCCGCACCCGCAGGATGACGGTCACGATCCGGCTTGGGGGCAGCGACGGCACCGACCGGACATCGGCCGACGCCGAGGCGGCGATTCGCGGCGTGACGGGAGTCACCCGCACCGAGGTCGCCGACGGTGGCGGCGACGGGGCCGTCACCTTCGAGGTGGAGGGCGAGGAGGACCTTCGCGGCGCCGTCTGTCGGGCCCTCGTCGAAGGCGGGCACGAGGTGATCGCGCTCGCCAGGTCGGAGCGCGGGCTGGAGCGGGTCTTCGTCGACCTGGTGGGCGGAGAACGGAGCTGAAGATGGGCGCGACCGGCATCATCTTCCGGCGCGAGCTCAGGGCGTATCTGCGCTCGCCCATGGGGTACATCGTCGCCGCCGTGGTTCTGCTCCTCGACGGTGTGCTCTTCTACGCGGTGGCGCTCGGCCCCAACGCGGGCCAGCTCCTCTCGGGCGAGGCGCTGAGGGGCTTCTTCTACAACGCAAGCGGGATGACCGCCGTCGCGGCCGTGGCGCTGTCGATCCGCCTCATCGCCGAGGATCGCCAGACCGGCACCCTCCTCCTCCTCGAGACCTCGCCGGTGAAGGACTGGGAGATCGTGCTCGGCAAGTTTCTGTCGGCGCTCGCCTTCCTCTGGGGGATCACCCTGGCGACTGCGTACATCCCGCTCCTCCTCCTCGTCAACGGCAAGATCGCCCTCGGCCACATCCTGGTCGGGTACCTGGGGATGTTGTTCCTGGGCGGCGCCGTGCTCGCGATAGGGCTCTTCGCCACCGCCCTGACCCGGCACCAGCTGGTCGCTGCCGCGGTGGCGTCGGTGATCACCGGGAGCATGTTCCTCTTCTCCACGCTGGCGCGGGTTGTGGGGGCACCCCTGGCATTTGTCCTGGATGCCCTGACGCTTCACGACCACCGCTGGACCGGATTCGGTTCGGGTGTGCTGAATCTCAGCGACGCCTTCTACTACGCCGCGGTGGCGTACTTCTTCCTGTATGCCGCGACCAGGGTGATGGAGCTGAAGCGATGGGAGTAGCCAACCCTCGTCCCACCTACCTGCTGGTCGGCGGACTGGTGGCCGTCTACCTCGGGTGGCGGGTCCTCGACGCCGTCTCGGCGCTGCACCTTCCGCTGGTCTTCCTGGGAGCTGCGTGTGCCGTCGTCGCCACCCTCTGGCGCCTGAACCAGTGGCGTCGGGCCGACGGCGACGAGCGCTCCATCGCCACCGTCTTCGCCCTGGGCAGCATCGGCTGCATCGCCGCGCTGGCCGCCTTCGTGCCCTCCACCGGCGAGGGTCTGGATCTCCTCGGCGTGGAGTTCGACCGCCTCGCGAGAGAGATCGAGTTCCGCCGTGTCTTCATGGTGATCGGTCCGGTGCTCCTCTCCATCTCGCTCCTGCCCGTCCTGGGCGCGCAGTGGGCGGTCGGCACGGGCGGCACCGAGGGCTCGCTGCCGGTGGACGCCTTCCGGGTGCGTGGGGTCTCGGCGAGTGCGCTCAGCCTGGGCGTGGTCGGTTCGGGGCTCATGATGGCCGGGTACTCCACCGGGGTCCTCGACCGTACGGCCGACTTCAGCTACTTCAAGACCTCGGAGCCCGGCGAGGCGGTCGTGAACATCGTGCTTGGGCTAGAGGAACCGCTCGAGGTCGCCCTCTTCTTCCCCCCCGTCAATCCGGTCAGGGAGCGGGCCCTCAACTACTTCCGCGATCTTGCGCGGGCTACCGAGAGGGTGACGGTGCTCTCCTACGACCGCTTCGGCGATGTCCAGGCGGCGGAGGAGTTCGGGGCGCGCCGCGACGGGATGATATTTCTCAGAACAGAGGGGCGCACCGAGGAGATCGTGCTCCCCGTGGAGCTGAGCGACGCGCTCCGCAACCTGAAGACGCTCGACGGCAGCGTGCAGCAGGCGCTACTGCTCCTCGTCCGGGAGCGACGGGTCGCCTACCTGACGATCGGCCACGGCGAGCTCAACGACCCTTTGGGGCTGGACCCGGAAGACGATCCATTGGACCTGTGGCTCCAGGACGTTCGCGAGGGCCTCGACGCCGGGACCACGCCGCCACCCCTCCTGGACGGTCTCCGGAAGCTGCTTGCCGGGATGAACTACGAGACCTTCGATTTCGGGATCAAGGACGGTCTGGGGAGCAGGATCCCCGACGACGCGGCCATGGTGCTGATCGTCGGGCCCAAGACGCCCTTCCTCGACGAGGAGATGAACGCCGTGGGCGAGTACCTGGATCGCGGCGGATCGCTGCTGGTGGCGCTCGAGCCCGACTCGGACTTCGACTTCGCGGCGCTGGGCGACCGCCTGGGCCTGGAGTACGACGATGCGATGACCGTCGACGATAACATCTTTGTGTCGGAGCGTTTCACGATCGCCGACCGGCGCAACATCGTCACCAATCGCTTCTCCACCCACCCTTCGGTCACTACGGCGTCACGCCACGGCGTCAGAGCGGGCGTGCTGATGGTTGGGCCGGGCCGCCTGACCCCCGTGGAGGGGGCCGAGGGCGTTAGCGCCACCGTGACCATCAACAGCATGCCGAGCAGCTTCCAGGATCGAAACGGCGACTACACCTTCAACGAGGGGCACGAGGAGAGGTCGAGCCACGGCCTTGCGGTGGCGGTCGAGGGGAGGATGGAAGCCGACGGCGGTGCCCTGACCGAAGCCGCCGAGGGGGACGAGCCGGTCGACCAGGACGGGGACGATCGCCCCCCCCCGCTGCGAGCGCTCGTATACGCCGACGCGGACATCTTCTCGGAGCGAGTGATCAGGAGCCAGCGCCTGCAGTGGGAGCTGGTAAGCGACGGTGTGCGCTGGCTTGGCCGCGAGGAGGAGTTCGCGGGCGAGGTCGTTTCGGAGGAGGACGTGCCGATCCGCCACACCAATGCGGAGGATGTGATCTGGTTCTACGGGATCATCTTCGGGGCGCCGACGTTGGTGCTCGCGGCGGGCGTCGTGCAGTACCGCCGTCGCCGCACCCCTGCCAGCCGGGGCGAGGCATGAACGGCCCCTTCCTGACCGCCGACCTGAAGGGGCACGTCGCCTTCTTCGTCGCGGCCGCCGTCCTCATGACCTTCACCTGCAACCGTGGCGAGGTCCTGGAGAGGGCCAGGGATCTTCCGCTGATGTGGGATCGCGACACCGCCGACTTCAGAGTTCTCGACTACAGCACCCCGGTGCTGAATCTGACGATCGAGCGTCGCACCGACGACGGGCGCGAATACTACTACTGGGGCACCCAGACGCTCGTCGCGGACCCGTCCGAAGAGATCGAGTTCCCCGTGGGGTGGGCGGGAAGGGCGGTAGTGCCCCGCGTTGCGGCGCTCAGGGCTCTGCGCGACCTGGGCCCGCTGTCGCCTGACCAGCGGGAGAGCTACGGGATCGAGGGCTCGGATGCCTCGCTCACCATCGGCTTCGGCGACGAGCGGCGGGAACTGGTCGTCGGAGACTCGGTATTCGGGGGGGACGATCGATATGCTATGGAGGTTGCCACTGGCCGCGGGATGGTGATTTCCCGCGAGGTCATCGATCCGCTGCAGAGGGGTGAGGGCGCGGTACGGGAGCGGGAGTTGCACGACTTCGCCCGGGACAGGATCGCCACCGTGGTCGTGAACGCCGAGGGGCGGGAGCGCACGATGGAGCGGACGGGCGACGGCGAGTGGACCGCACCCGGCGCGACCGATCCCGACCCCGGCTTCGCCAACTTCATGGAGCGCGTTAACCAGCTTGGGATCGACGGCTTCAGGGACCTCCCCCCCGCCGAGTCGTTGAAGCTGCTCCTCCGGATCGACTACCTCGACAGGGACGGCGACCCCCTCGCCTTCATGGAGGTGAGCCGCGACGAGTCGGGCGAACGGCCGAACTACTTCATCCGGAGCGAGCGCACCCGCATCATCGCCCGTGCGCACAGAGTCCTGACCGACAGGGTGGAGCAGGCGCTAGCGGACCTCTTCTAGCAGCTGGCTGAACCACTTCGCTCGCGAGATTATCCACGGACTGCTGGCTACCCGATCCAGTAGCTCGCCTTCACCATGAGGACGTTGTCGGCCGACTGCTCCATCAGCGTCCGGAGGTCGCTGCCCAGCGAAAAGCCGCCGTCGGAGGCGTAGTGGTCGCGCCCCTGCGACCATACGGCGAAGAGGGTCGATCCTGGCCGATACTCCCACCGGAGCACGGCGTTCGACCGGAACTGCTTGAAGTTGAAATCGGGCGCGTAGATCGTCTCGGGGGTGCCGTCGCCATCGATGTCGGCACCGAGGTCCCCATCTGCGTCGGTCCGGACGTCGATCGATGCGAAGCGGTCGGCGAAGGCCGCCGCGCGCGGCTCCACCACCTGCCTGTACCCGTCGTACGACCCCGCCGAGACGAAGGGCTGCGCGTAGAGCTGTAGCGACAGTTCGGGCGAGAAGGTCCAGTCCGCCCGCAGCGTCATCCCCGTGGTCGTGTGCGCGAGCCGGGCGAAGAGGTAGTGCGCGTCCCCCAGGTCGTAGCGCCCCACCCACTGGGCACCCTCCTCGCTCCAGTTCAGAAACGGGCCTGCCGCAAGCGTTGCCCGCGACGAGGGCCGCCACCTCAAAGTGGCGTTGACTCCGTAGCGCCTCGAGTCCGACGCAGCCGTAATCCCCCAGTTGCCACCGACCCGGAGCTGCAGGTCCTTGCGGTAGTCGGACCCGAAACCAAGCCAGCCGCCCGCCGACGGGTCCACCCGCAGGAGCGGCCCGCCTCGGAGCGCCGTGTTGCTCAGTCCCCAGCTGGTGGCCCTCACCCCCGCGTAGGCGCGCCAGAAGCTCCTAAGGGTGAAGTTCCCGTTGATGTTGCCGCCCATCTGGTAGCGGTCGCCGCCCAGACTCCGGGGCATCCAGCCATTCAGGTTCACATTCCAGCGCTGAAAGGGGCCGCTCGGCCGGTAGTGCTGGAATCCGATCCAGATGTAGGGCGACACAAAGTCGGTTTCGCGCATGAACCCCAGGTCGTTCGCATCGAATCCGGGTGAACGGGCCATGGCGCCCGCCGCGAAGCGCCAGTACCCGCCGGAGATCTTGCCGAACATCGTCGACGCCGCCCATCCGCTGAGCGAGCTCCGCGTGGGGTCGAGCTCGAGGTGATCGGCGTCGGGGCGCTGGAAGTAGCGTGCCGGGGATCTCTGCGTTCGTTCGATCGCCGCTGCCGAACCTCGAACCGTCGAGCCCAGCAGATAGGCCCTGAGCACGAACCGGTCGCCTCCGAATCGGTGCCGACCATCCGCGCCAAAGGCATAGGCATCGGAGTGGATCGCCAGCTCCTCGGCGGCCGCGGCATCGCGCCGGCTCCAGGTGGAGATGAGGCCGACCGCGCTCCGGCCGCCACGGAGGTCCTTTATTGCCCTCGCCACTCCGTAGTGCGCCGAGGGCTCCACGAGCTGGTCCTCCAGGCGCCCCGCGCTGGCGTCGGCCAGCCGGGCATCCTCCCGGCGGGTGACGGCGTGCAGAAGCCCGAGCGACCACCCGGAGTCTGTCTTCCCCGACAGCTTGAGCGCCCCGAGGATCCGGGTCTGACGGGGCACATCGGCGTAGGCCGCGCCCGATGCCGCTCCCCGAGGGGCCCTGCCGATCCTCCGCGAATAGAATAGGCCCTCGTCCTCGCCGTCGTCACCCGGCGAGAAGCCGAAGGCGAAGATGTTCGCCCCCTCGACGAAGAATGGGCGCCGCTCGTCGAGGAAGGTCTCGAAGGCGCTTAGGTTGACCCGGGCCGGGTCGGCCTCCACCTGCCCGAAGTCCGGATTCACCGTCAGGTCGAGCGTCAGGTCGGAGGTGATCCCGTACTTGGCGTCGGCGCCGAGCATGGACGCGAAGTCGCGGTCCGCGTGGAAGGGGTCGTCGGCGCTCCCTGGGGCCGCCTGCACGCTGGCCAGCGAGTAGGGCGTCACCTCGAGGCGCATCGGGGGCGAGATGCCGTCCAGACCCACCAGCTTTCCGAAGCGCGACACCATGGCGCCGTCGCCGCGCGATATAGGTGCCCAGAGGCTCGTCTCCAGATGGCGGCCGACATAGCGCACGAAGTTGAGCCCCCAGGTCTGGCGAACCGCGCCGTCGAAGCTGAGCTGCGAGTACGGGATACGGAACTCGGCGGTCCATCCGAGGTCGTCGGTCTGGGTGGCGACCTCCCACACCGCGTCCCATGAGTCGTCCTCGTTCGTGTCGTCGAACATGTACGCATCCGACTTGACTCCGGCCGGATTGACTCCGAATCGGAACGCCGTGCGTCGATCCAGGTAGCTGTCGATCACCACGTCGACCCAGTCCGAGTGGGGGCGGTCGTCGCGCCGCGCGAGCCTCCGCACGATCGAATCCGGTGCCGTGTCGAAGGCGCGGATCCCCACATAGAGCGCTTCGGGCCCGTAGAGCACCCGCGCCTCGGTCGGCTGGGTGGGTACGGCACCCTCGTCGGGCTCGAAGACCACGAACTCCTGGGCCACGGCGGCGCTTTGCCAGTCGGATTCCCCGAGCACGCCGTCGACCTGCGGCGGAGGACCGCTCAGTCGGTGGGCCTCGAGTGTGGGAGGTGGAGGACTATCGTCAGGGTTCATCCACGGACTCCTGGGACCCTGGCCAACGGCCGCCTGCGGCAGAGCGAGGGCAATGGTGGCCGCAAGCCAGCTGTGGGCGCACGGTACCGATAGCGACCGGCTCACTGGTGAAATCGTCGCATCTCGCATCAACGCCTCCCTTTCACGGACTGCGCCAGGGGTCCACCCGGCGTCGCGCAACTTGGTTAGGATAGCCTACGCGTCGGGAGGGATGCCTGCCCCGCGCAGACGGCCGGAACGAAGACGGAGGAAGGAGTCGAGATGTTGCAATCCCGCCCCCGCATCGGTCGGTCTTTCTTCAGGGCTCACGGCCTCGGCAACGACTACCTGGCGCTCGGCACCGGCTCCGGTCCCACCCTCACCCCGGAGCTGGCGCGGCGCATCTGCGATCGGCGCCGCGGAGTTGGCGCAGACGGCATCGTGGTGGTGGCACCGGATCCGGAAGCCGACGCGAGGCTCCGAATTTTCAACGCGGACGGGAGCGAGGCGGAGCGGAGCGGCAACGGGGTGCGCATCGCCGCCCTCTTCCTGCACCGTAGCGGTGGCGCGAGGGGCGAGTGGGTGGCGCTGGCGGCCGGAGGCGACACCGTGCGCGTGAGAGTACGCGCGACCGGCCGCGAGGGGGTGTGGGACGCCCTGGCCGAGATGGGTCGCGCCTCCTTTCCGAAGGGTCCCCCCTTCGTGGCGCCTGGAGCGGTCGGAAGTGGGGGCGAGGTGGCGGTCGCCGTGCCCAGCGGTCCTGGTGCTTCCGACTCTGACGCAACCGGGTCGATCCGTGTCACTCCGGTATCGGTGGGCAATCCGCACGCGGTCGCCTTCGGCAGCGGGTGGAGCGACGAGGAGGTCGAGCGCTACGGCCCGCTCATCGAGCGGAGCGAGGCCTTCCCGCAGGGTGCCAACGTCCAATTCGCCGAAGTTGTTCGAGGAGGCGGCCTCCTCCTTCGCATATGGGAGCGAGGAGTCGGAATGACGACATCGTCGGGAACTTCGGCGTGCGCGGCCGCGGCGGCCGCAGTCAGGAAGGCACTGGCGCCGAGAGGGGCAGTGGCAGTAAGATTGAAAGGGGGAGTAGCCAGCGTCGAGGTGGCCCCCGACTGGTCGCTCCGACTTAGGGGCCCTATCGAGGAGATATGCGAAGGGGAACTCGCACAGGGCTTTTTCCGTGTACGGTGAGTGACTTCCGTGCGCACGGTGAGTGATTTCGACACAACAGATGTAAAGTCCAATATACAAAACGTAAACTAAAGGTTACATGTGCCACATTCATGCCATGGTCTGTCGCCACTCTGGTCAGGGATTCAAGCCCGTAGGAATGCAAAGAACCGCTTCCGGCTCTCGGCTGGGATCCTGCTCCTCTCCGCGTGTGGGGTGGGAGTCGGAGTGCCGAGGGTGGCTCACGCCCAGGAGAGCGGCAGCGTGGAGGGGAGCGTCCACGATGCGGAGACGGGTGCGCCGCTCGCGGGAGCGGAGGTCTTCGTCCGCGAGCTCGGCATCGAGGCGCGGAGCTCGGCAGAGGGCGTGTTTCTGCTCGACGGGCTGCCGCCGGGCACCCACGCGATTCTCGTCCGCATGTCCGGATACGCCGACGAGAGCCACACCGTGGAGGTGACGGCGGGAGGTGTGGTCGGAGTCGAGGTGGCGCTCGGTCGCACGGCCTTCCACCTCGAGGAGCTCGTGGTTACCGGTACCGCATTCTCTGACTCGCCGGTGGAAGCACCGTACTCGGTGGCGGTGGCGGGCCGAAGGACGATGCAGGAGCAGGGCTCCCCGACCGCCGTGGACTTCTTCCGGAACCTCGCCTCTAGCGCGGGGGTGCTCGGGGACCGGCAGGGGTGGTACACGACCCGCCCGGCCAGCGCGGTCTCCGAGGCCTCGGCCAGCGTGAACCTCCGGGGGATCGGCCCGTCCCGCACCCTGGTGCTGCTGAACGGCCGCAGACAGGTCTACGTGCCCGTGCGGCTTGCGGGGGGGCGCTTCGTCGATGTGAACGCCTTCCCAAGTATCGCGCTGGAGAGGATCGAGGTCGTCAAGGAGGGTGCCTCGGCCGTGTACGGCTCCGACGCGGTGGCGGGCGTTGTCAACTTCCTGACCCGCAAGGACTTCGAGGGTGCGGAGGTGAACGCCTCGCACGAGTGGTTCGCAGGATCGGGCGAGTCGCGGGTGGGAGGCATCTGGGGCAAACGCCTGGGCGAGGGCGCCCACGCCGTCCTCTCGGCCGAGGCCGCACTCTCGCAGTCGCTTGGGCCCGAAGAGCGCGACTGGGCGCTGCGCGGTTTCGAGGGTGCCGGCGGATGGTCCTACACAGGAAACCCAGGCGCCTTCCTCTTTCCGAAGCTGACCGGCGACGAGTCGAAGGAGGAGTTCTCGGCGGCGCTTCAGGATGCGCAGTTCGGCGGGTGGGGCGGGGTCTTCGTCGATCCGCAGTGCGAGGCCTTCGGCGGCCATGTGGAGGGGGAGACCTGCCGCTTCAGGTACCAGCCCTGGGACAACCTCATCCAGGAGACCCGCCATCTCCGGGTCTTCGGCGAGCTGAACGGAGAGCTCTCGACCGGGACCCGGTACCACGCCGAAGCGCTCTGGGCGGATGCGACCACCCCGGGCTGGATCACGACGCCGTCGTTTCCGCCGATATCGCCGTACAACGGTGCCCAGGTCCTCGAGCCCGGCCACCCGGGCCGGCGGGAGTTCTGCCGCGTTCACGGGGCGAGCGCGGGTTTCGCCTCGACGGAGGCCTGCCTGGAGGACGACTGGTACTTCTATGGCCGCCTCGTGGGGAACACCGGTCCCGGACGGGCGCTGGACCGCGGCACGGGCACGCAGCGCTTCTCCGCGTCGCTCACCCGCGATCTCGGCGAGCCCGGCAGCGCCCTGGAGTCGTTGGAGGCCGCCGTCGGCTACTCCCGGTCCACGGGCAACTGGAATCTCCCGGCCGAGTACGCCTACCGGAAGTTCCTGGCCTTTCGGGGATTCGGGGGGCCGGAGTGCGGCGTGGATGTGGTCGTCGACCCCGACAGCCCGTCGCGGATGGCGCTCGGCGCTCTGAACGGGGCCGCTCCCGGCGAGGGGGCCTGCATGTACTACAACCCCTTCAGCAACGCCAACCAGCGCTCCGCCCAGCCGGGCGCCCGGTACCTGGATCAGGACAACCCCGACTACGTGTCCGAGCTCGCCAACAGCGAGGAGCTCCTGGACTGGATCAACGAGGAGGTCAACCTGGACAACGCCGCTAACCTAATCGTCGGAGACCTGATGGCCCGAGGCTCCATGCCGGGCGGCCTCGGCCGCTACGCCCTCGGGTACCAGTTCCGTCGGGTGGCCGTCTCCGGCGACCCCAACGAGCCCGGCGACCTGTCGATCAACCCCTGTCCGGTCATCGGCGACAAGGATTGCTTGGAGAAGGCCGGAGCCTTCACCTTCACCTCTGGCCACTTCGCCTACAGCGACGATCAGACCGTGCACCGCCTCTTCGCCGAGACGCAGCTGGACCTCGGCGACCGCATCCACGCCCAGATCGCGGCCAACTTCGAGTCGCACGGTCCGGTGAGCAGCTTCGACCCCAAGGCCGCCGTGCGAATGGAGATCACCCCCGAGCTCGCGCTGCGCGGCTCCGTTCAGACGACGATGCGGACGCCGTCGGTGGACGACCTGAACGAGGACCCCTTCACATCGCTCGAGTACGTTGCCGAGGCGGGAATCTACAAGGCGATGGACACGAAGGGCGACAGCGACCTGCTGCCCGAGCGAGCCCTGACGTACAACTTCGGGACCACCGTGCGCCTGCCACGCCTGCGCGCCACGGTCGACTACTGGAGCTACGACTTCAGGGATGTCATCGACGTGCTGCCGGCAGGAGGCGTGACTGCTCTCTACGCGGCCGGGGGCGGCTCGCGCGAGGCGGTCAAGGACCTCGTCACCTGCCCCGACGGGCCCGGCACCGGCACCTGCGACGTGAGTGCGTTGGAGAGGATCGAGGTGAGCTACGTCAACTGGCCCGGGATCGAGCTCTCGGGGCTCGACTGGCACCTTAGCGCCCGCTTCCCTGTAGGCGGCAGGGCGGACGGCGCTCCCCGCAGCGCCAGGGTGGTCTCGCT
Source organism: Gemmatimonadota bacterium (assembly GCA_026706635.1). Taxonomy (GTDB): domain Bacteria; phylum Gemmatimonadota; class Gemmatimonadetes; order Longimicrobiales; family Gaopeijiaceae; genus Bin94. The sequence continues at coordinate 38,163 of JAPOYJ010000062.1, read as the reverse complement.
GGGCACTAGCGGAACGTCTCTGGCGAAGTTCTTCGTAAAGCCGCTGAACGTGCCCGACACCGACATCCAGATATTCGACAGCCTGAGCGCCATCGGCCAGCTCAACTGGTACAACCCCATCGCCCCGCCCCTTCCCGAGCTGAAGTCGCGCTTCTGGCTCGGCTACCACATAGGCGACTACAGCGCCGTGAGCTACGCTAACCTGGTGTCCGGGTACTGCAACGAGGCGTTTGCGGATCCCAAGAAACTCCCCGACCACTGCGAGCGGGGCCCTGGTGTCGATCCCCGCATCGAGCCCGCCATCAACGGCTTCGTCACCGTGGACCTCAGCATGATGCGGCGGTCGCGCAGCGGAATGAACGTCGCCCTGTCGATCCTGAACGTCCTTGACAGCCCGCCGCCGCTCGTCTTCTGGGAGCAGTCGTACGACGGCTTCACCCACAGCCCGAAGGGGAGGCGCGTCAAGATGACGGTGACCTGGCGGCCCGCGGGCTAGCAGCCGGTGGGCTAACCTCCCGGGCTGCCGAGGCTGACCGCGGGCGGAGCGACCCGCCGTTCCCGGCGCTCAACAGTCCGCGGTGGCTCGCTACGGGGACGAGCTAGGCGTTCCCAAAGCGGCTGCGCGGGTGCGCCGTGTCCGCGGGCTGCTAGCTGGCGGCGGCCTGCTCGCCGACGGCCTGGATCGCCTTGTCGGCGGAGTCGAAGACCGGGAGGATCTTGTCGAAGCCGCTTGCCGCGAGCACCTTGCGGACGCCCTTCGTCGGCCGGCTGAGCGCGAAGGCGCGCCCAGGTCCCTCGAATCGCTGCGAGGTCTCGAGCACGACTCTCAGGCCGGCGCTGCTCAGGTACGTGACCTCTTCGCAGTCCAGCACCATGGCGCGGTCGTCCGGCTCGATTCCCGACATCAGCGCCGCCTGCCACTCGATGTAGTGGGCGCTGTAGACGCGACCGACGGGCTTCGCAACCAGGACTCCCGAGTCTCTCGACCAACCGATCTCAATATCCATGCAGTTCGCCTCGATGAGGGTGCGGGGGCGCATGGCGGCCCGATGCCGCCTCTGTCGTCGATGCCCCCGTCCGTCGCAGCGCGCGAAGAGGCCGCGTCGGCAACCTGGACGCCAATGTAAACGCAATGCCGCCATTGGGAAACATGGCTAGCAGTCCGTGGATAGAGCCCCGCGAGCACCGAGAGCGGCGAGGCGCCGGGCTGGCAAGGCGCGACGAAGGGAGAATAGCGGCGCTATTCTCCCGAGGAGCAACGCAGAGCGCAGCCTTGGGAGTGGCAAAATGTATAGCGGACATTACATGATGTAATGTATTCTTTACACCGTGGACCGGTGAAGCGAAGCGGCCAGCGCGGATGCATCGCCGTTCGAATGCCGGGGGGATTTTGTCCACGGGCTGCTAGGCTTGCCCCGGTGCGCGGACCCCCACAGCCTTAGGAGGCAGCGGCACTGACCGTGCGAGATTATCCACGGACTGCTGGGCGTGTTCTCGGAACCGGGGGGGTCATGTCTTCGATGGAGCGCAGGGTGTTTCTCAGGAGCCTCGCATCGGCCGGAGGGGTCGCAGTCCTCGCTCCCTCCCTAGCCGGACTGGCGAGATGGAATGGGCCGGCGGCTGGTTCGACGCGCAGGCGTGGCCTAGGTGACTTCATCGAGCCGTACGGCCCGCTGGCGCGGAGCGCCGAGTGCTCCGAGCTGGAGATCCCGACGGGATTCAGGTGCGTGCGGATCAGCACCGGCGGCGAGCGGTCGGCAGTGCGAGACGGGCTGACGGTGCCCAACGCCTTCGACGGCATGGCCGCGTTTCCGCTCCCAAACGGCAATGTACGCCTGATCCGGAATCACGAGATGGTGGACGGCGCGGGCAGCGGGGCGGCGATTGGAGATCCGTCGTACGACCCCCTGGCGAGCGGCGGGACCACGTCGCTCGAGGTGAGAATCTCGGAGGACGGCGAGGGCGACCTCGCGGTCGAGCTGGTTGACGAGTTCGTATCGCTCGCCGGCACGGTCGTGAACTGCGCAGGCGGCACGACGCCTTGGGGGAGCTGGCTGTCGTGCGAGGAGAGCACCTGGGGCGCCGAGGCCGGGTTTGCCAGGCCGCACGGGTACGTATTCGAAGTGCCGACCGGCGCAACCGGGCCGGTGGATCCGGTTCCGCTGAAGGCGATGGGGCGCTTTGTGCACGAGGCGGTGGCGATCGACCCGGCCACCGGGGTGGTGTACGAGACCGAGGACACCTGGTACGTGCCCGATAGGCTGCCGGGCGCCGGCCTATACCGGTTCCTCCCCAACGACCCGGAGGTGCTCGCGGCCGGGGGAAGGCTCCAGATGATGGCCGTCAACGGGAGGCCAGGGTACCTGACGGCGCGGGGCCAGGAGGCCGGCACCACACTGCCGGTTCACTGGGTCGACATCGACGATCCCGATCCTCCGGACGCCGAGGCGGACCGTCTGGCCGTCTTCAGGCAGGGGGTGGCCAAGGGCGCCGCCCGCTTCGCCCGCCTCGAGGGGGCCTTCTTCGGCGACGACGGCATCTACGTCGTCTCGACGAACGGGGGAGACGCCGGGGCGGGACAGGTCTTCCACTATCGGCCCCTTTCGGAAGATGGGGGCGAGCTGGAGCTCGTCTTCGAGTCGCCGTCGCACGATGTGCTCGACAGCCCCGACAACATCGTCGTGACGCCGAGGGGTGGGCTCGTGATGTGCGAGGACGGGAGCGGCGAGCAGTACGTTCGGGGTCTCGACCGCGAGGGTCGGATCGTGAACATGGTGAGGTCGCCGCACGAGGATGGGGACGAGCAGCCGGGTGAGTTTGCCGGAGCGTGCTTCAGCCCCGACGGACGGGTGATGTTCCTCAATGTGCAGGGAGGCCGCAGAGACGAGGAGCCACGGCCGAGCGCGACGTACGCCATCTGGGGCCCGTGGGCCGACGGACCGCTCTAGCAGCCCGTGGCCAGATTCGGGGTGCATTTTGTCGATGGACTTGACTCGGAGCACGAACCGTGACAGATAACTGGCACAATCTGTCGAAAGCCTCCGCGTGAGCCACCCCCGGCTGCCCGAGATCCCCTCCCTGGCCGAGCTGGGGATCAGCGAGTCCGACATCGAGGCGATCGAGGGTGCGAGCGAGGCGGATCGCGAAGATCCGCCCAGGGAGGCCCCCCGTCCTCCACCCCCCATCCCGTGGCGGGGGATGCGCGGGCCGGTCACCCTCCTCATTCTCCTGGCTGCGGCCTTCTTCTCGAGCTCGCTGCGACTCCCGGCCGCAGGGACCGCCGACCTTCCCGACTCAGCCTTCTCCTCTGGCCGCGCAATGTCGCACGTGGAGCGGATCGCATCTCAGCCGCGGCCGCCCGGCTCGCCCGGCCACGCGGACGCTTTGGAGTACATACTTGCCGAGCTGCGGGCCCTCGGACTCGAACCCGCCGTGCAGACGACGACCTCGATGCAGTCGGTGGGGCCATCGTTGACTGCCGTCACCGTGCGCAACGTCTTCGCCCGGCTGCCGGGGACGGCGTCGAGCGGGCGAGCGGTGCTGGTGACCGCCCACTACGACAGCCGGGGAATCTCGCCTGGCGCCGCCGACGACGGGATCGGGGTGGCCGCGATCCTGGAGTCGCTCCGGGCGCTGGTGACCGGTCCGCGCCTCGCCAACGACCTGATCGTGCTCGTCACCGACGCCGAGGAGCTCGGGCTGCTCGGGGCGAGGGCGTTCGTGGACGAGCATCCGTGGATGGAGGATGTGGCGCTGGTGATCTCGCTCGAGATGCGCGGCGGCGGCGGCCCGGCGATGATGTTCGAGACCGGTCCCGAGAACGGCTGGGTGGTGCGGGCCTTCGCCGAGGCGAGCCCTAGGCCGGTGGCGAATTCGATCGGCGTCGAGATATACCGGCGCATGCCGAACGACACCGACTTCACGCCCTTTCGCGAGGCGGGCGTGCAGGGGCTCAACTTCGCGGGGATAGCACGCGCCAACGTATACCACCAGACGACCGACACACCGGGCAACCTCGACGAGCGCACCCTGCAGCACCACGGCATCCAGACGCTGGCGATGCTCAGGCACTTTGGCGATGCAGCTCTCGACGCCGTCAGGGCACCGAATGCGAGCTACCTGACGCTTCCGCTGGTGGGGCTGGTGGTGTACGGCAAGCTCTGGGTGTGGCTGCTCGGAGCGGCGGTGGTGGTGCTCTGGCTTGCGGCCTTCGCGGCGGCCAGGAGGGGGGGCTGCGCATCGGTGGGGTGCTGACGGGGCTCGGGGTGTACCTCCTCTCGGTGAGCGCGATCGGGGTGGGCGCATCGCTCCTCTTCCGGTGGGGACGCGGCTTGCACCCGGAGTACGGTGCGCTGCAAGCCGGTTCCTTCCACAGCGAGGGGTGGTATGTACTGGCCCTGGTCGCCGCGTCGTTCGTGCTCGTGGCTCTCCTGGCGGTGGCGCTCGGCAGACGTTTCTCGGCGGCCGAGCTGGCGGTCGGGGCGCTGGTCCCCTCGGTTGTGGTCGCCTCCGTTGCCACCGCGCTCTTCCCGATGGCGGCCGTGAACTTCCAGTGGCCCGCGCTGGCCGGCTGTCTGGCGGCGCTCGCGGTCGCCTGGCTGCCGCGGGGACGCGTTCCCGGCCATCTCCAATGGGTCGCCACGGTGCTGGCGGCCACAGTAGTGGTCGCGGTAATGACGCCCCTCGTCGAGGGGGTGTGGCTGGCGATGGGGATGCGGCTGGCCTCGGTGGTTGCCGGGCTCGCGACGGTGGCGTTCCTCTCCATCCTGCCCCTCCTCGCAGTGCTCGCAGAGCCCAACCGGTGGTGGTTTCCCGCCTTGGGGGTGCTGGCCGCAGGAGCGTGCCTCGCGCTGGGCATCCGAAGCGCCGAGCCCTCCTCCGACCGTCCGGCACCGTCGACGCTCGTCTACCTCATGGACCGCGAGAGCGGCGCGGCCAGCTGGGGGACCAACCCTGCGCGCCGCCCGCCGGACCCTGGTGCCGCATGGGTGGCGAGCTCCCTTGGACCCTTTGGCGCGCTGCTGGAGGCGCCGGAGCGGTACAACCCGGCGCGGATCCCGTACGCGCTCTCGCCCGCCGAACTTCTGGACGCCCCGCCCCCGGAGGTCGCGTTGATGCCCGACTCGGCGGTCCCGCACGGCACCGCCAGGGTGTCGGTCGCGTCGGCAATCGGAGCCGAGATGCTGCTCCTGGAGCTAGGCGAGGTGGGTCCCCGGCTGGTCGCCCTCAACGGGAGGCCGCTCCCGGGTGGTGTCCGTACGCTCCGGGTCGAGCACTGGGGCGCGCCCGAGGGCGGTGGGCTTGTACTCGACTTCGACGTCGCTGCCGGAGGGGGCGGCGAGGCGGGTGCCGATACGGTGGGCCGCGGAGGCGCGCTTGCCCTCTCGGTGGTCGAGCACCACCTCCGCCCGGCCGACCTCTTCGAGCGAGACTACTTCGCGCGGCCCGAGCACCTGGCACCGAACGTCCGCCTCCTCTCCGACCGAGCGATGATCCGGACGCGGTACTCGGTCGAAGTGGGGAGCGGTCAGGTGGCGATCGTCACATCTGAGGGTTCGGGGGTGCCATGAAGTTCGGGGTGACAGGGTTTGCCGGCTCGGGCAAGACGACGCTCTTCAACGCGATGACCGGCCTGGACGCGCCGGTCGGAATGGGGGGCACGACCAGGATGGGCACGGTGCGGGTGCCGGACCCCCGCCTCGACTTCCTCTCCGGCCTCTACAGCCCCAGGAAGACCACGCACGCGACGATCAGCCTCCGGGACGTCCCCGGCGAATACGGCGCCGGCAGGCGCGTCCTCTCGGCTCGCACCCTCCAGGCGATTCGCGACCGTGACGCCCTCTGCCTGGTGATCCGCGACTTCGCGAATCCCGCGCTGGAGGGGGACGCCGACCCGCTGGGCGAGCTACGGTCCTTCCACGAGGAGTGCGTGCTGGCCGATCTGGGGGTTGCGGAGCGCCGTCTGGACCGAGCGCGCAAGGAGCGGGCCGATGTGCGCGAGATCGACGCCTTCGCGACGGCGGTCCGCGCACTCGAGGCCGGGAGTGCGCTCAGGCAGCTAACCGCCGACGAGCTGCACCGGGGCTTCCTGCGCGGGTACGGAATGCTGACCGATCTTCCACTCCTGGTGGCGGTCAACGTCGCCGAGGAGCGGGCAGGGGAGTCGCCGCCGCCGGATCTTGTGGCCGAGGTGGCGGCGATCGGCGGATCGGCAATGGTCCTATCGGCGAGCGTGGAGGCCGAGATCGCCTCGCTCGCACCGCAGGACCAGACGGAGTTCCTGGCCGAGATGGGGATTGGCGAACCCACCCTGGCGCGCTTCATCAGGTGCGCCTACGAGCTCGCGGACCTTATCTCCTTCTTTACCGTGAACGAGGACGAGGTGCGCGCCTGGCCGATCCCGAGGGGCACGGTGGCGCGCGCCGCGGCCGGGCACATCCACAGCGATCTCGAACGCGGCTTCATCCGCGCCGAGGTCACCCCCTGCGGGGCGCTCGCCGAGTGCGGCTCGGAGAGGGTGGCCAAGGCGCGCGGGGTGATGCGGGTCGAGGGCAAGGAGTACGTAGTGGCCGACGGCGACATCGTGCATGTTCGCTTCAACGTCTGACACCGGGAGCCCGTGATGCTGCAGTGCCTCCGGCGGGCCGCTCCATCACCGTTGCCGGAGGAGCAACGGACTGCCAGACCCGGGCACGGTGGCTGTCTAGAGGAGGGGCGGAGCATCGGCGTACTACAGCGCACACACACGAAGAGAGCCCGGCGGCCCGTCCCCCCGGGGGACCGCCGAGCTCTCTCGGTACCTCTACAGAGCCCTGCTACTGCCGCGAACCCTACCTAACCGGGCCGAGGCCCAATACAAGGACCTGGATCATGTCGCCAACGTCGGGGTAGTCGAACTCGTCGTCGAGGAGCCTGATCGTGCCGCCTTCGTCTGGACCGGTGTTGGGCGCGAGCTGGCGCGGCGCCTGGTACCTGCCCAGACCGGGCTCGCCATTCACCTCGGTGCCTGCGTCCCACAGATCGATCATCCCCGTCACGTCGTCCGTCAGCTGATTGCCGCCGGGGAATAGCGCGATCCCATTCTCGTCCGGCGCAAAGAAGACGTCGTTGGACTGCAACAGCATCATTGCCAGAGAGAGCGCCTCGCCGTGGACGGCGACCGCCCGGAAGGTGTAGCTCTCACCGGGCAGGAGCGGGGCGAAGAAGTCAAGCTCCCGGAAGCCGCCAGCCGAATCGGTATTTGCATAGAGCGTGATCGGGTCAGCGTCCTCTGCCATCGCCTCTATCCCAACCGTTGCAGTCGTGCCGGAGTTGAAGAGCAGTCCCGGCGACTGGTGCGTGGCGAAGACGCCGGGGGCGATGATCTGCAGCACACCCGTGTTCGCGCCCACGTACTCCGCGAGGGTCCCGGCGGCCCCGTCCTCGGCCAGTGCTTCGAGGCCGACCCCGGGCTCCTCTTCGCCCTCGGCGAAGAGCGGAGCGTAGCCGGCGACGAATACGCCCGGCGCGATCGGCACGTCCATGCACTCGCCAGCGATCGTCTCGATGGTGTGGTCCAGGCTTACGTTCTCGATCGTGACCTTGAACATGTAGGGGCCGGTCGACTCGATCGTGACCGAAATCACAGAATCCACCTCCGGGAGGGTGCCATATTCGTCCTCGGCCAGGCGCACCAGGGGATTGGGGTCGTCGGCGCCCGTGTTGGGACCGCTCTGGCGGAATAGCTGGTCGGCCCCGGCACCGGGCTCCTGATTGATCTCGGTTCCGGCGTCCCAGAGCATGATCTGGTCGGTGACGTCTCCCGTCACCTGCTCGTGGCCGTCCCAGAGCGCGATCCCCTCGGGTCCCGGCGCGTAGAAGAAGTCGTTCGAGTGGGCCATCATCGTGGCGAAGCTGAGGCGTGTGCCCGGACCAGCCCTGAACTCGAACTCGTAGCTCATCCCCATCCCGGCCGGACCGGGCTCGCTCTCGCCCACGGGGGTGTCGAAGGAGCCGGAGGAGAAGTACGGGTAGAAGGTCGCCACATTGGTGATCGTGACATCGAAGTTGTACTCGCGTCGCATTCCATCGAAGGCGGCGTCGTAGGTCTCGCCAACCCTGACCGAGAAGGTCACGTCCTCGACGTCGAACAGGTAGCGCGCCTCATCAATGCCGGAGATCGCGATCGCATAGTCACCCATGCGCATGTTGGAGAAGGTGAAGCCCCCCTGCGCGTCGGTGGTCGTCGTCTGCGCCTCCACGCCTGTGAGAGCCACCGAGATGCCGCTGAGCGGCATATCTTCCAGCACCCGATCCCTGACTATGACCGAGCCGCTGACCCCGGCGGTCCTGATGTAGTCGCCGGAGAAGTCCACCTTCGGGTTCTCCGAGCCCTCGCCCACTGTCGTGCTGGCGGACTCCTCAAACTCGGTGTCGGGCGGGTGGCCACTCATGGTGACCGTGTAGTTGCCCTCGAGCACGTCCCCGAAGCTGTAGGCACCGCTGGCGTTGGTTTCGGTGTCCCTACCCTCGCCTACAAGCTCAATCTTGACGCCGGCCAGCGGCTGGCCCTCGAGCATGACCGTGCCGCTGACGGTACCGATCACCGGGGTCATCTTTCCTTCGTCGCAGCCCGCAAGGAGAGCCGCCGCAATGGGAAATGCCACCAGGGAGGATGTCGCCCTGCGGGCTCCCGTACGACTGCTCCGGTTCGTGACTCTCAGCATTTCTGGTCCTTTCTGGTTTACCGACATTCGGCGGCCACGCCGAAGATCGAGGTGGCGAGCCGCCATCGACCGCACAGCCAACAAGAGACAACCATCCACGGGGAGCCGCAAGGGCGGGACGGAACCACGCGGTCCCGCCGAGCCCCACCTCCCCCGAGCCGGGGATGTAGTATAGCGCCTCTAACGGCCCGCGCGACAGACCTCCCACGGACTGCCGCAGCCCGCGGACAGGCCTCCCACGGACTGCTGGGTCTCCGCCGAGCGCCCCCGGAGTCTGCGTCGCCCACCTCGTGGGATTATCTTTCCCGGCGTGGCCGGCTGGCCGACCAGTGCGAATCCAGGGAGAGAGGGGCGCCAAGCTCATGCGCGTCTTCCAGCGGATGGGAGAACACAACTACGAGAAGGTGGTATTCTGCAGCGACGAGGACTCGGGGCTCCGCGCGATCATCGCCATTCACGACACCACTCTGGGCCCCGCGCTCGGAGGAATCCGGATGCTGCCGTACGCGACGGAGGAGCAGGCCCTCCACGATGTGCTGCGGCTCGCGCGCGGGATGACCTACAAGGCGTCGATCAGCGGGCTCGACCTGGGGGGCGGCAAGTCCGTGATCATGGGCGACCCCAAGACCGACAAGAGCGCCGAGCTGCTTCGCGCCATGGGGCGCTTCATCGATTCGATGGGCGGGGAGTACATTGCGGGACAGGACATCGGCACCAACTCTCACGACATGGCCGTGATTCGCGGTGTGACGAAGCACGTCGCGTGCGTGCACCAGTCGGCGGGAGGCGCAGGCGACCCGTCGCGCACCACCGCCTACGGAGTGAGCTGCGGCATCCGCGCCGTCCTGAAGTCGACCCAGGGGAGCGACTCGATGGCGGGGCGCCAGATCGCGATCCAGGGGCTCGGGAACGTCGGCTTCGCGCTCGCCCAGTTCTGCGCCGAGGCCGGGGCTAGGCTGACCGTCTCGGAGATGGACGAGCCGCTGGCGGCCAGGGCGGCCGACGAGCTGGGTGCCGAGGTAGCCGGCGTGGACGAGATCTACGACACGGAGTGCGACGTCTTCTCCCCCAACTCGATCGGCGGCGTGGTCAACGACGACACCGTGGGGCGCCTGCACTGCAAGGCGGTCGCCGGGGGTGCCAACAACATCCTCGCCGAGGCGCGGCACGGCGACGCCCTCGCCCGGAGCGGGATAACGTACGCGCCCGACTACCTCGTCAACTCCGGCGGGCTGATACGCTGCCAGGAGGAAGTCTTCGGGCGCCCCACCGAGGACTTCGCGATCTACTCGAGGGTGTCGCAGATATACGACCAGACGCTGCGCGTGATCAGGCTGGCCGGCGAGCAGGGCATCAGCACCTCCGCTGCCGCCGACCGGATCGCCGAGGAGAGGATCGCAGCGGCCGGGTGACCGGGCAGCCCCACGGACGGACCTCCTCGTCGGGGTGGGCTGCACAATGACGAACGAACACACCCTGGTCGTTCTCGCGGCTGGCACCGCCACCCGCTTCGGGCGCCTCAAGCAGCTGACGCCGGTCGGGCCAGGCGGGGCCGCGCTCCTCGACTACTCGCTCTACGACGCCTCGCTGGCGGGGTACTCGCGCTTCGTGCTGGTGATTCGCGAGGAGCTGCAGCGCGCCTTCGACGACCACCTCGCCCCCGCGGCCGCGGCGGGACTGGATCTGCGCTACGCCTACCAGTCCCTGCTTCACCCCGGGCTCGTCGACACGCCCCCCCCCGGGCGCAGCCGGCCCTGGGGCACGGGACACGCGGTCCTGGCGGCCGCGCGCGAGCTCGACGGACCCTTTGCGCTCTGCAACGCCGACGACTTCTACGGACGGGGCGCCTACGCCCAGCTGATCGCGGCTGTGCGGGGCGCAGAGGTCGAGGCGGGTGCCATGGCCGCCGATGGCGAAGGCCAGCGGGCGCTCGCGCGTGTCGTCACCTACCCGATGGTCGACACCCTCTCGGAGAGCGGCGGGGTATCGCGCGGATTCTGCGAGGTTGCCCCCCCCGACACCCTCGTTCGGCTCACCGAGGGGCTGAAGATGCGCCGCTCGGGCGACCGGGTCCTAGGCCACGACGTGCAGCGTCGGCCGGTGGACGTGCCCCTCTCGACCCCCGTCTGCACAAACCTCTGGGGATTCGCAGGCCGCAATTCACCGAGTGACAGATTAGTAGCAGAATCTGTCACACATCCTGCAAACGATATCATTTTTCTCCTCGGACGACTCTTTGAAGAGTTCCTCGTGACCAATCCTGGGACAGATAATGAGTACTATCTGTCCGAAGCAGTGAACGAGCTGATTGCCCGCGACCTGATTCGCGTCAGAGTCGTGCCGACCGAGGAGCGGTGGCTCGGCGTCACCTTCCCCGACGACCACGAGCCCGTGGCTGACGCTCTCCGCGCCATGGTGAGGGCCGGGGTCTACCCGGAGCGCCTATGGGAAGGGCCAGCGGAGCGCTTCGCCGCCCTCGGCGCTCGCGCGAGCCTATCAACCTAATGACGGCCGACGCCCAGTGCAGCTTGCCCCCCTCGACTGGATAGTCGTCGCCCTCTACGGGGTGACGGTCGTCGCGATCGGGCTGCGCTTCGCCCGCCGGGCCGGGGCCGGAGCGGACGAGTTCTTCCTCTCCGGACGCAAGCTTCCCTGGTGGATGCTCGGCACCTCGATGGTCGCGACGACATTCTCCACCGACACGCCGAATCTGGTTGCCGACTTCGTGCGCCGGGGCGGTGTAGCGCAGAACTGGTCGTGGTGGGCCTTCCTGATCACCGGGATGTGCACCGTCTTTTTCTATGCGCGCCTCTGGCGGCGCTCGGGCGCACTCACCGACATCGAGTTCTACGAGCTCCGCTACTCGGGGAGGGGGGCCGCCTTCCTGCGCGGCTTCCGCGCGATCTACCTGGGCGTCTTCTACAACGTCGTGATCATCGCCACGGTGACGCTCGCGGCGACCAAGATCGGCGGGGTGCTCCTGGGGCTGAGTCCGCTCCAGACGGTGCTGATCGCCGGATCCGTGACGATGCTCTACTCGGCCACCTCGGGGCTCTGGGGGGTCGTCGCCACCGACCTGATCCTCTTCGCGGTGGCTATGGTGGGGTCGATCGCCGCAGCGGTCTTCGCCGTTCAGCAGCCGGAGGTGGGCGGGCTGGCGGGACTCGTCTCGAAACCCGAGCTGAGCTCCGCGATGCGGCTCCTCCCCGACTTCTCCGACTGGAGCGTCGCGCTCGGCATATTCGTGATCCCGATTGCGGTGCAGTGGTGGAGCGCCTGGTACCCGGGCGCGGAGCCGGGGGGCGGGGGGTACGTCGCCCAGCGGATGCTCGCGGCCAGGAACGAGAAGGACTCGATGAAGGCGGTCCTCTGGTTCAACATCGCTCACTACGGGCTGCGCCCCTGGCCGTGGATCATCGTGGCGCTCTGCTCGATGCTCGTCTACCCGGAGCTATCCGACATCCAGGCGCGCTTCCCCGCTCTGGACCCCTCGCTCGTGGGCAACGACCTGGCGTACCCGGCCATGCTGGTCTTTCTGCCAGCCGGTCTCCTCGGACTGGTGGTCGCGTCGCTCGCGGCCGCCTACATGTCCACGATCAGCACCCAGCTCAACTGGGGATCGTCGTACGTGGCGAGCGACTTCTACCGCCGCTTCGTCGATCCGGAGGCGAGCGACCGGCGGCTCGTGGCGGTCGGGCGCATATCGACGGTGGGGCTGATGGCGCTCGGCGCTGCGGTGGCGCTGGTGCTCGACACCGCCGGGCAGGGCTTCCAGATCCTCCTGCAGATCGGGGCCGGGACGGGCCTCGTATACCTCCTCCGCTGGTTCTGGCACCGGGTGAACGTCTGGAGCGAGCTGGCCGGGATGACGATCTCCCTGCTGGCTGCCGTTCACTTCGCCTGGGTGCACCCTGCGCTGGGTCTCCCGTCCCTCGACTCGTGGGAGCAGCTGGTGGTCGGCGTGGCGGTCACGACCGCGGGCTGGGTCGGAGTGACCCTTCTCACCCGCCCGGCGGACACAGCGACGCTCCAGCGCTTCTACGACCGGATCCGTCCGATGGGCCGGGGGTGGCGCAAGGTGGTCGAGGTCGGCGAAGGGCCCATCGAGGCGGGAGGGCTGGCCGCCACCGTCCTGGCGTGGTTCCTGGGGTGCGTGCTCGTATACGCGGCGCTCTTCGGCACCGGCTTCATCCTCTACGGGCAGGGGATTGCGGCCACGGCGGCAGTGTCGATCTCGGCAGCTGCTGGGTTTGGGCTCTGGCGGCTTCTGCCGAAGCTGGGCTGGTCGGGGTAGGGGGGGGGTGTGTGGCGGCCGGGTCGTCGCGTTGAGGGGGATGCCGCACGGCGTTACAATGTTGACCGAAGACGAGTCTGGCCCGCCGTATGGGGAGCCCCCGCTTGCGCCAGCGAAAGGAACCCGACGATGCAGAACCTGCGAATCCTCGCCGCTCGTGCTCACGGCCACATCGCCGCCGCGCGCCGCTCCGCCGCTCGTCGTCGAGGGGCTGGCGTACGCTTCACCGTGGCCGCCGCCTTCGCGGGGCTCGTGGCCGCCGCCTGCGGGGAGAGCCCTTTGGCAAACCGCGCGCCCGTCGTGACGGACGACCTCTCCGGCGCCGAGGTGTTCGTCGGGGACTCGCTTACGGTGGATCTCGCGGGCCACTTCGAGGACCCGGACGGGGACGCGCTGCTGTACGAGGCCGAGACTCCGGCGGCTGCGGCGGCCGAGGTGGCGGTGGCGGGCAGCGTGCTGACCGTGACGGCGCTGGCCTGGGGAGAGGCCGTGGTGACGGTGACGGCCCATGATCCCGAGGGACTCGCGGCCGACCAGGCATTCACAGTGACGGTGGCTCCGGGCCTCAGGCAACTGCCGGGGGTCGGTTTTGGCGGTGGGCACGCGCCCGCTTGGTCCCCGGACGGGGCCCGGATCGCCTTCAATTCCTTTGGCGATGGCCGCATCGATATCTACGTGTCCGACGCGGACGGGAGCGACGTGGAGCGGCTGACGAACGACGGTGCCGACGATGGGTGGCCCACATGGTCTCCGGACGGGGCCAGGATCGCTTTCACGTCCACCCGCGACGGCAACGCGGACATCTACGTGATGAATGCGGACGGGAGCGACGTGGAGCGACTGACGGACGACAGTGGCATCGATTGGTTCGCCGCGTGGTCCCCCGACGGGGCCAGGATTGCCTTCCAGTCCGACCGCGACGGCAACACGGCGATCTACGTGATGAATGCGGACGGGAGCGACGTGGAGCGGCTGACGAACAACAGCGCCGATTGGTGGCCCGCGTGGTCCCCGGACGGGGCCAGGATCGCTTTCGCGTCCGACCGCGACACCAACGGCAAATGGAGGGAGATATACGTGATGAATGCGGACGGAGGCGATGTGGAGCGACTGACGGACGGTTACATCTACGGGGCCTGGGACCCCGCGTGGTCCCCGGGTGGGACCGAAATCGCTTTCGAGCGCAACCGCGTGATCTATGTGGCGCACATCGCGGTCCGGTGATCGTGCCCGGTGGGTGCCTGCCCTGCCACCGTTGAGGTTCCCACCTCGCCGGTGCTGGCATTGTAAATCGTGGATTACATATTGTAAACCATACTTTACAGCAAGGACTTGCGAGCGAAGTGGTCCAGCGGGGATACGGCACCACTCCTGCTCTGGGAAATCTGTCCACGGACCAGCTAAGTATGGTCGTGGCGCTCTGACATGGTCAGCCTGGCCGCCAACGCCCCGATCTCGCGCACCGGAACGACCGAGATGCGCTCTTCCAGGTCGTAGGGGCGGTCGCCGGGGTAGACTATCCAGAGGTGGTCCAGCCGGAGGTCGGCTAGGGCGACGCGCATGGAGCGAGTGGTGCCGGGCGCGTCGGCGTACTTGCACTCGACACCGTAGCGTCGGCCGGCGTGCAGCAGCAGCAGATCCAGCTCGGCACCGCCGTGCGTCGCCCAGTAGTACGCGTCCCGGATTCCCGAAGACGCGAGAAGCTGCTCGATGACGAATCCCTCGAAGGACGGACCGCGCTTGGGGTGACCAGCCAGATCGTCGGAGCTGGAAAGCCCCAGGAGCGAGTGCAGCAGCCCCGTGTCCCTGACGTATACCTTGGGAGCCTTCACCTGCCGCTTCTTTAGGTTCTCGAACCACGGCGGCAGGACCCGGACCATGAACGCCCCCGCAAGCAGGTCCAGGTAGCGTCGGGCCGTCCCCTCGCCGGTGCCAAGGGAGCGGGCAAACTCGGCGCCGTTCCACTTCTGGCCATGGTAGTGGGCGATCATCGTCCAGAACTGTCGCAGCCGCTCGGCGGGAATCGTGATGCCGAGCTGCGGGATGTCGCGCTCGAGGAAGGTGCGAACGAAGTCCCGGCGCCAGAGTGCCGAGTCCTCCGTCGCAACGGCGAGAAAGGACCGAGGGAAGCCGCCGCGCAGCCAGAGCTCCCGCCATGACTCGCCGCCGATCTCGTCCAGCGTAAACCCGCCTAGATCGACGAGGCCAACGCGACCGGCCAGCGATTCCGAGACGCCCCTCACCAGAGCGGGCGATGCGCTGCCGAGCAGCAGGAAGCGGGCAGCGGACCAGGGGCGGTCCACCAGTACCCGCAGCGTCTCGAACAGCGCGGGCATACGCTGCACCTCGTCAATCACTACCAGGCCAGCGAGACCCCCCAGAGTCTGCTCCGGCGCATCAAGCCGACGCCGGTCCACTGCCGACTCCAGATCGAAATATGTGCTGGGCTCGTCTGCTGCTATGCGGCGGGCCAACGTGGTCTTGCCGCACTGCCGAGGCCCGGTAAGCGCCGCGCAGGGGTGTACGCGCAGGGCGGTATGCACTTCTCGGGTGGACCCGGGTCGCTCGACGAACATGACCCCTGAACTGTACGGAGCTGGGCTGCCTCGGTCAACATTCGGGAAAATCCACTGGTGATTGACGGATCTTCACGAATACCAGACGAAACCTCGAATAGCGAGCGAAGACCCCATCTTCGCCGCCGCTCCTACCCCGGGCCGGCCTCCCTGACGCCACCCTCAACCTGACCCTCGAAGGCACGGAAGTTGCCCCTGAACATATCCGCGAGCTCGGCCGCGGCGGCATCGTAGGCGCCCGCATCGGCCCACGTCGCCCGCGGCCAGAGAACGTCCTCCGGCACGCCCCGGACGCGCTCCGGGACACGCAGACCGAAGACCGGATCGACCGCGACCGGGGCCTCGTCCAGCTCGCCACCAAGGGCGGCGTCCACCATCGCGCGGGTGTGGGCCAGATCCATGCGGGACCCCACTCCGTAGCGACCGCCACTCCACCCGGTGTTGACTAGCCAGACCTTGGTGCCGTGCTCGCGCAGCTTCTCGCCCAGCAGATTCGCGTAGACCGAGGGGTGCTGCGGCAGGAAGGGTGCCCCGAAGCAGGCGCTGAAGGCGGCCCGCGGCTCGGTCACGCCGCGTTCCGTCCCCGCGACCTTGGCGGTGTACCCGGAGAGGAAGTGGTACATCGCCTGCTCGGGGGTCAGGCGGGCGATCGGCGGCAGCACCCCGAAGGCGTCCGCAGTGAGGAACACGACGTTCTCGGGGTGTCCCCCGGTCCCGGACCGCACCGAGTTCTCGATGTAGTGGAGCGGGTAGGAGGCCCGCGTGTTCTCGGTGATCTCGGCCGAGTCGTAGTCGATCTCGCGGGTGCGTTCGTCTATGATCACGTTCTCGAGAATCGTGCCAAAGATGCCGGTGGCGCGATAAATCTCCGGCTCCCCTCCTGGCGAGAGGCGGATCGTCTTGGCGTAGCAGCCCCCCTCGAAGTTGAAGACGCCCTGGTCGCTCCAGCCGTGCTCGTCGTCGCCGATCAGGCGCCTCGCCGGATCGGTCGAGAGCGTCGTCTTGCCGGTGCCGGAGAGCCCGAAGAAGAGCGCCGTGTCGCCTCGCTCGCCGATGTTGGCGGAGCAGTGCATCGGGAGCACGCCCTGGGCCGGAAGGAGGAAGTTGAGCGACGCGAAGATCGACTTCTTGATCTCGCCCGCGTACTGGGTTCCGCCGACCAGCACGACCCGCTCGCCGAAGTGCACCACGATGAAGGCGCCCGAGTTGGTGCCGTGCCGTTCGGGGTCCGCCTGCAGCGAAGGCGCGTGGAGGACCACGAAGTCGGGCGCGAAGCCGTCCTCGTCGCCCGGTGCCAGGCGCAGGAACATGTTCTGGGCGAAGAGGTCATGCCACGGACTCTCCGAGACGACCCGGACGCCGATCCCATAGCGCGGATCGGCCCCGGCGCGGGCGTCGCGCACATAGAGGTCGCGGCCGCTCAGCCACCTGCGGACATCGTCATTCAGGAGCGCGTAGGACTCCTCGGAGATCGGGACGTTGACCGCTCCCCAGTCGATCCTCCCGCTGCTCGACGGCTCGCGCACCACGAAGCGGTCGTTGGGCGAGCGCCCGGTGTGGGGCGCGGTGACGGTGACGAGGCCGCCTCCGGCCGCGAGCCTGCCCGTGCCCAGCCGCAGCGTCTCCTCGTAGAGCGCCGCCGCCGAGAGATTGCGGTGCACCGTCCCCCTGGGGGTCAGTCCATGTTCCGTTAGCTCCACCCTGCAACTCCATCGATGCTGATGCGGGTCGGATCCCCTGTGGGCCACCCGCGCGGCCCTGCCGACCGCCTAAATTTCGTATTGTCGGCACTCCGTCAACAGTAACAGCGATCCACCACCATATCCGTGACGACGAATCTCGCCGCCTCCCCGCGCCACCTGGCGACCGTCCTGGTCGGCCTGGGCGCCGCCGTCCATTCGGGCGCGTCGGCGCAGGAATCCACTCCCGTCGGCGCCGCGGAGGATGGGAGCTGCGATGGGCCTGTCGTCGCGCGGGTCTTCGTCGACAACCACCCCGTCTACTACCCAGCGATCGACTCGGTGGGCTCCCGAGGGTTGGTGGCCCGTGCGGGGGACTGGGCGCGTTCGACCGCCAATCTACTGCATCACCGCACGCGCGAAGGCTTTATCCGCCGCGAGCTGCTGCTGGACGAGGGCCACTGCTTCGACCCGCTCCTCGCGGCGGAGTCGCAGCGCCTCCTCCGGGAGCTTCCCATCATGGCGGACGCGCACGTCTACCCCGTGCATGTGGGCGACGAGGAGGTGCACCTGGTTGCCGAGACCCGTGATCGGTGGTCGCTCAAGCTGGATGTGCGATGGGAGTACGACGAGGGCCTGCGAATCACGCAGGCCTCCTTCGACGAGGAGAACTTCCTGGGCGTGGGCGTCCTCCTCGGCGCCTACGCGACCGAGCAGGACGAGCGCCGCGACCTGGGGATCCGGCTGAGCGCCCTGCAGCTGCCTGGCACACGGCTCGACGCGCGGGCAGGCGTCGGCAGGACCCGTACGGGCGGCTTCATCTACCAGTCGCTGACCTATCCGTATGTGGGCGAGGTCGGTTCCTGGGCGCTGACCGAATCGTACTCGATGCGGGAAGACCAATTCCGGTACAGTGCGCCCGAGGGGACGGACTTCGGCCATGTTAACCTGCCGATTCAGTCCCGCACGGCGATCGCCGCCATCTCCAGGCGGTTCGGCGCTCCCGGCAGGCTGTCGGTGCTAGGTGCGGGGGTCTCCTGGGAGGAGGTGACCTTCGACGGCTACCCAGACAGCGTCATGGTTGTGGTGGACTCCGACTTCGACAACCCGAAGCGCGCGGATGCGGCTACGGCGGAGGCGGTCGAGCCGCACGTGCTCGGTAGGAGGGCGCTCCGCCTGAACGTGCTCGCCGCGAGGCGCAGCGTCAGGCATGTGACCGTGGCGGGGCTGGATGCTCTTCGAAACGACCAGGAGGTCCGTGTCGGCGCACAGCTTCTGGCGACGGTCGGCACCACGGTGGGCGGCGGGAGGTGGCTCTCCTCGGAGGGCAGGTTCCACGAGGTGCGGGGCACACTCTCGCTCTTCCTCGGTGCCGCCGGGGGGCGCTGGGTGGTCAACTCGACGCTCGAGGTGGGGGCGGCGCTGCCGGTCCTGGGAAGCGCGGGCTCGGGTGCCGTGCGCGACCTGCTCGCCGAGACTGGGACCCACCTCTACTGGCGACCCGGAGCTGCTCCCCGGCACACGCTCCTCCTGGCTCTGACGGGCGTTGGCGCCTGGCGGAGCTCGCTGCCATTCCAGGTGAACATGGGCGGCCCCCACGCCCTTCGTGGCTACGACCGCGACGCGCTTCCGGTGGCCCGTCGGGTGGTGGCGCACCTGGAGGACCGGGTGCTCCTGGATGGCCCATTTCGGGAGCAGGTGGATCTGGGGCTGGCCTTCTTCGTCGATGCGGGTGCGGGGTTGGGGGACGGGACGCCCTTCGGAGTGGACACGGGGCTGAAGCTCGCGGCTGGTGCGGGCCTCCGGATCGGAGCGCCAGCCGGCGCCAGACGCGCGATGCGCCTGGACTTCGCGGCGCCGATCGAGGACGGCGGGCTCGGGAAGCTCCAGTTTCGGGTGGGTGTCGACGCGATCAGCCTGCTCGACCGAATCGGTGATCGGCGGGCCCGCCGGGGTCGCACCCCCAGTCCCTTCGGCGCCCTTCTGGGGCGCTAGCAGTCCGTGGTGTAACTTCCGCGACCACCGAGGGCGGCGAAGCGCCGGAGGTCGTGGACAGGCCCGGACGAGCACCGCGACCGGCGAAGCCTCCCGCTGGCAGGGCGCGACGAAGGGCCGGCGGCCGTCGCCTCTCTCGCGCAAACATTTGACTTGGCGTGCGGAAGTTCGTACCGTGCGTACCCCCTTGCCGATGTCTCGGCGCCCGGCGCACGGTCTGGAGCTGGCCGGTCGGAGGCCCGCTTGGGGACTAGGTTTGGGGAAGAGCAGCTGCACGAGAGCCCTTTCAGGAGGACGGCATTGTTCGGAGCTTCGCGAGGCCTGGATTCGTTCGATCAGTATCTCCAAGATGTGGAGCGCTACCCACTCATAGCCAATCCGGAGGAGGAGAGGGCACTCGCGAGGCGAGCCCGAACGGGCGACAAGGAGGCGGCCGAGCGGCTGGTGACCGCCAACCTTCGCTTTGTGATCTCCTATGTGAAGAAGTACCAGGGTCGGGGTCTCGGCCTGGCCGAGCTCGTCTGCATCGGCAACGAGGGGCTTCTTAAGGCGGTCAAGAAGTTCGACCCCGAAAAGGGGGTCAAGTTCATTTCCTACGCGGTGTGGTGGATCCGCCAGACCGTCCTGCAGGCGCTCGCCGAGCAGACCCGGTCGGTCAGGATTCCGCTAAATCAGAACTCGAACCTGGCGCGCCTCGCTCGGACAAGCACCGTGCTCACGCAGCAGCTGGGCAGGACCCCCACCGACCAGGAGCTCGCCCGCACGATGGACGAGCCGATCGAGACGGTGCGGGCTCTCCGGCGCGTGGCCGCTGCCGAGCTCAGCCTGGACGCTCCGATGGACCGCGGGGACCGCGACAGCGCCAACTTCGGCGAGCGCTTCGCCGGGGCCGACGCCGCCGAGATCGAGGACGACGTGGAGGCCGTTGCGCGCCGCAGCTACCTCGAGACGATGTTCGACAGCTACCTGACCGAGCGCGAACGCAAGATCCTCTACCTCTACTACGGCCTCGACGACGGCGAGGAGCGCACCCTGGAGGAGATCGGCTCGCTGCTCGGCGTCACCCGGGAGCGCATCCGCCAGATCCGCAACCGCGCCTTCGAGAAGCTGCGCGACAGCCCCCAGGGTGAATCTCTCTCCGGTTTCTGGAGGACGAACTAGCAGCGCGTGGACAAGCTCCCGCGGCGGAGCAGCGCTGCATCCCCGCTGGACCGCTTCGCTAGCCTGTGCAGTGTTGTAATTTACTCTTTACAATTTGTAATCCGTGGTTTACAGCGCCCGTACCCGTGGACCGCTGGCGCTTCGCCCCTCCCGGTGCTCGCGCGAGTCTGCCCACGGACTGCGGCAGCCCGTGGACAACCCGTGGCTTACGGTGCCGGTACCCGCGGCGGACTGCTCAGCCGTCATCCCTGCGCGTTAGCATGACCATCTCGCGGACCCTCACCTCGGCCGTCGGGATCGTCACGCCGTCGCGCTCGTAGGAGTCGTACTGCAGGTGCCCCTCGACGTAGAGGCGGTCGCCCTTCGAGACGTAGTCCTCGGTCACCTGGGCGAGACGGCCCCAGAGCTTGACGCGGTGCCAATCGGTTCGCTCCTCGGGATCCTCTCCGCCGGTTCGCCAGTTGGTGGCGAGCGACACTCGGGCCACCTTGGCCCCCGAGGGGGTGACGCGCACATCCGGGTCGCTCCCCACGTTGCCGACCAGGATTACCTTGTTTACCGAACGACTCAACTTCGACCTCCCTTGCTGGTGCGGAGCCCGCCCGACGGTCCGGATGGGTACGCCCGCCCTCTGCGCTCCGCAGCGACTCGTTGTGCCTGCCCACTTGCCTGTAGTCACAGGTTGCACCCCGGGAGGGGGCGGAAACATGACGGATTGGGACCGCCGTCAGGCGAAGGTGACCGACGATTCGCCGGTGGGCGGTGGCCTTTTTGGGGGACCCTTATCCAGGCCCTTCTTCGTGGCCCCCCATCCGGGGCCGGGGAGGGCACAACCCGTCAGTCAGAGAAGGGCGCTGAAGAGCCCGGCTGCGTTCTCGGCGAGCCTTCGCGGCCACGGGCGCGCCTCCCAGGCAGCGCCCTCGACTCGCTCGCAGTCGTTCAGGTATCCGGTCTGCAGAAGCCGGAGCTCGGAGGCGAAGTCGCTGCTGTAGACGAGCGTGCTCACCTCGAAGTTGATCTCGAAGCTGCGACGGTCGAGGTTGGCGGTGCTCACCATCGCGAAGTCTCGGTCCACGGTAATCGTCTTTGCGTGAAGCAGGCCCCGCGTGTACTCGTGCACCTCGGCACCGGCCTCGAGGAGGGCTCCGTAGAAGCTCCGGCTCGCCAGCGCCACCAGCGGGGAGTCGTTGCGGGCCGGGACGACGATGATCGTGCGCACGCCTCGGATCGCGGCCGTCGTTATGGCGGCGAGAGTCCCCTCGTCGGGAACGAAGTACGGCGTCGTCATGATCAGCTCCTCGCGGGCCATGTGCACGGCAGACTGGATCACCCGCACCAGGGCCTGATTCTGCGAGCTCGCCCCAGTGCCGACTATCTGCACGATGCGGCCGTCCGGGTGGGCGTCGGGAACTGTGCCGACGAGGTGATCGAGGTACTCGGCGCTATCCATGTACCAGTCCTCGACGAAGAGCGCCTGCAGGTCGTGCACGGCCGGACCCTCGATTCGGAGAGTCGCGTCGACCCACGGGGCGAAACGCGGCTTGGGGTGGAACGACTCGGCCGCCAGGTTGTGGCTCCCGGTGTAGCCGACCTGGCCGTCGATCACCGCGATCTTGCGGTGGTTACGCATGTCGAGGCGAATCGTGACGATCTGCGTGATGCGGGTGGGCAGCGCAGCCACGACCCTGACTCCGCCCGCCCGCAGCTCGGCGGCTAGCTCGGACTTCAGGAACGTGCCCGAGCCGGCGTTGTCGACCAGTAGGCGGCACTCGACGCCCCGCCCCGCGGCCCGCTTCAGCGCATCGGCCACCGCGCGACCGACGTGATCGTCGAGGTAGATGTAGAAGAGCAGATGTGCATGCACCTTGGCGCTGTCAATGTCGTCAATGAGTGACTGCATCAACGACTGGACGGAGGCGAGAAGCGTCAGCCGGTTGCCCTGCCTCGGGGGGGTGTCGTCGCCGAGACGAGCCAGCTTGGCGATCGCCTCGGTTCCCCAGGGGACTACAGTCGTTACGGTCGCCTCTCCCTGCGCCCGCCGCGCGGCCGATCGGATGCTCCCCTGTATGACTCGGTGCCGGTGCCTCCTGCGGCTCCCCGCACGGACCTCGCCCACCACCGCGTAGAGCACGATCCCCACTATCGGGACCGCTATGATGACCAGGATCCATGCCATTGACGACGGCTGGCGCGCACGCGGCCTCAGCATGACGAAGACCACGCAGACTGCGTTGACCGCGATCAGGGCGGCGGCCGGGAGTAGGCCAGCGAGAGCTTCGGGCACGCTGTCCGAGGCTTCCGACTAAGCGGTTTCGGCCAACGGACGGGAGGAGTCCTGGCCCGAGGAATCGCCGGGAAAGCGTACCACCCTTGCGGGGTGTGCCTCGGCCTCCAGGAAGCGGAGGAGTCCATCGGTCGACACGGCAGTGGTCATCGAGTTGTCGAGCGGGTGGAAGTTCATGGGTTGACGCTCCAGCATCTCGGCGTCCAGCGCCACCTGCACCACGCCGCCCACATCGTTCACCACGGCGAAGGGCGAGACCGAGCCAGCCTCTATGCCGAGAAAGCCACGAAGCCGCCGCGCACTGCAGAAGGTGAGGCGCTTGGTGCCGAGCTCGTTGGCGAGCCAGCGCAGATCGACCTTGCGCTCGGCAAGACACGACACCAGCCAGTGCCGCTCCTTCTTGTCGCGCACGAAGAGGTTCTTCGTGTGCGCGCCCTCGACCTTGCCACGGAGACTTGAGGCCTCCTCCACCGTGAAAACCGGGGGGTGGTGCACGGTCGTGTGGCTGACTCCGAGCTCGTCCAGCCGCCGGAAGAGGTCGTCCGGCCCCTTGGGGGGCGAAGGGGCTCTGATCTGTGGCATGGAGTATCGTCGCTAGCAGCCTCGTTCCAGAGCAAGTCCGCCGACCACTTGCCAAGGGCCGGAGCGCTCGATTGTTCCCCTCTCCGGCATCGGCTTGCGCCGAGCCGTCCGCGGGGTCAATCTCGTTGCGCGTGACCGTCATGCCGTCCGCGCGATCCCGCGATACGCGGTCGGTGCTGCCAGATCGGCTGTCACCCGTCGCTTGACGAGAATTTGCCTTGCGGGGCACCAACGAAGCACCTTAGGTTCCGGCTCGCCGAGGGCCCCGCCCCGTGGTCCCCGGGTAGTCTCGCGGGAGCGACGAGAAGCGGCGAGGCCGCTGGGTGCCGTGGGACGTGTCCACAGGTTGCTAGCCGCTTGGAGGTTCAGATGCTGTCCAGCAAGGCGCGTAGGGCGTCCGGTTCAGGCTCGCAGGCTGGCTCCGCGGTTCCGGCCGCCCCGTCGGGAGGGCTGGTGCGCAGGATCCGTGGCACCGCCAAGCTCGGGCGGAGCGCAGCCCTATTGGTTCTGGTCGCGCTCATGGTGGCGTGCGAGTCCGAGCCCGAGTGGAAGCGACCGGCGCCAAATCTCTCGGGCGTGTACGACCTGGTGTCCTTTTCGCTTCGCGATGGCCCCACCTATACGGCGCCGGAGGCGACGGGGACCTTCGAGCTGTCGCAGGACTATGGCGAGGATCCCGGCCAGGCGACGGGCGACATGACCGCGGAGGTCATAGTGACGTCTCTCGATCCGCCCATCGAGGTGGCGTACTACGGGAAGTACTTCAACTACAACGACGGCACCTGGAGGCAGACGGGGGTGGTGGCCGAAGCCCTAGGCACCTACACCCTCGATTTCTCCGCAGAGGTCGGGGACACCACGCTGACGGTCTCGATCACGGAACCGGCCGCCGCCGTGTCCACCTACATCTGGAGGCCACGGTAGTGTCGGCCCCCGACCACCCGGTGGATAGACCTCGCACGCCGTTCGAGTGGCGTCGCGTCCACGGCCAGCACCCTGACTTTCAGCCTGTCCGGTGTAATGAATACTTTACATAATGTCATGTACAGTTTACATTTGGATTCGAAGCCGGGGCGGGCTCTCCAGACCTTTGCGTTGGCTGCGGCCCTGTGGGCGGCTGGGTGTGACTCGAATGAGGCGCCGGTCGCGACGGGCAGCATTCCCGGCCAGAGCGTGGTGATCGGGGAGACGGCTACCTTTTCGCTCGACCAGTACTTCAGCGACGCCGACGACGACCCGCTCACCTTCGACGCGACTTCGGGGACTCCGGCGGTGGCTACGGCCAGCGTCTCCGGCCAATCGCTCACGGTGACGGGAGTCTCCCAGGGGACCGCCGACATTACCGTCACCGCGACCGACGCCGAGGGTCCCCCGGCCAGACAGACTTTCACCGCAACCGTGCCTAACCGCGCGCCTGCGGTTTCGAGCCAGATCCCGGACGCCGAGCTCCATATCGGCGATGCGGTCGAGGTGGACCTCGCCGGGCACTTCGCCGACGAGGACGGCGACGAGCTCTCCTACACGGCAACCTCGTCCGACGACGATGTCGCGACGGCATCCGCGTCGGGCGCTACCATGACCGTGGCGGGTGTAGGCCAGGGTTCCGCAAGCGTGACCGTCACCGCGACCGACCCCGGTGGGCTGTCGGTACAGCAGAGCTTCGCCGTGGCGGTTCCCAACCGTGCGCCCTCGGTATCCAGCGAGATCCCGGACACCGAGCTCCATGTTGGCGATACGGTCGAGGTGGATCTCTCCGGGCACTTCGCCGACGCGGACGGCGACGAGCTCTCCTACACGGCGACCTCGTCCGACGACGAGGTCGCGACGGCATCCGTGTCGGGTGCCTCCCTGACAGTGGCGGGTGTGGGCCAGGGTTCCGCAAGCGTGACCGTCACCGCGACCGACCCCGGCGGGCTGTCGGTCGAGCAGAGCTTCGCCGTGGCGGTTCCCAACCGTGCGCCCTCGGTGTCCAGCGAGATCCCGGACGCCGAGCTCCATGTCGGCGATACGGTCGGGGTGGAGCTGTCGGAGCACTTCAGCGATCCCGACGGCGACGAGCTTACCTACACGGCAACCTCGTCCGACGACGAGGTCGCGACGGCATCCGCGTCGGGCGCCGCCCTGAGCGTGGCGGGCGTAGGCCAGGGTACCGCAAGCGTGACCGTCACCGCCACCGACCCCGGCGGGCTGTCGGTCGAGCAGAGCTTCGTCGTGACGGTTCCGAACCGCGCGCCCGTCGTCTCCACCCCGATCTCCGACGCCGAGATCCATGTCGGCGATACCGTCGAGGTGGAGCTGTCGGATCACTTCAGCGATCCCGACGGCGACGAGCTCTCCTACACGGCAACCTCGTCCGACGAAGGCGTGGTCGCGGTCTCCACGTCGGGTGCCTCCCTGAGCGTGGCGACGGTGGGCGAGGGAGTCGCGACCGTGGCGGTCGTGGCGGCCGACCCTGGCGGGTTGTCGGTCGAGCAGAGCTTCGCGGTAACCGTCGAGCAGCCCAACCGGGCACCCGAACCGGTAGGCGAGATCGCGCCTGTGGAGATCTTCAAGGGCGGGGAATCCGCCCAGGACGTATCGCAGTTCTTCACCGACCCCGACGGCGACGAGCTTACCTATGTGGCCCGGTCTTCGGACGTCGACGTGGCTACGGTCGGCGTCGCCGGCGATGTGATGACAGTGCGCGCGGTCGGCGAGGGCGAGGCCGAGGTCGTGGTCACGGCGACCGACCCCGACGGACTCTCGGCCACCCAGGGTGCCCAGGTCTCCGTGGTGAACCGGGCGCCGGAGGTGGTGGAGCCGATACCCTCGCAGACGCTCAAGGTCGGGAGGGCGGTCACGCTCGACGTCACTGGCAACTTCACCGATCCCGACGGCGACGAGCTCTCCTACGCGGTCGCGAGCGCCGACACGCTGCTTGCGGTCGCGACGATCGACGGCGCCGAGGTCGAGATCGAGGCCGTCGGATCTGGAGACGTGGCCGTCTCGATCATGGCGACCGATCCGGGCGGGCTCTCGGCCACCCTGGAGGTGGAGGTCACGATCTTGAAGAACCATCCCCCGAGGGCCGTGGGCGAGCTGGAGGACCATATCCTCGTCACCGACGACACCGTCGTGGTGGATGTCGCCGACCTCTTCACCGACCCTGACGACGACGAGCTCTCCTACGCGGCCAGGAGCAGCGACGACCTGGTGGCCACGGCGGAGGCGGAAGGCTCCCAGGTGACGATCGTGGCGACGGGCGGCGGCGCGGCCACCGTCACGGTCCTCGCCACCGATCCGGGAGGCCTATCCGACAGTCTGAGCGCCTCGATAGGAGTCAACCCTCCGGTGGTGGCGGACACTCTGCCAGTCCACGACCTCTTCATAGTGTTCGAGGAAGGCGAGTCCGAACCGGACACGCTGAGCAAGGTGGTCCTCGATGTCTCCGACTACTTCAGCGACCCCGACGGCGACGAGCTCACCTACTCCGCCTCGACCGAGCACGACAGCGTGGCCGAGGTCGAGTCCGTCGACGGCAGCGTGGTCACGACCGCGCCGGTCGAGGTCGACACGGCGTCGCTGTGGGACAGCACCACCCTCACCGTGACCGCCACCGACCCCTACGGCCTCTCGGTCTCGCAGGAGGCCCAGGTGCGGGTCGCGCACGCCGACTACGGGGCGTGGGACAACCTCGAGATCACCGAGGAGGGGAAGGTGATCCTCGCGGGGCTGAGCTTCTCAGGGTGCTTCCCGCTCGATGGGTTCGTCTACGGTGACACCGTCTACACCGTGCACCGGTCCGAATGGCAAAGGCAGGAGGGCACCGGGTGGGTGCAGCTGGCGGAGACGTACAAGGAGCTGGAGGTCTGCACCTTCGACGACCTTCCCGACGAGCCGCCTGGCGTCTACCGCCTAGTGGGCGAGGTGACGACCTGGCCAGCCGACACCGCCGACACGGACGAAGGAGACACCGTGCGCGCGCTCCGGAAGTCCGAGAACACGATCGAGATCGAGGACGAAGCGCCGCCCCCGCCCTACGCCTCGGCGCCTCGTCGCCCGTCGTCGGGCGTCGGTGAGCCGCTCCGCTCCCGGGGCTTGGTCGCGGTCGCCTCTGGTCGTCGCAGCCGGCGGGGAGCGCAACCCTGATCTGAACCGGCTGTGCCGGCAACCTGCCACCAGCCCCGCCCGAAATGAGGTGGTAGGCTGTACGGCTGCTAGCCGCCGCCCCGCTTCCTTAGCCACGCCACCACCGCCAGGAGGAGCACCGCAAAGACCACCAGGAAGGTCGCCACGGCCAGGATGGCGGGGCTGATCTGCTCCCGGATGCCAGCCCACATCTGGCGCGGTATGGTGCGCTGCTCGACGCCGGCCATGAAGAGCACGACCACGACCTCGTCGAAGGAGGTGGCGAAGGCGAAGAGGGCCCCGGAGATCACGCCCGGGGCGATGAGCGGCAGCTGGACGCGCCGCACGACGGCGAAGGGACTCGCGCCGAGCGAGGCGGCGGCCCGGTTCAGGTTGCGGTCGTAGCCCGCAAGGGCGGCGGTGACGGTGATCACCACGAAGGGAATTCCCAGAGTCGCGTGCGCCAGGATCAGGCCAAGGTAGGTCTGCCCCAGACCGATCCGCGAGTAGAAGAAGAACATCCCGGTCGCCGAGATGATCACGGGGGTGATCATCGGCGAGATCAGGAGGCCGGTGACGAAACGGCGGGCCGGCATTGCGGGGCTGGCTAGACCCAGGGCGGCCAGCGTGCCGAGGGCGGTGGCAAGGACGGTCGCCGATACCCCGATGATCAGGCTGTTCACCAGGCTCCTGCGCCAAACCTCGTTCTCGACGATCTCGCGGTACCACCGGAGCGAGTAGGCCTCGGGGTCCAGCCGGAGCATTCCTTCGGTGAAGGTGAAGTACGGCTCGGCGTTGAAGCTCAGCGGGACGATCACCAATATCGGGGCGAAGAGGAAGATCAGCACCGCGACGCAGTACGCCACGTACGCCGCGCGGCCCAGCTGTCCGGGGCGAAGCAGCCGGGCAAATGCGGACGGCCCCACTGTTGTCACCTGGTCATCACCCCAGACCGAGGCGCTCGACGCCCACGAGCCGGTCGTAGAGCACGTAGAGCGCGAGCACGCCGGCGAGCATGATTCCCCCGAGCGCTGCGGCGAGACCCCAATTGAGCGAAGTCTGCATGTGGTAGGCGACCATGTTCGAGATCAGCTGGCCGCTGCTCCCCCCGACAAGGGCCGGTGTGATGTAGTAGCCGATCGCCAGGATGAAGACCAGCAGCGTTCCGGCTCCGACGCCCGGCAGCGTAAGCGGCCAGTACACGCGCGCGAAGGCCTGGGCCGGTCGCGCGCCCAGCGACGAGGCCGCCCTCATGTACTGCGGCGGGATCCCGTGCATGACCGAGTAGAGCGGGAGCACCATGAAGGGCAGGAGCACGTGCGTCATCGCCACCACGGTGCCGGTCATGTTGTAGATCAGAGCCAGGCGGCCGTCCTCGCCGACGAGCCCAATGGCAGCCAACAGGTCGTTTACCACGCCCTGCCTCTGGAGGAGGACGATCCAGGCGGTTGTGCGCACCAGGAGCGAGGTCCAGAAGGGCACCAGCACGAGCGCGAGGAGGAGGTTGGCGCGCCCCGGGGGCGAGATGGCGATGAGGTGCGCCAGGGGGTACCCCAGGACAAGGCAGATGACGGCGATCGACGCGCTCACGGCAAGTGTGCGCCAGAGGAGCGGTAGGTAGATGCGGCGATCCTCCGGCTGTCGGGCTAGCGATCCGTCGGGAAGGCGGCGCATGTCGAGGGCACCGAGGTAGTGCCGCAGCGTAAAGCGCTGACCTGCGGCGAGCACCGCGTGCCAGGTGGTGGGGTCGGACCACGCTTCGTGCACGCCCGCCATCGCCTCCCGCCACGGTCCTTCGCTCACCCCCTCGAGGGAGCGGGCGCTCCTGGAGACGACGCTTCGAAGACCTCCCTGCACCCTGTTGAGGGCACTGGCCACCTTTCCCAGCGACCTGTCGGCGCGCGCGTCGACGAGCTCGCGGGCCATCGCTGCGAACGCCTCCTCCGGGGGGAGTCCCTGGCCGTCCCAGCCCTCGAGCGCCGAGATCGTCTCCGGCAGGGCGTCGACCACCGCCGGGTCGTGGATCGAGCGCACCAACATCGCCGCTAGGGGCGCGACGAAGGTGACGACGATGAAGAGCAGGAGCGGCAGCGCAAGGCCGACCGCCCGCCGCCGCTCCCGGCTCTGGTGACTCAACGCGTCAGCGGGCGAGCCACGCGCTGAAACGCTCGTTCAACTCGTCCTGGTGGTCGGCCCACCAGCGCCAGTCGAACCTGAGCGAGTTCTTTGTGTTCTCGGGGGTGGCTGGCATGTGGGGGGCCATCTCCAACCCAGTGAGCACATGCCTCCCGATCATGGCCGTGCCCGACCTGCGCGCAGGGGAGTACGAGATCCTGTTTCCGATCCTCGCTTGGGACTCGGCGGTGGTCGCGAACGCCAGATAGCGCAGCGCCTCGTCCAGGCGGGGGGTGCCAGCGACGATTCCGAGGACCCCGATGTCGAGCATCTGGCCGTCCCAGACGATCTTGAAGGGCTGGCCTTCGAGCACCTGCGCGTTGAAGATCCGCCCGTTGTAGGCGGTGCTCATTACCACCTCGCCGTCCGCCAGCATCTGCGGCGGCTGCGCGCCCGCCTCCCACCACACGACTTGGTCCTTGATGGAGCTCAGCTTGGCGAAGGCCCGGTCCAGCCCTTCGGGCGTGCCCAGAGTGGCGTACACCTCGTCCGTCGGGACACCGTCGGCGATCAGGGCGAACTCCAGATTGACCTGCGGCACCCGCCGCATGCCACGCCGGCCCGGAAACCTCTCGAGGTCGAAGAAGTCGGCCATCGTGGCGGGTTGCTCGTCGCTCTCGAGAGTCTGTGTGTTGTAGGCGTATACCGTCGACCAGAAGAGCTGGCCCACGCCGCACTCCGCATGGGCGTCCGCCACGAAGTCGTCGACGGCTGGGACACCGTCCGGCCCAGGGGGCAGCTTGCTTATGTCCACCGGCTCGAGGAGCCCCTCGTCGCATCCGCGCGCCATGTCGGCGATCTCGAGGTCAACCACATCCCACTGGATGTTGCCCGCCTCGACCTGCGCCCTGATCTGAGCGAGCCCGCCGTTGTAGTCCTCGACTATCACTCTGACGTCCGTCTCCTGCGTGAACGGGAGGTTGACGCCCATGTGAACGGCTCGTCCGTACGAACCGCCCCACGAAACCGCCGTCACCGATTGGGCTTCCAGCTGCCGGGGCGTTGCAATTCCCGCGACGGCCGCCGCCGCGACCGATACGAAGAGGGTCGATCTGATCATGTCTGCTCCATGGTGGAAGTCAGTCCTGCATTGGTTCGAAGTTTAGGGCGCGGCAGTCCGTGACCGTCCACGCGATGCGGACAGTGTCGCCCACGAGGACCCCGCCGTGCCCTGCGACGTTGGGAATCTTCGCCACTAGGTTGCTGACGCCGCAAGCCGCCATGCGGACGCGGAGGTGGTCGCCCACAAAGGCCACGTCGCGAATCGTGCCCCCGACCTGGTTCTGGTAGAGGCCCGGATCGGGATTCACGGCGACGCGCTCAGGTCGGATCGAGAGGGTCACGCGGTCGCCCGGCTCGCACTCGACGATCCTGAGCGCTCGGACCCGCTCCCTGCCGACCTCCACTTCGCAGAAGTCGCCGTCGACTGCGATCACCGTGCCGTCGAGGTGGTTGTTCTCGCCGATGAAGTCCGCCACGAAGGACCGTTCCGGCTCCTCGTACAGGGCCTCGGGCCCCGCGATCTGTTCGACCGCACCCGCCCTCAGCACGGCGATGCGCTCCGACAACACCATGGCCTCCTCCTGGTCGTGCGTCACGTACACGACGGTCACGGCGAGCTCGCGATGGATGCGCCGGATCTCGTACTGCATCTCTTCGCGCAGCCTGCGGTCCAGAGCCCCCAGGGGCTCGTCCATCAACACCAGGCTCGGCTCGAAGACGAGAGCGCGAGCGATCGCGACACGCTGCTGCTGGCCACCCGAGAGCTGTCCGGGCCGCCGCTTCTCGAGACCTTCGAGCCGCACCAGGCGCAGAGCGCTGCCCACGCGTTCGCGGCACTCTGCCCTGGCCAGGCCGCGCACCTCGAGCGGGAACGCGAGGTTCTCCTCGACCGACATGTGCGGAAAGAGGGCGTAGTTCTGAAAGACCATCCCGATCCCGCGACGGCGGGGCGGCAAGTCGTCCACGCGGCTACCGTCGATCCTGATGACCCCGGAGGTAGGTGCCTGGAAGCCGGCCAGCATCGTCAGGATTGTCGTCTTGCCGGAACCCGAAGGACCCAGCAGCGTCACGAACTCGCCGCGGCGCACGCGCAGGTCGAAGCCCTGCACCGCCATCGTGCGGCCGTCGTAGCTCTTGGCAACATCCTCGAACTCGACATGCACTGCCTCGGCCCCAGAGCCTTCTCCGGTACCCTTGTCCGCCGCGGAGCCGATCAAGCCTCCTCCCCGCGGCGTCCGTTGCCGTTGGCACGCAGGTCGCGCCGCGCTTGCACCTCGCGCATTAGCTCGTGGATGTCGACGACGCGCATTTCGCCCTCCTCGTCCCGGAGCGTGATCGTGTCGCGGAAGATGTTGACGCCGACCACCCTCTCGCTCCCCCGCGCCGTCCTCAGCACGCGGCCTTCACGCGGAAACCTCCGCCGTGCTTCCACGTACGAGTCGTGCTCGTAGCGCAGGCAGCACATCAGCCGCCCGCAGCACCCCGCAATCTGGGCGGGATTGAGCGAAAGGGACTGGTCCTTGGCGAGCTGGAGGCTGATCGGCTTGAGCTCGGGGAGCCAGGTGGCGCAGCAGAGCTCCCGACCGCACCGCCCCACTCCGCCCAGCAGCGCCGCCTCGTCCCGCACCCCGATCTGCTTGAGCTCTATGCGGGTCCTGAAGGACCGTGCCAGATCGCGCACCAGCTCTCGGAAGTCGACGCGGCGCTCGGCCGTGAAGTAGATGATCAGTTTTCTGCGATCGAACTGCCACTCCGCGTCGCTGACCTTCATCTTCAGGCCGTGCTTGGCGACCTGCCGACGGGCCTCTCGCAGAGCGCGGCGGTCGTCGTCGTCCCGGTAGCTCGCCCGCTGCACCTCCTCCGGTCCCGCTCGACGCAGCACCCGCATCGTGGGGTTCGGGGTCCCGCACTCGCTGGTCGAGCATTTGCGTTCGGCGATCGTGCCGAGCGCAGTGACCTCGCCGAAGTCCTCCCCTCGCTCCGCCTGCACGATCACCCGATCGCCGGGGGCCAGCTCCAGACCCGCCGTCGAGTAGTAGCCCCTCCTGGCACCCTTGAAGCGCACCTCCGCAAACCCGTTCATCCGCCCCTCAGGAGCTGCCCGCCTCGACCCAGGTCCCGAGCGACTCGTACTTCGCCCGGCGGCTGGCCAGGAGCTGATCCCTCTCCACCTGCCCTAGCTCGCCAAGGTGGCGGGAAAGAGATCTGGAGACCGACTGCATGGCGGCGTTGGGGTCTGTGTGGGCGCCGCCGGGCGGCTCGGCGATCACCTCGTCGGCAACACCAAGGTCGAAGAGGTCCGCCGAGGTCAGGCGCAGCGCGCTGGCCGCCTTCTCGCGCTGGTCGGCCGAACGCCAGAGAATGGCCGCGCACCCCTCTGGCGAGATCACCGAGTAGATCGAGTGCTCGAGCAGGAGGATGCGGTCGGTGACTCCGAGCGCCAGCGCCCCTCCCGATCCCCCCTCGCCGATCACCACGGAGACGCTCGGCACCCGCAGCCGCGCCATCTCGCGCAGGTTGGTGGCGATCGCCTCCGCCTGTCCCCGCTCCTCGGCGCCGAAGCCCGGGTAGGCGCCGGGTGTGTCGATCAGCGTCACGACCGGACGGCGGAATTTGGCCGCCATGCGCATGAGGCGGAGCGCCTTGCGGTAGCCCTCCGGGTGGGGCATCCCGAAGTTGCGGCGCAGATTCTCCTTCATGTCGCGCCCCTTCTGGTGGCCGATCACCATGACCGACTTGCCGTCAAGCCTCGCCCAGCCGCCCACGATCGCCTCGTCGTTGCGGTAGCGGCGATCCCCCCGGAGCTCGAACCAGTCGGCGAAGACGCCCTCGATGTAGTCGAGCGCGTAGGGACGCTTGGGGTGGCGGGCCACCTGCACCTGTTCCATCGGGGCGAGGTTGCGGTATGTCTCGTCGCGGAGCGCGTCCAGCTTCGCCGAAAGGACCTGCAGCTCGTCGCCAGCGTCCAGGCCCCGCTTGGCGGCGTTGTCGCGAAGCCGTGCGACCTGGTCCTCCAGCTCTACGATATCTCGCTCGAATGCAAAGTGCGCCGTGCCTGACACTTCGTCTCTGCTCCTCCCAGTCGGGGCCGGGTCGCCACACCCTGGGGTGGGGACTCCGTGCAACATCGGTAGGATAAACTACAGCCGAGCCTACCCTTGCGACAGCCGGCAGTGGGCATGGGCTGGTAGCAGCGCTACCGGCCCGAAGAGCGACGCAGAGCGAAGCCAGGGATACAGGAATTGTAGGTTTGTCCACGGGCTGCTAGGCAACCATGCGCGGTGCCGGACCTGTCCCAGCGGTCGAGGATGCGTTCGATGGCTCCACGTTCGGACGTCCATGTGTATGGGAGGCGCGACTTTGGTGCTGGCAGGCAACCGCCCGTTGGAAGAACGATCGCTGAGCCGCGTGGGTTGGACCCGAGGTCTGAGGGTAGCCTACGGCGCGGTGCTGGGGACGGCGATGCTCCTGATTTGGGTGATCGGTGCCGTGGGTCTGATCGGTGTGGAGGGCGATCCCTTCGACTTGCTCTACGGCGGCGTGATCGGTGTTGCGGCGGTCGGTGCCCTGGTGGCCCGTTTCCGGCCCGCCGGGATGGAGCTGGCGCTCTACTGGGCGGCCGTGGCGCAGTGCCTCGTGGTGGTCGTCGCGCTGATCCTGGGCAAGCAGCACCACCCGGTCTCGTCAACGCCGGAGATCGTTCTCTCGAACGGATTCTTCGTGGCGCTCTGGGTGGCGTCCGCGAGGCTCTTTCGTAGGGCGAGGGGCTGAGGGGCGTGGGGCTGCCTCGCCGGACTCAGCGCGACCTCGCGAGCATTGGCCCCAGGGGGCGTCCACCGACTAGGTGAAGGTGCAGGTGGTAGACTTCCTGGCCGCCGTGATCGCGGCAGTTGATCATCACCCGGTACCCGTCCTCGGCGATCCCCTCCTGGCGGGCCAGGGCGGAGGCCACGCGGAGCATCCTGCCGAGCGTCGCCTCGTCGCCCTCGGATACGTCGGCTAGCGTCGCAATCGCCCTGTTCGGCACTATCAGGATGTGGATCGGCGCGAGTGGGCGGATGTCTTTAAAGGCGGTGACGAGATCGTCCCGGTAGACGATGTCGGCGGGAAGCTCGCCGCTCACGATCCTGGCGAAGAGGGTGGCCTGCGTCATCGGGTGGTCGTCGAAGTCGGATGGTCCACTAGCACGATTGTGTCTCCCTCCTGGATGGCGTCGACGACGTGCATCCCCTCGACAACCTCGCCCAGGACGGTGTAGTCGGCGTCGAGGCGCACGTTGTCGACGAGGTTGATGAAGATCTGGGCGTCGCCTGTGTCGCGACCTCGCGTCGAGAGGCCGACCGTGCCGCGCCAGTGGCCGTGGCTGGAGATCTCGTCGCGGGTGTATGGGCCGTCGCCGGAGTATTCGTTGCCATTCGGGCTGCCACCCTGCACCACGAAGTTGGGGACTACGCGGTGGAAGGTCAGGCCGTCGAAGTACCCCTCGCGGACCAGACGCGATAGGCGGGCCGCGTTGGTGGCGGCGAGGTCGGGCCGCAGCGCGATGACCACCTCGCCCCTGCCGTCAGCCATCTGGATCCGGATGCGCTCCTGGGCGAGCTCTGCCAGCTGCATCGGCGTAGGGGTCGGCAGGCGCGGGAGCGGCACAGCTGCGGCTGCGTGCGACTCGCCGGTGGATGCGCTCAGGGTCCTAGCCGCAAGCTCCGCGACGGCCCGGTCGTAGTCGTGGAGGTAGGGGTCGAGATCGGCGCTCCCGAAGCCTTCGAGCTCTGCGATCGCCTCGAGGAGCGCCACACGGGCGTCGCGCTCCGTCTCGCGCTGCCGGGCGGTAAAGTGGCCGAGGGCCGCCAGCAGAGCCGAGGTCGCATCCGCGTCGCCCGGCGCCATGTGCTCACCGAGGAGCCGGGCGGCGGTCATGACGAGCTGCGGATCGTCGGATGCGAGCGCGTCCAGATACAGGTCGCGCCCTCCGCCCCCGACGGCCGCTCCGAGACCCTCCAGCGCGGCCGCACGGACATTCGCATCCTCTCCTGGGGCGCCCAGCTCCCTCAGCGCCTCGACGGCCCCCGCCTTGGAGGCGGCGAGGGCCGCCCACCTGCGGACCGACGGATCGCCGTGATCCGCAAATGGCCCGATACGCGCCGCAGCCTCGCCGGGGTCGATCGCCGCCAGCGAGCGGAGCGCTCCCGCGGACCGCTTCCATCCCCCTGCAACCGACTCCAGGGAGTCCGCCAGAGCGATCAGGAGCGAGCGCTGCCGCACGCGCTCTACCCCGGTACACTCGCTCGCCGCCAGGGTCAGAGCCGTCGCCCAGAGGCGCGGGTCCGGGTCGGCGATCGCATCCAGGATCGGTCCGCACCCTCCGCTCGGCCGGACGCGGCGGTCGTATGCCCGCAGCGCCTCGACCCGAACACGTGGATCCGGGTCGCTCAAGCCGGACCGGATCGCCGCCTCGCCCCCTGCTCCGCATCGACTCGACGCGACCATCACCTCGCGCCGCGCACCCCAGTCGGCGGAGGCGGGCTCCGCCACCCGGACAGCATCGCTACCCTCGGCGCAGAGCAGGACCGACCACGCGATCCTGCGCGCACGCAGAGCCGCGAGCGCCCCCTCGGGGTCCAAGCCGATCCCGTCCCTGAGCTCCGCCAGCCACCGGGCCGCCGCCACGATCCCCGGATCGAGCGGTGCGCTGGCCCCGCCGCCGCGGGCAAAGGCGGCGATGCCGCGCGCCACCCCCAATCGAGCCGCGTGCCTGCCCCCGCCCCGGAGCTCCCTGGCCACCCCCGCAATCGCGACGAGCGCGTGCGCAGCCGTCGCGCGCTCCTCCGCCTTCGCGAAGCCGAGCCTCCCCAGGCTGGTCGCGAGCGAGCCCAGCGCACGTCCGTCGGCTTCAAGCGGTGCGCGCGCCGCGAGCAGCTCGACCACATCGCCAGCTTCCTGGCCGTGCAGCGACTGGGCGACGGCGAAGGCCGCCGCCGACCGGACCGCCGCGTCGGGGTCGTCGAGCAGGTCGGCAAGGAGGGGCGCCCACGCAGGGTCCTCCAAGCGCCCCAGCGCCCTCGCGGCCGCGGCCCTGAGCCATGGATCCGACCCCTCCAGGTGCGCCAGCACACGCACAAGCCCGACCTCGCCGCGCGCGTCCTCCTCGGCTACGATCTCGGCGTAGGCCGAGTCCCTCCCGGACGGACTCCCGGCGGCGTCGCCGGGTTCGCCCGCGTCCCCCGTCCCGCACGCCGAGAGGAGCACCACCGGTGCCACGAGTGCCAAGAGCCCCCGATGGCGCCAACGAAGCGTGGGGCAGCCGTCTCCCGCCGACCGCGGCTCGTGGCGCATCACTCGCCCGGAGCCCAGCCGAAGCGCTGCCACGAGGCCTCTCCGGCATCGTCGAAGACCACACCCTCGCTCTCGAGCAGCGCCCTCTGCCACTGTGCCATCCCGGAGACCCGCGAGGTCGAGATGGCACCCCGCCGATTGACGACTCGCCACCACGGCACGTCGCTCCCCGACGGGAGGTGGCTCAGAGCATACCCCACGCCGCGGGCGGCGCGCGGCTCGCCCGCCAGAGCTGCAACGCTGCCGTAGTTGGCGATTCGGCCTCTGGGAATCCGCCGCACGCAGTCGTATACTCGTTCGGAGAATGCGCTCATCCGGCAACAAGCTATGGACGCTGGCCGGGGGCCGCCACGGCGCTGATAGGACCGAAACGGTCACCGGTGCCTCGCCGCCAGGACCTCCGCGGGCCCACCCTCGATCTGGATGTTCATGAACAGGCGCGCCCGAAACCTCTTCTCGCGCTCGCTCCGTAGGGCCGGTGCATCGGGAGCGCGTCCGGTGTCCGCCCGAGGACGCGCCGTAACTCGGCAGGGGCCGTGGCGCCCCCGGGAGGCCAGCCATGATCAGACGAGGTGCAGTCCGGCTCCTTGCCACTCTATCCGCGACCGGCGCTTCGGCAGCGTCCGTCTCCCCCGTGGCCGCCCAGGCGATCACCGAATTGGGCAGCCGATCGCTCAGCACGGCTGTCGAAGAGGTGCGGAGGAGCCCCTTCCACGCTCGCCGCGCCGCTCCCTTGACCGAAGCCCTAGGGACACCGCCCGGAGCGCCAGTCCTCGCCGTCGGCCGCCCCGCCGCCCTGGCCGGTGCGCCCGCCGCCGACACCACCGTTGCGCCGGCGAACTTGTCGAAGGTCTTCCTCGCGTCCTGGGGTGCGGCAGCGTTGTCGCAATACCTCGGACTGGGATTAGCATTCTCGGCCCCTTGGCCGCCCTACATAGCGATGGGCGGTGCGGCTGCTATCGTTCTCCCCGCCCTTGGCGCGGGGTTCGCCGGCGCGCCCGGCGGAGCAGCGTTGGAGGGGTCTCTGGTGGGGCTAGCGGCTGGCATTGGCACGGGAGTCGCGGTGAGCCATATGGTTGGCGAACACCATAAATGGGTCACCTTTCTCGCCGCGTCTTCGCTTGCACAAGCCGGGATCATCACCCTCTTCACCTGGTGGGGCTGAGCGCGGCTAGCGCTAGCCAGTGCTTCGGTGCCAGGACGCCGCCAGGAGCTTGTTACCGGCCACGCAAAATTGCAGAGAACTGGCCGTCGAAAATGGCAGGTTTTC
>JAPOYJ010000001.1 GCA_026706635.1 Gemmatimonadota bacterium | reverse complement strand
CTCCGCTCTCTCATCCTGATCGTCGCTCGCTTCTCACCCTGATTGTCGCGCTACAAATGCCGATGACGTAGCTGGCAGGTACGGCCGGTGGTACCAGTGACACACGAGACGGAATCTCCAACCCCGCCTTAAGTTCACTGAACGCAGGTGACTCCATCTGCACCCATGTGACCCGCTCGCCGATGCCAGTGACTTCGTGCGCGTCGCTGGATCGGATGCATGTCTTGAGGAGCCTCCCCGTCTCGGCGTGTTCTCCATCGAATAACTCCGCCGTTCGCAGGTCCGTTACCTCCAGCGCTGTGAAGTGCTCTTTCGCCAGCTTCAGGAACTCTGGATCCGAGTAGATGTCGTCAACGCTGCGACTCTTGAACGCGTCACTCTTCTTGTGGAGGTGCGCCGGTATGATCAGTGCGTTGGCTTGCTCCAGCGCATTGCAGATGTCGGGTATGGACGCGGTCAAGCCGTGAGTCTCCTTACCCGAGACGTCGCGCTCCTCGTGTCCGCACTCGCGCTTAAGGTGCCCGAACCAGTAGTCTGCATCCTGTTCCGGATCGAAGCCGACAAGTAAGTGAAAGAACGCCTGCTTTTCGACCTTGGGCTTCGGTTTAGACCAAGCGTCGACAAAGACGTTGAGTTCCGTGCCCCGCAAGATGGTTCTGCCGCTACGTTTGCTAAGCTCCGCTACGAACTCCGCATCCGGCAGCTTGTGATGGTCGGTGAACATCACAACATCGACAGGCTTCGCCGAGAGATGGGCGATGGCGTCATCCAGAGCCGTATCCTTGTTGCCACGGAAGTCATGACTCGATGGCGAGTGGTTGTGTAGGTCGACGGTTCTCCACTGCCCGCACTGCGCTGGAGAACAGCGACGTAGGCTGGCCTCGAATTCCTGGATCACTGGCATTGGCTAGCTCGATCTAGCCATCGGGCGGATTGCGAATCACGTCAACGACCTCGGCCGCGATCTCTTCCACCGTATGCGTCGCGGTGCTGCGCGCCACACGATCGGCCAGGGACGATGAGTAGTCCATGACTTCGCGCTTGGTGACATTATGCCAGATCGGGAGCAGAACCTGCTCGCCCGAAACGGCCCGGGTCACCAGCCCATCGAGCTCATATTCTGGCCAGCCGCGCCCGAAGAAAGCCCGGGAAAGCACTACCACGCCGAAACGGCTGTTCGCCAACCCCCTGTCAATCTTGCGGCGCAAGCTATCGCCCATCCGAAGCTCGAACTCGTCGTACCAGACACTCAGACCTGCGTCACGCAGGGCAGTGGCGAGGGGCCGCACGACTTCCACCTTGTCCTCCGATGTGTGAGAGATGAACACGTCGAACACCCGCTCGGTCTCCACATCGACTCCCGGAGCCTGCTCTTGCGTGACGTTGTGAACTAGCGACGGTAGATCTCGAAGCGATCCTTCATTGATCGCAGGCAACGGCTTCAGCGCCTCCGAGGGAATGACCCTGATGTCGGATCGGACCGTGCCACGCAGGCCCTGCATGTCCACAGTGACATGCCACGTCCCGGAACGCGGCACTCGCAGCCGGACCGGAGACCTCTTGGCTAATCCACCGAAATATCGGTGCTGTCGGCCAGCCTTGTAGTTGCTGAAATGCGACTGGTCCATCAGCCGCACATTCGCGGCGCTCCCCCGGAGCGTCACGTCCGCGACGGTGCCGCCAGCAACACGACCGAGCCTGTAGTGTGTAAACCTCATGGTATTACCTCCAGTTCCAATCTAACGCGTCAATCACCGGATGGTCGTTTTCCGAGGGGAAGGGACGGTAGCAGGGAGTGGCCACACCTGTATGCCTTCCGAACCTCCGTGCGGCGGGCTGTGCCCCCTCTGCCCCTGTCTCCGTTGGCGACGAGCAGGTCACGTACCTGCGGGCTCTTGCCGATAGTGCTCCTTCTTGGGGGGTCTGCTTGATCGAGAGGCGGTGGTCATAGTATCATTCACCAATATACCATGATACTATCTTCCATGGCCACCTACGGCGGCCCTTCCGGCCCGAAGAGCGACGGGATCGGCGGAACAAAGCTTATGCGGCTTCCAGAGGGGTAGCAGAAGTGCTTCGTCCGGGTCTCTGGAGCAACCTCGATCCTCCCCTCCTGCTCCATGGACTTCAGCTGCGTCCTGAGATGGCCCTCGTGGAAGATGGTCGCGTCGGACTGTACGAACTCCACGATGTCTTCCATCGACACCGGTCCCGCGTCGCGGAAACGGCCGTGCAGCGCGTCTGCAAGCACCGTGAGGTCTGGCTCCGCGACGCCGAGCATCACCATCTGATCAGAAGCACCACTCCTAAAGCTGAAGTCGCCAAACGGAGCGACCTTCCAGATCGCCCTCTTCATGCGGTCCGAGCCGAGCGGGTGGCCAGTTGCGAAGAAGACGGAGTACTTTAGGCGGTTGCCCTTGTACAGGTTGAAGCGGAGCACATGCTTCGCCCCCGCATTCTTGAGCTGGGTCCGGTAGAGGTCGTAGAGGAAACGACGGCGATCATCACCGTCTAGGTCCTTCGCACCTCGCCAATCGGCCGTGCCGAACATTTCGTCCAAGTTGGGTTCGAACTCGGGGGTACCAAGGAACCGATTCATGTCACTCCACATGAAGCTGACATAGACTTCGCACTTGGGATTCTCGAAGACGCCCCGAAACACCTTGAGTGGAATACCCTTGACTCCGAACGGATCGGCCATCACCAACGCTGGCGCCATGCGTCCGTTGCTCGCCTCCAGATCCTCGCGCACCTTGGTCATCACGGACTCGAACTCGTCCGTGAGCACATAGACCTTGGTACGGTTCGGGAGTCTCGGAAGCCACTGATCCACCAGCTTCTGAAGGTGCTCAGCTCGATCGGCCCGCTCTTCCACGAACTGGAAGACCACTTCGGCGCCGATCGCTGCTCCATGTTCCGCCAGCACCCGCATGGCCACCACTGGCGACCCCTCTTCGCCCCCTGCGTACCTGCCCGGTCCGGCAAACCCGTCAACGAACAGGATACGTCCGTTGAACTTCCCCAGAATCGGGAACCAAGCCTTCAGATACTCCTCTAGGACGAGATGCTTGCCCTCCGTATGGCCATCTCTCGACCACAGCGTCCCCTTAGGTGCCGCCATTCGCCGTCCCTCCCATCCCATTCGCGTCCCCCGGGAACTCGTCCCACGTCACTCCGTCCAGCTCCCGCCCCCCGGCCTTCGGCGTCCGCCCGCCCCACTGCTTGAAGAAGAAGGGGACGCGCGCCGAACGGCACTGATCCCGCAGCCGCCGTGCCCACACCGCGCTCATGGGTCGCGCCCGCGCACCGCTCTCGCCGCCCACGATCACCCAGTGGAGCCTCGCCGCCGCGTCGGGCCCGTTCAGAAACGAGCCGAGGTCAAGCGGCCCGAGCAGGGGCTCGCAGCTGAGGAACCGAACCGCCGCAGGCACACCGAAGAGGTGTCGGACCCGGTAGTCAACGGACTGGTCCTCCACCGAGGCGCCGATCCAGATGTGGGACGGGAGGCCGTCAGGCAGGAGGTCGCGGTTACGCCGGACGAATCTCGCCGCCCGCGCCGGCCGCTTGGTCAGCACCTGGTAGACGTGCCGGTCCACATCGAGCATGACGCGGAAGCACCGTCGCACGAACTCCTCGGGTACGTCCCGGTGGAAGAGGTCCGACATGGAGTTGACGAAGACGCGCCGCGGCGCTCTCCACGATGCCGGGACTGCGAGTCGCTTGGGCCACACCCTGACCGCGAACGGGTCGCGCCGGTTCTCGGGCGTGTCCACGACCGGGGTGCGCGCCAGGTAGGTGTTCGACAGCAGCCTCCGGGAGAGCGTCTCGGCGTAGCAGTGGTCACATCCCCGCGAGACACGGGTGCACCCCGTGGTAGGGTTCCAGGTCGCGTCGGTCCACTCGATCGCGCTGCGGTCGGGCACGGCTGCCTCCCGGCTGGGTGGGGTGTGGGTGCGAGCCAGAAGGACTAAAGATACGTATTTCGGGTTTTATTCGCTACCTTGCCACGAACGGCGGCGCTTCCGACCACGGCGATGCCCGTTGGTTTGCGCTTGCGGCCCCAAAGTGTCAGACAACGCTGGTATTCGCGCGCGATCGACCCAGGGGCCCCATTTGCCGCGTATCGGTATGCGATATACCTTTCCGGATGATCAGGAGCTTCCGGTGCAGGAGAAACACGCCATGGCCCGCCTCGCCCCCGTCCATCCCGGCGAAGTCCTCAAGCACGACTTCATGGAGCCCTTCGCACTTTCGTCCACCGCGCTCGCCAAGGCCATCGGCGTGACGCCCGCGCGCATCAACGAGGTCGTCCGCCGTCGCCGCGGCATCACCGCCGACACTGCGTTGCGGCTGGCCCGGTACTTCGGCACGGACGCCCAGAGCTGGATGAACCTGCAGGATCGCTACGAGCTCGCGGTCGCCCGGCGCAGGGCGGGCGATGCGCTGCTGGCGATTCGGCCGCGGGAGGTGGCGTAGGCCTGCGGGGCAGCGTCACGACCGACCCCGGCCAGCTGGCTCAGTAGTTGCCGAGGCGGTCACTCGAATGCGAACTCTACCACCCGCCCCCAACCTCCCAGACCTTCGCCAGAGTGTGGAACTCCCCGTTCTCGCCGAAGGCGTCGACCCCCTCGGGCAGGCGGCCCATCAGCTCCCGGCCGAACGGGTCACCGACCTCCACGGCGCCGGCGACGCTCTCGCTCACGGCCGAGACTCGGCACGGGACGCCGCTCGCCTCCAGCTCGGCGATGAGAGCCTCGTACGGTGCGCCCCATAGCGGAAAGTGCAGCTCGGCACCGCGCGCCCGGGCCAGGTCGGCAAGGGCCGTCGCACGCCAGTGGCGAATATGCTCGAGATGCAGATCCCCAAAGACGATGCGGGCCACGCGGGGCACGAGCTCGAGGGCCGCGGCGATGTGCTCCACGTACGGGGTCCCGGCGTGCAGCGGAACGCCCAGGAGAGGCACCCCGAGCGCTTCGGCCTGCCGGATCACCGAGTCGATGTGGAGCTCCTGGTGGGCGACGCGACGGGTGGCGTTGCTGAAGGTCGTCAGCAGTACGACCGGACGCGCGCCCTCGCGGAGGAGCCGCCGATAGGCCAGGAGGCTGTCCTTCCCGCCGCTCCAGAAGAGAATGTCCACACCCTGGTCGGCCGGGCGCGCGGGGTCGGCGAGCCATGTGGGGCGCTGCGCGCGCATCCCCCTCTCGCCGAGATCGACCTCCTCGTGATGGTAGGGACAGTGTCGGCAGCCGCTCCCGCAGCAGCCGCCCCGCCGCCTTAGCCCGACCTCGGTGAAGACCAGGAGCCCGGTCGCGGGGTCACGGTAGTGGGACTCGCCCGCGGCGACCGCGCTTCGGTGCGCCTCCTGCCACTTCGTAACTGCGCTCTCGTCCTCGGAGAGGTCAGCGTCTCCAGGTGCGCTCTTCGCGGTCATCGTCCAGCATCTTCAGGTCGCGCACGGCCTCGACGAGACGGATGAACTCGCCGCGATAGCCTCGCGAGTCGGAGCCGAGCGCCCCCTCCGCCAGCGACACGACATCGTCCAGAGTGTAGTCGCCTGCGTGCCGCGAGTCGCGCAGCAGCATCCCGAAGGCGGCGACCGCGGCCGCGAAGCGAAAGTCGGCCGACGGCGCCCCGACCCTGTCGGCGATCGGCTGGGCCAGCAGCTTGCTCCTTGCCCCGTCCGGGTCCTTGTAGCGCACCCTCACATGGAGCAGCTCGTCGGCGAAGTCGCTCGGCGCATCGGAGTCGCCCTCGGGCTGGTAGCGGAGCGGGTCCACCCCGCCCTCGCGCGGCACCGGCACTCCCTCCGGCACCACCTCGTAGAGCGCCGTCACGGTGTGGCCCGCCCCGAGCTCGCCGGCGTCCTTGGTGTCGTCGCTGAAGTCCTCGGGGTTGAGGAGCCGGTTCTCGTAGCCGATCAGGCGGTAGCCAGCCACCCGCGCAGGGTTGAACTCGACCTGCACCTTCACGTCCTTGGCGAGCGTCAGCAGCGTCCCGCCCATCTCCTCGACCAGTACCTTGCGCGCCTCAAGGAGGCCGTCGATGTAGTGGAAGTTGCCGTTTCCGTGGTCGGCGATCTGCTCCATCTTCGAGTCCTGCAGATTTCCGGTCCCGAAGCCGAGCACCGTCAGGAAGACGCCGCTCTCGCGCTCCCTCTCGATCAGGCGCACCATCTCGGCGTCGCTCGAGGGACCCACGTTGAAGTCCCCGTCGGTCGCGAGGATCACGCGGTTGTTTCCGCCGTCGACGAAGTGCTCGCGGGCCGTCTCGTACGCGAGTGCGAGCCCCTCGCCCCCAGCGGTGCTGCCACCCGCCTTCAGCTCCTCGATCGCGGCCAGGATCTTCTCGCTCCGCTTGCCGGACGTCGACGGA
The DNA here is from genome assembly GCA_026706635.1 of Gemmatimonadota bacterium. GTDB lineage: Bacteria > Gemmatimonadota > Gemmatimonadetes > Longimicrobiales > Gaopeijiaceae > Bin94. The sequence goes on along the minus strand of JAPOYJ010000001.1, from coordinate 9,168 downwards.
AGCACCAGCCCCGCCGCACCGGCGTACACCACGATCGCGACGCGGTCCTCGTCGCGCAGCTGACCCACCAGGAGCGCGAAGGCGTGCTTGAGAAGGGGCAGCTTGTCGGGAGAGTGCATCGATCCGGAGACGTCGATCAGGAAGACGAGGTTGGCGGGCGGCAGATCGGCGACCTCAACCTCCTCGGCGTGCAGCCCGATGCGCACCAGGCGGTGCTCCCCCGTCCACGGGGCGTCCCACACCTCGGTGCTGACGGCGAAGGGATGGTCGCCCGCCACTTCGCCCCACTCGTAGGGGAAGTAGTTGATCATCTCCTCGATCCGGACGGCGTCGACGGGCGGGCGGGCACCGTCCTCGATGAAGCGCCGCACATTCGAGTAGGAGGCGCGGTCCACATCGATCGAGAAGGTCGAGAGCGGCGAGCTCTCGACGAGACGGAAGTCGTTCTCGGCGATGTGGGCATACCCTTCCCTGTCGAGGGGAGGGCGGTGCATGTGGGGGTGAGCGACTGCGCCTGAGAACTGGACCGAAGAGAGTCTGCCCCCACGCACCACCAAGGCCTCCAGCTCCATGGCCGACACCACGAGCGCGAAGTCGGCCACTGTGGTCCTCCCAGCCACCACTCTGACCTCGCGTTCTGCCGGACTATACCCGACGCTGTGCACCGTAAGCGTGTGGAATCCCGGCGGCGCGCTTAGGGAGTAGCGGCCGTCGGCCCCGGTGACTGCCGCCACCAAGTGGCCCTCAACGCGTACTAGGGCTTGGTGGATGGGACGGCCGGATACGCTGTCGGTGACCGTGCCCGCTATCGTCCCGGTCGAGTCCTGCACGGGCACGTGGGAGGCCGCAAGGCCGCCCGTCAAAAGCGCGGCTGCCAGAGCGATGAGCGCGGCACGCACGTCGCTACCCCGTCGGCTCGCGCCCAGGCGGATACCAGCACTCCTCGGTGCGGCGAGTGTAGCTCAGCTGCGTGATCTGCCAGCCGTTTCCGCTCTTGAAGAGCGAGAATGCGTCCACGCCGCAGTGCGAGAAGACCCCGTCCCGGTAGAAGGCGTACTTGGCCCAGGCCTGCGCCAGGTTCCCGTCGGCGTTGACGACCAGGTCCCACATCGGCTCCTCCTGGCTCTCGTCGGTGCTCGCGATCATCTGCAGCAGCCCGCCCGTGGACCGCCAGGTGATCTTCCCATCCCCGACCAGCGCGATCCGCGCCGCCGAGTGGAAGGTCGCCGCGGCCGAAACGCTGTCGTTGGCGGCCATCGCGTCGGAGAGCTGTTGCACCACGGCCGACACGGCCTCGATGTCGGGGCTGGACGATGGTGCCGGCCCTCCGTCCTGGCAAGCGGTGCCCGCGGCGAGGAGTGCGACGGCTGCGATCCAGCGGGCGGGGGAAGCTGCCCGGGCGGTGGTCTTCATATTCTGTCCTTGGTTCCGATGACTCGCTCTTCCGGTGGCGACGGGGCCACGGAACGACGCCAGCAAAGCTACCCTCCGGGAAGCGCTCCATCAACCGACGGCGCGACGCCCTTTGCCATTGGCGCGAGGGCATGCAATTTGCACTCCCTTGAGACCGTTCCCTACACCTGCTCGGTTGCACCCAGGACGGAGCCCCAAAATGTCAGAATCCTGCCACTATCTGTCAAACCGCTGCCCGACGGCCCTGCGAGTGGGCGTGCTGCTCACGCTCGCCGCGGTGGCGACCGGGTGTGACGGCACCGAGGCGACCTCGGTCCGCTACGAGGTCACCTTCGTGGCCAACTGGAACGACTCGACCCAGCCCTACGACAACTTCCCCTCCAACCCGCACTTCTCCCCGCTGGTCGCTGCCGTGCACAGCTCCGACGTCGGCTTCTGGAAGCTGGGCGACACCGCGAGCCATGGCATCGAGAGCATGGCCGAGACGGGCAGCACCGGACTGCTCGCCGAGGAGATCCGCGCCCACGAGCCCGAGAGCGTGCTCCAGCTGACCTTGCGGTCGATAGTGCAGAGCCCGGGATCGGACGAGTTCGAGGTCGAGGTGGACGAGAGGTTCTCCCTCGTCACCTTCGTCACGATGCTCGGACCCAGCCCGGACTGGTTCGCGGGGGTGACGTCGCGCTCCCTGATGGATGCAGGCGGCGCATGGGTGGAGAGCCTGGAGATTCCCCTCTACCCCCTGGACGCCGGCACCGACAGCGGCCCATCGTACAACTCTCGCGACGAGGACACCTCGCCGCCGGAGGGGATCTCCAGCATCCGGAACCAGAGCCCGTTCTCGGACAACCCGGTCGCCTTCCTCTCCTTCGACCTGGTGACGGACGGGTAGCGGGGGGTGGAAGAAACCCCGACGGCATTCGAGGGGTCGCCCACGCCGACCAGACGACCGACCTCGGCCGCGGCCGAGGAGATACTCGGCGGCTACTTCCCGGTGCTCGACCACGGCTTCGTGGCGCTCGTGGACTACATGGGCGACGACGCCTCGGTGGAGCGGGCCGCACGGGTCAGCTACGGGTACGGGACGCGCAAGGTCTCGATGACGCGGGGACTGCTCAGGTACCTTCGCCGACACCTCCACACCACCCCGTCCGAGATGGTCGAGCTCTGCTTTCACTGCTCGATGCCGATCTTCGTGGCGCGCCAGTGGGTGCGGCACCGGACCGCCTGCCTAGCCGAGGGCACCGATATCCACTTCGACCTGCCGGGTGCGGAAGAGAGAGGCCGCCGCCAGCTCTACAAGCTACGCATCGAGGAGATCTGGCGCCGGTTTCAGCCCACCCGAAACGCGACTCGGCCCGACAAGCAGGGGAACCCCTTTTTCCGGCGCGACCGTGTCAAGCGAATGAGGCTGAGGCAGGCGAACGAGAATACGCTGGCACTCCAGCACACCCGCATCGTGGATGTCTACCGAAATGGTGTGAAACCGGTCTTCAGAATGGTCCTGGAGGACGGCAAGTCGATCGAGGCCACAGCCGATCACCGATTCCTCTTCGCCGGGGGGTGGGACACGCTCCGGGGGGCAACCGGGCTGCGGGAGACGGGTGGCCGCGCCGTCTGGAGGCAAGGCGACTACTTCGTGCAGGTGAACGGTGCGGCGGAGAAGCGCCCGGAGCGTTACCGGGATCCGACCTGGCTGCAGCGCGAGTACCGCGGGCACAAGCGCTCGTTGGGCGATCTGGCAGAGGCGTGTGTGGACAGGGCCAAACTCGTTCGCGTCGCCCACTTCGAGTACGTCGGCGAACGCGATACCTACGATCTCGAAGTGGAGGGCCCGCACCACAACTTCGTCGCGAACGGCATCGTCACGCACAACTCCGTGAACGAGTACAGCGGCCGCTACAGTCTCATGCCGCTCCTCTTCTACAACCCCCGCCGGGAGCACTTCGCGCTGCAGAGCGGAAGCAGCAACCAGGGACGGGCTGCTGGGGACGCGGGCACCGAGCTCTACGCCGAGGCCGTCCGGCGCTGGGAGGCGGTGCGTTCGCAGGTCGCGGCCGACTACGGCTGGCTCGCCGGGGAGAATGTGGCCCGGGAGCTGGCGCGGATCGACCTGCCGCTCTCGACCTACACGCAGTGGTACTGGAAGATCGACCTGCACAACCTCCTCCACTTCCTGACGCTGCGCGTCGACGAGCACGCCCAGTGGGAGATCCGGGAGTACGGGCGCGTCATCGCCGCCATGGTGAAGCGCGTCGCCCCGATCAGCTACGAGGCCTGGATCGACTACCAGGTCATGGGCGACAGGCTCTCGCACGGCGAGCTACGGGCGCTCGCCCGGCTGGTGGCGGCCGACGAGGGGGGAGTCGCCGCCCGCCCGGAGGCGAGGCTCTCCGATGCTGAGCTGGGGGGACTTGGGCTGTCGAAGCGGGAGGTCCGCGAGCTCAAGGGGAAACTCGCTCCGCGCGATGTGCCCGACTTCGAGCTGGACACCTCGCGGATGCGCTCGCCCGAGGAGGTGGCGGCGGAGGCGCTGGAGGCGGTGCCTCGGGTGCCCGAGCGCCAGAAGCGCTAGGCAGCGTCCTCGGGCGCCGGTTCGGCCCGCCAGATGACCAGCTGCCGCGCCCCGCCTGACTTCTCCTCCACCCGGATGGTCAGCTTATCTCCGTCCTGTATGCCCAGCGCCTCGCGCATGGCCAGCGGGATCGTCACCCGCCCGCCGGCACCAACCGGCGCGTCGCCGTAGTAGAGCGTTCGGAAGATCGCCACCATCACCTCCCCGGTTGCTAGGACCCGCCCCGCAGGGGATGCCCAAGCGAGCAGGCCGAGCCCCTGAACCGACCTTCCCCCTCGGCATCGGCGGAGTGTGCCGGTCACATGTCACTTCATGGCTACAATATACCACGCCCGGGGTGGCTGGGTTCCCCGCTGCGTTACATTCCCGCGATCCGCCTCGGGCGGGGCGAAGCCTAGGAGCCACAAAATGTATACTGTGATTGACATAGTGTAACGTTGTCTTTACATTGAGAAACGGTGAAGCGGAGCGGCTAGCCTGGATGCATCGCCGCTCGGATGCCGGGGGGATTTTGTCCACGGGCTGCCACCCCACGGAGGGCCGATGTCGGAGCTGGCTGTAAGGCTGACGTGCGTGTCGAAGAGCTTCGGCGCTCACGCCGCGGTCTCCGACCTCGACCTCGAGATCCCCCGGGGCTCGATTACCGGGCTGCTCGGCCCAAACGGCTCCGGGAAGACGACGACCATCAGGATGATGATGGCGATCCTCCTCCCCGACCGCGGCCAGGTCGAGCTCCTCGGCGGATTCCCGGACTTCGACCGCCGCTCCCGGGTCGGGTACCTGCCCGAGGAGCGGGGCGTCTACGAGAAGATGAAGGTGCTCGACCAGCTGGCCTTCCTCGGCGAGATACGCGGCATCGACCGCCGCGTCGCCAGGAGCCGCGCCATGAGGTGGCTGGAGCGCCTGGGGCTCTCCGACTGGGCCGACAAGAAGGTGCAGACCCTCTCCAAGGGGATGCAGCAGAAGGTGCAGTTCGTCGGCACGGTGCTCCACGAACCCGAGCTTCTGATCCTCGACGAGCCCTTCAGCGGCCTCGACCCCATCAACCAGGAGGTGCTCGAGGCGATCGTCCTGGAGGAGCGCCGGCGGGGTGCGACGATCCTCTTCTCCACCCACCTCATGGAGCAGGCCGAGCGGATCTGCGAGAGGGTCTGCCTGATCGCGAGCTCCCGCAAGGTCCTCGACGGCGACCTGCGCGAGATCAAGCGCCGCGAGCGCTCGGGCGTGGTCGCGGTCGAGTTCGAGGGTGACGACCGGTGGCTGTCGTCGCTCGATGTGGCCGGGATCGAGGAGGTCGGCCACGCGCACCACCTGACGCTCGGGCCGCGCACGGACAGCGCCCGGGTGCTCGCCGCCGCGGCGGCCGCAGGGGTGGGCGTCCGGCGCTTCGAGGTGCTGGAGCCGACGCTGCGCGAGATCTTCGTGAGCCACGCGGGGGTGCCCGCCGACGAGGAGCCCGTGCTCCTGGCTGCCGGAGGCGCCCGATGAGGCAGATCTGGGCGGTGCTCAGGCGCGAGTACATCGAGCGGGTCAGAACGAAGGGGTTCATCCTCTCGACGATCGCGATCCCGGTGCTGATGGTGGGCTTCATCGCGCTCAGCGCCTTCATGGCCATGCGGGCGGAGCGATTCGACAGGGAGTGGGTGCTCGTCGACCGCACGGGGCGCATCGGCGCAGAGGTGGCCGAGGCGATCGGGGCGGCGGGGTACGCAGCCGACCTGCTGGGCGGCGAGGCGACTCTGGAGGATCTGGATGCGCGGATCCTCGACGACGACCTGGAGGCCTACATCGTGCTCGACGAGGCCACTCTCCGCGACGGCGCCTTCTCCTACCGCAGCGACGACTCGCCGGGATCGACCCGCAGGGCCGTGCTCGAGGGGATCGTGGTGAGAGAGGTGCTTCGGCAGCGTATCGCAGGCCTGGAGAGCCCGGGCGAGGTGCAGGCGCTCCTGGACCGCGGGGGGCATCTCGAATTCGAGCGCGTGACCGACGACCCCTCCGGAGCGGACGAGATCTCCGAGGCGGAGAAGATCTCGGGGATCGCCACGGGGCTCGCAGGGGTCTTCATCCTCTACATCTCGATGCTCATCTACGGAGCTTTCGTGCTGCGCGCCGTCCTCGACGAGAAGCGCAACCGCGTCGTCGAGGTGGTGATCTCGGCCGTCACCCCCGGTCGGCTCATGTTCGGCAAGATCCTCGGGGTGGGATCGATGGGGCTGACGCAGCTCGGGATCTGGGCGGCCTCCGCCGCGCTCCTCGGCCTTCTCGGAGTCCCGATGCTCGCCGCGGCGCTCGCCCAGGAGGGAGCGCTAGCGGAGTTCGCGCACCTTCTGCCTGGGGTGGGCACTCTCCTCCTCCTCCTCGCCTACTTCATCCTGGGGTTCTTCCTCTACGCGGCGCTCTTCGCCGCCGTGGGCGCGATGTGCAGCTCGGAGGAGGAGGCTCAGCAGGCGCAGGTGCCTGTGATGATGCTGCTGATCATCCCCTTCGTCATGCAGATGTACTCCCTTGAGGGCGGCGGATTCGAGTGGATGGAGTGGGCCGCTCTCTTCCCCTTCTTCACGCCGATCCTCATGTTCCCCCGGGCCGCCTCGGGGTCGGTCGAATGGTGGATGGTGGCGATTTCGCTGGCGCTCATGGCGCTGGCCGTCGTTGCCACCGCGTGGGTGGCGGGACGGATCTACCGGGTCGGCATCCTCATGCAGGGGAAGAGGCCGACGCTGCGCGAGGTCGTGCGCTGGGTCAGGCAGGCCTAGCAGTCCCTGGCCGTGGGCCCGGCACGCCCCCTACCACGAACTCCACTCCCCCGCGCCTCATTCGGTAGGGGGGAGCGGCCATCGGCGTTGCCACGTAGTTGACCCCGTCCGGATACCGGCGACGGAAGGCCTTCACCGCTCTGGGGCTCACCTCGTCGGGGTCGACCTTGCACTCAATCGCGTCCACCCGGCCGCCGGAGCGTCGCACCACGAAGTCGATCTCGCGGCCCCCTTTGTCGCGCCAATAGGACACTTTGCGGCCAAAGTTGTGGAAGAGGAGCGAGTCCAGCACCAGATGCTCCCAGAGCACGCCACGGTCGTCCTCGCGGATGCGGGTCCACCCCTTTTCGAAGGCCACGAACCCGGTGTCGAATGCGTAGGCCTTGGGACGGCTCACGATTTCGCCTGCACCGCCGCCCCTGAATGGCCGCACCAGCCGGACGGCGTGCGCGACCTCGAGGGCTTCGAGGTACGACTTGACCGTCGGACGGCTGATCTCGGAGAGCCTCGACAGGCGTGTGTAGTCCACCTGCCCGCCGCTCCAGCGCAGCAGCAGGCGGAAGAGGGCCAGGAATCCGGTCCGGTTGCGGACTCCGAAGAGCTCCAGGACGTCGCGCGCGTAGAAGCTGTCGATCCACTCCGCAAAGTCCTCGGGCGACGGCGCGGTGGCCAGGAGCGCCTCGGGCAGGCCGCCGTGGAGCAGGCGACGGTCCAGGTCGGCGATCCGGAAGGCGTCCGCGCACTCCTCCCAGAGGACCGGCGAGAGGTGAAGGGTCCGCTTGCGGCCGGTCAGCGTGTCACGGAATCTCCCGGTGGCGGCCAGGGTGGAGGATCCGGTGGCCAGGATTCGGAGCCCCGGATGCTCGTCGGCGGCGATCTTTAGGGGCAGCGTCGGGTCCGGGAGGCGGTGGACTTCGTCCAGGATCAGGACGGTGCCCGGATCGTGGGAGGCGAGGAGAAGTTCAGGGTCGGCGAGTGCGCGACGGACCGAGGGCAGGTCGCAGTTGAGGTAGACCGCGTCGGGGATCATCCGCGCAAGGGTGGTCTTGCCGACACGCCGGACGCCGGAGAGCCAGACGACCGGACGCGTGGCCCAGCCGCGTTGAATGCGTTCGAGCCACAGGGGGCGGTGGATGGTCGGGGTCATGGATGTGTTGCGGGCGTAGCGAATCGAGGAGTCGCCGTAGCGGGTGTCGCGGTAGCGAATCGAGGTGTCGCAACTTCAGGGATGCACCATGGCGCACCTCAGGGGTGCCCCGTGGCGCAGGTGCAGGGATGTCCGGTGGCGCACTTCAGAAACGCAACGTGGCGCAGGTACAGTTTACAAATGGTCACCTGGTATCGCAAGTACGGCTGCTAGCGCACGACACAGAGCTCCACAAACCGCTGTAGCAGACCGTTTGCGGCGGTCGTTTCCTCGAAACGGGCCGCCACCTCCTCGTAGGGAGCGCCGACCACCTCCTCGACGTAGTGCGGGTAGGCCGAGAGGCGGGAGCGCATCCCGTCGGCGTCGAGCTCGGGGTGGAACTGGGTGCAGTAGACCGGACGGTCGTCGAAACGGTACGCCTGGTTGACGACGAGCGGTGACGAGGCGAGCAGAGTGGTGCCCGGAGGCAGAGTCTCCACCACATCCTCGTGGCCCATTTGAGCCTTGAAGCGGCTCGGCAGCGCTCCGAAGACCGCGTCGGCGCGCCCGGCGTCGGTCAGCTCCACCTCGTACGTCCCGATCTCCGCCCGGCTGCGATCGTTCACGACCACGCCCCCCATCGCCGCGGCCATCCCCTGGAAGCCCCAGCACGACGCGAAGGTGGGAATCGACGACGCGTGCGCGACGCGGAGCGACCGGACGGCCGTCTCGAACCAGGGCCCTCCCGAGGCCGCCGAGTAGGAACCGCTGCCGCCGAGCAGGATCAGCTCCACCCCGGCCAGGTCGGCGGGAACAAGGGGGCGGTCAAGCAGGTCGAAGACCTCGATTCGCGCGGGCTGTCCATAGAGGCAGCGCTCGAACGACACGAGCTCGTGGTCGCTCATGCGGTCGTCGGCGTCTCGGAGCTGCAGGAGAAGACACCTGAGCGGAGCGGGCGAAGCGGTCACGCCACCTCTAGGCGCGCGCGCCGCCGGAGCGGGATCGGAGCCGGACTAGGGTGCACTCGCAAGGAACCACGCTGGCCCGAAGCGCAACTAGTCACTGGACTCCTCCTAGGTCGGCGCGAAGAGTGCCCCGGGCCGGCGGGACCCGCGGGCAACCCAAGGAAGCTAGCAGCCCGTGGAGAAACCTCCACGGAATCCGAGCGGCGCTGCATACCCGCTTCCATGAGAAGGCCAACAATACAATGCCGACGTGGCGGCTCCGCGTGAGCGGGCGGGTGCCCTGCCTCGTCGGATGCGAGGGTTGGTGTGGTGGTGGTGGTGCGATGCCTTGGAGGG
>JAPOYJ010000069.1 GCA_026706635.1 Gemmatimonadota bacterium | reverse complement strand
CGCCCTGCCGCTCAACATGTTCTACAACACCGGCATCGCCACCTACGTCTGGGTGATCACGAACCGGAAGCCCGAGCACCGGCGGGGCAAGGTGCAGCTGATCGACGCCACCAAGTGGTTCCGGCCGCTACGCAAGAACCTGGGGAAGAAGAACTGCGAGCTGGGGGAGGCGGACATCGAGAGGATCTGCCAGACGTTCCTCGACTTCGAGGAGACGGAGGAGAGCAGGATCTTCGACAACGAGGCGTTCGGGTACTGGAAGGTGACGGTGGAGCGGCCACTGCGGCTTGCGGTGGACCTGTCGGAGGAGCGGCGGGACGAGTTCTTCGACGTGTGCATCGAGGCGGGTGAGGTGGCGCTGGGGGAGGCGGTGCACGATGTGGGGGATCGGCTCGGCGCGGGGCCGCACTGCGACTTCAATCGGTTCCTGGAGGCGGTCAAGGCGGAGATGCCGCGTCATGGGATCAAGATGACGGCGAAGCGGAAGAGGCTCCTGCAGACCGCGCTGGCCGAGCGCGACGAGGCGGCGGAGCCGGTGGTGAAGAAGGTCCACCGGCGGGGGGCGGTCGCCGTCCCGATTCAGGGGGTGTTCGAGGTCGGGAACGATGGGCGCAGGCGTGTGGTGGACTACGAACCCGATACCGCGCTGCGGGACACTGAGCAGATTCCGTTGCAGGAGGAGGGCGGCATCGAGGGGTTCCTCCGGCGCGAGGTGCTCCCTTACGCGCCGGACGCATGGTACGTGCCGGGGAGCGTGAAGACCGGGTACGAGATCAGCTTCAACCGGTACTTCTACAAGCCCGAGCCGATGCGGACGCTGGAGGAGATCCGGGCGGACATCGTGGCGGTGGAGCGGGAGGCGGAGGGGTTGTTGGAGGAGATTCTGTGGTCAGGATGATGTCCGGGCACCCGGCGGGCGAGTCGGTTAAGAGCGGCGCGAAGCTCGGGGTGTACTTGGACGCCACGGTCATTCGGGCGTACAAGGATCCCCGGCGCGCAGGACCGCTGCGAGGCCTGATCAGGCAGGCGGGGTGCGACGAGGTGGCCCTGGTGGTGTCGGACCTGACGGTGGACGAGGTGCGGGACGCGACCGCCGAAGTGCGCGAAGTCCTGGACGCCTCTGTCCTGCCCCATGCGGAACGAGTTTCGCTGACGGCCGAGACTCTCGATCTTGCGGATCGGTACGTTGAGCGCGGCGTGGTCGCCCGGTCGAGGCGGGCCGAAGCCCGGCATGTCGCCGCTGCCACGGTCGCCGGAGCGGACGTGGTGGGGAGCTGGAATCGCCGCATTTCCAATTGGGCGAGGATCGGTCGGTACAACGAGGTCAACCGCCTCATGGGCTATGGTCCCATCGACGCCCGCGATCCCAGGGCGCTTGAGTACGGACCGTCGGATCCCGAACCGGAGATCGAGTCACCGGTCATTGAGCCGGGCGAGAACGGGTTCAGCGTCATGCCGTGGCTGCGCGCGGTCCGCGCTCGGATTTCTGAGGAGACGGGGGCGGGTGGGCGTGGCGCAGCTACGCTTCGTGACGCGGGGTCCAGTCGAGTATGACGGCGTTGCAGCCCTATCCGGCCTACAAGGACTCGGGTGTGGAGTGGCTGGGGGACGTGCCGGAGCACTGGGAGGTGTGGCGGCTGAAGAGTCTCGTTAAGATTCTGAGCGGGGCAACGCCCAATTCCGGGAGGCGTGAGTATTGGAACGGAGATGTTCTCTGGATAACGCCTGAGGACTTGGGACGTTTGGTTGGGCGTGATATCCACCGCAGCCGTCGTAGAATCACAAACGCCGGATACCAGTCGTGCGGAACCACGTTGGCACCGGTGGGGAGCGTCGTCATATCGACAAGGGCTCCTATCGGTCACTTGGCTATTCTCGGTCACGAGGGATGCACCAACCAAGGATGTAGATTGCTAGTTCCAGCGAACGCCTCGGTCTCGGAGTGGGTGTACTTGGGGTTGTTGACGGCGAGGGGCGAGCTGCAGATGCTCGGGCAGGGAACCACGTTCGCAGAGCTTTCTCGTGAGGCATTGGGAGCCCTCTCTCTGCCACTTCCGCCTCTCCGTGAGCAGACCGCCATCGTCCGCTTCATTGACCACGCCGACGGCCGCATCCGACGCTACATCCGCGCGAAGCAACGACTGATCGAGCTACTCGAGGAAGAGAAGCAGGCGATCATCCACCAAGCCGTCACGGGGCAGATCGATGTCCGAACCGGTCAGCCGTATCCGGTCTACAAGGACTCCGGCGTGGAGTGGCTGGGGAAGGTGCCGGAGCATTGGGAGGTTCGACGGCTCAGGTCTGTGGCCGCCATCGGCACCGGCGGGCGGGACACTATCGATCGTCAGGCAGGTGGACCTTACCCCTTTTTCGTTCGCTCCCAGGCTGTCGAGAGAATTAACACTTGGTCTTTCGACGGCGAGGCTGTGTTGACGGCTGGAGATGGGGTAGGTGTGGGCAAGGTGTTTCACTATGTCAACGGGAGGTTCGATTACCACCAGCGCGTCTACAAGTTCAGTGACTTTAGTCACATTCTTGGACGTTTCTTCTTTCACTATTTCAGGTGCACACTTCGCAATGAAGTCCTCCGGGGAACTGCGAAGTCAACCGTTGACTCGTTGCGGCTTCCGATGTTACAGAGCTTCCCGGTAGTCCTTCCATTTCTTCCTGAACAAACCACCATCGTCGAGTACGTCGAGAAGCGTGCAGCTGCCATCGGAACCGCCATCGCGAGTGCCCGCCGCCAAATCGACCTTCTCCAAGAATACCGCACCCGCTTGATCGCCGATGTAGTGACCGGCAAGCTCGACGTCCGCGAGGCCGCAGGCTTTCGATGGCGGGATCATATACGCGGATCGAGGGGCCTTGTCATCTGAGCGCTTTGAGCTTGATGGTGATGTTATCCGCGAGGGTAGCGTTATATCTGCGGACCCGCGCCATGATCATGAACAGCTCCACGAGCGCGATGATAGCGGGGATGAAGGTCCAGCAGAAGCAGAGATACACAACTCCGAGGCCTACCTCGCCCAGATAGAACCGATGAGCGCCTATGCCGCCAAGTAGCAGACAGAGTATCAGGCCAAGCGCCGGGTCCTTCTTCCCAGTCTGAAACTCGGTCTGAAACAGGTGCCGCTCTTGTTCGGATAGTCCCTTAAGATTGCTGAGCGTGTCGGCGGTCATGGTTCCTTCCTTTGGGTTAGAGTATACAGCGGGAACCCCGGTGACGGGAGTCCGTCACCAGGCCCGCAATCAGCAGACACACCTACGGTAACCCCCCAGATTGGGGTCCCACAAGAGCGATTGACCCCGGAATCCGAGGCTGGTACACTGAGAGACCGGACGGCATGTCCGCGCTGTCCGGTCCGTGGCTGTCCTGAGGCGGGCGGCCGATGTCCCCGTTCTCAGGTGAAGACAGATGGAGTGTCGCCGTCCGGGCGTCTGGGCGGAAGGTCCGTCAGCTGATGTTCCTCCAGAATCGGAGGATTCCGCCCGTGAGACGCAGGGTCCGCTCCCCCGAGACGGGACCGAGGCCATTTGCAGCTGGCCCTCACCGCAGCACATCTGGTTTGACTCCCGGCCCGCCTAGGGACCGGAAATGCCGACCATCCGGTGCCCCCTCGATCACGGTATGTCTTCCCGTCCGATCCGGGCTCCGCCGGCACGGGGATGCCATGCTGCTCCGGCGGTATTGCGCGCCTTGTCAGGGAAGCCCAAGGTCGTCCTCGTGGAGAACGGAACCTGAGCCACTTCTTGATCGTCGATCGCCACGATTCGCGAGATCCAAGCATCGTGTTCACTCCTTGAAGATCATCGCGACCACGGCTCCGTCGTATTCTTCCGGCACTTCCACCTCGCCGCGCTCCGGAAACGCGAGCTGGCCGCCATTGAGCTCCATCGCCAGGTTGGCGTGGCACAGGCCGAGGCCCATGCCGTCGGGCTTGCGCGTGAAGAAGGGTCGCGTGACCAGCTCGGCGTCGTCCTGGAATCCCGGGCCGCTGTCGGCAACGACGAGCGCGGGACCTTCGGCGAAGTCGTGGGCTGATGCCACGAACAGGCAGCGTCTGGACGTGGCTGGATCGTTCTCGCCGTCCGGCCACCTCACACGCATCCAGTAGAGCGCGTTGTCGATCAGGTTGTTGAGCGCCCCCAGCACGAGCCCCAATGAGAACCGCGACTCGAAGTCGCCGGTGCCGGTGAGCAAGGGGCAGTCGACACGGATGCCATGGTGCCGGATGCGCAGCAGGTTGAACTGTTGCGCATATCGCACTAGTTCGCTCACTCTGTGCAGCCGCTTGCTGTCGCGCCGGAGCAGCGTCGAGAAGCCGTCCAGGACCCGCATCAGCTCCTCGGCTTGGCGGGCAGCTCCCTGAATGTCCGTACCCTCGGCGACCACCCGGTGGAGGACGCGCACGCCTCGCTCGACCTCGTGGAACACGACGGCGAGGTTGAGTCCCGACATCCCAGCCGCGAGCAGGGTCTCCTGCATGTCCACGTAGTCCCGCTCGAGGTCCGTCACATAGGGCTCGAAGGTCTCGCGAACGCCGCGATCGTCGAGCGCCCGCCTCATGGCCGCGATCGGCTTCTCGATGGATGAGACGGCGTCGGTGGGCTTCTTGGTGAGGTGCCTGACGCGCTCCTTGTCGATCTGCCTCTCCTCCTCCAGAGCACCCAGGGCGCCCAATACTATGTCGCGCAGCCTCTCGCACGCGTCGTTCTCGACGAAGCCCTCCCGGTTGGTCTTCTCCACCAGATCCATGGAGGACTCGAGCGAGAGATGCACCGCGGCCAGGACAATGTTCCGGCTGATGCGACGGGTCGGGTTGTTGACGCGGCGGAGATCGAGGCCGAGCCAGTCGTCGCCCTGCTCGCCGTAGTTGTACACCCGAATGCCGTCGCGGTAGACCCGGACGCCGCCGTGCTCGTCGAGATAGCCCGTCATGAGTCGGGTGTCGCCCAGTCGCCTAAGTACTTCACGGTCGCGGTCAAAGACATAGAACCGTCCGTTCACCGGTCCGATGCCACGGGTCGTGTCGGCGTTGGCAACCACCTTGTCGCTTGTCCGGCCTCCCCGCCTGGCTGGGGGGAGCTTCAAGCGGGTGCCCCGCTCAGCGATCGTTCGCCCTTTGAGATCGAGTCCGGGCATCTCGCGGAATTCGTAGTCGAAGTCGAAGCGGCCGTCTTCGGCGAGCCGAAAGGAGAACTCCCATGTGGCACGCCTGAGAATCTCCGCGAAGTCGGGGAGATCCGCGATCCAGCCGTGGTTCCCAGGCACTTCGAGCGTGGCACGGAACCCGCCCGGTTCCTCGAAGGGAGAGCAGATAGAGGTGATCTGGCTGGCCAGCCGCCGGACCTCTCCGCGCGTCCATTCCGGTCCGCGCAGCTCCCGGACCCTGATCCGAGTTCCCGTCCTTTCGCCGACGAACAGCTCCGCGGCCCGCTCGCACACCGTCACCGGCGCTTCGTCAAGGAACGGCCTCTCGATCAGCTCGTTCCAGTCGATTTCCACCACGCACTCGCGGGATCCCGCGGCCCGCGTGACGACCTCGATCCGGTTCCCCAGCTTGTGGACCGCGAACCTCCCGAGACCCTTCTCGCCGAGCGGCAGCCGATGGTGCTTGGCCGAGCGCCTGCCCTCCTCGCGCTGCCTGCGCCGATGATCGTCGCCGGGCACTAGCCACACGGAGCGGATCAGGTCGAGGGACATGCCATCCCCGTCGTCCGTCACGGTAATGGCCGGCTCGGCGTCAGGGCCCAGGTCGATGCGAACCGCGACTTCAGTGGCGTCCGCGTCGTACGCGTTCTTCACGAGCTCGAAGACCGCGAGCCTCGGACTCCCGATCAGCTCGTCGCCGAGCAGCTGGAGCACCCTCGCTCTGGGACGAAACGGAGCTTCGTGGGTCCGTTCGGGGGAAGGGCCGGCCATGGAGGGGAATCGGGGGCTGGGGGCGGAAGGAACCATCACAAGGTAGCATCGGCTCCTGGTGGATGGCATTCGGACGCCAGTCTTCCTCCACCGCGCGCCAAGCGCCACATTTCGGGGACGCGCCAGCGGATTGCGCGCGCGCGCGGGACATGGCGAAGGAGGCATCATGACGGACTGGAACACGTGCCGGGCCGTGGAACGCAACCCCCGCAAGATCAGCGGGGCCTGGGCCTTCACCGGCACGAGGGTGCCCGTATACGCCCTCTTCGAGAACCTCGCCAGCGGCGCGACAATCGAGGAGCTCGTCGAGTGGTTTCCGGGCGTCGAAGAGCACCAAGTCCGCGCCGTGCTCGAACACGAGGCGGAGGCGCTGAGAACGGAAGTGGCGTGCTGACGCTACTGTTCGATCGGGGCACTCCCACTCGCACGCGCTTGATCGCCGGGGTCATCGGAGCAAGCTTGATATCCGAGAGGCTGCGGCACCACCCGCAGACGGAACGAGACGGCGAGGAGCGGCGAAACTGAGGGACACAGGGATGATCGAGCCACCCGGGGCTGACCAGCTGCGTCGCCCCTCCTACACGGTGGCGGACGCCGGACGACTGGTGGGCCTCGGTGCGGATCGGGTGCGCCGTTGGCTCAGGGGGTACCAATACAGCTACCTGGACGCGGTGCGTGGCCAGCCACCGGTAGTGCTGCAGGGCCGTGGAGCTGCAAGCCCTCACGCGTCCTTCCTGGATCTTGTGGACCTGCTCTTCGTGAAGCGGTTTCTCGATCACGGTGTGTCGCTCCAGAAGATCCGCCGTGCGCTCGACGAGGCTCGCGAGGTTCTGGGGACAAGTCACTTCGCGCGTCAGACGTTTTTCGCGGACGGCGGGGCAATCTTCCTTCGGCTCAAGGAAAGGGCCCACAGGGGGCGAGGAGACTCGATCCTCGAGCTGATGTCCGGCGGTCAGTGGGTGATCGCACCCGTCATTCGGCAACTTGCCCGGCAGATTGACTTCGGCTCTCCGGAGGGGCTGGCCACCAGGTGGCACCCTCTCGGGCGGGAAAGGCCGGTGGTGCTGGATCCAATGGTGTCGTTCGGCGCGCCGTCAATCGCTGGCCGAGGTGTCAAGACGATCAACATCCACGATCTCTACGTGGCCGAAGGAGAGAGCTTGGAGTCCGTCCGCGCTTGGTGGGGTCTTACGGACACGGAGATCCGAGCGGCAGTGGAATTCGAGCGTCAGCTGGCGGCATGAGGTTCTTCGTCGACAACAACCTCGGCTACTGACCCCCCATTTCCACCGACCTCACCGAACGCGCCTCGAACGCCTCTCTGCAAGGCCCTCACCGGCGACCCCTGCGATCCCCCGTCGGGACGCACCGTTGGCGAGCCGGGAGCGCAGCAGGTTGAACTGTTGCGCATATCGCACTAGTTCGCTCGCCCGTGCCGTACACCCGAATGCCGTCGCAGTAGACCCGGACGCCGCCGTGCTCGTCGAGATAGCCCGTCATGAGTCGGGTGTCGCCCAGTCGCCGTGCACTCGGGCTGTGGGAAGAAGCGAGACGACCTCGGGCCCTCGCTCTCATCTCCGCCCATGCGACCGGACCTCGAATTCCGATCTGGGCACGCCGGACTGGCGGATGACCTCGCCGCGCAGACGGCGGTCGACCTCTTCCGCAGGGGCGGCCTCGAAGAACAGGGCAAGGGCTTCGGCAAGTGCGTCGCGCGCTTCCGGCACCGTCGCGCCCTGGCTGGCGACGTCCAGCTCCGGGCACACGGCCACGTAGCCGTCTCCGTCGCGCTCCACAATCGCGGTCAGGCGTCTGGTCAATCCTCTCCTCCCGTCACGGGCCATTCCAGAGCCCAAGGGAGTGGGACACTCCGCGAGGGACATATGCCCAGCTTCATCCCGCCCTCCAGTATAATACGGGTCCGTCACACCCACGACGGCGGCTGGTCGCCTCGCAACGCCGCGCTTGCGACCGCGAGCAGGGCGTCGAGCTCGTCCAGTGCGGCCCCGGCTGGCCAGCGGCCCGGCCCGGTGGTCCCATCTGAACGAACTCGTT
The DNA here is from genome assembly GCA_026706635.1 of Gemmatimonadota bacterium. Taxonomy (GTDB): domain Bacteria; phylum Gemmatimonadota; class Gemmatimonadetes; order Longimicrobiales; family Gaopeijiaceae; genus Bin94. The sequence goes on along the minus strand of JAPOYJ010000069.1, from coordinate 71,095 downwards.
GTCATCTATAGCGACATTAGCAATCTTATGTTCCTACGCTAAACCTGCTAATCTCCCTATATTTCTCGCCCATGGATCCCGTTCAGAATCCGTATTCGCCGGGTGCCGGCACGCCGCCACCCGAACTGGCGGGCCGGGGACCGCTTACATCGCGGCCGAACTAGGGCGGGCGGTCACCTCTCTAGGCCCGGTGCGCGCCAACCTTGTCTCGAAGGGAATGATCTGGAGCCCGGCGCACGGGGACACGGCCTTCACGGTGCCCCGCTTCGCCGGATTCATGAGGCGCATCATCCCGGGCCAGGATTGGCGAGCCTGACCGCTCCCCATGACCACCGACCTCACCGAACGCGGCCTCGAACGCCTCATCTGCAAGGCGCTGACCGGCGACCCCTGCGATCCTCCCGCGCACGGCACCGTCGGCGAGCCGCCTACCGGCTACGGCGGCGTCGGCTGGTCCCCCGGCAATCACCACGACTACAACCGCGAGTACTGCGTCGACCTCGTCCAGCTCCGCGCCTTCCTCCACGCCACCCAGCCGAGCTCCGCCCCCGCGCTGCGCCTCGACGAGGACTGCCCCACGCGCCGCAGGTTCCTCGCCCGCCTCCAGGGCGAGATCGCCAGGCGCGGCACGATCGATGTCCTCCGGAGCGGCATCAGGCACGGCCCGCACGACCTCGATCTCTTCTACGGCACCCCCTCCGCCCACAACGAGACCGCCCGGCGGCGCTTCCGCCAGAACCAGTTCAGCGTCACCCGCCAGCTCCGCTACAGCCGGGACGACGCTCAGCGCTCGCTCGACATCGGGCTCTTCATCAACGGGCTGCCCGTCTTCACCTTCGAGCTCAAGAACAGCCTCACCAAGCAGACCTTCAACGATGCCATCTGGCAGTACAGGCGGGACCGCAACCCGCGCGAGCCGCTCTTCCACTTCGGACGCTGCGTGGCGCACTTCGCGGTCGACGAGAACGAGGTCCACTTCTGCACGCACCTCCGCGGGAAGGCGTCGTGGTTCCTGCCCTTCAACCGGGGCTGGCAGCGGGGGGCCGGCAATCCACCCAACCCCGGCGGTCTCCGGTCCGAGTACCTGTGGCGCGATGTCCTCGCCCGCGCCAGCGTGTGCAACATCCTGGAGAACTACGCGCAGGTGTTGGCGTCGAAGAACGCAAAGACAGGCAGGAGCAGGAAGGTCCAGATCTGGCCGAGGTACCAGCAGCTCGACGTGGTGCGCCGCCTCCTGGAGGACGCACGCACGCACGGAGCGGGGAGGCGGTACCTGATCCAACACTCGGCCGGCAGCGGGAAGAGCTATTCGATCGCCTGGCTGGCCCATCAGCTCATCCCGCTGGAGAGGGACGGCGCGCCCGTCTTCGACTCGATCATCGTCGTCACCGACCGCCGCATCCTGGACAGGCAGATCTGCGACACGATCCGGCAGTACGCCCAGGTGGGAGCGGTGGTCGGGCATGCCGAGAAGGCGGCGAATCTCCGACAGCTGATTACACAGGGCAAGAAGATCATCATCTCGACGATCCAGAAGTTCCCCTTCATCCTCGACGAGATCGGCAACGAGCAGCGCGGCCGCACCTTCGCGATCATCATCGACGAGGCGCATTCGAGTCAGGGCGGGAAGGCCGCCGGCGCCATGGCGACGGCCCTCGGCGAGGCGGGCGAAGTGGGCGAGGAGGAGAGCTACGAGGACCAGATCAACCGCCTGATGGAGTCGCGCAAGCTGCTCCCCAACGCCAGCTACTACGCCTTCACGGCCACGCCGAAGAACAAGACGCTGGAGATCTTCGGCGACCCTGATCCGCAGAGCGACGGCACTGTCCGGCACCTTCCGTTCCACAACTACAGCATGAAGCAGGCGATCCAGGAGGGGTTCATTCTGGATGTGCTCAGGCACTACACGCCGATCAGGAGCTACTACAAGCTCGCCAAGACTGTCGAGGAGGACCCGGAGTTCGACGTCGGGAAGGCCCGCAAGAAGCTCCGGCGCTACGTCGAGGGGCACGAGCACGCGATCCGGCTCAAGGCCGAGATCATGGTCGACCACTTCCACGAGCAGGTCGTCAGGCAGCGCAAGATCAACGGCAATGCGCGGGCGATGGTGGTCACCAACGGGATCGAGCGCGCGATCCAGTACTTCCACGCCATCCGCGACTACCTGAAGGGGCGCAGGAGCCCCTACCGGGCGATCGTCGCCTTCTCGGGCGAGCACGACTACGGCGGGGAGAGGGTGACCGAGGCCAGCCTGAACGGCTTTGCGCCGTCCAGGATCGCCGAGACGTTCCGCGACGATCCGTACCGCTTTCTGGTCTGCGCCGACAAGTTCCAGACCGGCTACGACGAGCCGCTGCTGCACACCATGTACGTCGACAAGACGCTGTCGGGGATCAAGGCGGTCCAGACGCTGTCGCGCCTCAACCGGTCCCACCCCAGGAAGCACGACGTCTTCGTGCTCGACTTCCTGAACGACACCGAGACGATCACCGAGGGGTTCTCCCGGTACTACCGCACCACGATCCTGGCCGACGAGACCGACCCCAACAAGCTGCACGACCTACAGGGCGACCTCGACGGAGCCCAGGTGTACTCGACCGGTCACGTCACGGAGTTCGTGAAGCGGTACCTGGAGGGGGTGGAGCGCGACCACCTCGACCCCATTCTGGACCGGTGCGTCGCGACGTACCTGAGCGAGCTGGACGAGGACGGTCAGGTCGCATTCAAGAGCAAGGCCAAGGGATTCGTCCGCACCTACGCCTTCCTCTCGTCGATCCTCCCCTACAACAAGCAGGAGTGGGAGGAGCGCTCGATCTTCCTGAACTTCCTGATCCCGAAGCTGCCGGCGCCCGTGGAGGAGGACCTGTCGAAGGGCATCCTCGAGACGATCGACATGGACAGCTACCGCGTCGAAAAGAAGGCGATGCGGGGGATCATGCTGGAGGACGAGGACGCGGAGATCGACCCGGTGCCGGGTGTGGGCGCAGCAGGCAGGGGCGAGGTCGAGATCGACCGCCTTTCCGAGATCATCAGGCAGTTCAACGAGCTGTTCGGCGGGATCGACTGGGCGGACGAGGATCGGGTCCGGCAGATGATCACCGAGACGATCCCGGCGATGGTGGCGGAGGACACCGCGTTCAGGAATGCGCGGGAGAATTCGGACCGCGAGAACGCCCGGGTCGAGCACGACAGGGCGCTCGGACGGGTCATGACGAGCATCATGCGGGACGACACGGAGCTCTTCAAGCAGTTCATGGACAACCCGGACTTCAAGCGGTGGCTGGGGGGCGTCGTGTTCGAGGTGGCGTATGGGGGGGCGGGGGGCGCAGCGATCGATTGAGGGATAGCTATGATAACGCAGATTCGGACGAGCTTCCTGTTTCTTCCGAGGTAGATGATGATATGTACCAAGCATGTTCAGTATCTGGAATTGAGCCTCCCTCGAGAGGACCAACCCAGCGAGCCACAACACGTTCCTTGACAACAGGAAACGCTATGCGAGATGCAAACAGCCCCGTGAACGCCGAGGTGTTCATTAGCTGGTCCGGTAGCGAGAGCTACGCTCTGGCAGTTGCCGTTCATGACTGGCTCCCTACCGTGTTGCCCGAAGTGAAGCCGTGGATGTCGTCCAAGGACATTGCGAAAGGCAAGCGCTGGAATAGTGAGATCGATGGCAGTTTGGAGCGAACCTCTTTTTGCATCGTCTGCCTGACACCTGGGGTCGCCCGGGAACCTTGGATCAACTTTGAGGCTGGCGCAGTGTCGAAAATCGTGCAGGGGTCATACGTGAGTCCACTGCTGTGGCACGTGTCCGTGGATAGTCTCGGCGGATTGCCTGTGTCGATGTTTCAATGCACACAATTCACTAAGAAAGACGTTTGCCAACTGATTGAAACGATCAATGTAGCGACAGGCCTGCAGATTCCTGTGGAACGGATTCGCAGGAACCTAGACTATTCGTGGGATAAGTTGAATCAGCAGGTCCGCGACATCTGTATCTCCGATGACGACGATTCACACATTGACGAGAGCGAAACCCGTAATGGAGACGCAACACCAAAGGAAAAACTTGATTCTGTTGCGGAACAGATTCTCACGGTCATTGCTGGGAAAGATGACTATCCGATGGATGTGGACGAAGTGAGAACGGAGGTGCTCCATACGCCATCACGCACACGGCATTACTTGGACAGGCTCGTTGCAGGGGGGTACTTGTCGAAGGACGACGACTACGAGAGCTACGCACTGACTGAGAACGGTCGTGCGTACGTTGTGGAACATGGCTTGGATTTGGTTCTGCCGTTTTGAGGATACCTTCCAAAATAGTTTGAGGGTCTTGTGATCGAGGGATTCATTCTCCAGGCGGTGGCTAATTATCTGGCCTGACAGTTCCCCGTCAACCCATCGGAATAGTTCCCAGCCGAGTTGTCAAATGTAGAGCGACGGTTACAGCGACCAACGTCTTCGCGACTCACCCCCCTCACCCCCGAAACACCTCCACCCGGTGCCACTCCACCACCCCCCGACCCGGCGCGTCCTTCGCCCTCACCGGCAACCGAATTGCCCTCCCCCACAACACGATGACCTATGGCGCTCACGTCGATTGCGGGGGACGAGCCGCCCTCACCTCGCCACGCGGGCCGCCGCCCAATCAGGTCAAGATCGACAAACGGCAAGTCAACTTTACAAAATGAAAAGCAGAGATTACATCCACACCACGAATCCGACCTGCTAATCGTCCCGCACGCGCTCCAGGAACTCCTCGCGCGTGTCGCAGTCGAGGATCGCGGCCGCGACCAGGGCGACTCGGTCCCGGCCGGGGCTTTCCAGGATCGACCGCCGCACGTGGTCCGCGGTCCGCTCACCAAACTTCCGCCCGATCTGCTGAGCCAGCACCGCCACCTGCCCCTCCTGCCGGACCTCGTCCCAACTGCGCTGGAACTCGGTCACCACGGTGCTCATCGTCATCGCCTCCTCCAATTGTTGGCTGGAAAACCCCTTCGAAAGTAACATCGCCTTCACCGACCGGGCCATAAACCGGTCGAGATCCTCGTCCCCGAAGGCTTCAACCAGCGGCAGCAGCACCTTGAGCGCCGCCCGCATCTGCGCGGCGGTCGTCACGCCGGAAAGCCCTATCACGACCTGTGGCAGGTCCAGGGGGTCCGTTGGCTGCGCGTCCGGTACCAGCCGGCCCACCACCCGGTACGTGTCTGGAGCGGAATCCCGGAAGAGGTCGCTCAGGCGGGTCGCGGCGTTCCAGCGTCTGTCTCCGTGGTGAAGGACCAGGGCCACTACGGCCAGTTCCCGGTCGCCACGTCCGAGTTCCTTGTCGCGCTGGATCAGGCTCTGGGCCGCGAGACAGCTGTAGATGGTCGTCCGGAGGGCCATGTGCCGCTCCGGCCAGCCCTGGAATTCGAGCAGGAGCACCAGGTCCGTGGACCCGTCAGTCGTGCGGACCCGCCAGACCGCGTCGGGGTAGCGCCGTCGCAGCTGCTCGTCGATCAGTTCCGTGGGCAGCGGTTCGAGGGTCCGGTAGTCGATCCTGTCAGCCCACTCGGGGACGTGTCGGCGGATGAGGAGTTCTATCATCCGCGGATCGGAGAAGAGCTTCTTGAATGCGGCGTCGTCCATCGAATGAGACCGGCGCTAGCAGTGATAACGTGCCCCCGGCGGGCCGGGGCATCATCCTCGCGGAGTGGACGGGGCGTTGGCATGGCTGGATGGGCCTGGTCCGCCGCCACCCGCTCTTCACACCCCATCTCCCCCAGAAACTGCGACGGGCCCGTCACATACCCACGGCCATGTTCGCCAACGATGTCCCGGTGCGGGATCCGCCGGGTCTCTACCGTGCCGCCGTCAGCCGCTCGACTTGAATCCCGTCCGCCTGCGTCATTGCCTGGGCCAGGTCGTAGGCCGCTTGCAGCCGATACCATGTGTCGGCTCCACCGCCGAACGCCTTGTCCAGACGGATCGCCATGACCGGGGAGATCCCGGACCGGCCATTGACGATGTCCGACAACTGTTTGCGGCTGACTCCGAGCCCCTTGGCGGCCTCCGTGACGGTCAGTCCCAATGGTTCAAGGCAGTCGTGTCGTACGGATCGACCGGGATGGGGTGGGGCTGTCATGGGCACGTTCGCTGGCCATAGCTTGTGGGGTGCCCGGCCGCCATGGCTTCGGTCGATCCTGACGGCGGCCAGGCGGTCGAGGAGTTGGACGGGGGTGTCACGGAATGTCAAGACAACCTTACAAAAGGTAATGCCAACCTTACACTTCGCACTCCCGCATGCGCTCCAGGAACTCCTCGCGTGTGTCGCAGTCGAGGATCGCGGCCGCGACCAGGGCGACTCGGTCTCGGCCAGGGCTTCCCAGGATCGACCGCCGCGCATCCTCTGCGGTCCGCTCTCCGAACTTCCTTGCGACCATCTGCACCAGCACCGCCAACTGCCCCTCCCCGCGGCCCTCCTGCCTGATATCCTCCAGGCTGCGCTGGAATTCGGTCACCACCGTGCCCATCGTCATCGCCTCCTCCAATTGTCGGCTGGAAAACCCCTTCGAAAGTAGCATCGCCTTCACCGACCGGGCCATGGACCGGTCGAAGTCCTCGTCTTCGCAGGCCTCGACGAGCGGCAGCAGCACCGCGAGCGCCGCCCGCATCTGCGTGGCGGTCGTCACCCCCGAAAGCCCCAGCACCACGCGCGGCAGGTCTTCGGGGCCCGCTGGGTGAGAGTCGCCCGGCATCCGGCCCACCACCCGGTAGGTGTCTGGAGCGGAATCCCGAAAGAGGTCGCTCAGGCGGGTCGCAGCGTTCCAGCGTCTGTCTCCGTGGTGGAGGACCGGCGTGGTCAGAGCGGACTCGGTTCCGGATCCGGTTCGTAGGCCTTGAGGGTCTCATTCCTGGTCCATATGTGCACTTGATAGCTGCCGACACCTCCGTACTTCCGCTTCAAGCCCGTCGCAATCTCCACGATCTGAGAATTCGTCAACCCGAGCTCGCGATGCCCGTCGTCCGAAGCGAATCTGTGGACGAAGCGGGCGAGCTCGGTCACGCCGTCGGAGGGTATGATCAACCAGGGCATCCAGTTCTCTACGCTGGATCTCACATCGGTCGCGACTTGCACCGCCAGCTTCCGCCTCTTTCCCCCGTCCGGGACGTCCGCGATGTGATCGCAGAGCTGGTACACGCATCCCACGGGAACTCGGAAGCTCGCGCCCGCCTCCCGTTCGCCGTTCCACCTCGTCCGTAACGACGCGAAGAACTTCGGGTCCGAGAAGTTTGGAACCCTATACAATTCACAAAGATAGCTGGTTTCGACGACGAAGACCTTCGTCATTCGGCCAGCCCCGCCAGCCATGTACGCATCTCCTCGCGACGCCGGCTCTCGAAATCAGGATCAAGGTGTTGGTCTACAACCCGACGCGTTACCAGATCGCCAAGTCGCCCCTTTTCCAGCAATTCGTCGTAGCGTTCAACCTCCACGAGCGGCAGGAGTCGACTGCAGTAGTCCGTCCTGGACCGGAATGCAAGGACCACGTTGCGTTGCTGTTCCGGAGTCAGAGCATTGAGTACTTCGGGGTTGTGGGTCGACAGGAGCACATTGATGCTCCTCTTCTCACTGCTCCGAGTGATCGCCTGGATCAGCGACGCCACCCGGCTGGGGTGCAGCCCGTTGTCAAATTCCTCCACCACCACGCGGGAATGCCGTTCGCCTGTCGTCACCGCCGTGAGCACCGCCAAGGTCCTGAGGGTGCCGTCGGAGAGCATGCGGGCGTCGGAGAGGTGGTCAGGTCGTTCTTCGTGCAGCCCGAAGATCACATCGCCCAATTGGGTCGTAACGAAATCGAAGCCACTGTACGGCTCGTCGGGAAGCTGACGAATGTGGCCGAACAGCTCGTCGAGCTTGGCCTCACCATTGTTCTTGAGACCATACAGCACCGAGGAGAGATTCGATCCGTCCCTGATTAGGGAGTCGTGACCGATTCGCTCATACCGACGCATCGCGTCTGGCTTGGGATCGAAGACGAACGATGCGCGAAGGTGGTCGCGAACGGCACCAATCAGCTGGAGGGATTCCTGCAGCCTCCGGTTCTTCGTTGCGAAGTGCTCATACTGCGAGAGCACGGACCGCGTTGCGGAAACGGCCGTCTGTGGCTTCTTGCCTCCCTGCGCGAAGTTGTTGTATTCGACCCTCATGTCTGCGGACGTCGGGCTACCGCTCCCATCGACTTCGCGAAAGAGCATCGTGTTGCCGAACACGAGGGATTCCGCGGTAACTCGTGGTTCCGGCAGGGGGGTAACCGTAACGGAGTACCGGAAAGGTGCCGTCTCGCCTTGCCAACGAGTGCGCGCGGAAAACTTGAGCGTGAAGCTCGCGATCCCATAGCGAGGACATCCCTGCAACCCTCCCCGAACATTGAGTGCGCCTTCGCGGTCGAGATCGGTGATTTCCCGAAGCCGATGTCCCGCAGCGATCGACGCCAGAACTTCGATTCCCTCGAGCGCGTTGCTCTTGCCGGAACCGTTGGGACCGACCAGGATCGTTAGAGGACGGAGGAGTTCGATCCCCTCCCTCCGAAAGCTCTTGAAGTCGATGAAATGGTGCATGACGGGCTCGCAGATCCGGCGAAGGAAGATCCGTGTTTCTCTCGCAATCTAGCGGAAGCGGTCCTAGGTTGACCGCAGTGCGCTGCTCACGGCCTTCTCCAGTCGAAGAGCATCCGTGGAGACGATCGACATGGACCGCCACCGAACCCGGACTTCAGGCGTTGGCCGCGAGCCTCGGTCTTCAGCCTGGCACATGCCCCCCCGGCAGGTACTTCGCCGGGATCGGATGCTCTTCGCTCTCCTGGTGCCAGAAGATCGACACCACCCACCAGCGCGTCCCGTCGTACAGGAGCTGGATCGAGTTGATCCCACGGGCGAAGGGTTCGGGATCGCTCGCCAGGCGGCGGGACTCGTAGGTGCTGAAGGCGTGCGCGATCACACCGTACCGCTCGGTCACCCGGTTGATCTCGACTTCGTGGAAGCCGTTCTCCTCGAGCCATGCGCCCACGTTCCCGGCGTACTCGTCGGGGGTGATGATCTGGCGGCCGTAAGCGCCTTCCGGAGTGCGCACGGTCGGGCTCAGGGTGGCGCCGGGCGCGAAGAGGGAGCGGAAGCGATCCCAGTCGCGCTTCACCCCAGCGTCGCCGGAGATGACCTCGTAGACGGCCGTCAGGATCGCGTCGATGGACTCGACGTCGGCGGGGTCCGCGGGGTGTGGCTGCTGTGTGGCGGCGGGAGCGGGGAGCGCGAAGACGAGGACAGCTAGTAGCACGAGAAGGGAGAGCTTGGCGTTCATGTTCTGGCCGGTGGTCCGTGGGTGGGAGGGGCTGACGCGTGGACGTGACAAACTAATCCCGGTACCTCGGGGGCGGTCTGGATGGGGGGTTCCACTACGCGTTGGGAGACTGCGTACCCGGCCAGAGCCGCATCGTACCCGGCCAGAGCCGCTTCCACCGAGCCGTCCTGGTACGCCGGTTCGGCATGTAAAGTCGAGATTACATTATGTATACTGTAGTAGACAATGCTGGGGCGATTGGTCGAATCGGTGGCAGCTGCGCGCCGCGCGTGGCTGGGAGGATGCCCAAAGCCTGGATGGGGGATCGCCGCGCCGATCAGCTGGGGGAGGGGGAGACCACCGGTCGCGGAGCGAGCGCCGTTAGTCCCGCAGGTGCCGCGATGACAGTCCGAGGTCCGCGTGTAGCGGACGCCAGCGGTGCGTGGTAGCTCGGGATCGACTCGCCGTTGCATTCAGGATGCGGTAGCGAATCCCGGCCAAGAGGCGGATTGCCGGGTGCCTTGTGGACCACTCGACCATCTGACCTCCGATGTCACTCGAAGAGAAGATCAGGGAGCTGGCGAATCGGCCGCCTCCGGACAACGAGCAGAACGCCAAGGCCCATGCGATCCTGCCCATCCTGCGGCTCCTTGGCTGGTCCAGCGAAGATCCGGATCGCGTCTCCTTCGAGCACACCGTCGGGACCGGCCGCGTTGACATTGCCCTCCGAGGGAAAGAGAGAGCGGTCGCGTTCGTGGAGGCGAAGGCACCTAGGAAGCAGCTGGGCAATCATGTGGAACAGCTGCTGAACTACGCTTTCCTAGGCGGCGTCGACATCTGTGTCCTCACTACGGGGATTGAGTGGTGGCTCTACCTGCCCAGGGAGAAGGGGCCCCCGGAGAGGCGCCGGTTCGCGGTGCTGAACACCCGCGATGACCCGCCCGAAGCGGTTGCCGAGGGGTTGCAGCGCTATGTGGGGCGCGAGGCGCTGACATCGGGAAGCGCGGAGACTCTTGCGAAAAAGGCGCTGGCGGCCCTCATGGACGAGGAAAGGCTGCGGGCCGCGATTCCCGAGGTGTGGAAGAAGATGAGGGACGAGCCTGACTCCGAGTTGATCGCCCTGGTCCGGGCCAGGGTGCGTTCGAGGACGGAGCTGGATGCAGCGGGGTCGCTTGTGGCCGAGGTGCTTGGTTGGGCGGAGCCGGTGAAACCTCCCCCGCCCGAGCCGCCGCACCCGACCAAGCCGATGTCGATACCGACACGTCCCGGGAAGGGGACGAAGACCGGGAGGGTGTGGGAACTCGCTGACGAGCACAGGACGCTGGCTGCCACGTTGGAGGCGGGTCTGGCCGAGAGGCTGAACCGCAACACCATTGTCACGCAGTACGGCAAATGGAGGCGGGCGCACGGTTTACCGCGCGAGCCGGGGGCCGCCACTTCTCGTCCAACCTCATTGAGCCTGTGGGGAGCCGAGACTCCGGTCGATTCTTGGGTGAAGGCGCTGCTGGGGGTCTTCACGGCTGTCTACAACCGCCACCCGGCTGGCTTTGTTGAAGCCCTGCAGCCGTTGTGGGGCAATAGCAAGCCGTGGGTCTCGACAGCGGCGGACGCGCTGACCCGGGCACGTCCCATCGACGACAGCGGCCTGTACGTCGAGGTCAACTTGTCCGCCAAGGAGGTCGAAAGTCGCTGTCGCCGGCTTCTCGAGCACTTCGGCCACAGCGCGGACGAGTTGAAGATCACCCTCGACGACTGACGCCTACCTGAAGGGGCGCCGACTCACCCTCCCGGGAGGTCCAGCCCGACCCCTCACTCCCCAGCACAATCCATCCGCCCCCCCTCACCTCACCCCCTCGACTCACCCGCCTCAGCTCCGCCAGCCCATGAGGCGCGCATGCCGTTCGGCGCCGGGCGTTTCCGCTACCTGCCGAGACAGGGCTCAGCCTGGGCCACCGCCTCCGGGTGGATGATCCGCTGAACCAGCCGGCCCTCGCCGTCGTCCTGCCACTGGACCTGCACCCCGCTGAGCGCGCGCTGGGCCCCGGCGTGCTCGTCGCCGAGCGGGTGGACGCTGAACGGCCCCAGCACCGACTCGGTCGTGGCCGTGAAGAGGTAGTCGCGCACCGCGGCCCGGTCGATCATGCCCGCTGGCGAAATCGTCGCGTCGATCGCTTCGGCCATGAGTTCGACCGCCCCGAACCCGGCCGCCGCGTGGAAGCCCGGCCGTCTGCCGTACAGGGTCTCGTATCTCTCCACGAACCACTCGCTCTCGGCGATGAACCCCGAGGTGCCTATGGTGCTGACCCACGAGGAGTTGCCCGCTACGCACCGTGCCAAGTCGCCAACTTCGTCCGGGAAACGGGGATCGGCCACGCCCGAGGAGAGGCTGATCAGGAGCGGTTCGTAGCCGGCCGCGTCCGCGCCCCGCGTTAGCCCGATCGCGTCGTCGTAGTACCCGCCACCGATGTACAGGTCTGCCCCCGCGTCGCGGGCTGCGGCGGCGAGCGCGGCGTGATCCGCCTCACCGGCCGGGTAGGACCGGTCCAGCACGATCTCCAGACCGTGCGCGACAGCGGCCTCGCGCACTCCGCTCGCCAGAGACGCCGGGAACTGCGTGTCCTCGTACACGAGCGCGACGGTGCGGGCGCCAGCCTGTGCGGCGATCTCCACCGACCCCTGAAGGGCTACCGGGGCGGGTGCAGCCGTCTGCACGCTCCACTCCCGGCCCTGTCCGGTCCAGATCGTGGGCGTGGAGGCCAGCGGCGCTACCAGGGGCATCCCGGCCGCCTCGGTGACGTCGAGCACGGCTGCCGCCATCGGGCTGCTGTAGGGACCGAGCAACAGATCGACGCGCTCGACGAAGTCGCTGTAGTGCCGCACCGCCACGGCGGGGTCGCTCTCGTCGTTGGCCGTCACGAGCTCCACCTTGCGCCCCTGGATGCCTCCCCGTTCATTCAAAGCCTCGAGGGCCAGCCGGTAGCCGTTCCCCATCTCGATGGCGGGCGTGGCGCGCAGTCCAGTCTCGGAGATCGTGGCACCGATGTAGATCGGGTCTCGGATTTTGGTCTCGGTACAGGCGGCGGCCGCGAGGACCAGCCAGGGAGCGACGAATGCAAGAATCCGGCATCGTCTCATGATCACGATCAGGCCCCCACCAGCAGTTGAACCACGCTCCCATCCACATCCTTCCCCAGCTTTGCCGCGCGATGGAGCCGGACCGCGAAAACTAGCAGCGGGACATCGGGACCCACAAGGCGCTTTGGTGACAAGCTTGGGCGCACCAACCTGTGCGCATTTCGCAATAGTTGGGTGCCGATCCCCTCACCTCTGCAACACCCGACGCAGCTCCGCCAACCCACGGGCCCCGTTAGCCGCGATCACCGACCCTGCCTTCACCCCCACCTCGCCCCCCTCCACCCGCTCCACCACGCCGCCCGCCTCCTTCACCAGCAGCACCCCGGCCGCGTAGTCCCAAGGGGCGAGGCGCGACTCCCAGAAGCCGTCCAGGATGCCGCTTGCGACGTACGCGAGGTCAATCGCGGCAGCGCCCGTCCTCCTCACGCCCGACGTGGCGCGCAGCGCGCGCTCCAGCTCGCGCAGGTAGGCGGGGAGTGCGGTGTGGTTCTTGAAGGGGAAGCCGGTGCCCAGGAGGAAGCGCTCGATTCGCGCCGTGCGGCTCACCCGTATCGGCTTGCCGTTCCCGTGGGCGCCTTGTCCGCGAGCCGCCGTCCAGACGCGCCCCAGAGCTGGTGCCTCGACCGCCGCGGCAACCGGACCGCAGCCGTCCCAGGCGCAGACCGACGCCGCGTGATACGGATGGCCGTGCAGAAAGTTGGTCGTCCCGTCGAGCGGATCGACCAGCCAGAGGAAGTCGGTGCCGGGTGCTCCCTCGCGCCCGCCGCCCTCCTCCTCGGCCACCACCCGGTGGTGCGGGTGCCTGTCGACGATGACCGCCAAGGCGGCCTCCTGGGCGGCTAGGTCCACCTCCGAGACGAAGTCGCTGGCGGTGGACTTCTCTCCGATCCGCCAGGCGCCACCTCGCTGTGCGGCATCGCGGTGGATTGCAGCCGCCGCGGCGGCAGCTCCGCTGGCGGTGTCGAGCAGGCGCTCTGGGGACTCGCAGGAGGGCGTGGCCAGTTGATTCACGGTCCTTGTCGATGGGGATGGGCGGACTTGGGGGGCCGCGCATTCGAGCGAGAATCAAGATGGCATAATGCCTGCATTTTTACTACACTGTGCATTCCTCATTCGAACACGGAGGCGAGAGCACCGATGGGCGTACTCACCATAAGGAACGTCGATGACGAGGTCATCGCGAGGCTCAAGGCGCGGGCCAAGGCGAATCACCGCTCGCTGGAGGGGGAGCTGCGGCACATCCTGAGCCGCCATGCGGTCCCGAACCTGGAATACGGACTGATGCGCGAGCGGGCCCGCGCCGCCTACGGCCCCTCTCCGGCGGTCCGGGACGACACGCCACACTCCGGGTCCGAGGCGACCGATCCGGGTCCGGACGCCGAGGCCGAACCGGTGGAGTGGCTGGGGGCCATGCGAGACATGGGCGAGATCACGGGCGACATCATCTCCCCCGTGTCCGAGCTGTCCGACTGGGACGTGTACCGTTCGGACGCTACCTCCGGCGACGATGACGGCGAGGCACCGTGAAGCTGCTGCTCGACACGCACGTCTGGCTCTGGAGCCAGCTAAGGCCGGAACGGCTGTCCGCCCAGGCACGCGATGCCGTGACCGACCCAGGCAGCGTGCTCGCTCTTTCCCCCGTGAGCATCTGGGAGGCGCTGCTTCTCGCGGAGAGGGGCCGGGTGGAACTCGCTCCCGATCCCTGGAGGTGGATCCGCTCGGCCCTCGCGACCAGGCCGATGCGGGAGCTCCCCCTGACCCACGAGGTCGCGCTCCGAAGCCGCACCGTCCGCCTTCCCCATGACGATCCGGCCGACCGCTTCATCGCCGCGACCGCCATGGTTCACGGGCTTACGCTGGTGACGGCGGACCGGACGCTGATCGAATGTCCCGATATCGCGGTGCTGCCGGGCACCTGACCGCGTTTGTACTGAGGCTGCATTTGTAGTATCGTATGTAGTTACACTGGTAGCGCGGAGCTCGAGGTTCGAGACCAAATGTACGAGTGGGACCGGAACAAGAACGACGAGAACCTCAGAAGGCATGGCCTGAGCTTCGAGGACGCGGCCGTGGTGTTCGGCGGGCCGTGTCTGACGTTCGAAGACAGGCGCATCGCATACGGCGAGGAACGCTACATCACGGTGGGTCACCTCGAGGGGCGTCTCGTTGTGATCGCACACACGCAGCGCGGCAGGAACACTCGGATCATCTCGATGAGAAAGGCGAACAGGCGTGAAGAAAGAGCCTACGAAGAGCGACTTGGGGCGGATCGACCGGATGAGGGATGAGGACATCGACTACTCCGACATCGCCGAGCTCGACGCCGAATTCTTCGCGACCGCACGCGTGGTGGTACCGCCTGGGAAGAAGCAGGTGACCCTCCGTCTGGACAGAGACGTCCTGGCGTGGCTGAAGGGCCAGGGCCGAGGATACCAGACCCGGATCAACGCCATCCTGCGGGCCTACTATGAGGCGCACAGGAGCCGAAATCCCCGCTCTCGCCGAGGGCCACGCGGCTGATCCGCGGGCGGCCCCCCCTACATCAGCCCCCCGATCACCCCGTCTCCGTCGATCGTCATGTTGAGCGCGGCCGGCCGCGCCGCCAGACCCGGCATCGTCATGATCGACCCGGTCTTCACGACCACGAACCCCGCGCCGGCCGAGGGCGTGACCTCGCGGACGGTGATCCGGAAGCCCCTCGGCCTGCCGAGCAGCGCCGGGTTGTCGGAGAAGGAGTACTGCGTCTTGGCGATGCAGACCGGGGCGTCGGCCAGCCCGAACGACTCCAGACGCTCCAGCTCGGCGGTGACGCCCACCGCGAAGTCGACCCCCGCCGCGCCGTAGATCCGGGTCGCCACCCTCTCGATCTTCTCCCTGAGCGGAACGTCGTCGGGGTAGAGGGGCTGGAAGTCGGCCTCGCCGCCCTGAGCGATCTCCCACACGGCGTCAGCCAGCTCCACGCACCCGGGACCGCCGCCTCCGTGCGGGTCGGCCTCGACGGCCCGGATCCCGCGCTCGGCGCACCCGTCAAGCACCACCCCGACCTCCGCTGCCGTGTCGCTCGCGAACCGGTTCAGCGCCACCACCGCCGGCACCCCGAACTTCGCCACGTTCTCGACGTGCCCGTACAGATTCTCCATCCCCGCCCCGAGCGCCCCCAGATCCTCGTTCGCCAGCGAATCCTTCGACGCGCCCCCATTCATCTTGAGCGCCCGGATCGTCGACACGATCGCCACGGCGTCGGGGCTGAGCCCCCCCAGCCGGCACTTGATGTCGAAGAACTTCTCGGCCCCCAGATCCGCGCCGAACCCCGCCTCGGTCACCACGATGTCGCCCAGCCTGAGGCCGGCCCGGGTCGCGATCAGCGAGTTGCAGCCGTGCGCGATGTTGGCGAAGGGTCCGCCGTGGATGAAGGTCGGCGTACCGCCCAGCGTCTGCACGAGATTGGGGTGGAGCGCGTCCCTCATCAGGATCGTCATCGCCTTCTCGGCACCGATGTCGCGGCAGCGCACCGGGTCGCGCGAGCGGGTGTAGCCGATGATGATCTCGCCGAGGCGCCGCTCCAGGTCGGCCAGGTCGCGCGCCAGACAGAAGATCGCCATGACCTCCGACGCCGCCGTGATCATGAAGCGCTCCTCGCGGGGAATGCCGCCGAGAGGGCCGCCCAGTCCCACGATCACGTTGCGCAGCGCCCGGTCGTTCATGTCCACCGCCCGTCCCCATGTAATGCGCCGGTGGTCCAGCCCGGTGCTGTTGGGGCGGAAGAGGTGGTTGTCCAGCATGGCCGAGAGGAGCGCGTGCGCCGAGGTGATCGCGTGGAAGTCGCCGGTGAAGTGGAGGTTGATGTCCTCCATGGGGACGACCTGCGAATTGCCGCCTCCCGCCGCACCGCCCTTGATCCCGAAGACCGGTCCCAGCGACGCCTCGCGGATGCAGAGCACGGGGTTGCGGCCCCTCACGTTGAGGGCGTCGGCCAGCCCCACCGAGGTGGTCGTCTTCCCTTCCCCGGCGGCGGTCGGGCTGCACCCGGTCACCAGCACCAGCTTGGCGCCGCGGTCGGGCCGGGCCCGCACCACGTCGAGGGGGACCTTGGCCTTGTAGTGGCCGTACTGGAGGGTTTCGTCCTCGCCGAGGCCGGCCTTGGCGGCGATCTCGGCGATCGGCTTCATCCTGTGGGCTTGCGCTATTTGGATGTCGGAGAGCATGGAGGTTCCGGGTCGGAGCCGGGTTCGGGAAGGGCGGGAACACGAGAAACGGCCTGCAAAGTCTGGCGCGGAAGCGGGTTGCGGGGCAAGACGGGCGAAGGCCCGCCGCGGCGGTGGCCATGTCAACCGTGATTGACATTATGTAAAGCATAGATGTCGGTTTTGTTGGCTAGGCTTACCGCCCCCGCCACGCCAGAACCCGCTGGTGCACCATCGCCAGCGAGGGGACGAGCATCATCAGCACCGCCGTCCCGAAGAGGATGCCGAAGCCGAGCGCGGCGGCCAGGGGCTTGAGGAACTGGGCCTGCACGCTGCCCTCGAAGACGAGCGGCGCAACCCCTAGGAAGGTGGTGATCGAGGTGAGCAGGATCGGCCGGAAGCGGTCCTTCGCGCCCTGGACGACCGCCTCGCGCGGCGGCATCCCCTGGGCCTGCCGCTCGTTCACGTAGTCGATCATCATCAGCGAGTCGTTCACGATCACCCCGCTCAGCCCGATCATCCCGAAGAGCGAGATGACCGCCAGCGGCATCCCCAGGATGATGTGGCCCAGCAGGCCGCCCACCAGCGCGAAGGGGATCGCGGCCATGATGATGACGGGCTTCGTGTACGACCCGAAGGGGATCGCCAGGAGGGCGTAGATGGCGAGCATGGCCAGCGCGAAGCCCGCCACCAGCGATCCCAGCGAGTCGCTCATCTCCCGCTGTTCCCCCCCGAAGGAGTAGCTCAGCTCCGGATGGCGCGCCGAGAGCTCGGAGAGGGCGCCCCGCTCGAGCGCGCCGGCGACCTCTCCCCCGGTGGCGACCGCCTCGTCGACGCTCGCGGTCACCGAGAGGACTCTGCGGCCGTCCTCGCGGCGGATGATCGAGGGGGACCGGCCGAACCCCGCCGAGGCCACCTGCGAGAGGCGCACCTCGCCCCCACCGGGGAGGTGGACCATCGCCGCCTCCAGGTCGCCGACCGCGTCGCGCTCCTCCTCCGGTGCCCGCACGTAGGCGCGCACCTCCTCGCGTCCCCGCTGCACGCGCACCGCCTCGACGCCGAAGAACGCCGACCGGACCTGGGCGGCCAGATCCTCCACGGTGAGTCCGAGGGAGCGCCCCTCCGGGAGGAGGTCCAGCCGCATCTCGCGATTGCCGAGCTCGTTGTCCGACGCGACGTCGAAGACCCCGTCGACGGCGGCCAGCCGGGCCATGACGGTGTCGCCGATGGCGCGCAGCGTGCCCTGGTCGCGATGGGAGAGCTCGACGTGAACGGGCGCTCCCAGATCCACGAGGTTGGAGGTGAAGGTCACCGACCGGGCCTCGGGGAGCGGTCCCACGGCGTCGCGCCACCGCTCCTCGAGGTCGGCCGCCGAGAGACGCCGCCGCTCGGGGTCCACAAGGCGGAACTGCACGCTCCCCAGGTTGGAGAGCTGATCGCGCTCGCCCTCGCCCCGCGGCGAGGTGAAGCGGGCGCCCTGGCCGACGGTGGCCTGCACCCCCACCAGGAGCGTCTCCGGATCCTCGCCCGTCGTCGCCGCCAGCGCCTCGAGCGCGTCGCGGCCCCGCTCCTCGAGGGTGCGCGTCGTCCCCCGCGTGACGTCGGCGGGCGACCCCTCCGGCATCGTGAGGCTGGCCGTGACCAGCTCGCTCTCGATCTCCGGCATCAGCACCACCGGTACGATCCCCGCCGGGACGGTGGTCACGGCGACGATCAGGACCGCGGCGGCCGACGCGATCACGATCTGCGGCCGCCCCGTGGCGAAGCGGAGCGCCCGGTCCAGGGGACCCTCCGTGAAGCGGCGCATCCCGGCGTCGATCGCCATCTGGGCGCGCCGGAGGGGTCCCGGGTGCCTAGGCGGCCTGTGCGCCCGCGCCCCGGCATGGGCGATGTGGTGCGGCAGGATCAGCAGCGACTCGACCAGCGAGAAGACGAGCACCGCGATCACCACCACCGGGATCGCCCCGATCATCGCCCCGATCGCTCCGGGGATGAAGAGGAGGGGGGCGAAGGCGGCCATCGTGGTCAGCACCGCGAAGACGACCGGCCTTCCGATCCGCCGGGCCCCGCGCATGGCGGCCTCCACCGGCGCCATCCCCTTCTCGCGCTCCCTGTGGACGTTCTCGCCCACGACGATGGCGTCGTCCACCACCAGCCCGATGGCGAGTATGAACCCCAGGAGCGACATGACGTTGATCGAGGCGTCCACGACGTGCATGACCGGAAGCGCGCCCAGGAAGGAGACCGCGATCCCGACGGCCACCCAGAAGGCCAGCCTGGTCTCCAGGAAGAGCGAGAGCGCGAGGAGGACCAGGGCGAGCCCCATCGCGCCGTTCTTGAGCATGAGCCCCAGGCGCGACTCGAGGATGGCGGCGGTATCGTCCCAGATCTCGACGCTCACGCCCGCCGGGAGTGCGGGGACGATCTCCTCCTCCAGCGCACGCCCGACGGCCTCCGCGATCTCGAGCACCCTCTCGTCGGAGGTGCGGAAGACCTCGACGTACGCGGCGCGCTGCCCGTTGTGGAGCGCGAGCAGCTCCACGTCCTCGAAGCCGTCCCGCACGACGGCGATGTCGCCCAGCCGCACGAGGGTCCCGTCGGGGCGGTTCAGGATCACAATCCTCTCGAAGTCCTGCTGGCTGTACCGCTGCCCCGTCGTCCGCACGCGCACCCGCTCGTCCGGCGTGTCGATGCTCCCCGCCGAGAGCTCCCGGGAGCCTGCGCGCACCAGGGCGGCGACCTCCTGAAGCGACACTCCGAGCGCGCGCCTCCGCCGCTCCGGCACCTCGATCGATATCTCGTAGTCGCGGACGCCCCAGACATCGACGTACGACACCTCCGGGAGCGCCGAGAGCGCCTCCTCGACCTCGAAGGCCACCTCCTTGAGGGTGCGCTCCGGGACGTCGCCGAAGACGGCCAGCTGCAGGACGCTCTGGCGCGTGGTGACCTCGCGGACCTCGGGCCGCTCGGCACCCTGCGGAAACGTCCGGATGCGGTCGACCTGGGCCTTCACGTCGTCCAGGAAGCGGGGCGCGTCGGTGCCCAGCTTCATCTCGGCAAAGACGGTGGCCAGGCCCTCCGCCGCGGTGGAGCGCACGCCGTCCAGTCCCTCCACCCCCTCGATCTGCTCCTCGATCTTGACGACGATCCCCTCCTCCACCTCCTCGGGGGAGGCGCCGGGGTATGGCACCGTGATCGAAACGATCCCCAGCGCGGTCTCGGGGAAGACCTCCTGCACCAGCAGTCGGGCGGCGAAGAGCCCTCCGACCACGATGAACGCCATGAGCAGGTTGGCCGCGACGCGGTTGCGGACCATGTAGGCGAGCGGGCCACGCCGCTCGGCGTCGGTCAGCGGAGCGGAGGCGGTGTCCGGCGTGGCCATGGGAAGTAGCTTCGCTCTGCGTTCCTCCGTCGCGTCAGCAAACTACGGATCTCCACGGGGTGCCAGCACCTTCGCCATGCGGCGCACCCCCTCCTCGATGTCGGCGTCGGCGGCCGCGGTGCTCATGCGCGCGAAGCACGGATCGCCGAAGGCTTCGCCGGGCACGATCGCCACCCCCGCCTCCTCGAGAAGACGAGTGCAGATGTCGGCGGCGCATGTCGCCTGGCCGTCGAACGCCGACTGCACCGAGAAGTAGAGGTAGAAGGCACCCGCCGGGCGCACGTACAGGTACCCGGGCAACAGCTCGTCGAAGAGGCGCACGACCAGATCCCGGCGTCTGCGATATGCGGCCCGCATCTCGCTCAGCGTCTGCGCGGCGTCCCCACCCTCCGCCAGCGCCCGCAGTCCTTCGAGCGCGGCCACCTGCGAAGGAGTGGCGGCGTTCAGCGACACATGGCTCTGGAGCGCCGCCATCTTCGCGGCGAGCTCGGGCGTCGTGTACGAGAAGCCCACCCGCCACCCTGTCATCGCAAATGCCTTCGACATCCCGTTGGCCACGACCAGGTCGCCCACGCGGTCGGGATCGAGGTCCAGGACCCCCGGGGCGCGGTCCCCCTCGCCGTAGTGGATCTCGCGGTAGATCTCGTCGCAGATCAGCGTCACGCCTCGCTCCCTGGCCCACCTGGCGATCGCAGCGAGCTGCGGCCTGGAGTAGACGGCACCGGTGGGATTCGAGGGTGTGGAGACGATAAGTCCGCGCGTGCGCGCCGTCGCCGCCGCCTCGAGATCGTCGGGTGTGAGCAGGAAGTCGCGCTCCGCCGCCCCCGCGACCGGCACCGGCTCGGCGCGGGCCAGAGTCACCATTTCAGGATAGGATGTCCAGTACGGGGATCCGACGAGCACCTCGTCGCCGGGCCCGAAGAGGCAGAAGCAGGCGTTGAAGAGCGACTGCTTGGCCCCGGCCGACACCACGACGCGTTGGCCGTCGGGCGGGTACGGAGTGCCGGCGACCAGATAGGCCGCAGCGACGCTCCGGAGCTCGGGGAGCCCCGCGGCCGGAGTGTAGCGGGTGCGTCCGCCCCGGATCGCGGCCACGCCGGCCTCGGCGGCGCCCTCGGGAGTGCGAAAGTCGGGTTCGCCGGTGCTCAGGTTGACGATGTCCCGTCCCTCGGAGGCCAGCTTCTTGGCGAGCGTGCTGACGGTGATGGTGGCAGAGGGACGGAGTCGCCCGATGTTCGGGGAGTAGCGCTCTGGAGATGCGGTCATCGGTCCACTTTCTTTCGTCGGGGTGTCTCAAGATACTGGACATCGACGCTTCGCTGGCCTAGAATCGACGCTGTTTGCGCTGGAGCCGGCCCCTTCGTGGCTGGCCCCGACGCGGTGCAGTCAATCACAGGAGGCTTTGGCCCGCATGATCTCAGTAGAAGGGGTGACCAAGAGCTATGGTCCCATAGTGGCGGTGGACCGGGTGTCGTTCGAGGTCGATCGCGGCGAGGTGCTCGGCTTTCTCGGACCCAACGGGGCGGGAAAGACGACGACGATGAGAATGCTCACGGGCACGCTGCAGCCCGACAAGGGGGCGATCAGCTTCGACGGAGTGCCGATCGCGGCGGAGCTGACATCCGCCAAGTCGCGTGTCGGGTACCTGCCCGAGGCGAACCCCCTCTACGACGACATGCTCGTCTGCGAGTTCCTGGAGTACGTGGCACGACTCCGCGGCCTGGACGCCGACGAGTCGCCCCGCGCGATAGGGCGCGCCGTGGAGGAGACCGGCCTGGCTGACGTCTTCTTCCGGCCGATCGGCGAGATCTCGAAGGGCTACCGGCAGCGCACCGGGATGGCGGGCGCGATCCTGCACGAGCCCGAGATCCTGGTACTGGACGAGCCGACCGAGGGGCTGGACCCCAACCAGCGCGTCGAGATTCGCAAGCTGGTCAGCTCGCTGGGGGCCGAGCGCACGGTCATTCTGAGCACCCATGTGATGCAGGAGGTCGAGGCCACCTGCGACCGGCTTCTCGTTATCTCGAAGGGAGCCATCGCCGCCGACGGCACCGTGACCGAGCTGATGGCAGCCCACCGGGGAGTCGCCCGCTACACCGTCGAGGCGGAGGGCGAGGGGCTGGAGGACGGACTGGCGGAGCTTCCCGGCGTCATCGGACACGCATCCGAGCCGATCGACGGGCGTCTTCGGGTCCACGTCGAGGCGGCCGAGGGGCAGGAGCTAAGGCCCGAGATCTCGCGGCTTGCGGCCGACCGCGGGTGGGTGCTCTGGGAGCTTCGGCGCGAGCAGGCCTCGCTGGAGCAGCTCTTCCACGAGCTGACCATGGACCAGCCGGACGAAGCTATGGCACAGCCGGACGAGACCATGGACGAGGAGGACGGAGAATGAATCGCTTCGCCAGACAGGTCCTCCTCGTAGCCCGCCGCGAGCTCAAGGGGTTCTTCGACCAGCCGACGGCTTACGTGCTGGCGGTCGCGTTCCTGGGCCTGAGTCTCTACCTCTCGTTCCGCTCGATCTACGCCCTGGGGGCGGGGACGCTCAGACCCTACTTCGACCTGCTCCCCTGGCTGCTGGTGGTCTTCATGCCAGCCGTCACGATGCGTAGCCTCGCCGAGGAGCGCCGGGGCCGCACCCTCGAGTGGCTGATGGCGCAGCCGCTGAGCGAGACCGAGGTCGTGCTCGGAAAATTCCTCGGCAGCTGGCTCTTCGTGATGATCACGATGCTGGGCACGCTCCCGATGGCGGTCGGCGTCCTGGCCGCATCCGGGGCCGACGTGGGTATTGCGCTGGCGCAGTACCTGGGCGCCGCGCTCCTGATCGCCGAGATGCTCGCCATCGGAATCTGGGCGTCGTCGATCACCCGCAACCAGATCACCGCCTTCATCATCGGCGGGTTCGTGGCCCTCTTCCTGGTGCTGGTGGGGCACCCAGTGGTGCAGATCGCTCTGCCGCGCCTCGTCGGTGGATGGCTCATTCAGCTCTCGGTGGTAAGCCACTTCGAGAATGTGGGCCGGGGCGTGATCGATCTGCGCGACCTGCTCTACTTCGTGACGACGACCGGCCTCTTCCTGCTCTTCGCGGTCGCGGCGCTGAGCAGGGAGCGGCTGAGCAGGTCGGGCGACGCCTTCAGGCGGCTTCGCATCGGCACCGCGGCGATCGCGACGGCGGTGCTCGTCCTCAACCTCCTAGGAAGCTACGTGCGCGGGCGGCTCGACCTGACCGAGGATCGTCTCTTCACCCTCTCCGAGGGGAGCCGCGAGGTTCTCGAGGGGCTCGACGACATAGTGAACCTGACCGTATTCCTGAGCGACGACCTGCCGCGGGAGATACAGCTGCTGGTGCGCGACGTGCGCGACCTGGTGGCCGATCTGCGCGAAGCGTCCGGCGGCATGCTCGCGGTGCATGAGGTAAACCCGGACGACGGACCCGAGCAGAAGCGGCAGGCGTCGGAGATGAACATCATGCCGATCGACTTCAACGTCATCGGCGACGACGAGTACCAGGTAAAGCGCGGCTACTTCGGACTGGCCGTGAGCTACGCCGACGAGCTCGAGACCGTGCCGGTCGTGAGGTCGGCCGACGATCTCGAGTTCCGATTGGTCTCCGGAATCGCCAAGATGACGGCAGACACACCGCCCAGCCTCGCATTCCTGACCGGATTTGGAGCTGGCGAGCCCGGGGACGGCGAGATGGCGGCCTTCGTGGAGGCGGTGGACGATCGCTACGACGTGACGACGATCGATCTTGGAGCCGACTCGGCTGTGGCGCTCGACGCCAGCTCGATCGATGTCGCCGTGCTGGTCGGCCCCGACCAGCTCTCCGAGGACGCCGCCGGGGCGCTCGACGGCTACCTGAACGACGGCGGCGCGGCGCTGCTCCTGGTCGAGCGGCACTCCTACTTCCCACGACCGCCGATGACCACCCCGCGCGAATCCGGACTGGAAGGCCTTCTTGCGGAGAGAGGCATCGAGGTCACGGGGGAGATGGTGTTCGACAACGCCTCGCCGCAACGCGTCTCGATCAGGCGGGGCATGTTCAACGTTCACCAGCCCTACCCGCTCTGGCCGATGGCGTCGCGTGGCGCCGACCACGCGACCAACAGCAACTTGCCGAACATCGGGATGGCGTGGGCCTCGACCCTCCTCTGGAACGAGGACGATCCGGCGGTGACCCCGCTCTGGACGACCACCGAGAGCGGCGGCACTCGCGAGGCGGGGCTGTCGATAGAGCCAGGCCAGCCCTTCGGCGAGGACGCGGGCGAGCTGGGGGTCCACACGGTGGCGGTCGCGTACGACCCGTCGCTCGCGGCTGTGGGCGGCGGCGATGCGGTTGAGGAGGTGGCGGACCCGGAGGGGGAACTTGCCCAGGGGCGCGCTGGCGGCCGCCTCGTGGCCGTGGCCGACGCCGACTTCATCCTGGACAGGCACACCCGGGGCAACGCGCACAACCTCGCCTTCGCGGCAAACGCCTTGGACTGGCTCGTGCAGGACGAGGCGCTGATCAGCATCCGGTCCAAGAATCGGACGCCGCCGCCGCTGGTATTCGAGTCCGACGGCGGTAGGGCCGCCCTGCGCTGGGTGTCGCTGATCGGCGTGCCGGCGCTCTTCGTGATCGTGGGGGTGGCCAGGGTGACTGGCCGTGGGAAGCGCGCCCGCCGCCGCTGGCGCGACGATTCGCAATGGATGGAGGCAAGTGGAGAATGAGTAGGAAGACCCTGCTGGCATCGCTCCTGGCGCTCGCGGTCCTGACCGCTGTGTACGTCCTCGTCGCGACGGTCGGGAGCGCCGAGGAGGAGCTCCCCGACTCGGGGATGGCCGCCGCCCTGGCGAAGCTCGACTCGGAATCGACCGAACGCATCGAGTTCGCCACCCCTACGGACACCTTCCTCCTCCAGAAGGACGGCGGCGTGTGGAGTGTCAACGAGTACGAGGCGGACCCGACCACGGTGAGCCGACTCCTGCGCGCATTCGACAGCGCACAGGTGGCGGGCGTCGCGTCGACGAATCCGGTGAACCACGAGGAGATGCGCATTACCGACGAGCAGGCGCGCTTCATGGTCGTCAACGAGGAGGTGGCGGTCGTCTGGGGCAAGCACGCTCCCTACACCCGCACCGGGTACGCCCGCCTTCCCGGCCTCGACACGGTGTACTTCGTGCGCGGCGACATGCGGTTCATGGTCGGGCGCAGCCTCTTCGAGTGGCGCAACAAGGTGATGCTGCAGGTGGACACGGCCGAGATCCAGAGCGTGGCCGTGACGGCGGACGGCGAGACGACCCTCTACGAGCGCGACGGCGGGGGGGGGTGGCTGGCGGACCGCGAGCCCGCCGACACCTCGGTCCGAAGGAACACCATTCGCAACATGCTACAGGAGCTCACAGAGGTGCGCGCGAGCGGATTCGAGCCGCCCGAGGACGAGCGCCCGGAGGCTCCCGACCGGGTGGTCCGGGCCGTGGACGCCCGCGGAAACGAGGTGGCGCACCTCCTGCTCCACTACCGGCCCCAGAACATTCTGGTCATGTCGCCGGTCCTCCCCTACGACTTCGAGATCCCGAACTTCAGGTACGACCGGATCGCGCCCCCTTCCCCTGCCTTCGGCGACGAGAGCGACGATAGTTGACGGGGTGGGGTGCGCGGGGCGCGAGGCGGCCCCTAAGCCTAAGGTGAGGCTGCCGTGAGCCGCCGCCGCTACGACGCGATCGTTGTGGGATCGGGCGCGGGCGGCGGCATGGCCGCCTTCGTCCTGGCGGTCTCGGGGCTGCGCGTCCTGATGCTCGAGGCCGGGCGGCACTACGACCCGGTGCGCGAGACCCCGATGTTCCAGCTTCCCCGCGAAGCCCCGCTCAGGGGTGCCGGTACCCCCGCCAAGCCCTTCGGCTTCTACGACGCCACCGTCGATGGGGGCTGGCAGGTGCCCGGCGAGCCCTACTCGGTGGCCGAGGGGAGCAGCTTCATGTGGTGGCGCTCCAGGATGCTTGGCGGACGCACCAACCACTGGGGCCGCATCTCGCTCCGGATGGGCGAGTACGACTTCAAGCCGAGGAGCCGCGACGGCCTGGGCTTCGACTGGCCGCTCTCTTACGACGACCTCGCCCCCTACTACGACCGCACCGAGGCGCTGATCGGCGTCTACGGGTCGAACGAAGGCCTCGAGAACACGCCCAACTCCTCACCGGGGGTGCTGCAGCCCGCGCCGAGGCCACGCGCCTACGAGCTCCTGACGCGCAAGGCGTGCCGACGCATGGGAATTCCGGTCATCCCGGCGCACCTCGCGATCCTGACCCGGACCCAGGACGCCGATAGTCTCCCGGCGCAGCTCTTCCCAGGCAATGCGCTCGCCCAGCGCGTCACGGCGGAGTCGATGCGGGGCCGCGCGGCCTGCTACTGGGCGACTTCGTGCGGGCGCGGCTGCTCGATCCGGGCCAACTTCCAGTCCACCACCGTGCTGATTCCCCCCGCGCTCGCCACCGGCAACCTCGAGGTGCGGACCGACGCCATGGTGCGCGAGGTCACGGTGGACGCGCGCGGACGGGCGACCGGAGTGCACTTCATCGACCGCAGGACGCTACTGGACGAGTACGCGGGGGCGCGCGTCGTGGTCCTCGCCGCCAGCGCCTGCGAGTCGGCGCGCATACTGCTCAACTCCAGGAGCGCCCCCTTCCCCGACGGCCTAGCCAACTCCTCGGGTCTGGTCGGCAAGTACGTCATGGACACCGTCGGCGCGGGGGTCTACTCGCACATTCCGGCGCTCCAGGCGCTTCCGCCGCACAACGAGGACGGCGCCTCGGGGATTCACATGTACATGCCCTGGTGGCTCTACAGCGAGCAGCTGGCCGGGAAGCTGGACTTTCCCCGAGGCTACCACATCGAGTTCGGCGGCGGTCGGCGCATGCCCGGCTTCGGAGCCTTCGGCGGGCTGGAGCCGCTGACCGGCGGCAGCTACGGACAGGACTTCAAGGAGGACTGCCGGCGCTACTACGGCAGCTTCGTCGGCTTCGACGGGCGCGGCGAGATGATCCCCAACGAGGACTGCTACTGCGAGATCGACCCCGACCGCGTGGACCGCTACGGGGTGCCGGTGCTGAAGTTCCACTGGAAGTGGGCCGACCACGAGCTGAATCAGGCGCTCCACATGCAGCGCACCTTCGCCGAGATCGTGGAGGAGATGGGCGGCAAGGTGCTGAGCACCATCCAGACCGAGGGCGCCCGGGCGATTTCCCAGGGCGGACAGATCATCCACGAGGTGGGCGGCGCCTGCATGGGCGATGATCCCGGCAGCTCGGTGCTGAACGAGTACTGCCAGTCGTGGGACGTCCCCAACCTCTTCGTCACCGACGGGGCGCCCTTCGTCTCGAACGCCGACAAGAACCCGACGCTCTCGATCATGGCGCTTGCGTGGCGAGCCAGCGACTACATCGTCGAGCAGCTCAGGCGGCGGAGCATCGGATGAGCGGGCGAGGACGGGACCGTGCGGCACCGGACGAGGCGGCGGTGGGCCTTGGCGGATCCGAGGGCGGTAGCGAAGAGGGGAAGGAGGGGATGACCCGCAGCCGGGCAACTATTGCGAATTCCGCACTGGTTCACGACGGCAACGAAGTTGGGGAGGAGGGGATGACCCGCAGGGGTGCGCTCAAGGTGATCGCAGGTGGCGCGGTCCTGGGTGCGACGGGCGGAGTTGCGGGCGCGTGCGCACCGGATCGCGAGGGCTCCGATAGCCCGGACGGGGCGGCGAGCCAGACCGAGGCCGCCCACAGCGAGCTCTCGGGATTCGATCCGCTGCCGCCCGCGAACCCGCTGGCGGCGGGAACCCCGACCGACCCCGATCTCCTCGACCCCGTGGTGCCGTGGGAGATGGTGCTGACCGACGAGGAGGTAGGGCAGGCGGCTGTGCTCGCCGACCTGATCATCCCCGCCGACGACCGCTCCCCCGCCGCTAGCACGGTCGGAGCCGCCGATTTCGTGAACGAGTACGTGTCCGCCCCCGGCCACGAATGGAGCCTCGACATGGTGCGCGGCGGGCTGGCGTGGCTCAACCGCGAGGCCCGCAGGCGCTTCGGCCAGCCGGGCTTCGCCGACATCTCCGAGAGTCGGCGCCGCGAGATCTGCGACGAGATCTGCTACGCCCCCGAGGCACCCGCGGCGCTGAGGGCTCAGGCGCGCTTCTTCGACCACTTCCGCGACCTGGTCTCCACCGCCTTCTGGACCACCGACGAGGGGATGCGCGACCTGGGGTACGTCGGCAACGTCCCGCTCCCCAGCTTCGACGGGCCGCCGCCGGAGGTTCTCGAGCGGCTGGGGCTGGAGGGGGAGGATTTGGTATAGCTCTAGCAGCCCGTGGACAAACCGCCCACGGCGGGAGCGGCGTGGCCTCGCGCCCCACCACGCCCACGGGTTCCCCCTACCTACCCACTCGTCGGGAACAGCTCCGCGTCAGTCGCAGTCTACGATCGCGTCGGCGACGTCCAGATGCGCGACGTCCCTCCGGCACCCGGGACAGATGCTCCGCGGTCCGCGCTCCGAACTTGCGGTCGACCTTCGAGAAGAACCAGCAGGTTGAGCCAGAGGACCCCAGTCTACCTGATCTGAATCACGTAGATATCGAATTCGAATTCATCGCCGGCGCGGTCGGACATGAAGACGATCCTATCCCCGTCCGGGGACCACACGGGAAGCCAACCACCCTCCTCCGTCAGGCGCTCCTCGTCGTCTCCGTCCGCGTCCATCAGGTAGATGTCGTAGTGTTCGGGTTCATCGCCGTCGCGGTCGGACATGAAGCCGATCCTATCCCCGTCCGGGGACCATACGGGAAGCCAACCACCCTCCTCCGTCAGGCGCTTCTCGTTCTCTCCGTCCGGGTCCATCAGATAGATGTCGTAGTGTTCGAGTTCATCGCCGTCGCGGTCGGACATGAAGACGATCTTCTGCCCGTCCGGGGACCACTTGGGCCACTCGCCACCTGAATCCGTCAGACGCTCCTCGTTGTCTCCGTCCGCGTCCATCAGATAGATATCGTAGTCGAGGAGTTGACCGCCGTCGCGGTCGGCCATGAAGAGGATCTTCTCCCCATCCGGGGACCACGCTGGGAAATCGCCACCTGAATCCGTCAGGCGCTCCTCGTTGCCCCCGTCCGCGTCCATCACATAGACATCGAATTCGACGATTTGACCGCCGTCGCGGTCGGCCACGAAGAGGATCTTCTCTCCATCCGGGGACCACACCGGCAAAAAGCCCCCTGCATCCGTCAAACGCTCCTCGTTGTCTCCGCCCGCGTCCATCACATAGATATCGAAGTCGAATTCACCGCCGTCGCGGTTGGACATGAAGACGATCTTCTCCCCGTCCGGGGACCACACTGGCAAAAAGCCCCCTGCATCCGTCAGGCGCTCCTGCGTGTCCCCGTCCGCGTCCATCACATGGATATCGTAGGCGTCGAATTCGTCGCGGTCGGAATCGAAAGCGATCTTCTCCCCGTCCGGGGACCACGCTGGCAACTCGCCACCCTCGTTCGTCAGGCGCTGAGGCGGGCTCGGGACCGTGACCTGGAACGCCTGCGTCGCGGCCAGCCCGCCGGGATCCCTGGCCGTGACCGTCACGCTCGAAGCGCCCCCCGCCAGCGCCGTGACCGTCACCGTGCTGACCGCCACCGACACCGTGGCTACGTCCGTGTCGGACGAGATGGCGGAGTAGGCCAGCGTCTCCCCGTCCGGCTCGGTGAAGTACGAAGACGCATCCACCGTCTCCGTCCGGCCGACGGCAACCGTGACGGGAGGCATCGCGCCGTCCGGCTCCGGAGCCCGGTTCGGCACGGTTACCGAGAAGGCCTGCTCGCCCTTCAGGCCGCCCGGATCGGAGGCCGTGACCGTGACCGTCGCGTCTCCGGGCGCAACCGCCGTGACGGTGACGGTGGTGTCCGACAACGACGCCGTGGCCACACCGGGATCGGAGGACGTGACCGAGTAGCTCAGAACATCGCCGTTCGCATCGGTGAAGCAGGCCGCGACATTGGTGGTCTCGCCCGCGTTGACGGTCACGTCCGCGATGGGACCACAGGCGGCCGGGGCCTCCGCGCTCTCGCAGGAGGCGAGCGCGAGCAGCGCGAGCACGGTAGGGAGGTAGCGCACCAGCCCCTCCCGCCTGGCTGCCACGAGAGCCTCGATCGCCCCTCCGGCACCGAAGATCCGGCGCACCTCGTCGTCGGTCCTCACGTCGTGCAGCTGCCATAGGTCGAGATGGTCGGTCTTCAGCCGCCGAAGGGTCTCACCCAGGTGGGCCAAAGCCGTCGCGCGATCCCCGGCGTGGGTCTTGCTCGCCAGAAAGACCTCTTCGCGACGCTCCCGCAGCGCCTGGCCGAGACGAACCTCGCTCTTCGGGTAGAGTCGCGCCGTGTCGAAGAATGCGACCCCCAGATCCAGCGCTCGCTCGACGAGGCGCGCGGACTCGTCCCGTCCATCCGGCCAGGTGAGGAGCCTGTTTCCGCCCAGACCCAGGGGGCTGACCGATACTCCCGTCTTGCCCAGGGGCCGCCTTGCAAGAGGTGGTGGCTTACAAGTCAGCTTTGGCTATCCACATGCGGGAGCTTCGGGAAGGCGGCGTGGCAGAGCGCGGGCCTGCCCGACTGCCGCAGCCCGGTGACGGTGACGAACGGTACGCACTCCATGATCGCGTCGGCGACCTCGGCGAGGCGCTCCAGATGCGCGACGTCCCTCCGGCACCCGGGACAGATGCTCCGCGGTCCGCGCTCCGAACTTGCGGTCGACCTTCGAGAAGAACCAGCAGGTTGAGCCAGAGGACCCCAGTCTACCTGATCTGAATCACGTAGATATCGAATTCGAATTCCTCGCCATCGCGGTCGGACGAGAAAGCGATCTTATCCCCGTCCGGGGACCACGCGGGCCATAAATCAGAGGCATCTGCGTTCGTCAGCCGCTTCTCGTTCTCTCCGTCCGCGTCCACCACATAGATCTCTACGTCGTCGCCACGGTCGGACTCGAAAGCGATCCGCGTCCCGTCCGGGGACCACACGGGCAACCCGCCACCTGAATCCGTCAGGCGCTCCTCGTTCTCTCCGTCCGCGTCCATCACATAGACCTCGTAGTCGCGGATTTCGTCGCGGTCGGCGTGGAAAGCGATCCGGGTCCCGTCCGGGGACCACACGGGGACCCTACCACCCTCCTCGGTCAGGCGCTCCTCGTTGTCCCCGTCCGCGTCCATCACAAAGATATCGTAGTCGCCATCGTAGTCGCCGTCGCGGTCGGAGTGGAAAGCGATCCGCGTCCCGTCCGGGGACCACACGGGGACCGTACCGCCCTCCTCGGTCAGGCGCTCCTCGTTGTCTCCGCCCGCGTCCACCACATAGACATCGTGGTCGCCGTCGCGGTCGGAGTGGAAAGCGATCCGGGTCCCGTCCGGGGACCACACGGGGCGATTACCACCCTCCTCGGTCAGGCGCTCCTCGTTGTCCCCGTCCGCGTCCATCACATAGATCTCTACGTCGCCCCCGCGGTCGGACATGAAAGCGATCTTCTTTCCGTCTGGAGACCAAACGGGCACCGCGCCACCTGCATCCGTCAGGCGCTCCTCGTTGTCCCCACCCGCGTCTATCACATAGACCTCGTAGACGAGGACTTCGTCGCGGTCGGACATGAAGACGATCTTCTCCCCGTCCGGGGACCACACGGGCAAGAAGCCTCCTGCATCCGTCAGGCGCTGCGGCGGGTTCCAGACCGTGACCTGGAACGTCTGCGTAGCGGCCAGCCCGCCGGGATCCATGGCCGTGACCGTCACGCTCGTAGTGCCCTCCGCCAGCGCCGTGACCGTCACCGTGCTGTCCGACACCGACACCGTGGCTACGGCCGTGTCGGAGGAGACGGCGGAGTAGGCCAGCGTCTCCCCGTCCGGTTCGATGAAGTGCTCCGAGGCGTCCACTTCGACCGCATTGCCTACGACTACCTCCATGTCGGGGATCGGATCCCCCGCCACCGGAGCCCGGTTCGGCACCGTTACCGAGAAGTCCTGCTGGCCCTCCAGGCCGCCCGGATCGGAGGCCGTGACCGTGACCGTCGCTTTTCCCGGCTCAACCGCTCTGACGATGACGGTGGTGTCCGACACCGACACCGTGGCTACACCCGTGTCGGACAAGACGGCGGAGTAGGCCAGCGTCTCCCCGTCCGGTTCGATGAAGTGCTCCGAGGCGTCCACTTCGACCGCATTGCCTACGACTACCTCCATGTCGGGGATCGGATCCCCCGCCACCGGAGCCCGGTTCGGCACCGTTACCGAGAAGGCCTCCTCGCCCTTCAGCCCGCCCGGATCGGAGGCCGTGACCGTGACCGTCGCCTCTCCGGGCGCAACCGCCGTGACGGTGACGGTGGTGTCCGACAGGGAGGCCGTGGCCACGCCGGGATCGGAAGACGTGGCCGAGTAGCTCAGAACGTCGCCGTTCGGATCGTTGAAGCAGGCCGCGACGGCGGTGGTCTCGCCCGCGTTGACGGTCACGTCCGCGATGGGACCACAGGCGGCCGGGGCCTCCGCGCTCTCGCAGGAGGCGAGCGCGAGCAGCGCGAGCGCGGTAGGGCGTCTCATTCCGGGACTCCTAGCCTGACCTAGCGTTGGGGGAGGGAGCGACGAGCAGTGTAGATGGCCGCGTGA
Organism: Gemmatimonadota bacterium; assembly: GCA_026706635.1. GTDB lineage: Bacteria > Gemmatimonadota > Gemmatimonadetes > Longimicrobiales > Gaopeijiaceae > Bin94. The sequence continues at coordinate 38,429 of JAPOYJ010000069.1, read as the reverse complement.
TCATTGCGCAAGGCGGCCAGACACTTGGTCAGTCTCGACTTGGTCAGCGCCCTACTTGGTCAGTGACCAAGCCCACCATCGAGTTGCTGGACGGGAGTCCGCCATGATCGACGGACGGACCCCACTCTCCACTGGAGGTGCGTACCTGCGGGAGGGTGCGATACGTTGCGAGCCATGGGCCAGGATCCGAAGGCGCGGGGGCGCGACGACTTCGAGGCCGAAGCCCCTCGTCCGTGAGGTCAGGCGGCTTGATTCCGCCCGGACACGATGGAGCGGGATGGAGGGTGGTCCAGCACGGCCAGCATCTCGTCGTGGATCTGCTCCCAGTCCTGGTCGAGGCTGACGGTGCGCGCCTGGATGCGGTGGCCTTCGAGGTGGACGTCGGCGCGCACCGGATCGCCGGACTGGGCGTAGAGGAGTATTCCCTCGTGGCGGGGTCCGTCGGGGCGCGCGGCCTGGCGGTTGCGGAGGTAGGCTAGGAGCTGGTAGAGGTGGGCGGAGTTGAGCTTGCCGTCAGGAAGGACGGTCCGGTAGAACTTGGTGTCGAGGATGATCCGGCGATTGGGCGATTTCAGGACAAGGTCCGCCTGCATGCGCGGGATCCGCGTGCGGTCCGCTTCTGTCGTCCCCTCCGTGCCTCTGAATTGAATGGGGCTCTGTCTCCTGACCTCGAGTGTGCGCTGCTCTCGCAGGTAGAACCCGGCCGCGAAGTCCTCGAAGAGCCTCCACATCTTCGCCTTGTCGCGGACGAAGTCGCGGAAGACGGAGCGCCCGGTCCGCTCATCGACCACCATGCTGTCGTGGATCAGCCAGCACACCGAGAGCAGGAACCGGTACAGCTTGCGGTTGCCCCCTGCGAGCTGGACGCGGGTGAAGGCGCTGCGCGTGAGGTGCAACGGCGATACGCTCGGCATCTTGCGATAGGCTGATCGAACCTCCTTGCGCACCTTGTCTGACAGATTGACGTCATTTCTGCTAAGCAAGCGTCTCATCGAGGCCCGCAGGATGCGATTTCGGGGGATGTCCGGCGACAGCTCCTCGAAGTCGCAGGCCGCTCTCGCCCGCGCCTTGAGCGCCCGCTTGACCGTATCGCTGACCGCCAGCTTGCCCCGGATCCCGGCCAGATCCTCGCGACGCTCCAGGTAGCCTCGGTCCAGTCCCCGCCGCATCAGATGGTTGACGCCCCCGGCGAGCACCTTGCCGAGCAGATCCTGCGCCTTGTCGTGCTCCTGAATCCGAAGGCGCGCAGTGTCGTCCTGCTGGACATGGTTCCACGCATAGCAGAGGAGGTAGTAAACGTTGAGGATGGGGATGGCGCCGGGGTCTCCAGGGGCCGTGGGGTCACCGTCGTCGCGGGGCGGCCCCTGGTTTCCAGGCGGCATCAGTCGCCCTCCGTGAGCCGGCCAACCTCGGCGCCGACCTTCTCCGGCGAGTCGAACCAGTACTCCTTCAGCAGAGGCTTAATCTGGGTGTCGACGATCGTCTCGTACCACTCGTCGTCGAATGCGGGTTGCACGCCGCCGTCCGGCGCATCGTCCCCGCCGGGTACGAAGTAGCTGTGACCGATGCGGAAACCGCTTCCCAGCTCGGTGTCCTTCTCGATCTCGGCGTTGAGAGCGGCCATGCGTTCGATGATCCGTTTCACCAACACCGCGGGAACGGGGTTGGGATCGAGGGACTCGAGGTATTCTCGCATCGCCTCCCTGCCGAACTCGCTGCCGTATGCGGGCTCCAGCGTCGCAAAGGCGAACCTGCGCCTGAGCGCATAGTCCACGAGCGCGAGTGATCGGTCGGCGGTGTTCATCATGCCGAGGATGTGGACGTTAGCGGGGATGTGGAAGCGCTTCTCGTCGGCCTTGGCGTAGGTGAGCAAGACCGCGTACTCCTCGCAGCGCTTGTCGGACTCGATCAGCATGAGGAGCTCGCCGAAGATGCGCGACAGGTTGCCCCGGTTGATCTCGTCGATGATGAAGACGTGCGGTGTGCCGGGTTTGGCGCGTGCCCTCTCGCAGAAGCGGTGGAAGACGCCGTTCTTGCGCCTGAAGCCGCCGCTCTCGGTGGGTCGGTACCCCTGCACGAAGTCCTCGTAGGCGTAGGACTGGTGGAACTGCACCATCTCTATGGGGTCCAAGTCCTTGCAGCCGACAAGGCACCATGCCAGCCGCTTGGCGATGAAGGTCTTCCCGGTGCCGGGCGGCCCCTGGAGGATTAGGTTCTTGCGGGTCCTGATGAGGTGCAGGAAGCGCTCGAAGTCGGCGGTGGGGAGAAACAGATCCTTGGTGGCGCGGGCTACGGTGTATGCCGACGGAGGCGGCGGTGGCGGTGGGGGTGGCTCTCGCCGTCGATGTTCGTGTTCATCACCCACGCGAGCATCGCCATCGCCGAAGCGCCCCTTGAACCAGTCATCCGCCCTCTTGAAGTCCCACATCTCCCGGTAGGGCGAATGGTAGAAGTGGACCTCGGCCGGTTCACCGAGTCGGATCGCCTCCCGCTCCAGCCGCTCGCGTATCTTTAGCAGCTGGCGGTCGATGGCTACGGCGTCCTCGCCGTTTGAGCCCCCCAGGTTATTTGCGATCGTCTTCTTCGCACCACTCGACACGATCGGCTCGAAGGTGTCCGGGAAGAGCAGAAACAGCAGCGCGTGGCGCAGCATCCGGCCCTGGGCGTGACCCTCGTCGAACCACGACGCGAAGTGCCACGGCTCCTCCAGCAGATCGCGACGGTCCTCTTCGCCCTTGCCCGTCCAGTCAAGCATGGCGGGCACGAAGGAGTTGTACACTTCCTGAACCTGGTGGTGTACGACCCGGACCACTCCTGCTCCGAGGATGTCGGGTCTCAAGAGCTCGTGACCGGGGACATCCCGCCCCGACCACCGCCAGATCGTGCCGATGCGATCTAGCTTGGTAGAGGGCCTGGTATGCGAGTCGATCAGGTATACGACCCACGCCATCTCGGCGAAGAGGCACTTGGCATCCTCCGAAGCGGGCTCGAGCAGCCGCTCTAGCGCCTCCATGAAGTCGCGGGTGCCCTCTGGTTTCGTCGCCTGCATGTACACCCGATCCAGCTCCTCGAACCGCTCCCGCGTCCACAATCCCCGCTCCGAGAAGAGCGACCTCTGTCCCAGAAGGCAGCGCTCCTTCCAGGCCTCCGCTGCCGCCAGAATCCGCTCCGCGTCGGTAAACCGGCTCATTCCTAGCTCCTCCTCGATCTGTTCGTCACGTCAGTCGACAGGTCAGGTCAAGTCATTCAGGACTACACCAGCGAGAGACACGGAAGCGCCCATCGCGCCACCCCCGCACCCTCACCGAGCCGTCCCAGTCGTAGACACGTATGCAAAGGTATCGGTTCGCGCCACGCCATAGCGCCCCACCGCGCCCGCGGGTTCCCCGTTGTAGATTGGCCCCATGTACCGGTCCTGCATCTTCTGCCACAGGCCGCTCGGCGATAACGAGGTCATCGAGTCATTCCAGATCGGCAGGCGCCTCGCCTTCGACGCCGCGCGGGGACGCCTCTGGGTGGTGTGCGGCAGGTGCGAGCGCTGGAACCTCTCCCCGCTCGAGGAGCGCTGGGGCTTCGTAGACCCAACCTATGCGCAATGCGCAATAGTTGCTGCGGCGAGCGGCGCGCGTCTCGGGGGTCTGGGGTTGCCCGGCCCCAGCGGACGCTATTTCATTTGGACCCACCAAGAGGAGGTGAGCCGTGGCTGGGAGTAGGAGGGGGCCGTGTCCGTCCGGGTGCGGGACGAGGGTGGGCGAGCTGCCCTCTCCTGGACGCTGCGTGCCGACGCCCGAGGCTTCACGGAATCGCCACGGCGTCCGGCATTTCGGGAGGACTGTTCTCGGAGTGGCTGCGACCTGGGTCGCACTGCTCGGTGCCTCTGCGGCCCCCCACCTCCCGGTTTCGGGTGCGGACCCGGCACGTCACGGTTCAGGCGCCCTCCTCCGCACTGCTCGAACGACGCCCGCCGATACCGTCCTGCGGATCATCTTTCTCGATGTGGGCCAGGGCGACGCCGTGCTCATCCGGGCACCCGAGGGACAGACGGCGCTGGTCGACGCGGGACCCGGCGACATCGTGCCGCTCCTGCGGGCGCTGGGCGTGGAGCGGATCGACCTGCTGGTCGCCACGCACCCCCACGCGGACCACATCGGCGGGATCGCGGGAGTGATCGAGGCGTTCCCCGTGCGCTTCTACATGGACAACGGCGACCCTCACACGACCCGAAGCTACCGCAGGGTGCTCTCCGCCCTCGACGCCCGGCCCGGCATCTCCTATCTGGAGGCCTCTCCCCGCACGATCTCGCTCGGGAGCGCCTCGATCGAGGTCCTGCCCCTGCTGCCCCGCGGCACTGCCGGGCTCAACGACCGCTCGGTTGCCCTGGTGCTCCGCTTCGGAGACTTCGAAGCGTTCCTGAGCGGAGATTCGGAGGTGCGGCAGCTGACGCACCTTGTGGGACTCCAGGCAGTCCCCGACGTGGCGCTCCTGAAGGCCGCGCACCACGGCAGCGACAACGGGTTCACCTGGGAATTCCTGAATGCCGCGGCCCCGGAGGTGGTGGTGGTCTCGGTCGGACGCGACAACGGCTACGGTCATCCGCGCCCGGAGGCGCTGGCGGCCTACCGGTCCGTGGGCGCGACGGTGCTCCGGACCGACCTGCACGGGCATGTCGAGATCCGCGGACGAGTCAACGGGAGCTACCACGTCGCTCCCGAACGGCAGGTTGTGGCGCATGCAGGAGCCGAGCCGCACCTCTCGGCCGTGCCCCGGACCGCGGCGCGGTTGCGTCTGCGCGTTCACGCCGATGCCCCCGGTAACGACCACCAGAACCCGAACGGGGAGTACGCTGTGCTCGAGAGCGCGGAGGACGGTGACCGTGCACTCGGCGGCTGGAGGCTCTGCGATGCCGCGAACCACTGCTTCCACTTCCCTCCGGGCAGCGTGTTGAAGGCCGGCGGACGGATCGTGGTCCACACCGGCGCGGGGCGCGCCGACGGGCAACGCTACTACATGGGGCACCGGAGGGCGGTGTGGAACAACGCTGGCGACACGGCGACGCTGTACGACGGCACGGGGGCGGCGGTGGTCGTCTTCAGCTATTGAGCGACCGGCACATATGGACCGTCGACCGCATCGAGTCCGGGGTCGCTGTGCTCGTGCGGGACGACGGGGAGCGGGTCGTCGAAGAGCCGCTCTCGGAGCTACCCGCTGGCACCCGCGAGGGCTCGGTGCTGCGAGCTCCCGACCGGGAGGGACGGCCAGCCTGGGGCGCGGCCAGACTCGACGAGGAGCTGCGGCGGTCCAGGCTCGACGAGGCGGAGCGAATTCTCCGGCGGCTGAAGCGGCGCGACCCGGGAGGAGATGTGGAACTGTAGCGCTGGCGTCTCAGGGGCCGCCTCACCGTCCGCCTAAACCACGCCCCCTCACTCCGATTCTCCGTAGACGAACTTCTCCACCGTGCCGTGGACACGCTCCACGGTCTCCGCGGACGGTCCCCTAGTGAACGCCGAGACCAGCGCCGCCACGCCGAAGTTGACCAGCAGACCCCAGACACCACCGTGCATGCCGAGCGGATGTGCCTCCCAGGGAGGCTCGATTCCCAGTGGCAGGGAGATCCCAAGAGTGAGAGCGAGGGTTGCGACCCCCGCCACGATGCCCGTAGTGACGCCCGCCTTGCTGAACGAGCGGCCGCCGGGGAAGCATACCCCCAGCACAGCTGGCAGGAACTGGAGCGCCCCGGAGCCCGAGAGCGATACGATCGCCACCAGCAGGTCGCTTCCCTCCTGGATCGAGAGGAGGTAGCCGACCACTAGCAGCCCGACGACTATCGAGCGGCCCACGAGCACGTAGTGTCCCTGGCTCCTCCCCTTTGCGAGGTAGCGCTGGTAGACGTCCCTGGTGAGCACCGTCATGTTGGCGTGCAGGATCGAGTCGAGCGTGGACATTGCGGCCGCGGCTGCTCCGGCCAGTATCAGTCCGGTGAGCCACGCGGGCGCATGGGCGAAGAGCAGCTCCGGGAAGATGCGGTCGGCCGCCTCGATCCCGGGCATCGCCACGGCGCCTCCCATCCCCACGAGCGCAGCGGGGATGAAGAGCGTCATCAGGTAGATCGGGGTCGTGGCGCCCAGGAGCTTGAGCGTCCTCCCGTCCACCGCCGTGTAGAAGCGGATCATCATGTGCGGCTGGAGGACGATCCCGAAGGAGAGCGTCACCACCATGCCTATCCACATGCCGGGAGTGAAGAACCCCTGGGGTCCCGGGAGGGTGAGCATCTCCGGCCGCTCCGCGGCAACCGCGCGCCAGAGCTCGAGCGGTCCCCCGAAGAGCTCGAACGCCAGCACGAGAGCGCCCACCCAGATGGCGATGTACATCCACGCGCCCTGGAAGACGTCGGTCCAGTAGACGGCCCGCAGGCCGCCTATCATGAGGTGGATCGCCGCCACCGCGAGCATGACGAATATGCCGAGCTCCGCCCTCACCCGACCCTCGGTCGCCACCTCCACGATGTAGCCGAGCGCGACCGCCTGCACCTGGATGTAGAGGATGGTGAAGAGAACCGACACCACGGCCACCGCTATGCGCACGCCCTCGGACTCGTAGAAGTCGGCGAGCATGTCGGCCGGGGTGATGTATCCGAAGGCCTTGCCGAGCGCCCAGATGCGCGTTCCGATCACGTAGGTGCATGCGCCCACGAGCACCGTCCACGCGCCTGCGGCCCAGAAGCCGACGCCGTGGGTGTAGAAGAACCCGCCCGATCCGAGGAAGGCGAAGGCGGAGTGGAAGGTGGCCACCACCGTGAGGTAGAGGACGATGAAGCCCACGCGGCGGCCGCAGAGTAGGAAGTCCTCCATGTCCACGGTCAGGTGGCGGTTCGCTACGACCGCCAGGCCGAGGGTGATCAGCAGGTAGACCGCGATCAGAGTGGTGGCGACGACCCAGGTATCCAAGCGCTAGCCGTCCGGTTGGCTCGTTACCGGGTGCCTCTCGACCCCCACGGCTATACTCCCCGCCGATAGGCCCAGATCAGGACGCAGATGAGGGCGCTGTAGATCGCGAGGAGGGCGATGTAGAGGAAGGGGACTCCGAAGAGCGGGAGCTCGATGCGGTTCAGCACCGAGTGGGTGAAGGGAGGCAGCACGAGGAGGAAGAGCACCGCGAAGGCAATCGTCGCTATGCGTCCGTCGCGGGTGCGGGGTAGGAAGCGGGAGCGATTTCTCATGAACTCAAGTGCTCGCCCCTGACGCGTAGTGAGCGCCTTCTTCGAGTCGTGGGATGAGGAAGCTACCGCGAAATCGCGCGTTGACAAGGGCGGACACCTGCACCACCTGACGTAGCCGTCTGTGGACAGTCTCGCCCGAGCGCCGAGAGCGGCGAAGCGCACCGCCGGCAAGGCGCGACGAAGGGCTGGTAGCAGCGCTACCGGCCCAAGGAGCGACACCGAGCGAAGCCACGGGCACGGGAAATGTAAATCACAGTTTACATATTGTAAATCATACATTACACATTGTGGACAGGCGAGCGAGAGGTCGATGCATCCCCGCTCTAGCGCCGTGGGGAGGCTCGAACCCGGCGCAGGGCGCTTGGCACGCTTCGTGCGCATACCCTCTGCCGAAGAGGATCGGATGCACAAGCGGCTTCGCAGAGGGCACACCGGAAGATGCCCCCGCCGAGGCCCTGCGGAGCGAGGAGACCGGAAATGCTAGGCGCGACTCTACAACACCCCAGCGGTGCCCCGAAGGCCGTTCTGCCCAGAGTGGTGGGCGCGGCAGATGCAGAGTCTCGAACGGACAGCGAAGTGGTAAAGAGCTTCCTCGAGGGCGACGAGCGGGCCTTCGACGTGATCGTGGGCCGCTACGCCGGAAAGCTGCGCAACTTCGTGGCCCGCACGGTGGGCGACCGCGCCAAGGCGGAGGACCTGGTGCAGGAGACCTTCATCAGGGTGTTCCGTCACCTGCACCGGTTCGACCAGAGCAGGAAGTTCTCCACCTGGATCTACACGATCGCCGGCAACCTGGCCAAGAACGAGCTTCGACGCAGATCCAGGAGTCCAATCGTGCTGTTCCAGACGCTCGCGAGGAACCGCGAGAGGGACGGCCGCCCTCTCGAGTGGGAGGACCCCAAGGCGCGTCCCGACGATCTCGATAGGAAGAGGCGTGCCTCCGAGACGGTGCACGAGGCGGTTGATCTTCTTCCGGAGCACCACCGCGTCGTCTTCGTGCTCCGGGAGCTCAAGGGACTCAGGTACGACGAGATCGCCGAGGCCACAGGTCAGCCCGTCGGGACGGTGAAGAGCCGCCTGAGCAGGGCTCGTTGCAGCTTCGCGCGGATTGTCGCCCCGATGGTGGACTAGCAGTCCGCCTTGCCAGCGCGTCGCCAGCGCGGCGCTTCACCCCTCTCGGTGCTCGCGCGGGATTATCCATGGGCTGCTAGCTTTCTGGGAGGGAGCGCCCGCCGGGGCGGCGCATAGTCGCCCCCCGGTTCTCGGCGCAAGTCCATTCCGACTGCTGGCCTGAGGGGGCGATGCCACTCGAGAGTCGAAAGGTGCTGATCACCGGTGGTGCCGGCTTCATCGGGAGCCACCTGGCCGAGGCACACCTCGCCTGCGGAGATCGCGTCTGGATCGTGGACGACCTCTCGACCGGGCGGAAGGAGAACGTCCCCTCGGGCACCCACCTCCACCCCCTCGACATCGCCTCGGAGGAGACGGCGGCGCTGATCCGCCGGGTCGGCTTCGACCTCGTGAGCCACCAGGCAGCGCAGGCCGATGTGCGCGTCTCGGTGGCCGATCCGGTGCGGGATGCCCGCACCAACATCGTAGGGCTGCTCAACGTGCTGGAGGCGGTGGCCGAAAGTGGCATGGGGCGCGTGGTCTTCGCCTCGAGCGGGGGAGTCGTATACGGCGAGGCGGACGAGCTCCCGACTCCCGAGGGGGCGCCGAAGCGACCGGCGTCTCCGTACGGGGTGGCCAAGCTGGCGGGCGAGCGCTACCTCGACTACTACCGGCAGGTCCGCGGGGTCGAATACGTCGCCCTCCGCTACGCCAACGTCTACGGCCCGCGCCAGGACCCGGGCGGCGAGGCGGGCGTCGTGGCGATCTTCGGGCGGCGCCTCATCGAGGGCAGGCCGCTGCGTATCTTCGGCGACGGTGAGCAGACGCGCGACTATGTGCATGTGGCCGACGTGGTGGCAGCCAATCTCCTGGCTGCGGACGCCGAGCTGTCGTCGGCACCCGGCACCGACGCCCGCGCCTACAACGTCGGCAGCGGCATCGAGACCTCGGTGAACGAGCTCGCCGATATCCTGGAGCGGGGCGCCGGGGCGCGGTGCGGGCGCCTCTGGGGCGAGGCTCGGCCCGGCGAGCTCCGCCGAAGTGCGCTGGCCACCGCGAAGATCCGGGCGCTCGGGTGGAGACCCGAGGTGGCGCTGCGCGACGGCGTCGGCGGAGTCGTGTCGGCGCCTTCCTCGGCGGGGGGGGTGCGGGCCGCATGACCGCCCCCTTCCAGGACCAGGCGCCGCAGAGCGCGGCCGACATGATCCTCGGGGCCAGCGGCCCGACCCAGGTCGTGCTGGCGGTGCTGGCGCTCTTCTCCGTCCTGTCGGTGTGGGTGATCATCTCGAAGGTGAAGCACTTCCGTGCGGTGCAGCTCGAGGGTGATGGCTTTCTGAGTCGCATGGAGGAGGTCCCCAACCTGACGGCCGCCTCCGAGGCGCTCATAGGGCTGCCCGAGTCACCCTACGCCCGCCTCTTCCGCGGCGGACTCACATTCTTCGCCGAGCTCAGCCCCGGTTCGCTCTTCGGATCGAGCGACGCCGAGGGGTTGTCGCTCACCCAGCTCGAGGCGCTGCGCCTAGTGATGGACAAGGTGCAGGCCGAGGAGATCGACGAGCTGGCGCACGGACTCAACTGGCTCGCGGTGATAGGGTCCGTGTCGCCGCTCCTCGGGCTGATGGGCACTGTCATTGGGATAATGAACACCTTCCTGGGAATCACCGCCGCCGGCTCGGCCAACATCAGCGCCGTGGCCCCGGGCGTCGCCGAGGCGCTGATCACCACAGTGGCCGGGCTGGCCGTCGCGATCCCGTCGGTGATCGCCTACAACCACTTCGTATCGCGTCTGCACCTCGTGAGCGGCGAGTTCGAGGGCTTCGCCAGCGAGTTCATCGGCACGCTGGCCAAGGAGCGTCATGTCTGACGCCGCCGCGGTGCCGGGATGAGGCACCACAGGCGGGGCCGCGCCGACCTCGGCGTGCGGGCCGAGATCAACGTGACGAGCCTGGTGGACGTCGCCTTCACCCTCCTGGTCATCTTCATCATCACCGCGCCTGTGATGCAGGGCGGCATCGAGGTCGACGTGCCGCGGGGGCCGGTCAGGGTGATAGAGGCCTCCGACGATCACATCATCGTCGGTGTGGACGCGGCCGGGTCGTTCTTCATCGGTTCGGCCCAGGTGGCCGAGGAGATGCTCGACGCCACCCTCGGACAGCTCATCAGCGAGCGCAACGCCGACATGGTCTACCTGAAGGGCGACTCCGCGGCGCTGTACGGCCGGGTGGCGCGCGCCGTCGAGGGGATAGTCGACAGGGATGTGCGTCTCGCACTGATTCTCCGGGAAGTCGGGCGATGACTGGCCTGGCCGCCGACCGCTCGCGGTGAGCGAAGGACATTGGTCGGGGCCTCTCGACCGGGGTTCCCTTGTGGCGTCGCTCGCCGGGCACACCCTTCTCCTCGCCCTCGTCCTGCTGGTCTTCCCGGCGCTCGACGATCCGCCTGTGATCTACGAGACGGTGGCGGTCGAGATGGTGGCGCTCGCCTCCGAGCCCGAAGAAGTGCTTGTGGTCGAGACGCCCGACGACCCGCCCCCGGTCGAGGACGGGGCACCGGTGCCGGATCCCGACCCCGAACCCGAGGCCGATACCGCCGAGGTGGAGCCCCCCGCCGAGGACCCCGCTCCCGCCGATACGGAGGAGAGCCAGGAGGTCGCCAAGCCGGACGACGGGGAGGACATGTTGACGCAGCGGGTGGAGGCCTTCCGCCGAGACTACCCCGAGTACTTCCAGAACATTACCGACTGGATCGAGCGGTGCTTCCGCTGGCAGGGGTCCGGCAGGCTCGAGGTGGCCGTCACCTTCAAGGTGCTGCGCGACGGGCGAACGGTCGACATGGAGGTCGCCACGCCATCCGGAAGTCACGCCTTCGACCAGGAGGCGCTCGGCGCGGTCGAGTGCGCCGGGATGCGTGGCCGCCTGGGCGCCCTTCCCGAAGAGTATCCGTACTCGATACTGCCCGTGCACTACACCTTCACGCCGCGGGCGGGGGTGGGGTCGGGCGAGTGAGCGCAGAGATCGCCACCCTAGCAGCCCGTGGACAAACCTCCCACGGCATTCGAGCGGCGCTGCATCTCCGCTGGACCGCTTCGCTCGCTTTTCCATACTGTAATCTATGCCTTACAATGTGTAATCCATGGTTTACAATGCCAGTGTCCCCCGCTGCGCTCTGCGTTGCTCCTCGGACCAATAGCGCTGCGGCTATTGGCCCTTCGTCGCGCCTTGCCAGCGGGGCGCTTCGCCGCTCTCGGTGCTCGCGCGAGATTATCCACGGACTGCTAGCCGCCACAATGAAGGCCGCGACCCTCCGCGCGGTTGCGCGGGGGGCGATCTGCGCCCTTGCGCTGGTCCCGGCCGGGGCCCTTGGGGCACAGGAGACGGCCGTTCCCGGCGTCTCGCTGGGTCTTCTCTACAGGAACACCTATGTGCCGCCGATCGCAGTGAAGCCCTTCGCGGTCGAGTCTCCGGGCGAGGAGGCGCTGGGGCGCGAGATCGAGATGATCATCGCCCAGGACCTCGACTTCAGCGACCGCTTTCTGGTGCGCGACAGTCTCCCCACGGAGTTCTCCGGCCAAGGGGTTCAGTACGAGCTCTGGGAGCAGTTCGAGGTTGACTGGCTGCTCGCCGGGTCACTTGCGGCCAATCCCACCGGCGAGGGCTGGGTGCTGACTCTGGAGGCGCACGACATCGTCTACGGCAGCCTGCAGAACAGGGGGACGTTCCCGATCCCGGAGAGTGGTTCCGCCGGCTTCCGCATGGCGGTGCACACGGCCTCCGACGCGGTCGTCGAGTGGGTCACCGGCGAGGTCGGAATTGCCGCCACGCGAGTCGTCTTCGCCATGCGGGCCTTCGGCGAGCAGCGCGGGAAGGAGCTCTACATAGTCGACTCCGACGGCGAGAACCTGCAACGCCTGACGTGGGACCAGAGCCTGGTCGCATCGCCCGTCTGGTCGCCCGACGGCACACGCATAGCCTACTCCTCCTGGAAGGCGGGTTCGGCTAGGCTCTACGAGCGGAACCTCCGGACCGGAGCTGACCGTGCTCTCGTCCCGGAAGGTGCCGGGCAGCAGCTCACGCCCACGTACCATCCAGATGGCGTCGAAGTCGCCTTCGCTGTGATCGGAGCCGAGCCGAGGGGACTCTACAGCTACGACGCGGCCCGCAACTGCTGCCTGACGCATCTGGGCGGGGGCAGGTACCACGACCTCTCGCCGGGCTATTCGCCGGACGGCTCCGAGATCGTCTTCATGTCGAACCGGCTCGGGGTGGCGACGCCGCAGGTCTACGTCGGCAAACCGGTGCGCGGCAACGAACCCGAGCTGCTGTCGCCCTACCGGTACGGCGAAGGCGGGTACTTCGCAGATCCCGACTGGTCGCCGACCTCTAGCAGGGTCGCCTTCTCGGGCGGTATCGCCCAGCGGCGCCAGGCGAACCGCTACCACATCTTCGTAGCCGACGTCGAGCGGGGCGACAACTGGCTGGTGCAGCTCACCCAGGAGGGCAACAACGAGGACCCCAGCTGGGCGGTCGATGGGCGCCACATCGTCTTTTCGGGTCGGCGCGACTACGGCTCCGGCGTATTTGTGGTCGACGCCGTCACCGGGCGGACCCGCGTGCTGGTCGCCAATGTAGAGGCAGCCGACCCCGACTGGTCGCCCATCCTCGCGGGCGGCGGTTCAAGGTGATGGAGGCAGTCGCGGCCCACCACGCTGCCGGGCCGCTCCACCTTACCGGCGCTCTCCTGTTGTCGTATCTTGCAGTGGGGACAGTTGCTTCCAGGGCCCGTCCGCCCGCCAACCCGGAGAAGAGATGTCCAATTCTCGGTTGCTGCTAGCCGCGCTCGTCTTTGTCGCCTGCCGCCCGGTACCTCCCGCGGAGCCTCTACCGCCACCTGGCCCGACGCCCGCCGAGATCGAGGCGCGTCGCGTCGCCGACTCGATCGCCGAGGCCGAGCGCATGGCCCAGATAGCGGCCGCCGAGGCCGAGCGGGCTCAGGCAGAGCGCGCAGAGCGGGCGAGGCAGCTGCGCGCGATCATCGAGGAGACCGTCTACTTCGACTACGACGCCTCCGACATCCGCAGCGACACCAAGGACAAGCTCCTGGCCAAGATCGAGATCCTGCGTGACCACCCGGGCATAGAGCTACGTCTCGAGGGACATGCCGACGAGCGCGGCACATCGGAGTACAACATCGTCCTCGGGAGCGAGCGCAACGAGGCCGTGCTCGGGTACCTGACCGCTTACAGCCTCGACCGGTCGCGCTTCAAGACGGTCTCCTTCGGCGAGGAGATGCCGGCTGCACTGGGATCGACCGAGGGCGCGTGGGCGCGCAATCGGCGGGTGGAGTTCGTTATCCTCAGCGGTGCCGAGGCCTTGGATCCGTAGCGGAGCAGGGGAAGCTGAGGAGGCGATGCCCGCATTTCTCGGTCCGAATTCCCGGGGTCTGCCGTGGGCGGCGGTCCTGCTCGTCGCTTCCGCGGCGTGCGCCAGCAGAGGGTCGGTCGCCGAGCTGCGCACGGAGGTGCGCACCCTGGCGGCGCGGCAGGACTCGATTCTCGCAGAGCTGCGAGCTTCGGTCCTTAACCAGCACGGTGCCGCGATGGACTCGCTGGCGGAGCTGGCGGACCAGATCTTCGCCCATCGGGGAAGCACCAACAATGTCCTCACGGGGATCCGGGACGAGCAGCTTCGCCTTAGCGAGGTGGTTGGGACCAGCGAGCGGCGGATGGACCAGCTCGAACGGGATCTCGAGGACCGGCTGCGGCGCGTCGAGAGCCGCCTGCAGGCGCCGCCCGCCGCCCCCGACACCGCCGGGGTGCCCGCGGCCGAGGGCCCCGACACGGTACTGCCCGACGCGACAGCGCCCGACCGGGCGCTCTTCAGGGCCGCAGTCGGCAACTTTGAGCGGGATCTTCGGACTTCGGCGCGGCTCGGCTTCACGCAGCTGATCGAGACCTATCCCCGGAGCCAGCTCGCGCCCGCGGCCTACCTGCAGCTGGGCGAGCTCCTGACGCTCGACGGAGAGCTGTCGGCAGCGGTCGAGAACTACCTCGAGATCCCCAAGCTCTACCCCACAGCAGGCGAGGTCGCAGCCGCTCTCTACCGGGCCGGCGAGCTCTGTGTCCGGCTCGAGGAGTACGAGCGCGCCCGAGAGTACCTCGAGCGCGTGATCAACACCTATCCGGACGACTGGTTCGCCGGCCAGGCCCGGAACAAGCTCGAAGAGATTCCGTGAGGGGCGGCCATGCTCTGTCCCGCCTGCAGCGCCGCATCCAGGGTCGTTGACTCGCGCGCCGCCCGTGGAGGGCGCGCCACCCGCCGCCGTCGCGAGTGCCTGGAGTGTCGGCAGCGCTTTACGACGTACGAGCGCGTCGAGGAGCGCATGCCCAGAGTGCGCAAGGCCGACGGCAGCGCCGAGGACTTCCAGCGCACCAAGCTGGAGGCGAGCATAGCGGTGGCGTGCGCCAAGCGTCCGGTACCCCCCGACGCCATCGAGGCTCTAGCCGACCAGGTGGAGGATCGCCTTGCCGGCAGCGCTCGGGGCGAGATCGCATCGGCCGAGATCGGCGAGGAGGTGATGGAGGCGCTCAAGCCGCTCGACCGGGTGGCGTATGTCCGCTACGCGTCGGTCTACCGCGACTTCCAGCACATTGCCGCCTTCCAGGAGGTAGTTGACGAGCTGATCGTCGGGGAGCGCCGCGAGAACCGGAGCCGCGCCCAGGTGGAGCTGCCCCTGTACTCGACCGACGAGCCCGGTGCCGAGGTCCAGTGATCCATCGGCTGCGGGAGGGACTCCTGGCCCGAGGCGGGAACCCGAAGGCCGAGATGCCCTTCCTGGACCACCTGGAGGAGCTCAGATGGCGGATCCTCTGGGCGATTCTGTCGGTGGTGGCGGGTCTGGCGGCGGGGCTGGTCCTGGTCTTCGGATTCGACGTGATGGGGATCCTCCTCCAGCCGGGGCGGAAGCTCTTCGGCGACGGCTGGCTCCCGCTCGCACTCTCACCCGTCGACAACTTCTTCTTCCCCCTCAAGACCGCGCTCCTGATCGGGCTCGTCCTGGCCTTCCCCATACTCGCATACCAGACGTGGGCGTTCCTGGCCCCGGCGCTGGAGCCGCGCGAGAAGCGGGCCATCGTGCCAGCGCTGTACCTGGGACTGGTCCTCTTCTGCGCCGGGGTGGCGATGGCCTACTTCGCCCTGATTCCCGTCTCGCTGCGCTTCCTCGTCGGGATGGGTGGGAGCTTCCTCGCCCAGGAGTGGACAGCCAACCTATACTTCGGCTTCATCGTCCAACTGACGGTGGCCATGGGGGTCGTCTTCGAGCTTCCCGTGGTAATCCTGGTGCTCAGTGCGCTGGGACTGGTGACGCCGCGCTTCCTGCGGTCGAAGAGGCGCCACGCGGTGGTCGTGGGTCTGATCGTCGCGAGCGTGATATCGCCGGGCGACCTGATACTGGCTACGGCCCTGATGACCGGCTCCATGGTGCTGCTCTACGAATTCGGTATCCTACTCTCCGCGATCGTGTGGCGGAAGCGCGGCGAGCAGGGCAGTCGGCAGGACCAGTCGCTGCCCCTCGACTCTGTCCCCCTCCGCCCTGAGCCAGCGGAGACGGCGAGCGATGCGTAGACCGGCGCTATTCGCCGCGTCCATAGCGGTGGCCGCGGCAGCTCTCTGGTCCACTCCGGTCCAAGCCCAGGAGCTCAGTGATTCGCTGCAGGACGTCGTGCGCGGTCGGCTGGAGCGGCTAGCCCGGGCGCTCGGCGACTCGACGGGTCTGGTCCCCGACTCGCTCGCCCTCGACTCCGTCCGTGCTCCTGTGACGCCCGACTCGGTGCTTGCGCAGCTCTTCGCCCTCGACGGCTACACCCGAGTCGAGTACGAAGCGGCAGGCGCCACCTTCTCCCCCGAGTCGAAGCTCCTGACGCTGACCGGATCCGAGGCCACGCAAGCCTCGCTCAACCGTGACGGCGTCGCCCTCAGGGCCGACTCGGCACTCGTCTTCGACGAGGGCGCGGGGCGACTCACGACGATCGGGGAGGAGGCGACCTTCACCCCCGAGGACGGCGAGGAGGTGCTCACCAGCCAGATCATCTACGACCTCGGCGAGGAACGTGCCACAGCCGTGGACGCCGAGACGAAGACGCGCGCGGGGTCGGGCAGCTGGATCGTGAACGGCGACTGCCCGTGGGTCGACGGCGACGTCTCGTTCTGCCACGACATGCGCTTCACCAGCTGCGAGGAGGAGGAGCCTCACTACCACTTCGTGGCGCGCGAGGTCAAGATGACCCCCGGCGGCACCCTGGTCGCTCGCAACGTCCTCCTCTACTTCGGCGACGTCGGCGTCTTCTGGCTGCCCTTCGTCGCGCAGAGCACCAACCCGGAGCGGCGCTCGGGACTCCTCCCGGTCCGCTTCTCGGTCAACGACGTGGTACGCACCTCGGACAGCTACTCGCGACGCGTTTCGAACATAGGCTACTACTGGGCAATCAGCGACTATGCCGACGCCCAGGCGACGGTGGACTGGTGGAGCGGCAACTACATCGGGCTCGACGGGAGCTTTCGATACGATTGGAGGCGGCAGTTCCTGAACGGCCACATCGACCTCCGGCAGTACTGGCGCGAGGAGGGCGATTCCGAGCTGGCCATCAACACCGGTCACAGGTGGGAGATCTCGGAGCGCACCCGTGCGCAGGCGTCTCTGACCTACGTCTCCAATTCGTCATTCGTGCGCGAAAACTCCTTCGACCCCCGCGAGGTGACCCAGGACATGAACTCGGAGGCGGGGATCAGCAAGCGCTTTGACTGGGGCAACCTCTCGATGAATGCCAGCCGCAGGCAGTTTCTCTCCGACGACAAGGTCGAGATGACGCTCCCGGCGATCAGTCTCTCGGTATCTCCGATCACCCTCTTCCCCGCGGCCCCGGGTCGGGCGCGCTTCTACAACAACGTGAGCTGGTCGAGCTCGGGCAGCCTTTCGCGGAGTGTGCGCGATCTGCCTCCCCAGGCGGTCGACTCGTTCTCGCTCGGGATGGCCGACTCCGAGGCGCTGCAGGGCAGCCTGAGGACAGGCCTGAATGTCGGCCCGCTCTCGATCTCGCAGAGCGTTCGGCTGGCACGGGACACCGACCGCGATGTCCCTCCCGGCTTCTTCGACCCGGAAGAGGAGGAAGAGATGGCGGATTTCGGGGTGGGGAGCGTCGGCGACCTACAGGGTGCCGCCGCCGCCCAGGCGGCGGGCGACAGCGCCGACCACCAGGAGGAGGATCTCAGTTGGAGCACGTCGATCGGGTACCGACTCAACCTCGTCGGCTCAACCTCGATCACGCCCGGGCTCTCGTTGAGCGGCCGGGCGATTCGCTCCGACACCCTCACCGTCGGCGATGGGGCCTTCGTCTCCGCCCCGACCCGAATCTCCTTCGGCGCCGGCGCCAAGGCCGACCTCTACGGCTTCTACTACGGCGATCGGATCCGGCACAAGTGGTCTCCGAGCTTCGACTACTCCTACTCGCCCGAGGTGGAGCCCACCGACCAGCAGATCGCCGTCTTCGGCGCGCGCGCGGTCAATCCGCGCAACGAGGTTACCCTCGGAATGACGCAGACTTTCGAAATGAAGGTGGAGGAGGCCGAGGACGAGGAGGAGGAGCCGTCGGCGCGGTCCAGCCGCAGGTCGGAAGGGCCCCGCAGGATGCCGCGTGCGCGCAAGGTCACGATCCTGGGGCTGCGCACCAGCGCCGTCACCTACGACTTCGAGGAGGCCAGCGAGACCGGGTTCCGGAGCCGGGGCTTCGCCGAGAACCTGAGCATCTCCAACCAGATCTCTTCGGACTACCTCCGGGGGCTCTCGCTATCGATGGAGCACGACATCTTCGAATCACCCGCCGAGGCGGGCGGACCGCTCGTCGCCGCGCCCTTCATGTCGAGAGCGAACCTCAGCTTCTCGCTCAGCCACGAGTCTGCCATCTTCGGGTGGCTGCAGCGGCTGACCGGAGGAGATGGAGAGGATGCGTCGGCCTCCGAGAGCGGGCGCACCATTGACGAGGGCGATGACGACGACCCGACTGGGCTGGAGACGGCCGACCTGGGCGAGTCCACCGTCGTGCCTCGCAGTGCTGGCCGAAGTGGGCAGAGACGCCCCCGGTCGCGATCGCGGGGGAGAGTCGGCGAGTGGAGGGCTTCGCTCGCCTACTCGCTGGCGCGCTCGCGCATCGACGACGCCACCGGGAGTCAGATGATACAGGCCAATGTGGCCTTCCAGCCCACCGAGAAGTGGTCGGTCGACTGGCGGACCTCGTACGATGTCGTCGCGCGCTCCTTCAACGACCATGTGATCCAGCTGAGGCGCGAGCTGCACCGCTGGGAGGCCAGCTTCGACTTTCGCCAGACTGCCACCGGGAACTGGACCTTCGTATTCGAGGTGGCGCTATCGGACAACCGGGACCTGCACTTCGACTACGAGCAGCGAACCGGCGGATCGTCGCGACGGTACTAGCAGCCCGTGGACAGATCTCCCGCGGACTGCGGCACCCAGTGGACAGACCTCCCACGGCAGGAGCAGCGCTGCACCCCCGGTGGGCCGCTCCGCTCGCCTCTCGAAACTGTAATCTGCGCTTTACAATGTGTAATCCCTGGTTTACAATTCCTGTACCCTTGGCTCCGCTCTGCGTTGCTCCCCGCGCCGCTACCGGCCCGTGCAGCCTGCGGATGCGCCTTGGCGGCAGGAGGAGCGCTGCATCGGTGCTGGCATCCCCCACGCTGTTGGCCTGGAACGGGAATTGCGTAGAATTAAGAGTGAGTGAATCACCTGTACGTGGTCGGGCGTGTTTCTCCGGGTGGCACCTGCCCGGCCGCCTGCCACCGTTGAAATCACGGACGGAGAATATGGCTAGCAGAATCGGGAACAGATGCGGGCTCTCGGCACTGGCTGTGATTGGACTCGCAGCTTGCAACGGCGACCTGGTGGATCCAGGGGACCCGGCGCCTCCGGTCAACCTCGAGGGCGGCTACTACAACCGCGGTGTGGATCTCCTGTGGGAGATGCACGGAGATTGGGACGGTGAGCCCTTTAGGGTGTACGGCAGAGAGGACACCAGTCCCGAGTACTTCTTCATCGCCGAGGTCACGAGCTGCGCCTCGGGGCAGTGCGTGTACCGCGACATCAACGTCTCCTCGGAGGTGCAGTACTGGTACTACGTGGCCGCCGTTGACACCGAGACGGGTACGGAGGCGGCCACCTCGCACTCCGTCGAGGTCTACGTCCCAACACCCCAACCTCCGCCTGCGCCCACTGACCTCGACGCGGTCGCGCTCGACGGTGCGGTCTACCTCCACTGGCCCGACGACGGTTCTGCGGCCGACGACTTCGCCGTGTACCGCGTCTACGTCGTATCGCGCGAGATCTACCTCGTGGGCGAGTCCGACTCGCCGGCCTTTCTCGACGCGTTCG
Organism: Gemmatimonadota bacterium; assembly: GCA_026706635.1. Classification (GTDB taxonomy): domain Bacteria; phylum Gemmatimonadota; class Gemmatimonadetes; order Longimicrobiales; family Gaopeijiaceae; genus Bin94. The sequence continues at coordinate 18,664 of JAPOYJ010000069.1, read as the reverse complement.
TCAGCAATGGCACCACCTACGACTACTTCGTCACCTCGGTAGACGACCTGGGACACGAGAGTCCGGCCAGCCACCTGGTGTCGGCCACCCCTCGCCCAGACTACACCGGCGAGCTGGCCTACGCCTATTCGGATCTGCCGGGGAGCTCCGGCTTTCGCTTCCAGGAAACCGACCGGACCAAGGCAGTGATCGATGGCGACAGCCGCAACCGCCACTTCCGCATCTACGTCGACGACCACGAACTCTGGTTTGGCCTGGGCGAGGGGGTCCGCGTGCACGCGCAGACCCGGGCAACCTCCGCGCTGACGTGCGGCCCAGGTTCCGACCCCGACTGCGTCGCATGGGACGAGGCACCGACGACGGGGTACCTCGAGGAGGACTTGGCCATCAGGGCCGGGTACACCTACATCTTCCACGTCCCGGGCGACGACGGGAAGATGCGCTATGGGGCCGTGCGCGTGACGCACTTTAGCTCCTGCCCCGGCGACGACCGCTACGTGATCTTCGACTGGGCGTACCAGACGCAGCCTGGCAATCCACATCTCTCCATCCTGCCAGACCCTGTCTCGCACGACTTAGGCGGGGAGGCGCAGCAGTAGGGCGTCCGTAGCGACGGGAGTGAAGCCCGTCATCGAGGCTGTCCCCAACTTCAGCGAGGGTCGCGATCGGGACTTCGCGGCCGCAGCTGCCGGGTGCTTCGCACGGTCGGGGTGCAGCGTGCTGCACACAACCTCGGACCCCGACCACAACCGGAGCGTTGTCACCGCGGTGGGGCCTCCCGCCGCGATCGAAGAGGGTGCCATACGGGCGGCCAGGCTGGCCCGCGACCGCATCGACATGCGGGCCCATCGGGGGCTTCACCCGCGTGTTGGAGCGCTCGACGTACTTCCCTTCGTGCCCCTGTCTGGGCTCGCAACGGCCGAGGTGGTGCATATTGCGCACCGGGTGAGCGAACGGATCGGGCGACTGGGAGTCCCCGTATTCCACTACGCCGAGGCGTCGCGCCCCCCTGGGCGGGTTCTGGCCGAGATTCGCCGAGGGGGCTTCGAGGCTCTCCTGGCGCAGGAGGGAGCAGTGGGAGCCCGGAGGCGCAGGCGAGCGGACGTCGTCGGCCTAGTGAGCGCGGGCCGCGTACACGCCTGGGCTCACCCGACAGCCGGGGCCACATGTGTCGGCGCACGCGAAGTGTTGTTGGCGTGGAACGTTGACTTGGAGGAAGTGGGTATCGTCGAGGCCCGGCGGGTGGCAGCGGCGCTGCGCGAGTCGGGCGGGGGACACCCGGGCCTGCGTGCGCTGGCGCTCCACCTTCCGATACAGGATCGCGTACAGATCTCGATGACGTTGGCCAGACCGGATCTGATCGACCCCATGGTGGTCTTCGCCGACCTGGAGGCCAGGGTGCGGAACGAGGGAGGGAGGGTGGCCGGGACCGAGCTGATCGGCATGGCCCCCGACTCGATCGACGACGAGGCGGCCGCCGCGATGCGCATCCGCGACTGGTCGCCCGACCGGATGCTGAGCCGGCGACTGTTAGCGCTCGATGAAGACTGCTGCTAGCAGTCCGGGACCGATGAGCCGATCCTCCGCGAGGGCGTCACGGAGCTGCTCGCCCGGCCCCGCCGGGTAGGCACCCGAGTGCGCCGAGTGCGCTCTTGGTGCTAGTTTGTCGGTGGAGCCAGCAGCCCAAGGGTTGCCAGGGCGATTAGCGCCGGGGTACCCAATCTCGGGCCGGTGGCCGCAAGTACTGACAGCGCACAAGCAAGATCGAAACTACGTGTACTGAGGAGAGGACCGGTTCCGGGCTCTCCGAGATCCAGGCCCCCGTGAGGGGGCGCCTCGACATGGTCGTCGAGAGGATCGGCGTAATCGCCGTATCCGACTTCTCGCTGATAGAGGATGTCAGATCCTATCTGCAGCAGGTGCCGGGCAAGCTCTTTAGGCCCACCCTGCTCCTGCTCGCGAGCGAGGTCGAGGGGGAGGTGCCGAAGGAGGCGCTGACGCTGGCCGCGGCGACTGAGCTCGTGCACATGGCCACCCTGGTGCACGACGACGCCGTCGACAACTCGGCGCTCCGCCGCGGGATGCCAGCTGTGAATTCGCTCTGGACACATCAGATCGCGATCATCATGGGCGACTATCTGTACAGCCGCGCCGTCACCGAGCTGGCGCGCCTCGGCGATCTGGAGGCCGTGCGGGTCCTGGCCTCGACTGCCAACGCGATGAGCGTCGGGGAGATGCGCCAGCTGCTCGCCTGCGACGATCTTTCGTACGGTGAGGACAACTACTACCGGCTGATTTCGGCCAAGACCGCGTCGCTGATCTCGGCCGCATGCGAGCTAGGGGCGCTGGCTGGTCCCCGCACACACCGCGCCACCCTCGGGCGCTTCGGACGCCAGCTCGGCATGGCATTCCAGATCGCCGACGACATCCTGGACTACGTGGGGGAAGAGGAGGTGACCGGCAAGCCCACCGGCCTCGACCTGCGCGAGCACAAGGTCACGCTCCCGCTGATCGGCGCCCTGAGACGGATGTCCGCCGCCGGAGCAGCCAGGATCCGTAGACTCTTCGAGATGGCTGAGCCGGGGCGCGCCGAGATCGACGAGGCGATTGCACTGGTTGGGGAGAGCGGGGGGATCGAGTACGCGCGCGCCAAGGCGCTCGAGTACGCCGACGCGGCCCGGGGAGAGCTCCTCCTCCTGCCGCCCAGCCCAGCCCGGGAGTCACTCTCCGAGGCGGTGGCGTACTCGGTGAACCGAGCCCGTTGACGGCCCACGACTGCGGATGCCACGACCTCGGCTCCACCGGCGGACTTCCCGGCAACCCGGCCGCCATTTAGGTTACTGGTCGGAGCACATCACGGGGGGTGGTCACCCCCACTCGGCCCTCGCAGGCAAGGAGGTGGAGACGTGCCATTCGGACTAGGCATGTGGGAAACGCTGGCGATCCTCGTGGCCTTGCTCCTGCTCTTCGGGGCGAAGCGCCTTCCCGAGATCGGGACCTCGCTCGGCAAGGGGATTCGCGAGTTCAAGTCCTCGGTGCGCGAGATTGAGAACACGGTGCACACCGAGACCAAGCTGCGCCCGGGCGGCGAGAGCGTTCCCCCGCTCAAGTCGGGGGGCGAAGGCAGCGTCGAGGAGAGTCAGCAGCTGAAGTCCAGCTGATCGCACGGGGTGCGGCACCTGATCCGGCGATCCGAGCCCCACATGCTCAGCGGATCAGAAGATCGCGGGGAGTTGGATCCGCTGCTCCTCTTCAGGGCGGTTGAGGACTTCGTCTCGCCGATCCACTACATCGGCGCTCTCGCGCAGCCCGTCTATCCAGTTGGACATCCTCTGCTCGCGGAGCGCATCCATCAGCTGTCTGCGCTGCTCGTCTAGCTGCGCCAGCCAGGCCGCGCTGTCGGCAGCCTCCCGGGAGACGCGCTCGACGACGAGCACGTTCTGACCGGCGCGCACCGCATCCGAGACCTCGCCCACCTCCAGCCCGAAGGCGGCTCCGATCGCCGCGTTGTAGCGTCCCAGACCGGGGACCTCCTCTAGGCGGGAGAATGGCGCCGTCTCGCGCACCTCGCCCGCGCCCATCTCGCGCGCCACCTCGTCGAGGGTGCGACCTCCCCGAACCTCGTCGACCAGAGCTCGGGCCTCGGCCATCGCCACCTCGACCTTCTTCTCCACGGCGATCGAGCTCCGGATCGAGTGCTCCGCCTCCTCGAGCGTCAGGTAGCGCGAGGGTTCTCTCGAAATCAGCTCCACGGAGTAGAAGGCGTCGCGATTCTCGAACACGGGGCTCGCCTCGCCCTCGGGGATCTCGGCGTCGAAGGCCCAGTCCCCGCCCTCGCTCGCATCGCCGACGCCGGGAATGAAGGGGAAGGTCTCGAGAAACTCGACCGTATCGGCCTCCAGAGCGAGAGCAGCGGCCGCCTCGGAAAGAGCGATCGACTCGCCGAGCTCCTCCAGCGAGTCAGCCAACGTGTAGAGCTCGATCTCGGAGTCGTCGGTTCGCTCGAAGCGTCGCAGGATGTGCCTCGCGCGCGCGGAGTCCTCGCCCCATCGCTCCATCACCTCGATGATGTGCACGCCGAAGGAGCTGCGAACCGGCGGCGTCACGCGGCCGATCGGGCTGGTGAAGACGGCGGAGTCGAAGGGGGGCACCATCGCGCCCTTGGCGAACACACCCAGATCGCCACCCTCGGGGGCGGATCCCTCGTCCGCGGACTCCGTTCGCGCCAGCTCGCCGAAGTCCTCCCCGTCGAGGACCGCCTGCCTGAGCTCCTCGATCCTGGCCAGCACCGCCGCGGTGTCGGCGGCCGTCGGGGTCTTCGGGATCGGCACCACCACGACCTTCGCACTCGCCGCGACGAAGAAGTCCTCCATCTTCTCGTCGTAGTAGTCGGCGACCTCGTCCGGAGAGATTTCGAACTCCTCCTCGGACACGCGAACCAGCGGGTCGAAGGAGACGTAGCGCACGGCGGTCCTCTCGTGCGAGGAGCGATAGGCATCCCACAGATCGCCGTCGGAGACGTACACGCCGGATCCGACCTGCCTGAGCAGCTTGCTGCGCGGTATAATGTTGCGGTAGTACGCCTCGAGGGAGAGGAGGACATCGCGGCTCGCCACCGAAATGAAGCGCTGGTACTTGGCGATGTCGAAGGTGCCGTCGGTCTGGTAATTCGGGTCGGCAAACACCTCAGGCGGCGGTGAGTAGCGGGCAGCGTTGATCAGCTCCTCGTCGGTCACGACGATCCCGCGTCGCTCGAGCTCCTGCTCGATGACGATGCTGTTCACCACCTCCTCCCACGCGTCGTCCTCGAGCTCCTTGACCTGCGCGCCGGTGATCGGATCCTCCTGGCTCTCCGCGGCCTGATCGTAGAGGCGCTGGTAGGTACCGATGTACTGGTCGTACAGGACGGGCGTCCCGTTCACGCTGCCGATCTCGCCAAGCGACCCCGACGACTGTCCCGTTATGTCCATACCCCATTCGAAGAACATCAATCCGGCGAAGGCCAAGACCGCGAGGATCATGATCCACTTCGTGTTCCTGCGCATCTGCTGCATCATCGCTCTGGATCCCCTGTCCCTTGTCGTCCCCGCGGCGATCGGTCCATGCCGGCGCGGGTTGCCGACCGGCCCGTGGGTTGCCGACCGGCCCGTGGGTTGCCGACCGGCCACAGAAGCATACCCCCTAAGAATAATGCCTAGGCAGACCCCGAGCAGCGCCGCACCCCCGCTGGACCACTCCGCTCGCCTGTCCGTACCGGGCTAGCAGCCCGTGGACAAACCTCCCACGGGCATTCGAGACGCGCTGCATCCCCGCTGGACCGCTTCGTCGCGCCTGTCCATACTGGCTAGCCGTCGCAGTCGGGAAGATCGTACTGGGCGTCGACCTCCTCGGGGTCGCCCTGGGGGTTGATCAGTATGCGGAAGCGCTGCAGTGCCTGCGGGATGCACCCCTCAAGGCGATTGTTGCGCGCCCCGAGTTCCGTGAGCGACGCCGGGTTGGCCAGCTCCGGCGGGAGCGCTCCGGTCAGCTCGTTGCGGGCGAGACCCAGTATCCCAAGCGAGTCGATGTCACCGAGCGCGGCCGGAATGGAGCCGCTCAGCTCGTTGTTGCCGAGGCGCAGAGTCCTCAGCATGTCGAGTCCGCCCAGCTCCGCGGGGATGACCTCGTTCAGCCAGTTGCCGCTCAGATCCAGACTCGTCAACAGCTCTAGATCGGCGAGCTCCGGCGGGATGGCACCAGTCAGCTCGTTACTCGCAAGCCACAGGCTGGTTAGCGAATCGAGGCGTCCCAGCTCGGGCGGGATCGAGCCGGTCAGCTCGTTGTACTCGAGCCGCAGGCTGGTCAGCGACTGGAGATCGCCCAGCTCGGACGGAATCGGGCCGGTCAGCCGATTGTGTCCCAGAAACAGATCCGCCACCGAACCCAAGTCGCCCAACGCCGCTGGCAGGCTGCCGCTCAGCTCGTTGCCGTGGAGAGACAGAATCCTCAGCGCTACGAGATCTCCGAGTTCCGGAGGGATCGGTCCCGAGAGCTGGTTGCTGTGAAGGTAGAGGAAGTCCAGCGAACCTAGCTTCCCCAGCTCAGGCGGCAGCGATCCGGAGAGCTGGTTGTCCGGTAGCCGCAGCCCCACGACGTGCCCACGCTCGTTGACGCTCACGCCGAACCACTCTCGAAGCGCGCGGTCCGTCCCCCATCCGTCCCCGATGATCCACCCATCCCCGTTGGTGGCCTCGAAGAAGGCGACCAGAGCAGCGCGTTCGTCCCGGGCGGTCAGGTGTACATCCCCGGTTGCGGCGCCCGCAGTGGCAGTCACGGTCGTCTCGCCATCGCCGACCGCCGTCACCAATCCGGCGGGGTCCACCGTAGCCACGGTCGCATCCGCCGAGGACCAGGTCACCGCCGCACCCAGGATCGGAGCGTCGTCCCGGTCCAGCACCCGCGCGACCAGCTGCACGGTCTGCCGGAATGCCACCAGAGTCACGCTGTCCGGTTTGACTTCGACGGTCGCGGCAGCCGGGGGGTCCGTGCCGCACGCCGCCGCCGTACAGATGCCGGCTGCCACAGCCGCCCACCGCCACGGGCGACCCGCCTCCCCCACCTGTTCACGGCGCACTGGGCGGAAGCGGCGCTGGTGGCGGCTCGCCGTGCGGACCGAGCAGGTGTTCATTTCAGGCGAAGTAGCGACTGGGTAGGTCAAGGGCACTCAGCGGCGGGGTGCAGAGAGAGTAGGCCGAGCGGCCAGCTCGTGGCAAGTGCGCGGGGCGACGACTGACTCTCTCTCGAGCCGCTGCCTCGGCATCTGCACCGCTCGCCGACCGCACTCGCGAGCCAGGCAGTCCTGGGTCCGTGCCAGGCCGCGCTGGCCTACCTTCCGTACTTCACCAGCCGGGATTGGTCTAGCTCGTCCGCCTGAGTCACGAAAAACGCCGACCCGTCGGTTCGCGTATTCAGGAAGGCGCCGTTGGGCAGGAACACCGACCGCAGATGGTCGCCGGTCCTATGGTCGTACGCCCGCCACTCGACATGCTCCGCACCCGGCGGGGCGGCCATGCGCAGCCAGAGCGAGCCGGCCGCGTCCTGGAAGGCGTCGGTGTAGCGCGGGTGGTAGTCGGGAAACTCGAGATTTCGAAACAGGTGCCTGCGCGATCTTTGCAACATGGCGCGATCGGCGGGGCTAGCCTCCCATCGATTTGTCTCCGCCTCAAGGCCGAGGCGCAGCGAGTCCGAAAAGTACTCCCGATACCCCCTCGTCAGCGCGAGAGGCGGGGGGAGGTCCAGCTCAACCCGCCGCACCTCGCGCCCCCGGTTGTCCAGCACCGATAGCGCGCTGTCCTCGCCGTGGCCCACGACCACGCTTCCGTCGTCTTGGAACAACGCGTACGCCTGGCCACGAAAGGGAGCCCAGATACGCGTAAACACCTCCCCGCGACTGGTCACCATGCGCCCGTCATGGATGGCGAAGAGGGAGTCGGGCCGGAGCTCGGCACCGACGAAGCGCCACAACACGGCCTGGTTGTCCCGTGGACCCGGTTCACGTTGAGGGTAAGTGATCGTCATCGCCAGGACAGTGTCGCGCCGCAAGCTCATTGCTCTTACGAACCCGTGGGCACCCATGGCCACGGGGATTCTCCTCACGCTCAGAAACTCCCCGTCCCGCCCGAAGAAGCTCATCCGCAGTAGCTGGCGGTCCCAGAGGCCGACGGAGTCGCCGTTCATCTCGAACATAAGTTCGGGGCGAAGGTACTCGCCCGGCCCCTCGCCCACCCCGCCAACGTGGGACAGCTCCTCGCCCGTGGCGGACCACCGAAACACAGCGCGTTCGCCAACATCGACTACCCAGACCTCCCCCACGACGTCACCAGCAGGATGGATGGCCTAACCAGAGGCAGGGTGTCGAAGCTCTCCCGCTCCCACCGGCGCCCGAGCGTGTCGGCGAGCTGCGCGCGCGAGGGCTGCGGCACGACGACCGCCACGACGGAGACGAGGACCGCCCCCCAGCGGAGTGCGGAAACGCAGGCCGCGCCGGGGGTCGCCAGCTTCGCCATAGGCGGACTCCCTTCGCCATGGGGGGTTGTGTGCCGCCGCCACGGCCGACCCACCTCCCCTACCCGTTCACGGCGCCTGGGCGGAAGTGGCGCGGGCGGCGGCTCACCGTGCGGGCCGAGCACACGTCCACTTCAGGCGACCTGACGACTGGGTAGGCGAAGGGTACTCAGCGGCGGGGTGCGGATAGAGTAGGCGGAGCGGCCGGATCGCGGCAAGTGCGCAGGGCGACGACTACCTATCCCCTCTCCAGCCACTGCCTCGGCGTCTGCGCCCGCTCCCACTCCTGCGGATGGCGGTTGAACCACGCCACGGTGAGGAGCGCCTCGGCGGCGGCGTCTCCGTCGAGGGTGCCGTCGCGGTCGGCAGCGACCGGCTGGAAGAGCTCGCGCACGGCCTTCCTGGCCCGATCGCGGGCAGGTGCGGATCTGGGCGCTGGAAGCTCGGCCGCGAGCACGCCGCGACGAATGAGGTAGAGGCGGGAGTCCCCCGCGAAGCCGGAGACCGGGTAGACGAGGTTCAGCTTCTCGATCTGGCCCCGAAAGCCCGCGAGGTAGCCCTGCAGGCGGCGCAGAGTCTCGATGCGCTCGTGCAGGCGTGCGGCGTACTCGAAGTCAAGGCGTCGGGCGGCCCTCCTCGCCGCCTCCGCCAGCTCTCCCAGGGGCCGTTGGCTGCGCGCTCCGAGAAAGGCCTGCGCCAAGCGAACGCCGCGACGATACTCCGCCCCCGTGCAGCGCCCGGCGCACGGTCCGAGACAGCTCCGCGTCTCGGCGCGGATGCAGCGGGGAATCTTCGTGTCCGAGAAGATCTCCAGCTGGTCGTCGAAGTGGATGGAGGTGCGGGCGGGGCAGTTGCGCAGCCCGGTCGCAAGCGCCAGCTCGCCGACCGCACGCGCGAGCCAGGCCGTCCTGGGGAATGGTCCATAGTAGGCCGCGCCGTCGTTGGCTATCGACTCGACCGGGAGGAGCCGTGGAGCGGACTCCTTCGTCACCTTGACGAATCCGTAGGAGCGATCCCGCCTGTGCTGCACATTGTACTCGGGCTGCCACGTCCGGATCAGGCGCATCTCGCCGACCAGCGCGGCGAATTCGTTCGGCTTGCACTCCCAGCTGACGTCGGCGGCCTTGGCGACGATTCGGGCGGCCTTCCCGGTCCTCTCGCGGAAGTACGAGAGGAGGCGCGACCGAAGGCTCACCGACTTGCCGACGTAGAGCACCCGGCCATCGGCACCGTACCACCGGTACACTCCGGGCCGTTCCTCGGCGCCCTCGCGCACCTTCTCCCTCAGCTTCCCGAGCGCCGTGGCCGTCACGGCCTCCGTGCACTCCGCTCCATGCAGTCCTCGGTCATGGCTACCCCTGCATCGCCCCCCTCTAGGCCCTCGCGCGAGATTGTCCGCGTCGATCCGGCTCTCCTTCCCCGATGCGCCGGGGTACCGTTGTCGAGTACCCGACGCCAGCGATCTGGCACCCACTTCATGAACAATAGCCCTCGAGCGCATTGCGGCCCCCGGCCGCAGTGGCTACGTTGGCGCTCCATGCAACCGCATGGACGATCCCTGGTGGTGCGCGACCCCATCTGGAACACCATCCGGATGGACCCGGTCGCCGTGGCGATCATGGACACCCCGGCCTTCCAGCGCCTCCGCTACATCCGGCAGCTGGGATTCGCCCACCTCGTCTACCCGGGGGCCACCCATACCCGCTTCGACCACGCACTGGGGGTCTACCACCTCGCCGTACGGGCGATTCAGGCGCTGCAAGAGGGGCAAGGGCTCCCAGATCAGCTCCGCCACCACGCCCGCCTGATCCCCTACGCGGCACTCCTCCACGATATCGGCCACTACGCCTTCTCGCATGCGCTGGAGGAGCTCGAGCCGGGACGCATCGCCGGCGACCACGAGGAGATGAGCGCACGCTTCTTCGCCTCCGCTCCCCTCGCCGAATCCCTGCGTCCGCTGGGCGACGGGGCTGCCGCCGAGATCCACCGCGTCATCAAGGGCAAGGGGGACAATCCGCTCCGGGGTCTGGTGAGCGGTAGCCTCGACCTGGACAAGATGGAGTATCTGCGCCGGGATGCCCACTTCTGCGGCGTTCCGTACGGCGAGGTCGATGTGGAGCGGCTCCTTCAGGGTCTCGTCCTCGTCCGCGATCCGGCGACTGGCCGCTGGGAGGTCGGGCTCCGGAGCAAGGCGGTCAGCACCCTGGAGTCCCTCCTCTTCTCCAAGTACCAGATGTTCAGGACCGTCTACTGGCACCACGGCGTGAGGGCGGCCACCTGCCTCTACAAACGGATCGTCGAGACGGCGGTCGAGGCCGGTCTCCTAACGCCTCTCGAGCTCGTCGGTCCCACTGACGAGGAGCTGCTATACGAGCTCGGACGGCGTGCAGCCAGGAGCAGGGACCCCCGTGCAACCCGAATCGCGAGGCGGTGGCTTCCCGCTCTGCGCGAGCGCCGACTCCCGAAGCGGGCAACGGATGTCGCCGCTTGGCAGCTCGAAGGGAGGGTACTTCCCGAATGGGTCAGCGGGGACACGAGCGCCAAGCGGCAGCTCGAGGACGGGATCGCGGCCGAGCTGGGGCTGGCACCGGGAGAGGCGATGCTCGACTTCCCGGTCAAGGAGAGGATGTTCCAGATGAACTTGCTGCTGGAGGCCGATGGCCAGATCGTCAGGCTGGAGGAGGAGGGGGTGGCTGGGCTGCTGGACCTCCCCAGGGTGGCGCGGGAACTCTACCGTACGGCGCGTGTACTTCGGCTATACACCTTCGAGCGTAGACGCGTGGAACCCGAGTGGCTCCTGGATCGCCTCGCCGAGCCGACGTCCCAAGGAAGGATGCTTGCCCACGAGATGGACACCCGCTAAACTTAGGGGCTATGTACGAAACTACAGGTGTGGCCCGTCCGACCGGGCCGGTCCGCACCGGAGGAGATAGGGCGATGGCAGCGCGAACCAAGAAGACGACCAAGAATGCCCGGGGGCGCAAGGGGCGTGGGAACTTGCTCACGGGCTTCGACTCCACCCTGGACGAGAAGACGGCGCTGGATCAGTACCTCCGCGACGTTAGCCGCCACGAGCTGATCACTCCCGAAATGGAGAAGATCCTCGGCGCGCAGGCGCAGAACGGCGACGAGGAGGCGGTCAGGGCGCTCGCGAAGGCCAATCTGCGCTTTGTGATTAGCGTGGCCAAGAAGTACCAGAATCGGGGTGTGTCGCTCACCGACCTCATCCAGGAGGGGAACGTCGGGCTGGTGACGGCAGCTCGGAAGTTCGATCCGGAGCAGGGGGTGAAGTTCATCTCCTATGCCGTCTGGTGGATCCGGCAGGCGATACTGGCCTCGCTCGCGAATCATGGGCGGCCGGTGCGCGTCCCGCTGAATCGTGCCTCTGATCTGGCGCGCATCTTTCGCGAGAAGGAGCGCCTCAAGCAGGAGCTGGGTCGCGATCCGACGAGCGTCGAGCTTGGGAAGGCCACCTTCCTGACGCCGAAGCTGGTCGAGTCGCTTCAGACGCTGAACGCAGCCGAGATCCGCCTCGACGCGCCGATCGGTGACAGCGAGGACTCGCAGCTCGTCGAGCGCTTCATCACCGAAGAGGCGGCCGAGCCCGAGCTGGAGGTCGAGAACCGCCTCCTCACCGAGGCGGTCGGCAGGGCGCTGGGGTCGCTGGAGGCCCGCGACGCCAAGGTTCTGAAGCTCTACTTCGGACTGGAGGGCGTCCGCGAGCACACGCTCGAGGAGATCGGCAATATCCTGGGGGTCACGCGGGAGCGCATCCGACAGCTCCGGGACCGGGCGCTCCGGCGCCTGCGCGAGGGCGAAAAGGGCAAGGGGCTCAAGTCCTTCGCTGCGTAGGGCTCGTGGGAGCTGTGTCTGGGCGCGGTGAGGTGACGCCGTAGCGGTCCACACCGTGACCGTGGGGCAGGTCGTCGAGACGGTCGGGGGAAGATATGCGGTGCGCGCCGCCGACGGGAGGCGGGTCGAGGCCGCGCTGAGAGGTCGCCTCAAGCAGGCGAGCGGCGCGCACGGGAGGGTGGTGATCGGCGACCGCGTGGAGATGGCGCCGGTCGCGGACGGCCGCTATACGATCGAGTCGGTCCGACCGCGGCGCACCACCCTGGCCAGGCACACCCTCGGCGGCCGCGTCGCCAGGGTGGTGGCCGCCAACCTCGACCACCTTGTGGTCGTTGCCTCGGTGGCGGACCCGCCGCCAAGGCAGGGGGTCATCGACCGTATGCTGGTGATGGGCGAGGCCGGCGGCATGGAGTCCCGTCTGGTGCTGAACAAGGTGGACCTCGTGCGAGGTCAGGGGGTGGCGGCCTACCTCCTGCACCTCTACGGTGCCGCTGGCGTGCCGGTCCTTGCCACCTCGGCCGTATCCGGAGAGGGACTGGATGCCTTCGGAGAGCTGGTGCGCTCCGGCGCATCGGCGCTCGCGGGGCCGTCGGGCGTCGGCAAGTCGTCGCTCCTCAATGCCGTGGACCCATCGCTCGGACTGCGCGTTCGGCGGGTGGGACGGCGTTCGCGGGCCGGGAGGCACACCACCGTTTCCAGCCAGCTAATAGATCTACAGGGTGGCGGGATCGTCGCAGATACCCCGGGGTTCAGCGATGTGGGGCTGGAAGGGGTGTCAGCCGAACGGCTCCCCTGGTGCTTCCCGGAGTTTCGCCCTCACCTTGGGCGATGCCGCTTCGGCGACTGCGCCCACCTGCGGGAGCCGGATTGCGCCGTGCGCGCGGCCGTCGACAACGGTCTCATTCAGCGGGTGCGCTACGAGTGCTACTCGGCGATCCGGGGAGAGATACCCCTCCATGGATAATCCAGAGCTGCACGACGCCCCACACGCGCGGCGCATCCTCTGGGTGCCACCCTTCCTGGTGGGGGCGGCGCTCGCGATCAGCGCCACGACGGGGGCGGCGCTCCTCCTCTACAGCTCGCCAGGGCTAGGGCGCGCGGCAGCCGTCGTCGCCTCCGTCTTCGTGCTGTCGCTCGTCGCTGGGATGGTGGCCGGGGGGATCGGAGCGGGGTGGGGGGTCTCGGCGACTCCCGCGAGGTGGTGGACGGGACTCCTCGCCGCCTTGCTCTCCGCCGCCGTCTTCGCAGGCGTCTGGGAGGCTACCAGCGCACTGGGGCCGGGATTCCTGGGGCGAGGGCTCGGGCTGGCGCTGACCCTGGCGCTGCCAGCGTACTGCGCTGGCGGCGTCTGGTCTCGCCTGGGTGGTTTCGCCAACTCGCACGGATCGCGCGCGGCGGGGTCGGCGCTGATCGGGGCGGCGCTGGGCGTAGCGGTCGGCGCGGTAGCGGCCCTCACCTTCCTGGGCCGACCGGTCCGGGCCGTGACGGCGCTCCTGGCCGCTACGGTGCTCGCGTCGGCTGGAGCCCGCTGCCAGGGCTGGCTAATCGACCGCACGCCGCCTGAGCGCAGGGCACCTCCTTCCGCCGAGACCTCCAACGCCACAGGCCTCTCGGAGGATCGATAGGAGCTCGTGGATAGTCTCGCGCCCCCGCAAGACTGGCACTTGCGCCCCGGTCGGCGCAGCTTCCAGGGTGGCCCCGGGGCGACAATCGCCGCTCTAGGTGCTCGCGCGAGATTATCCACGGACTGCTAGCCACCTGCCGGAGAAAACACACAGCGCTTGGGGAAGGCAACATGAGGGTATCCATCGAATACTGCGATCTCTGAAACTACAGGCCCCAGGCCGTCAGTTTGGCGGCAACGCTGAAGGCACGGTTTCCCGGAACCGCCGTGGAGCTGAAGAGCTCGGGCGGCGGCCGCTTCGAAGTAGTCGCCGACGGTCGACTCGTCTACTCGAAGGCCGCGACGGGACGCCATCCGACGCATGAGGAGGTGATCGAGGCGATCCTCGGGTGACGGCCGTGCCGGAGACCACGGCGGCCGATGACCGGATCTCCCATCTGGGCGGCGTGAGCTTCTCCGAGCACAACCTCCGGCGGCGCGGGAGCGGCGATACGCGGCCGCAGCGCATCCAAATCGCTCTAGCAGTCCGTGGACGTATCCGTGGCTTCGCTCTGCGTTGCTTCTAGGGCGAATGGCTCCGCCATGCGCCCCGCGAGGCGCCTTGCCAGTGGGGCGGCCCGCGAACAGGACCCCAACGGCATTCGCCCGGCGGCGCATCCACGGACCGCTTCGTCGCGCCTTGCCAGCCCGGCGCTTCGCCGCTCTCGGTGCTCGCGCGAGATCATCCACGTACTGCTAGGGATTGATCGCCGTGGCGTCCTCCCGTAGTTTGAGCGGCGTGCGTCAGGTGGTCTCCGGCGCGCAGCAGCCTGGTTCTAACAAGCCCCTGCCGCTCTGAAGGAGGTCGTTTGGGACGCCCCGACGAAGCTGGAGCACCGGAGGAAACATCAGCGCCCGAGCCCAGGGAGGGTGAGGGCCGGCCGATCAGCCGCAGGGCCCTGATCCGCAGCGGGATAGGGGCGCTCGCCGGGGCTCCGTTGGTAGGTGGGCTGGCGGCCGCAGACGGCCTCCGTCGCCCCCCCGGTAGGCATCTCCGCCGCCGGTGGGCCAGCCCCGACGACGAGATCGTGCTGGGTGTCTCGGCTGCCTTCTCGGGGCCGTCGCGTGCGTTGGGAACCGAGCTGTATCGCGGTTCGATGGCGTATTTCAGCCACCTGAACGAGAACGGGGGCGTCAACGGGCGCAGGCTGTCGCTCAGACTGCTCGACGACGGCTACCAGCCCGATCCGTGCGTCGCCAACACGATCGAGCTAATGCGGGACGACAGCGTCTTCCTCCTCTTCAACTACGTCGGCACCCCGACGGTCACGCGTGCGCTCCCAGTCCTCAAGAAGTTCCGCGACCAGCAGGTCTACCTCTTCTTTCCCTTCACGGGCGCGGAGCCGCAGCGCGAGCCGCCCTACGGCGAGTTCGCCTTCAACTTGCGCGCGTCGTACCGCCAGGAGACCGCCGGGCTGGTCGACAACTTCCTCGCGATCGGGCGTCGCCGGGTGGCCGTCTTCTACCAGAACGACGCCTACGGACGGAGCGGATGGGCCGGGGTGCGCGAGGCGCTCGCAGCCCACGGGGAGACGATCGTCGGCGAGGCCACCTATACCCGCGGGACCCAGTTCGACTCCAGCATGCGGGACCAGGTTGAGGTCCTCGAGCGCCGTTCGCCGGACGCCATTATCTGCATCGGCGCCTATGCGGCTTGCGCCGCCTTCGCCCGCGACGCCGAGGAGCTGGGTCTGCATGTGCCGGTCGCCAACGTGTCCTTCGTGGGCAGCGAGAATCTGCTCGCCCTGATGTCGGAGGGACGCAGCGACGCCGGGTCGCACACCCGCTGGCTCGTAAACTCGCAGGTTGTGCCGAGTTACGCCGACACTTCGCTTCGCGCGGTTCGCGAATACCACGAGCTGATGGCGCGCTACGATCCGCCGCCGCCCACGCCCGACCAGGTCGCCCGCATCGTCGAGAACGAGGAGTACGAGACGGTTCCGCAGAGCTTCGTCAGCCTCGAGGGCTTCCTCAACGCGAAGCTGATCGCCGAGATCATCCGGCGGATGGGGGACGACCCGCGCCGATCGCGCATCGAGGACGCCGTCTTCCAGGTCCGCGACTACGACCTCGGCGTCGGCGAGCGGGTGCGCTTCGGGCCTGGGCGGCGCCAGGGGCTGCAGCGAGTCTACTACACCTTCCCCGAAGACGGGCGCTTCGTACCGCTCGACGACTGGGCCGCGAGGTTCGGGGCGTGAGCGCCAGGCACGAGGACGAGCTCAGGGTCCGGAAGCTCTTCCGCAAGACCCGATTCGGCTTCGCCGCGCTCTTCGGCCTGGTGGTCCTCTCGATCTCGGCACTCTCGATCCGCACCGTGTCGCGCGAGCTGCGCGACGAGTACGTGGGCAACAGCGAGAGCATCGCCAAGAACATCGCCGACTCGAGCGTCGATATCCTCCTCAACCGCAACCTAGCGACGCTGCAGTCGCTGATCGACCAGTTCGTCCAGATCCAGAGCATCCGCTACATCTACATCACCAGCGACGAGGGCGAGTTCCTGGCGCACACCTTCGTCCCGGGCATTCCGGACCAGATCCTCGAGAGCGACCCCTCGGTCAACGAGCCGGTGGAACGCAGCATTCCCGGCCTCGGCGACTTCGTCGAGGTCGGCAGCCCCATCCTCTCGGGGGTCGCCGGCAACGTGCACGTCGGAATGGACCTCGAGCTCCTGGGGCTCAAGATCCAGCGGGCCGTGGGGCAGCAGGTCTACCTCCTCTGCATCATCCTCGTCGTCGGCGTCCTGGCGACGCTCTGGCTGGTCAGGCTCGCCTCGAGGCCGCTGGCGCAGCTCCTCGGCTACACGACCGTGCTCGCCCACTCGCGCCAGCGAGGCACGACACCGCACGACCCGATCCTCGGGCGCGACGACGAGATCGGCGACATGGCCCGCCTGATGCACTTCGCGGCCGTCGGGGATCCAGACGGTGACGAGAGCGAGAAGCGGCCCATCGGCGGCTCCCACGGCCGAGGCTAGCAGCCAGTGGAAGAAACCCTGACCGCATTCGAGGCGCGCTGCATCCGCGCTGGTCCGCTGCGCTCTGCGTTGCTTCTTGCACGAATAGCGCTGCTATTCGCGCTGCGAAGCGCCTTGCCAGTGGGGCGGCCCGCGAACAGGACCCCGACGGCATTCGCCCGGCGGAGCATCCCCGCTGGGCCGCTGCGCTCTGCGTTGCTCCTCGGACCAATAGCGCTGCGGCTATTGGCCCCTCGTCGCGCCTTGCCAGCGGGGCGCTTCGCCGGTCTCGGTGCTCGTCCGGGCCCGTCCACGGACCGCCGGCGCAGCATCCCTCTCGGTGCTCGCCTGAGTTTATCCACGGACTGCTAGCTGACGTGTTCAGCGCCAGGGCAGAGGTGCCGCGCTTCGTGATCGCCATCTTCTGCACCGTCCTGCAGGTGTGCCTGGGCACCGTCTACGCCTGGAGCTTCTTCCAGACGATGCTGGTCCGCGGCTTCGGGTGGAGCTTCAGCCAGACCGCCGCCGCATTCAGCATCACCATCTTCTCGCTCGGCGTCTCGGCCGCGATCTCGGGGCAGGCGCTTCCCAGGCTCGGACCCCGGGTCCTGGCGCTCGCGGGCTGCATCCTCTTCTCGGGCGGCTACCTGCTGGCGAGTCTGGCGCTCTCGCTCGACGCGATCTGGCTCTTCTACCTCGGCTACGGAGTCGTCGGCGGCGCCGGGATCGGCATGGGCTACGTGACCCCGGTCGCGACCGTCGCCAGGTGGTTCCCGGACCGAAAGGGTCTCATGACCGGGATCGTCGTGATGGGATTCGGGGTGGGGGCGCTCTTCCTCAGCAAGGTGCTCGCGCCACTCCTGATCGTGAGGACCGCGGGCGACCTGCAGGCCGTCTTCCTCTGGCTGGGGGTCTTCTTCGCGTGCGTGCTCGTGCCGAGCAGCCTGGTGCTCCGCAATCCGCCCGAGGAGGGTCCGCCCACGGCCGGGGGCAGCTCCCGCGCGGGGACCTCCCGGTCAGCCGCTAAGCCGCCGCCGATAGCCGAACCGGCTGCACCCTACCTGAAGACGATGCAGTTCTCGATCATGTGGACGGTCCTCTTCTTCAATATCGCGGCCGGTCTCTCGGTGATCAGCTTCCAGTCCGAGCTGCTGCAGGAGGTGTGGGGACTAGCCGATCCAGCCATCGGCCCGGGCAGGCTCGCCGAATACGGCGCAACGCTGATCGCCGCCAGCTCCGTCTGCAACGGGCTCGGGCGGCTCTTCTGGGGGATGCTCTCGGACCGGATCGGCCAGGTGCGCGTCTTCCGCATCCTGCTCGCGAGCCAGATGGTGGTCTTCGGCATCCTGATGACGGAGGCGAATCCCTGGATCTTCTCGGCCCTCGTCTGCTACGTGCTCTTCTGCTTCGGCGGCGGCTTCGCGACGATGCCCTCCTTCGTGATCGACGTCTTCGGCGCGCGCGTCATGTCCAAGATGTACGGCACCGTGCTGACGGCCTGGGCCGCGGCGGGGATCATCGGACCGATGTACATCGGGTATCTCAAGGACACCTACCCGGACCGAGCGGTCATGTACTGCTTCCTGATCGGAATCCTGATGCTCGCTGCCGGCTACGTCTGCTCGTACATGCTCGGCGGCAGCCGCATCCGGGTAGGGCGTCCCACCTTGGGGCGGACGCTCAGGCGCTACGGGGTGACCGCGAGTGCGAAAGTGTAAACCTTAGTGGTCATGTTGTAAACTACAGTTTACATCACTTTAGCTCGTCCACGGTGTGGCCGAGCTCGCGCAGCTCGTGGACGATCTTCGCCACATGGTCCCGGCCCCGCGTCTCGATCCTCATCTCGATTCCGACCTTGCCGACCGAGATGTCGCCGAAGGCCCGCGTATGCTCGATGTGGAGCACGTTGGCACCCGCAATCGCGACGACCCCCGTGACCTCGTTCAGGTAGCCGGGACGGTCGCGCACCACCACCGCCAGGCTCGCCAGGCGGCCGTCGGCCCAGAGACCTCTGTCGATGATGCGCGACACGACATTCATGTCGATGTTTCCTCCCGAGAGCACGCACACCACCGAGTCGCCTGGCGCTACGGGCACCTGTTGGGAGCAAGTAGAATGTCCGGTTTTCGGAGCATGTGAAATGTCCGCTTTGG
>JAPOYJ010000023.1 GCA_026706635.1 Gemmatimonadota bacterium | reverse complement strand
TCGAGAACAACGGCGTGTACGGCCTGACCAAGGGGCAGTTCTCGGCGTCGGCCGACGTCGGCTCGACGGCGAAGCGCGGCCAGGTCAACCGCGAGCACCCGATCGACGCAGTCCTCCTCGCGCTGAATCTGGGCGCGGGGTTCGTGGCCAGGAGCTTCTCGGGCGACAAGGAGCAGCTGGTTCCGATCCTCAAGGCGGGTCTGCGCCACCGCGGGTTCGCCCTGATTGACATCATCTCCCCATGCGTGACCTTCAACGACCACCGGGGATCGACCAAGAGCTACCAGTACACGCGCGACAACTACAACCAGCTCGTCTACGCCGACTTCGTGCCGCCGGCGCATGAAATCGAGGCTTCGTACGACGAGGGGGATGTGCGCATCGTGAGGCTGCACGACGGCAGCGGCATCAATTTCCGGAAGGTCCCGGGGGACTACGATCCGACCGACCGCGACGCGGTGTACGCCTACATCCGGGAGCGGCAGCGGGCGGGGGAGGTGGCGACGGGGCTGCTGTACCTGGAGGAGGCGGCGGGGGCGGAGAAAGAGGCCGACTTCCACGGGATTCAGGGAACGGTGGAGGAGCCCCTGGCCCGGCTCCCGCACGACGTCCTCTGTCCAGGGGCGGAGAGGCTGGCGAGATTGCAGGAGCGGTTCCGATAGGGGGGGCTGTAGCCACGAAGGCCTCAGTGAGCAGTCGAAGATCGCCACCTTGTTGCGCGTACGAGTGTCTCCAATGCCCACGCAACCACGCTGGGCTTTTCCGGTCGGTCGCCGGAGACTACTGTGCGAAGGGGGGCAGGTCGACTCGGTAACTGACTGAGAGATTGACTACCCTTGACGACCGACCCCAATCGCTTGTATCGTTTAATTCCCCCCATTGCCAACATGTAGGGGCTCGCTATCCATTCAGTTCAGTAGAGAGGCAAGGTCCATCCGTGGCTTCCGAGAAGACAAACTACCCTTACCTGCCTGCCAGATCGTGGTGGGCGCTTCGCAAGAAATTCCACCAGACTATCCCGACCCAGGTTACCCCGAGGTATCTCGCTACCGTGCTGGGAGGCCAGGAGAGTTCCGCAAGGGGGAATGTACTTCCTGCGTTGAGGGCCGTTGGTCTGGTAGCAGAGGATGGCACGACAACGGAGAGGGCCAAACTCTGGCGAGATGACACCGGCTACCCAGAGGTCTGCAGGCAGATGCGGGAGGAGATCTATCCCTCCGATTTGCTGGACGCACTTCCCGGGCCCGCGATCGACCAGGAAGCGGCGAAGCGCTGGTTCATGGCTACGACGGGATGCGGGGAACAGGCAGCGCGAAAGAAGGCCGCCATGTACACGTTGCTCGCTCTAGCAGACCCGGCTCAGAAAGATGAGGACACTCCAGGCAAGCCGGAAAAGTCGACCCCGACGAAGTCGAAGCGGCCGTCAAGAACGTCAGTTGCTGCCGAGAAACAAGATTCGGACAGCCCTGAGCCTGATAGTTCTTCTCAGGTGCCGAATGTTGAAATGCCAGAGATGCGCCTTAGTGTCGAGATCCGGATCGATGCGAGTGCCACCCCCGAACAGATCGATCAGATCTTCGCGAGCATGGCGAAGCACCTGTATGGTCGCGACGATGAGGAACGGTAGCGCGGAGGTCGCCAAGGCGGGCCTCGTACTGCTCAAGGCCCTTGCGCATGACACCGGAGAACTACGACGACCGCCAGATACTGGGGCAGCTGCGCCAACCGACAGGGTCCTGCCGTTCTCACTCGTGCGGAGAACGCGTGGATACCTGGAGAAAATCACCCACCAGCTGAATGGATCTTACGAACATGGATGGTACGACGCCTGTGCTGTGATGATGAGGAAGCTCATTGAGGCCCTCATCATCGAGGTATTCGAAGGGCGTCGGATGGCGTCTAAGATCCAGACATCCGCGGGTGACTTCCTAACGCTCGACGCCCTCATTGGGAAGGTGATCGGCGAGCCGACATGGAACCTCAGCCGCACGACCAAGCAGGCTCTGTCCGACGCAAAGCAGCTTGGCGACAACTCGGCACACACTCGACGGTTCGCTGCCCACCGGGGCGACATAGACGGCCTCAGGATCGGGTTTAGGACCGCAGTCCAGGAACTTGTGGATTTGGCAAGGCTGAGAAAGTGAGATTGGCGTTGCCGATGTCATCTGGGCGATCGAGAGGTGTGGCTGGGGAGGCGGTGGTGAAGCTCTCCCCCCGGCTGTTCGTCGCCGTGGCGCTTCTGGCGAGCTTCGCAGGGTCAGCAAGTGCACAGGAGTCCGCTGATCCCTTAGATCGCTTTCAGCTGTTCACCGAGTGCCAGCCCGTCTCTCTAGTTGCAGACATTGACGATGACGACAACGATCTAGGTTTAGCGAAAGACGATCTGCTTAGAACCGTGCGTAGCCGTCTGCGGAGTGCCCGACTCTATACGGAGGATCGAGACTTCCCCTACTTGTTGGTGGCCGTTCAGGTGGTAGGAAGCGCGTACAGTACCAAGGTAAAGCTCATGGTTCCCGCTTGGCGAAACGGGTTGGGCTGGTTTCCCACCTACACCTGGTTTAGCGACTACCTCGGGACCCACTCCGGCGACAGCAACCACGTGCTAGGCACCCTCGCCAAAAGCATGGACCACTTCATCGACGAGTACCTACGGGTGAACGCCGAGGCGTGCGACAACCGCAACGACGGTGGCTGGTAGCGGCCAGCCCCCGTCTCACCCGACACCCGAGAGGAGACCTCGAAATGTCGAATGACCTCACACAACCCACGCGTCGTTCCGATGGAACCGCAATCATCTATGGATTTGCGGATCCTCCCGATGATGACGTAGGAAATAGCGGCAATTCAGGCTCAGGAGGTTACCAGCTCTTCTGCCTCAGCTGTAGGTGCCGCCTCAAGGGCTTCGTTGGTCCACCGCATAACGAAACTTGTGGGTCCTGCGGGCGTGTATTCCCGGACGACGACATCAAAATGCTTTTTAGCAGACGCCTCTTTCCACCGGACTGGCAGTTTGGCCGCGAGGTCCTCAACGGGGAAACCATGTCGGTCGCATACCCGCCTAGCGACGCGCCGGGTTGCCTGAAGGAACTCCTCGTAGTCTGGCGCGACTAAGGTTGAGGGGACCCGCACCCCCGCTGGTTCGGAAGTACGCCCCCTGGGAGATATTTCTTGAGTCAGGGGCACAATCACAGCCCACACTGACAACTACAGACGACATAACGTAAACTGTAGTTGTCAATCAATCAGATGGCCAAGTCAAGCGGGAGGTCGGAAATGTCCCGAAGCCTCTTCCCGTCGATCATGATCGCGAGCATCTCCTCCGCGTCACCCCAATCCCCATCCTGCACGACCGCCCGGAGCTCGTGGAGCGCCACATGGTAGGTGCAGTCGATGTCCCCAGTGCCGATCGCGATCGACGCCAGCCTGCTGGGGAGCGGCTCGGCCGTTACGACTGCGATGTGCGGGGCCCGGCCCTTGCGGTTACGCAGCAGGTTCAGGGCCTCGGCCCGCGAGTTCTGAGTGCGGTCGCTGCGTATGGTCCACTTGCAGGAGACGCTGGCGTGCAGGATCTCCAGATCGGAGTTCCGGCTTCGCAACGGGGTGAACCGGGCTGACTCCTCGTCCACGAAGGCGTCGGTGCGGTTGATCCGTTCGTCGGGTTCAGCCTCGCGGGTGACGATGATATCCGGCTTGATCGTGTAGTCGCTTCCCAGGGCCGCGGCGAGCTCCGCGTTTTCTCTTGAGGCGTGCTCCAGGGCGTCAAGGTGGGCGTACTGCTCGAACTGCGAGATCGCTGCGCCAGCCTTGATCCGCCAGACACCCGGTCGCAGATGCTCCAACCGGGGAAACGTCGCCACGAGGAAGTCCTTCGTCCGCCGCTCGAACTCCGTGCCAGCCGCCGAACCGCTCAAGCGCTTCCGGTCGAGGGACACGCCGACGGCCTCGGCCAGGGCAAGCCCGATGCGTACGCTCGTACGGTTGTCCTTGTCCGAGTTGCTCGGTACGCCCGCGCGGCGCGACCAGAGTCTCGACCTGAGGTCCCGATGGAAGTCGCGGCGAGCGCCCATGAGTATTGGGGTGCTCATGCCCGCCTCACCCGACCAGCTACGTTGCCAGCTTCAGCTTCCGCCCCGCACGTCCCCCCGCCGCTCCCGCCATAGATGCACTCGCCACCGCCTTCCGGCTCAGTCGGTGCCGGGAGCAGCCACCACGCTCGGCCGATCCCTCGGCCGACACCTCGCAGACTTGCGGCCGCAGGAACACCATCACACAGCCCCAGCAGCCGCTTGCGCCGAAACTGCCTCCGGCGGAGCCGGGGTCGGCACGGCCATCATGGCGTACCTGCCCACGTACTCCGTATAGTCTGGAGGGATCGCCTCGTTGATCTCCTTCTTCGTCATCCAGTCTATCCCCATGGCGTCGCGGGCCGCAGCGATCGAGCAGTTGCCGCCGCCGGTAACAGTCACGTAGTCCCGCATTTCGTCGGTGGTGCCGTAGTGCCTCTTCCGCTTGTCGCGGGTATGGCAGAGCGGGTGACGTCCATGCGGCGGGACCGGAATGATGAAGTTAGTCTCGAACAGCCGATGCCGAAGGACCCGCAGGCCGGGGAACATGGTGCCGCAGAGGACGATATAGTTCCTGAGCGGCGCCCCTTCGACATTCTCGATGACGTACGGCTTCCCGGTGGCAACGAGCATGTCGCGCACGGGCTCGATCAGCCGGGGCCAGTCGTCAGCGTTCCCGTTCCTGTGGGCGAGGTCTGAGTAGGCCTGGCACGGGGGGGAGGCGTGGATCGCGTCGAAGGACGCGAGGAACCGAGGGTCAAGCTGCATCGCGTCGGCCTGGACGAAGGCGTAGGGAAACCTGGGCTGCGGCGCGGAGTCGACGCCCACGACCTCGAAGCCAGCGCGGCGGTAGCCGACCGCTGTGCCACCCGCCCCGCAGAACAGGTCCAGGAGTCGCGGGTGGGCCGCCATGCCGCTCCTTTCGTTTCATACCGGAAGAACACCGTGCACCTGAATCATGGCGACGAATCCGGGGCAGCGCCATGTCGAAAGGAGCCTCGTGCGGATCTCGAATCTGAACGGGGACCCTCTCCCCACCCGAACCACTCCGTCTCGCACCGAGCGGCACCGTTACGCGTGGTGCGCTGGCCCCCTACCAGTTCGGCTTCTCGAGGCCCGCGACCAGGTCGGCGTACACATGCTGCAGCCCGTCCCCTACGAGCGGGGGGATCACTGTGAAGTGGTCGCGGTCGGCGTAGAACCGGATGCGCAGGTCCAGGCTCGGATAGCCCCGCAGCCGCAGGTTCTCGGCGAGCAGCGCGGTGCGGCTGACGAGCCGCTGGGCGCAGAGCGGCGCGTGGTTGATCTCGCCGTCCGCCATGCCGATGAACACCCTGGCTTCGAGATCGTCGTGGTCCTTCGCGTACTCGGCCTCGAGATCGATGGTCAGGCCGTTGGTGCCGCTTCCGATTATGAACCGGCCGAACGCGCCGGGGCGCGCCAGCATTGCGTAGCCCGCGAAGCCGCCGCCCGCCGAGTGTCCCCATAGCGTGTGGTCGTCGGCCATGCGATACTGGCTGGCCAGCGTCGGCCGCAGCTGGTCCACCAGGAAGTCCAGGAAGAGGTCGCCCTTCAGGAAGGGGCGCGACATCTCGAAGTGGAACCCCATCCGCTCCATGTAGCCGCTTCCCAGGCCCGGGTCCGACCAGACGCTCCCCGGCGGGAAGAAGTCGAAGGTGCGCTGCGCCATCCCCAGCATCCCGTGTTCGCTCCGATGGCCCACGCCGACCACGATGATCTCAGGGATGCGCCTGCCGACCGTGTACAGATTGGCGACCCCGGAGGTCACGGAAAACGCCATCGCGCCGTCCATCGACCAGACGACGGGGTAGCGCCGTTCGGGCGACACATGGTAGGAGGGCGGGAGCGCGACGAGGACCTCGTGGTCGTGGTCGAACCCGTCGGCCCGCAGGGTACGGGGCTCCTCCCAGGACATGGCGTAGGGCGTGGACATCGCCGACCTCGCCTACCTCACCCGCGCAATCCTGGCACGCACGACATCCTCTGTCCGGGGGCGGAGAGGCTGGCAGGATCGCAAGAGCGGTTCCGGTAGGGGGGACAGTCCACACTGACAACTGCACATGACATAATGTAATCTGTATTTGTCAATCAGTCAGATGGCCGGTATTGCATGACTTCTTGCCGTGATTCGCGCTTCAGGTACTCTGCTGGGCTGGCAAGGCGCGACGAAGCGGCTGAGCAGCCCGTGGATCTCGCGCGAGCACCGGGGGCGGTGAAGCGCTATCGGTCCTGTTCGCGGGCCGCCCCGCTGGCAAGGTGCCGCCTCGGCGTGCCCCAAGGAGCGACGTCAGAAGGCGATGCGCGCGCTGAAGCGTGCCGCGGGGCTACCGCCGCGCAACCGCAGTTCGGCGAGTGGGCTGGCAACGATGTCGCTACCCAGGGGCATGCTCTCCCACCGTTCAGGCCCAAGCAACGCCCCGATGCCCATCCCCGCGACACCCCCGGCCGCACCGAAGATCACGCCGCCGACCAACGCGGTACCCAAGCTGACGCTGTCGTCGTCACATAATTCCGTGAAGCATAAGGTGGAGGCCCATGCCGACAACACGGTGCCTCCCACCGCACCGACGGCCCCACCCCACACGAGGCCGCGCTTCCAAGCCGAGCGTCCGGTACTTCGTTCGAGCCCGCTGATATCGATGTGCCGGAATGATCCGCCCCCGCTCAAAGTGAATCGATCGTCGTCGGTCTCCACGACCTGACCCACTACGCTTCCGTACACGGTGGTGACGCGAACACGTTCGCCCACATCCTGCGCGAACAGGGCGTGAGGGCCGGCTGCCAAGCCGACGATGAGGAAAATCGACGTTGTGAACTTCTTCATGGGTCGTGCTCCTTTACCCGGTCACATCGATTCGCGCGAGGTTTAACTGCGCTGCCGTAGCCACCTAGTTGTACCTGCCGTACCTGCCGCACGTTCCACCTCGCAACCGCTCTGTTCGGGGGCGGAGAAGCTGGAGAGATTGCAGGTGCGGTTCCGGTAGAGGGGGATTATTGACAACTACGCATGACATAATGTAAACTGTAGTTGACAGTCAGTCGAATGGCCAAGGTTGGAAACGTCCCGGAGCCTCTTCCCCCAGGCGATCATGGTCGCGAGCATCCCCTCCGCGTCACCACAATCGCCCTCCTGCACGACCGCCCGGAGCCCGTCGAGCGTCACGCCGGCAGGTGAGTCGTAGGTCACGGCTCCTCGTATTGTCGTAGCTTTCCCACCATGCGAGACGATCCACAGTCGACCAGGCGACGAGTCTACTCGGGCATTCAGCCGACCTCGGTGATGACGCTCGGCAACTACTTCGGCGCCGTTCAGAGCTGGGTGCGGCTCCAGGACGAGCACGAGTGCGTCTACTGCGTCGTGGACCTGCACGCCATGACGGCACCCTACGATCCCTCCGAGCTGCGCGGCTCCACCCGCGAGATGTTCGTCAGCCTCCTGGCGGCCGGCGTCGACCCCGAGCGGAGCGTCGTCTACGTCCAGTCCACCGTCCCCGAGCAGGCCGAGCTCTGCTGGCTCCTCGCCACCCTCGCCTCGCTCGGCGACCTCTCGCGCATGACGCAGTTCAAGGAGAAGGCGGCGGCACAGCGACGGGGGGGCGATGGGGACGGTGCCTTCACCCCGGCCGCGCTCCTCTTCTACCCGATCCTCCAGGCGGCGGACATCCTCGCGTACCGGGCCGACGCCGTGCCGGTGGGCGACGACCAGTCCCAGCACCTCGAGATGAGCCGGGGGATCGCCAGGCGCTTCAACTCCCGCTTCGGGAACTTCTTCCCCGAACCCGAGACGCTGCTCACCAGGGTGCCGCGAGTCATGTCGACGGCGGACCCCACCCGCAAGATGAGCAAGAGCCTCGGCCCGAGGCACTTCATCGGGCTCTTCGAGGAGGAGGGCTCGCTTCGGAGGAAGATCCGGAGCGCGGTCACCGACTCGGGAGCCGCCGAGGGAGGTGGGATCAGCCCCGGTGTCGATAACCTGCTCACCCTCCTGGGGGCCTCCGGCCACCCGGAGGAGGCTGACCGGATGCGCGAGGAGTACCGCGTCGGGAAGCTGCGCTACGTCGACCTGAAGGGCCGGACCGCAGACGCGCTCGCCGCGCTGACGGCCGAGATGCGGGACCGCCGCGCCGATGTGGAGCGCCGCGTGGGATACGTGGACGAGGTCGTGGCCGAGATGGGCGACCGGGCCCGCTCGATCGCCGGTGAGACGCTCGCCCGGGTGCGCGACCGGATGGGGATATTTCCCCCCGGTCGGCCGCCTGCGACCGGGCTCTAAAGCCGGATCGGGAGCCTTGACGCCGACCGGCATCGACCTCGCGGGGGTGATGATCCCGACCACGACCCCCTTCGATCCCGTCACGGGCGAGCTGGATGTGGGAGGGTTCGCCCGCAACCTCGAGCGCTGGGTGCCGTCGGGGATCCGCGGCTTCGTCGTCGGCGGCTCCACCGGCGAGTCGGTGCTGCTCGACGAGGAGGAGAGGGAGCGCGCCTGGGAGGTTGCGCGCGACGTGGCGCCGCCGGGGAAGCTGGTTGTCGCCGGGGTTGGGGCGGAGTCGAGGCGCGCGACGCTGCGCATGGCCGCGCGGGCGGCCGCTGCGGGTGCGGACGCCGTGCTGGTTCAGCCGCCTGCCTACTACCGGGGGGCGATGACCCCGGAGGTGCTGCGCGAGCACTACCAGGCGGTGGCGGAAGGCTCGCCGCTTCCGGTGGTCATCTACCAGGTCCCGACCAGGCTCTCCACGATCGAGCTGCCGAGCGGGCTGGTCGGCGAGCTCTCGTCGCACGAGCGGATCGTCGGCGTCAAGGAATCGCGCGGCTCGCTCGATGCTGTTGCGGAGCTGGTCGAGCGTGTTCGGCCCGGATTCCAGATCCTCGTCGGGAGCGGCGCCCACCTCTTCGCATCGCTCGAGATCGGGGCGCTGGGGGGGATACTCGGGGTGGCGAATGTGGCACCTCGCGAGTGCGTGCAGCTCCACGAACACTTCCGCGCCGGGAGGATGGCGGAGGCAGGCGCCCTGCAGAGACGCGTCGGCGCCCTTCACAAGGTGCTCGTGGTCGAGCTCGGCGTGGCGGGCGTCAAGCACGCGCTCGATCTGCTCGGGGATGTCGGGGGAGCGCCGAGGCCGCCGCTGCGACCGCTCGCCGCGAAGGGAAGGGAGCGCGTCGCGGCAGCGCTGGAGGCTGCGGGGCTGACCGACGGGCGCTCCCGGCCGTGATCGGCCGGAAGGCGGAGGGGGCTCTCTCCGGTGCCTGCACCGTTGTGGTCGGGTGCCAGTGGGGCGACGAGGGGAAGGGCAAGGTGGTCGACGTGCTGGCGAAGGACGCGGAGCTGATAGCGCGCTACCAGGGCGGCGCCAACGCGGGGCACACCGTGCACGTCGGCGACCGGCAGGTGGTGCTGCACCAGGTGCCGTCGGGTGCGCTCCATCCCGGCAAGCGCTGCCTCCTCGGCAATGGAGTGGTCGTCGATCTCGGCCAGCTCTTCGACGAACTGGACGAGCTGGACGCCAGGGGGATCGACACCAGCGGCAGGATCGGGCTGAGCGCCCGCGCGCACGTCGTATTCCCCTATCACAAGGCTCTGGATGCCGCGACCGAGGAGGCCGCGCACCGGAAGATCGGGACAACCGGCAAGGGGATCGGCCCGGCGTACGAGGCCAAGACGGCTCGGCGCGGAGTGCGCGTCGCCGACCTTCTCGATCCTCGCCGCGGGGCCGAGGTGGTGGAGCGCGGTCTGGAGTGGGCGCGAAGGCGGCTCGCCCTCCTCGGCGCGGATCCGGCTCTGGCTGGCGAGGCGGAGCAGGCGATCCGGGTCGCCGACCGCCTCCCGGGTCTGGTCGCCGATGTGGGGGCCGAGATCGCCGATGCGCTCGCCGGCGGACGGCGGGTGCTCCTCGAAGGGGCGCAGGGGACGGCGCTCGATGTGGATCACGGCAGCTACCCTTTCGTCACCTCGTCGAACACGACTGCCGGCGCCGCGGCGGTCGGAGTCGCCATCGGCCCGACGGCGATCGATTCGGTGATCGGGGTCGTCAAGGCCTACACCACCAGGGTGGGCAACGGCCCCCTCCCGACGGCCTTCGATCCCGAGATGGACGAGCGCATCCGCGAGCTCGGGGGCGAGTACGGAGCGACCACCGGCAGACCCAGGCGGTGCGGCTGGTTCGACGCGCCGGTCGCCGCCTACGCGGCCCGCGTGAATGGGCTGACCGGGATCGCGGTCACCAAGCTGGACGTGCTCGACACCCTGGCCGAGGTGCGCATTGCCACCGGCTACAGGCTGGGCGGCGAGACCGGGGTCGCCTTTCCGGCGACGGACTGGGAGCTGGAGGGTGTGGAGCCGGTGTACGAGACGCTTCCCGGGTGGCGGTCCGCGACCACGGGCGCCCGCCGCCTCCGAGACCTGCCGAGGCAGGCGCGCTCCTACCTCGAGCGCATCGAGGAGCTGGTGGGGACGCCGATCGCGATGGTGTCGGTGGGGACGCGCCGAAGCCAGGTCATCACCGAGCTCTGACTGCGACGTGTTCGACGAGCTAGGCAGGCGGCTGGAGGGCGTGCTGGGCCGCTTCACCCAGCGGGGCGTCCTCACCGAGTCCGCCATTCGCGAGGGGCTGCGCGAGGTGCGTCTGGCGCTCCTCGAGGCCGACGTCAACTTCCAGGTGGTGCGCGACTTCCTGAGGCGCGTCCAGGGGAGGGCTCTGGGGGAGCGGGTGACGCGGTCGGTCTCGCCCGGGCAGGAGGTCGTGAAGATCGTCCACGAGGAGCTCGCCCGCCTCCTCGGAGAGGGCGACGAGACCGCGCTCCAATGGTCTCCCGCGCCGCCGAGCGTCTTCATCCTCGTCGGGCTCCAGGGGGCTGGCAAGACGACGACCGCGGCCAAGCTCGCTAGGCGCCTCGCCGGGCAGGGGAAGCGGGTTCTGCTGGCGGCGTGCGATGTGCACCGTCCCGCCGCGGTCGAGCAGCTGGTCGTCATGGGGAGGCGGGCCGAGGTTCCCGTGCACGCCGAGCCGGGTGCCGAGGACGCGCTGGGAGTCGCGGTGGCCGCGCACCGCCGGGCGCGGAGCGAGCGCATCGACGCCCTGATCGTCGACACGGCGGGGAGACTCCAGATCGACGAGCCGATGATGGAGGAGCTGGAACGCCTGGCGGAGGCTATAAGGCCCAGGGAGTCGCTCCTGGTTGCGGACGCCATGACCGGCCAGGAGGCGGTGCGGATCGCGGTCGGCTTCGGCGACCGCCTCGGGCTGACCGGCTTCGTGCTGACCAAGCTGGACGGCGACGCGCGCGGGGGCGCCGCGCTCTCGATCCGGGCCGCGACCGGGAGGCCGCTCAAGTTCGTCGGGACCGGCGAGGGCCTCGACGATCTGGAGGAGGTGGAGCCGAGGCGCATGGCGGGCCGCATCCTCGGCAAGGGGGATGTGGTGGCGCTGGTGGACCGCGCCCGCGCCGCGGCGGCCGCGGAGGGCGCCCGCCTGAACGAGGCGGCGATCCTAGGGAAGCGCACCTTCGACCTGGCCGACTTCCTGGTCGCGATGCGGCAGCTTCAGCGGATGGGCCCGCTCGAGCAGATCGCCCGCATGATCCCGGGGCTGCCGCGGTCGCTCCCCCTCGGGGCGGCGGATCCGAAGAAGCTGAAGCACATGGAGGCGATCATCCTCTCGATGACCCCCGGAGAGAGGCGTCGGCCCGAGATTCTGAACGGATCGCGTCGCAGGCGGATCGCCCGCGGAAGCGGTCGGCCTGTCTCGGAGGTGAACCGGCTCCTGAAGCGGTTCGAGCAGATGCGGGGTATGTTGGGAGCGATGCAGCGGTCGAAACCGCCCCGAATGCGGTAGATTTGGTTCCGCTACCGCACCAGTCAGCAGTCAACAACCCAGGAAGACGACCACCCGAGCAATGTCAGTCAGAATTCGCCTTCGCCGCATGGGCAAGAAGAAGCAGCCCCACTACCGGATCGTAGTCGCCGACAGCCGCTCCCCGCGAGACGGCCGCTTCGTCGAGAACCTCGGCTACTACAATCCCCTGCCCACCCCGGCCCTGCTCTCGGTCGACCTCTCCCGAGTGGACTACTGGCTCGGCCAGGGGGCCTCCCCCTCCACCACGGTCGACCGTCTGGTGCGGCGCGCCAGGAAGGGCGGCGGAGGGGGCGTCGCTCTGGTGGGAGCCTCGGCACCTGTCGCGGAGGGCGAAGGGGAGGACGCCGGCGGTGACGGGGAGGATGCCAGCGCCGTCGAGGCGTCCGCCGCCCGGCCCGCCGAGGAGGGAGCAGCTCCGGAGCCGGCCACGGATTCGGCTCCCGAAGACGACGGCGCCACTGGGGAGGCCGCGCCGGCTTGACGGGGGGAGAGCCTCCGCCCTTTCTCGTCGTAGGGCACGTCGTCAGGCCTCACGGCACGAGGGGCGAGGTCTTCGTCTGGCCCCTCACCGACCACCCCGGCACTCACTTCGTCGTCGGTGCCAGGCATCTGCTTGCAGACGAGGTCGACGGAGAGGGGCCGACAGACTCGCAAGAGCACGAGCTCGAGTCGGTGCGCGAGCACGCCAGGGGCTTCCTGGCGCGGTTCGCCGGCGTAGGCGACCGGGACGCCGCCGAGGCGCTCCGGGGACGCTACCTTTTCCGTCGCTTCACCGACATAGACGAGCTGGACGAGGGCGAGATCTTCTACCACGAGCTCGTGGGCGCCGAGGTGGTGACGGCCGACGGGTCGCCGCTCGGGAGCGTGCGGGAGGTCTTTCCGCTCGCCCCCTCGGAGCTGCTGGAGGTGGTGGGCCCGAGGGGCGACTTCCTCCTTCCGCTGCACAGCCGGTTCGTGCGCTTTGACCGCGAGCGCCGCCGTCTGGTGGCCGACCCCCCCGAGGGGATCCTCCCGTGATTCGGATCAACGTCCTGACGATCTTCCCCGAGTTCTTCACGTCGCCGCTGGAGTGCGGCCTCCTCCACCGGGTCGAGAGGGCGGGGCTGGCCAGCTATCGGGTGCTGGACCTGCGCCGGTACACCCACGACGCGCACCGCACGGTGGACGACGAGCCGTACGGGGGCGGGGCGGGGATGGTGATGAAGCCGGAGCCCTTCTTCGAGGCCGTCGACGACCTTGCGCCAACCGGGCCGGTCGTCCTCATGTCGGCCCGGGGCGAGCGGTTTGGACACGACATCGCCGTCCGCATCTCGCTCGAGACCGAGGTCACCCTCCTCTGCGGCCACTACAAGGATGTCGACCAGAGGGTCGCCGACCATCTCGCGACCCACGAGCTCTCGGTCGGCGACTACGTGCTCTCCGGCGGCGAGGTCGCGGCGCTGACGGTGATCGACGCGGTCGTGCGGCTCCTCCCCGGAGCCCTGGGCGACCACGAGTCCGCCTCCTCCGACTCCTTCTACGCCGGAGAGGCCATCTCGGCCCCCTCCTACACCAGACCCCCCGTCTACCGGGGCATGGAGGTGCCCGAGGTGCTGCGCTCCGGCGACCACCGCCGAATCGAGGCGTGGCGAAGATCCGAATCCGAGCGGCTTACCCGGCTTCGGCGCGAGCGCGAGTAGGGAACTTCCCATTGCGGCTTCGCTAGCCTATCGTTACGGGGCTTTGCGACGACGATTCAGCGCGGTCCGGGGAAGCTTGGCCGCGATTGCAACCAGGAGCCGGGCCATGGCCGACATTCTCCACCAGCTCGACCGCGAGGAGGCCCGTTCGGATCTTCCCGACTTTGCGCCGGGGGACACGATCCGGGTGCTGTACCGGGTGCGCGAGGGCCAGAAGGAGCGCGTGCAGGTGTTCGAGGGAGTCTGCCTGCTACGAAGGGGGTCCGGGATGGGCGAGACCTTCACAGTGAGGAAGATCTCCGGGGGCGTCGGGGTGGAGCGCGTCTTCCCGGTGAATGCCCCAACGGTCGGCGGAGTCGAGGTCGTGCGGCGCGGAAGGGTCCGCAGGGCCAAGCTCTACTACCTGCGGGGGCTGCGCGGCAAGGCCGCCCGCATCAAGGAGAAGCGGAGCTTCCGTCCGACCTGACCGGCGATCATCCGCTGGCTGCCACGCTCCGGGTGGTCCTAGCGGCCCGTGGCGTAGCCCGTGGGTGAGCCTCTGGAGTACGAACGCGCACTCTGGGACGGGGGCGTCTCGCGAATTGCCGGGGTGGACGAGGTGGGACGCGGCCCCATAGCCGGACCCGTTGTCGCGGGAGCGGTGGTGCTCCCGGTGGGGCGCGGCGTCGCGGGGGCGGACGACTCCAAGGTCCTCGCTCCAGCGAGGCGTCTGGAGCTGGCCGCCGAGATCGAGGCGCGGGCCGAGGCGATCGCGATCGGGGCCGCCTCGGCGAGGGAGATCGACCGCCTGGGGATACTCCGGGCTACGGCGAGGGCGATGGAGCGCGCGCTCGCGCGCCTGCCGGAGCAGCCCGATCACGTTGTGGTGGACGGCCTGCCGGTGGCCGACCTGCCGTGGCGGCACGAGGCGGTGGTGGGTGGCGACGCCCTGGTCCACTCGATCGCGTGCGCCTCGATAGTCGCCAAGGTCTGCCGCGACCGCCTCATGACCCGTCTGGCCCCTCGCTACCCGGAGTACCGCTGGGAGCGCAACAAGGGCTACGCCACGCCGCGCCACCGCCGGGCCGTGCGCGAGGCGGGCCTCACGCCGCACCACCGCGTCTCCTTCGGCCTGCGCCAGCTCGAGCTGTCGTTCTAGTAACTTTCCGGCGAGCCGGTAGCTCAGTTGGCAGAGCAACGGACTTTTAATCCGTAGGTCCTGGGTTCGATTCCCAGCCGGCTCACTTCCCCGCGGTGCTCCTGGGGGTGCTGCGGAGGGGCAGAGGCGCCCGCAAGGGTCCGACGCGGAGACGACGTCCCACGCCAGGAGCAGCGCTGGAACCCCGCCGAACCCCTCCGCTCGTCTCCGCAGTGTAAGGTGTGATTTACAATGTGTAATTCACGGTTTACAGTCCAGAGAGCATCGGAAGCTGGATCATAGGGCGGGGTAGAAGGCTCTCGCAGGTGGGATGGTGTGACCGCGAGTGAGGGGTGAGGGGTGGAGGGAACGGGCGTTCTCGCTACGACTCCCTGGGTCTGAGCACCGTGCGGCGGGTCATGACTGCTGCCACACCGTTCACAGCGGTCTCGGTGACCCAGCAGCCCGTGGATAATCTCGCGCGAGCACCGAGAGGCGCGAAGCGCTCCGCTGGCAAGGCGCTACGAAGGCTTGGTAGCAGCGCTACCGGGCCGAGGAGCAACACAGAGCGAAGCGGTCCAGCGGGGATGCAGCGCGCCTCGAATGCCGTGGGAGGTTTGTCCACGGGCTGCTAGGTCGGGACATCGGGTTGGTACCGCCAGATTGCGGATTCCGCTTACGCTCACTCCGTTGGGCGAGAAGGTCGCCGAGGAGATCGAAGTGGATCGATGGGTGGAGCATCTAGTCCCCAAGACCCAGCACGAGGTCGAGGGAATGGAACCCCACGAGGTCCGGGAGTTCTGTCGGAAGTTCGTCCGTGACCACGCAGTAGGCGGCACCCTCAGGCGACGGCTGCTCGGAGCCGCATTCGACAACGGACTCCGCGAGGACGAGGTTCGGGACGTGATCGCCATCAGGCTCCGGGATCACTTCCTTGCCCAGCAAGAGACTTCCGACGCGTGAAGCTCATCACCAAGATCGTTGCGCCGGATAGGTAGGTAGCGCGGGTTGCGAGAATGTGCGCGAGGGTGTTGGGAGCAAGTAGAATGTCCGGTTTTCGGAGCATGTGAAATGTCCGCTTTGG
>JAPOYJ010000018.1 GCA_026706635.1 Gemmatimonadota bacterium | reverse complement strand
CAGCGGGGATGCAGCGCTGCTCGAATGCCGTGGGAGGTTTGTCCACGGGCTGCTAGGGCTTGGTCCGACGAACGATACACCATATGTTTGCTTGGCCGCCCGTGGACACTCCAGCTTCGCTCTCGCTTCTCGTGCGAGGTTGTCCGCGGACTGCCGGTCATGGGTGCAAAGGGCAAGGTTGGGCAGCTCAGGGGGCGTTCAGATGGCTCGGTTGAACCGGGTACGCGGGTCGAGCGGATCGCGGTGGCGGCCGCTCTCTGCCGCCCTCATTCCCCTACTGGCGATGGCCGCGGTTGCGGAGCGGGCCGCTGCCCAGAGCCTGCGTGGCGGATCGGCGTCCATGAGCGCGCAAAACGCCAAGGCCCGCCAGTACGACTACACCTTCCTGACCAATCCGGCGCACGTTCGGCGATTCGTCGACCTCGGCCTCCTCGTTGGGATCCGCGGCAACCGTCACTACCGCCTCGACAACGAGGTCTCCTTTCCGTATGCGCGCCCGGAGGTGAAGATGTTCCTGGAACGTCTCGGCCGACAGTATCATTCGGCGTGCGGCGAGCAGCTCGTGGTCACAAGCCTGACCCGCCCGCAGAACCGTCAACCGGGCAACTCCTCGTCGCTATCCGTTCACCCAACTGGAATGGCGGTGGACCTTCGCCGGAGCCTCGTCCGCAAGTGTCGGTCGTGGCTGGAGGAGGTGCTGTTGCACCTGGAGCGCGTTGGCGCGGTCGAGGCCACCTATGAACGTCGTCCCCCCCACTATCACGTCGCGGTATATACGCAGGACTACGCTCGCTACGTGGCAGCTCTCGGTGGAGGCTCCCGCGTCGCATTCGCGCCGGACAACTCCCCTCCGCAAGGTGTCGGGCCCGCGGCGGAGGAGACGATGCTTCGCTACGAGGTGCGCCGGGGCGACACCCTCTGGGACATCGCCCGAACGTACGGCACGACCGTGGACGAGCTCAAGTCGGCCAACGGGCTCGCCGGGAGCCGCATCTATGCGGGCCAGCTGCTGGAGGTGCGGGTCGAAACCAGGTAGGGATTGCAGAGCCGACCCGGCAGAGGAGATGCAGGCAGCGTGGCATCCGCGCACTCAGTGACCAGCCTCGATTCCGGCGGGAGATCGCCCGTGCCGAGCCCATTGACGGTCTCGATCGTAATCCCCGCCTTTAACGAAGTTGCGACGGCCGAGGACCTGCTCCGGCGTGTGGCCGCGGTGCCCATCCCCAAGGAGGTGATCGTGGTTGACGACGGGTCGTCCGACGGCACCCGCCCGCTCCTTGAGGCGCTAAGGGACCAGGGTCTGATCGACGTGCTTCTCTTCCACTCGGAGAACCGCGGAAAGGGGGCGGCGCTGAGAACCGGGTTCGCGTGCGCAAGCGGAGACGTAGTGGTGGTGCAGGACGCCGACCTCGAGTACGATCCCGGTACCATACCCCGCCTGCTCGATCCGATCGCCGAAGGAAGCGCCGACGCGGTCTACGGCTCGCGCTTCATGAGCAAGACCAGACACGCCCACCTTGCCGCTCACGCCCTGGGGAACCGGGCCCTCACCTGGTTCAGCAACCTGCTCACCGGGCTTCGCCTGACCGACATGGAGACCTGCCAGAAGATGATTCGGCGCGACCTCCTCCAGTCGCTCCCGCTCTCGGTGGATCGCTTCGGGATCGAGCCGGAGATTACCGCCCGTCTCGCGCAGGCGGGGGCCCGCATACGGGAGCTGCCCGTAAGCTACGACGGCCGTTCGTACGCGGAGGGGAAGAAGATCGGCTGGCGCGACGGGGTGGCGGCGATCTGGTTCATTGTGCGGAGCAACCTACTGGGCCCCAAGGCACCGCGTTGGAGCGACGGGGGGGGCGACAGTGGAGGGGGTGGAGCGACGGCAGGGGAGTGACTACGGCCGAGGGCTTGGGGTGACGATCCGGCTGGCTGACAGTCTTTGTAATTCAGGATTGACATAATGTAAACTACGCTTTACATACGAGCTCCTTCTAACTGTCCGTTGCTCGTCTGACTGACGCTTCTCGGCAGCGTTCAGGTGGCCGAGAATCCGCTTGTCCCGTTTTGCTATCCCACCGCCCCCTGGTCGGCCCCATTCTCGGGGCGTGACGTGTAGACCCCACGGTCGTCGCAGCCCGCGGACAATCTCGCGCGAGCCCCGTGGGTGACCCACTTGAAGAGGAGCGAGGAGGATGAGGACGAGAGAGGTGGCTTGGCATAGGTGCGGACCTCCAGGAGGTTCGGGGCGTGTCTCGGAGGTGCGGACGCCCGGCTGGCCTGATCGAAGGGGCTTCACGCTTGTGGAGCTGCTCGTCGTGCTGGTGGTGATCGGGATCCTGGCGGCGATCGCCGTGCCGCAGTTCACCAAGGTGCGGGAGCGCGCCTACTACGCGACGCTCCAGGCCGACATCCGCAACCTTGCCGCGCAGCAGGAGCTCTACTACGCCACCAACTACAGCTACACGAGCACCCTCTCCGACCTGGGCTTCGTCACGTCTCAGGGCGTAACGGTGGCGGTGACGGCGTCGGAATCCGGGTGGTCGGCCACCGCCGAGCACGACGGCCTCGGCTCCGACGAGGGGTGCGCGGTCTACTACGGGAGCGCCACCGCGCCGACGATCGGCGGGATGTCGCCGGCCGCCGAGGGGCAGGTAGCGTGCACCACCTGACTCTCCGTGCGCCGACGGCACCGCGCCCGAACCGCACGGCTGCCACTCGCCGGTCACCTGGCCAGCCCCTGGCAGCCCTTGGACAGACCTGCCACGGCATTCGAGCGGTGCTTCACCCGCGCTGGACCGTCCACGGACTGCTGGGGCATTCGGGTGCCTCGCTCCTCGAGGTCGTCGTGCTGCTGGCCGTAGTAGCCGCTCTGGCACCGACCGTGGTCCGCTCCGCCGCCGGGATTCGCGCGGCGTTCCATCTGCTGCGAGCCCAGGAGGATGCCGCCCGGATCCTCTCGGAGGCTCGCTGGGTGGCGGTGGGCACGGGAGGAGCAGTGGTCGAGGTGACCGCCGATCCCCCCGGCGGTGTCCTGATGAACACGGCTGGCGACACGCTCCGGAGCGTGGACTTTGGCGAGGGCGGAGTCTCACTCGGGCTCTCGCGAGGTCGCGCCAGCAGCCGCCTCCGTTTCGGCCCGATGGCGCTGGGTCTCGTATCCAGCCAGACGCTGACCTTTTCCCTGGCAGGGGCGGAACGAAAGCTGGTCGTCTCATCGCTCGGAAGGGTGTCGCGGCGGTGACTGGCCTTCGCCGCGTCGGGATCGCAGTCGAGCGCAGGGCTGCAGATGCGTCGGGGACATCGCTCGTGGAGCTCGTCTTCGCGGTGACGCTTCTGGGCGTAGGGCTGACTGCGGTGGCGTCGCTCACGGCCCTGGCCGCGAGGGAGCTGACGACCGCCAGCGCTCTGGACGAGGCCCACGGCTACCTGCAGGCCTTCGTAGACTCCGCGTGGGCCGCGTCGGCGCCAGGAATCGAGGCGGGATCGCGGGCTCACGAAGTCGGCGTGCTCTCCTGGCACCTGCCTCAGGCGCCGGGGGCCCCCGCGTGGGCCCGCTTTGAGCATCACGGACTCGCAGAACCTGTCCGGCTCGACTTCTTCGCCCCGTCGTCGTTCGGCAGCCGCTGACTGCAAAAGCGGCACGCGGATGATCTCGCGCGAGCACCGAGAGCGGCGTCCCCCGCGGGCTGCCGCGGGTAGCTCGACCGGTTCGCACGGCTTCGCGCTCGTCGAGGCGTTGGTTGTGGGCACCGTAGCTCTACTCGTTGTGCAGGCCGCGTGGTCGGTTGCGGCAGCCCAGAGCGCAGTCGCCTCCAGGGTGGTGGCTGGCGCGGAGGAGCTCGACCAGACCCGCCTGATCCGCCACCTGCTCTCTGTCGAGGTCGCCAGCGCGGCAGGACGCGGCGACCGGAGCATAGGTGGCGGCGAGCTCCGCCTGAGGGCGTTTCGGGGCGCCGCCTTCGCCTGCTCGGAGCAGCCGGCCGCGGGCTGGGCTGTGGCGACCGATGGATACCGGTCGCCGAACAGCGACAAGGACTCGGTACTTGTCCTCTCGGCCGACGGACGCTGGCGTGCATCCGCCCTAACGCACCGCTCCAGCGCCGGTGCCCGCCACTGTCAGCCACTGGAGGGGTTCGTCAAGGAGGTCTGGCTCCTCGACCCGCCTCGGCCAGCGGCTCTAGCTGGCATCTACTTCGAGAGGGGGGGCTACCGGTTTTCCGGTAGTGCCCTCCGCTACCTGGCGGGGGGCCGCTGGCAGCCGCTGACGAGCACGAGAATTCGGACGGATTCCTCGACGATAGCAGCGTCTGCGGGCGGCGCGGTCGAGACGAGCGTGGCGTGGGACGGCCGGGGCCTCGATCGGTTGGCCTCCACCTGGAAGTCGTGGAGTCGACGATGACCCGGCAGAGTGCCGAGTGCGCCGACGAAAGGGGGGGATTCGCCCTGCCGATCGTGCTCATGGCGCTGCTCGTCCTCACGGCTGTGGCCAGCGGCGCGCTCGTTGCGGCGTCGGGGCAGCGCCGGGCCGCCCAGATGGCGGGGCAGTCGTTGGCCGCCCGGACGCTGGCGCGGGGCACCGTGGAGCGAGCGCTGGTGGAGTTCGGCGGCTGGGCCTCGGCCAGCGTGGGCGACACCGCCGAGGTCGTTGCGCAGGGCACGGCGGGGGTTTCGATCGTTTGGCGGGTACGGTCGATGCGCATCTCGCCGGAGTACCATCTGGTCGTGGCGGAGGCGGGGCCCGAGAGCGGCTTCCAGATGCGCGAAGCGCGTCTCGTATGGTGGCTGGACCCGCTGACGAGGGTCGCAGGCCACGCCGCCGTGGTCGAGGCCGACTCGGTCCATCTGGACACGAGGGGCAGAGTGGAGGCGGATTCGCTGCTCGCGGCGCGGGGGGCACTCCTCGGGTGCGACAGCGCCCAGGGAGGATCAGGCGTGCTCGGAGGGATCGCGCCCGCTACCGGTGCGCTGCCTGCACCGCCCGAGTGGGGAGCCCACAACGGGGACAGTAACTTCGAGGGCCTGAGGCTGGGGTGGCTGGGTAGCTCCGAGCTCGCCGCGTTCGCCGCCTACGGGGTCGCGCCGGGCGGGGTTTGGAGTCCGTCCTGTTCCGACTGCTGGGCGGGTCTGGTCTTCGGATCGGGCGACCTGGAGCTGGCGGCGTCGGGAGCCGGGCTGCTCCTGGTCGATGGCGACGTGGCCATTGCGTCCGGTTTGCGGTGGACCGGAATGCTGGTGGCCTCGGGCGATATAGAGCTGTCGACCGGCGCGGAGGTCGTCGGACTCCTGCGTGCGGGCGGCGTCGTCAGAGTGGCCGCGGCCTCCGCCGTCCGAGGATCGGCGTGTGCGGCCATTGCCGCCGTCGAGACCGCCACCTCGCTGGCCCGTCCCATCCCGGCGCCCGAGCGCTCGTGGCTGGTGCCCCTCCCACCTGCCGCGGGGTAGGGCGATGGCGTTTCGTGCCTCGCGGCGGAAGAC
The DNA here is from genome assembly GCA_026706635.1 of Gemmatimonadota bacterium. GTDB lineage: Bacteria > Gemmatimonadota > Gemmatimonadetes > Longimicrobiales > Gaopeijiaceae > Bin94. The sequence goes on along the minus strand of JAPOYJ010000018.1, from coordinate 10,628 downwards.
GTCGGCCGGCCTCGATGTCGGGAGCGGCTTCGTCAAGGTTGTGGTGGTCGACCATGCGGGGGATCTCCCAGAGGTGGTGGGTGTATCGGTCCGGCCGGTGCCTGAGGGCGCGATCGTCGACGGCGAGGTCGTCGACCGGGAGCCGGTAGCCGACACGGTGCGCGGGGCAATGCACGAGGTCGGCGCCAAGTCTCGCGACGTCGTCGCCGCGCTCGGGGGTCACGATGTCTTCGTCAAGAGGGTGGGCATGCCCAGGATGAAGGAGTCGGATGCGCGAAGCGCGGTTCCGGTGGAGGCGAAGCGCCATGTACCCTTCGATCTCGCAGGCGTTCATCTCGACTTCGAGATCCTGCCCCGGCCACCTCGTGCGGACTGCACCGGCCTGGAAGGCGGACCGGCGGACCCGGATGAGGAGATGGACGTGCTCATCACCGCCGCCAAGCAAGACCGCATCGAGGAGAAGGTGGCGCTCCTGGCGTCCGCGGGAGTGCGGCCAGCGGTGATGGATGTCGAGGCCTTTGCCCTCTACAACGCCCTGGCGCACAACCACCCCAACGCCACCGAGGGAGTTGCCGCGCTAATCGACATTGGGCACTCGACGACCAACATCGGCGTGCTCGAGGACGGGGTGCTCGCCCTCTCGAAGAACCTGCCGCTGGGATCGCGCACCGTCGCCGAGTCGCTACAGCTCGAGTGTGGCCTCTCTACCCTGGAGGCCGAGAGCGTGCTTCAGGGTCGCCGCCGCATTCCGGGCGCGCACGGGGTGGTGACGGAAGGGGTGGCAACCGGCATCAAGCGGGCGTCCGCCTACCTCACCGGCCGAGAGTCCGGCCATGGTATCGGCAGGATCTTCCTGAGCGGAGGCGGAGCGTGCATCCCCGGACTCGCTCGGGCGCTTGCCGAGAGCGTCAGGATCGAGACGAGGAGAGTCAACCCATTCGAGCGGTGTACGCTACACGGAGACGCGGCGTCCAATCCGATCCTCGACCGTGCCGCTCCGATGCTGCTCCTTCCCGTCGGTCTCGCGCTGCGGGCCGTCTAGCAGCCCGTGGCCACGGACAGCCAACGCTCCGCCGCTCTCGGTGCTCGCGCGAGATCATCCACGGGCTGATAGGTGTCCATGCTGGAAGTAGATCTTCTTCCCGGGGGCGGATGGTCACGAGATCGCAAGTCACCGCGGGCTCGATCAGTTGGGAAGGGCCCCATGGCTCTCCTCGATCCGTGGGTGGGCGGGTCGGCTCTGGCCATTGTCGCCTCCGTTGGCCTTGGTACATACCTCATTCTTCCCCTCAGGACCGAGATGGCGGCCGTCGAGAGTGCGCTGAGGGTCGCGGTTGCCGACTCTGTGAGCGCTGCGGCCGTAGCTCTGACCGCCCGGACGGTCGAGGCACGGCGCGACTCGATTGCGGCCAGGGTCGCCCTGATTCGGAGGATCGACGACGACCGCTACAGGTGGCCCAGGATCCTCAGCCAGGTCGCCAATGCCCTGCCCTCGGACGTCTGGCTCACGCACCTATCCCAGGTCGATGCATCCAAGCGCATCACCCGCTTCCAGATCGAGGGCGTGGCACCGGACAACCTCGCGCTGACAAGATTCTGGGACGCGCTGGAGTCGGCCACGGCTATCGGCGGCGTCTCGCTGCTCGGCACCGAGGTCGTTGAGACATCGTCCGGGCGGGGCCTTCTCTTCGTCCTTCAGGCCGACTCGCAAGACCCCGGTGGCCCGCCCCCGGCGACGCCGGGGCGCGAGGAAGGCCGATGAGGGTGCTTCCGCCCGACCCCACGCGCAGAACCGCCGTCCTAATCGGCCTGTTAGTGGTGTCGTGCCTCTTCCTGGCGCTTCAGTACCTGCACCGCCCGGCCCGGAGCGAGCTGGACGCGGCCACGGCGCGGCTCGATCGCCTGCGAGAGGGTGGTCGCCATGCCGAGGTCGCTGCCGTCGTCGGGCAGCCCGAGCTGGAGGCGCGGCTCCGGGAGTACCGGCGACAGCTCGAAGCCCTGGAGGATCTCATCCCGGTGGCCAGCGAGATCGGGGTTCTCCTTCGGGCGATTTCGGATGCGGAGGAGAGGACCGGGGTGGAGGTGACGGAGATGCGGCCGGAGACTCTCGACGAGGGCGGCGACCACTACGACCGGCTGGGCTACGAGCTCGCGGTGCTGGGTAGCTACCACGCGATCGGCGCATTCCTCGCCGAGATCGCCTCGCTCGAGCGGATAGTCACTCCGGAGGAGCTGACGATGACGGCCGCCGGTATGCACGCCACCGGCGAGGACGGGAGTGCCAGTGTCGTGGCCAGCTTCCGCATTCGCACCTACGTGGCCCAGGGGATGTACTCGATGGGACTCGCCGAATTGCCCAGCAACGCCGGAGCGCCGAGCCCGTGACGGCACAGGCAACGAGAATCGCCGTCGTCGCCTCTCTGCTCTCGGCGCTGGTCGCCGCCGACCAGCGCCGGGCTTTGGGGCAGGATCTGCCAGCGGTGCCGCCCGGAGCTGCGCTCGCCCAACAGCGTGCGGCTATGCTCGGGCGCGACAGATTCGCCTACCCGACCGGGTGGCGCAGGGACCCCTTCCTGCCCCACTCCACCGCCTCGTTCGCCCTGCGGTCGGACGAGGCGAGGCTGGTCGGCGTCATCCACCACCCCGACGCCGCCCGCCGTGTGGCCATCGTGGAGTCGGCCAGCACGTCCGATGCCTTCCTCCCGGCGGCGACCGCTTCGGGCCGCTCGACCTTTCGCGTGAGCATCGGCGATACCCTGCAGTCGCTCGTAGTGGTTGGGATCAACGAGGACAACGTCATAGCCCGCGACCTTGCTGCAGCCGACCGGCTGACGGTGTGGGCGCTGCCTCGATTCGAGGAGAGGAGTCCGGTCAAGTGATCTGCTGGCATACCCGCCCCCGCCCCGGCGCACTCGGCCTCAGACTCAGGGTGGGTGTCGGTGCGCTCCTTGCTCTCTCGGCACTGACCTCCAACGCCCGCGCGCAGCCCCCCTCTGGGCGAGCGGGCGAGGCGACCCCCAAGGCCGACTCGCCCATCACAGTCTCCTTTGCCGAGGCACCGGTTCGCGATGTCCTCTTCGCCTTCGCCGACTTTGCCGACATCTCCATCGTCGCCGACGCGGAGGTCGAGGGCCTGGTCTCCGCAGAAATTCGAAATCAGCCCTGGCGAGAGGCGCTGCGCACAATCCTGGAAGCGCACGGCCTCCTTGCCAGCGAACACCGCGGCATCATTCGCGTTGCGGACGCCGCCTCGGCCCAGGCCCGCGAAGCGGTGGATCCGCTCGACTCGCGCACCTACCCCGTGCGCTACGCAGAGGTGGCCGATGTGGCCGAGGCCGTGCAGGCGCTCCTGACCGATCGGGGCCGGGTGTCCGTTGCAGCCGAGAGCAACACGCTTGTTCTGACCGACATCCCGAGGGCGCTCGACGCCGCTACCGAGCTGGTCGGGCGGATCGACCGGCAGGCGCCGCAGGTCGACATCGCTGCGAGGATCATCTTCGTGAACCGCGCCGAGCTCGAGGGTCTGGGGGTCAGCTACGACCTGAAGGACTTACGCGGCAACCAGCTCAACGCGCTCGCCCCGGGGTTCGCAGACCTGAACGGCGACGGCGAGATCACCCTCCCCGACGAGCAGGTGCAGCGAGGGACCGACGTGGTATCGCTTGGCGGAAGCTCGATCGCCGCTCTCGGCAACGCGGCCAGCAGGGTGCTCAACCCCACACTGTCGATCCTCGCGTCGCTGGCAATGGGGCGGAGCACGCTGGTCTCCTTCATCGACGCCCTCGAGTCGCTCGAGCTGACCGAGATCGAGGCTCGGCCGTCGGTTCGGGTCATGAGCAACCGTACCGCCAGGATCGTCGTCGGCGAGGAGACCCCGGTGCGGGTGATCGACGCCGGGGCCCATCTGCAGGGTGGTGGGCAGGGCACCAACTCGGTTCCGGTGGCGACCGTCGACTACAAGGAGACCGGTGTAATCCTCGAGGTCACGCCCCGCGTCACGGATGCTGGCGAGGTCCTCATGGCGCTCTCCGCCGAGCGCTCCTCCGCCGACCTGGCCCCTTCCGACGTGGGAGTGGTCTTTCGGCGGCAGCAGGCCGAGTCGCAGCTCCTGGTGGGGGACGGCGAGAGCGTCGTAATCGCCGGGCTAACCGTCACGGAGCGGGGCGAAATCGTGTCCGGGATCCCGCTATTGATGCGCCTGCCGCTGGTGGGAGGACTCTTTCGGTCGCGCACGGAGTCGAGGGTGCGCCGGGACTTGGTGATCATGGTGACGCCCACGATCGTGTACCCACCTCCCCCCTGAGGCGGTGGGTGGAGAGCGCCAACTCGTCGGCCTAGCAGCCCGTGGACAAAACTCCCCACGGCAGGAGTTGCCGAGCATCCGCGCTGGGCCGTGCTCTCGCCTTTCCAAAATGTAATCCGCACTTTACAACATGTAATCCATAGTTTACAATGCGCGTACCCTAGGGTTCGCTCTTCGTTCCTCCTCGAGCCGGTAGCGCTGCGACCAGCCCTTGCGGCCCACAGATGCACTTTGGCGGCAGGAGGGGCGCTGCATCCATGCCGGACCGCTTATCCGCGGACTGCTGGGCTACTCGCGCGCCCCAACATTCCCCATCTTCCCCGCCATGCCACTCGGAAACCTCTCCTTTCATACCGCCGGCGAGTCGCACGGCCGCGCCCTGGTGGCGGTCCTGGAGGGCGTCCCCGCCGGGCTGCCGCTGGATCCGGCCACCGACATCGACCCGGAGCTCCGTCGTCGACAGGGTGGCTACGGCCGGGGACGGCGGATGCAAATCGAGTCCGACCGCGCCGAGCTGCTGTCGGGGGTGCGGCTGGGCACCACCCTGGGCTCGCCGATCTCGCTCGTAGTCTGGAACAGGGACTGGGAGAACTGGGGCACGGCGATGGCACAGGGCACCCCCGGCCGGGAGGGCAATCCGAAGGCGCTCCGGCCCGTCTACCTGCCAAGGCCGGGCCACGCCGACCTGGTGGGGGTGCTGAAGTACGACCGTCGCGATGCGCGCGATGTGCTGGAGCGGGCCTCGGCTCGCGAGACGGCGGCGCGAGTGGCGGTGGGGGCGGTCGCCCGCACCCTCCTGCGCGAGGTCGGGGTCTCGATTGGGAGCCACGTCACACGCATCGGGGGAGTGGAGGCGAGTCCCACCGCCGAGCTCCCCGAAGCGCTCAACGCCGCCGCCGACAGCTCCCCGGTCCGCACCCTCGACCCCGAGGCCGAGAAGGCGATGATCGCCGAGATCGACGAAGCGCGCCGAGAGGGCGACACCGTGGGCGGGTGCTTCGAGGTGGTCGTGCGAGGTCTGCCCGTCGGCCTCGGCTCCTACGTATCGTGGGACAGGAAGCTCGATGGGCGCCTCGCCCAGGCGGTGGTCTCGGTGCACGCGGTCAAGGGAGTCGAGATCGGCCCCGCCTTCGGCAATGCGGGGCGCCGGGGGTCCGAGGTGCACGACGCCATCGTGCGCGACCCAGAGGGGAGTCGCCGCGCGGGCGGGTTCGCCAGGACCGCAAACCGGGCGGGCGGTCTCGAGGGCGGTGTCACGACGGGGTCGCCCTTGGTGGTTCGCGCGGCCATGAAGCCGCTATCGACGCTGGTTCGAGGCCGCCTGCCGAGCGTGGATCTGAGCGACGGGTCCGCCGGCCGAGCCACCGTCGAGCGAAGCGACGTCTGTGCCGTCCCCGCAGCCGCGGTGGTCGCCGAGGCGATGGTGGCGCTGGTGGTGGCCGACGCCCTTATCGAGAAGTTCGGGGGGGATTCGATGGGGGAGCTGCGGCGCAACATGGACTCGTACATGGAGCGCCTCGCAGCCCGCGGCTTCAAACCCCGCAAGCCGGGTGGCGGTTAGCAGCCCGTGGACAAACCTCCCACGGCATTCGAGCGGCGGGCGACGGCCTCGCAGATCCCCTCCACGGTGTCCCGCGTGGTGCTCATCGGCTTCATGGGCGCGGGCAAGTCGACAGTGGGGCGGAGGCTGGCCTCGGCGATGGGGTGGGAGTGCGTCGACCTTGACGACGAGATCGCGGACCGGGAGGGGATGGAGGTCCCGGAGATCATCCGTCGCCGGGGGATTGCGGTCTTCCGCGCGGTCGAGTCCCGCATGGGCCGCGAGGTGCTTAGGCGTCGCCGTGCAGTGATCGCGGTGGGTGGTGGCTGGCCGAGCGAGCCCGGGAATATGGATCTCCTGGGGAAGGGGACGCTCTCGGTGTGGCTCCAGGTCAGCCCAGAGACCGCGCTTCGGCGGCTGGCCCGCTCCCGAGCACCGCGGCCCCTCCTCGGGTCGCCTGATCCGCTCGCGCAGGCCGAGTCGCTCCTGGCGGCCCGGAGTGCGCACTACCGGCGCGCGGCGTTGGCGGTGGACACGGAGGGCCATTCACCCCACGATGTAGCAGCCCGGATTCTGGAGCTTCTCCGATCCGGGGGGGCGAGGGCGCAGGCAGCCCAAGCGGGAGAGGGAATGTTGGCAGCAAGGGGGAGGGCAGGAGAACTGTGAAGCTGGTGATCGTCGAATCGCCTGCGAAGGCGAAGACCATCGAACGCTTTCTGGGCTCGGAGTACCGGGTCGCCGCCTCGTACGGCCATGTCCGGGACCTGCCGCGGTCCGCACGGGAGATCCCGGCCAAGTACCGGGAGAAGCCGTGGGCGCGGTACGGGGTGGACACCGAGGACAGCTACAGGCCCATCTACATCGTGCCGGCCGAGAGCAGGGAGCGCATCGCCGCGCTGCGCAGGGCGATCAGGGGCGCGGACGAGCTCCTGCTTGCCACCGACGAGGATCGCGAGGGCGAAGCGATCAGCTGGCATGTGGCCGAGGTGCTGAGGCCCAAGGTGCCGGTGCGCCGGATCGCCTTCCACGAGATCACCAAGGCGGCCATCGAGGAGGCCCTTGCGAACCCGAGGCCGGTGAACGACCGGCTGGTGCGCGCGCAGGAGGCCCGTCGCGTCCTGGACCGCCTCTTCGGCTTCGAGCTGTCGCCCGTTCTCTGGAGGAAGGTCCGTGCCGGACTCAGTGCCGGGCGTGTGCAGAGCGTGGCCCTTAGGCTGGTGGTGGAGCGCGAGGAGGAGCGCCTCCGCTTCAGGTCGTCGGAGTACTGGAGGGCCATCGCCACCCTTGCGGCGAATGGAGGCGAGTTCGAGGCCGCCCTCGTCCGGGTGGGGGGCAGGCGGGTGGCCGAGGCCAGGGACTTCGATCCCTCCACCGGGGCGCTCTCCGGCAGGTCGAATGCGTTGGTGATCGGTGCCGCGGCTGCCAGGTCGATCGCGGCCCACGTCCCCGCATCCCTCCCGTGGCGCGTCTCGGGCGTCGAGGACAAGTCGGTCCGGCAGCGGCCCCGGCCGCCCTTCACCACCTCGACGCTGCAGCAGGCCGCGAGCGGTCGGCTGCGTATGTCGCCCGGAGTGACGATGCGCGTCGCGCAGACGCTCTACGATGGGATCGATCTGGGCGGGGGCGACCGCGAGGGAATCATCACCTATATGCGCACCGACTCGGTGACGCTATCGGAGAAGGCGCTCAGCGACATAGGCGCACACATCCGGAGGGTGTACGGTTCGGATGCGCAGGGGCGTAGCTACTACAGCGGCCCCCGTCGATACACGACCAAGTCCAAGCTCGTGCAGGAGGCGCACGAGGCGATCCGGCCCACCGTAGTCTCCCGAACGCCGGAGAGCCTTAGGTCCCGTCTCGGAGCGCGGGAGTTCAAGCTCTACGACCTGATCTGGCGCCGCGCCGTCGCGTCGCAGATGGTGGATGCGGAGGTGGACCGCACGACCGTGCACCTGACTGCGGCGATAGGCGAGCCCGGTGCCGAGAACGAGCATTTCTTTCGCGCGAACGGGTCGGTGCTGCGCTTCCCCGGCTACCTCAAGGTCTGGTCCGAGAAGCGCAAGGACCAGCTTCTTCCACCGATGGAGGAGGGAGATCCGATCCGCGCCGCCGATCATGCCGACGGAGTCAGGCTCCTCAGCGTCGAACCCGAACGCCGCGAGACCAAGCCGCCTGCCCGCTACACCGAGGCTGCGCTCGTCAGGAAGCTGGAGGAGGAGGGGATAGGGCGCCCCTCGACCTACGCATCCACGCTCTCGACCCTCCAGGAGCGGGACTACGTCCGCAAGGTGTCGGGGCTGGTTCCGACCTATGTCGGCATTGCGGTCAACCAGTTGCTGCGAGAGCACTTCGGCAAGTACGTCGATGTCGGCTTCACGGCGGAAATGGAGGACCGTCTGGACGAGATCGCCATCGGGGAGGGCGAGTACAGGAGATTCCTGGACTCCTTCTATCGGGGGAGCGGCAACGGAGGGGGCCTCGCCGACGAGGTCAGGGAGAAGCTGCCGGAGATCGAATACCCCGAGATCGAGATCGGCACCTGCGCCACGAAAAACCGCCCGGTACGCGTGCGCATCGGGCGACGTTCCCCCTTTCTCCAGCGGGGCCAGCCCGAGGACGGCGATCGAGCGCAGATCCCCGACGACCTCCTCATCGAGGATCTCACGATCGACAAGGCCTGCGAGCTCCTCGACCGCGGCGACGATCAGGGACCGATCGAGCTTGGACGTTGCTCCGACACAGCTCTCGCCGTGTACCTCAAGAGCGGCCCCTACGGCCACTACGTGCAGCTGGGCGAGGATCGACCGAAGGGCAGGGGCAGGCCGAAGCCCCGCCGCACCAGCGTACCCAAGGATACGGATCCCGCCGACCTGACGCTGGAGTACGCGCTCGAGCTGCTCTCTCTGCCCAGGGTGCTCGGCAAGGACCCCAAGACCGGAGAGGAGGTGCGCGCCAACGACGGGCGCTACGGACCCTACGTGCAGCTTGCCAGGGAGTATCGGAGCCTGCGCTCGCTCGACCAGGCCCTCACCATCACCCTTGACGAGGCGCTGGCCCTCCTGGCCCAGCCGAAGCAGCGTAGGACCAGCACCCGCAGGGTCCTCAAGTCGCTCGGCCCGCACCCGGAGACCGGGGCCGAGGTCGAGGTGCTCACAGGGCGCTACGGACCCTATGTTAGCGACGGGAGGGTCAACGGCAGGATCCCGAAGGAGCTCGCGCCGGAGTCGGTGACGCTCGACGAGGCGGTGAGGCTGCTGGCCGAGGGTGCCGAGCGCCGCAGGCAGGGGCGGGGCCGGGCGCGCCGTGGCCGTAGCGCCTCGCGGCGCTGATCTCGCGGGTGGCCCCGGTAGCGGTAGCGGGTGGCGGGCTGGCCGGGACGGAGGCCGCGTTGGCGCTGGCCCACCGCGGCCACGATGTCCGTCTCTACGAGATGCGCCCGCAGGTCGGGACGCCGGCCCACCGCACCGCGGTTCTCGGCGAGCTGGTCTGCACCAACTCCTTCAAGAGCGAGCTGCCCGAGAGCGCCCACGGCCAGCTGAAGCGCGAGATGAGGTGCCTGGGGTCGGCGCTCCTCGATGCGGCCGACGAGAGCCGGGTCCCGGCGGGTGCAGCTCTGGCGGTTGATCGCGAGCTATTCGCAGCCGCGCTGCAGCGCTGCGTGGAGGCTCATCCGCGCGTGGAGGTTGTGCGCGAGGAGCTCCGCGAGCTCCCCTCGGGCCCTGCCGTCGTCGCTACCGGTCCTCTCACCTCCGGTGCCCTGACCGAGGCGATAGCGACGGAGCTCGGCGACGACGGGCTTTCCTTCTACGACGCAATCGCCCCGATCGTGCACTCCGACTCCATTGACCGCAGCGTCGTCTTTGCGGCGGGCCGCTACGACCAGGCGGCGGACTACCTGAACTGCCCGCTCGACGCCTCGGAGTACAACGCCTTCGTGAGAGCGCTCCGGGCGGCGGACAGGTACGAGGGCCACGATTGGGAGGAGATCCCCTACTTCGAGGGGTGCTTGCCGATCGAGGAGATGGCCGAGCGCGGGCACGACACGCTGCGTTTCGGCCCCATGCGCCCAACCGGCCTGCAGGATCCGAGGACCGGGCGTCGCCCGCACGCCGTGGTGCAGCTAAGGAGGGAGGACCGCCGCGGGCAGATGCTCAACCTGGTCGGCTTCCAGACCAGGCTCAGGACTGGGGAGCAGCGCCGCGTCTTCGGGATGATTCCGGGGCTGGCGGATGCCGAGTTCCTGCGCTTTGGGTCGATTCACAGGAACACCTTCCTGAACTTCCCCGGACGCCTCGCACCGTACGGAGCAACTCCGCAGCGTCCCGACATCGTCTTCGCCGGACAGCTCACCGGCGTGGAGGGGTACACCGAGTCCGCGGCCTCCGGCATCCTGGCTGCGATCGTCCTGGACGGCATTCTCGCCGATGGGGAGCCGCCGCCGCTTCCCCCATCCGACACGATGCTCGGCGCCCTCTACCGGTACCTTCGCCAGGCCAATCCGGATAACTTCCAGCCGATGAACTCGAACTGGGGGCTCGTGGACCCGATGCCGGACGCGCCCCGCAGGAAGCTCGACCGCCGTCGCGCCCTTGCCGCGAGGGCCGACGCGTCCTTTCGGCGCTGGGCCGCCGGAGTCGGGGTCGCGCCCTCCGGCGACCGTTGCCTCGCAGCTGCCACCTCGGCATGACCGCCGAGGTCGCCCGCTTTCTCGCCCACATCGAGGGCGTGCGTGGCCTATCCGGGCACACTGTCGCCGCCTACCGGCGCGACCTCCTGGAGCTGGAG
>JAPOYJ010000055.1 GCA_026706635.1 Gemmatimonadota bacterium | reverse complement strand
TCAGAACCGGACAGACTATGTGCTACGAAACCGGACAGATAATGTGCTCCCGACAGTCCACGGGCTGGCGTGGTCACCGCTGATCCGATTTCGCTATATTGCGGATTACGCCACGGCTGGTGTGTCGACCCGCTGGACGGGTCCGAACCGGTCGCGGCGCTTAGGCACACGGCGATCCCCGAGCCGCGGCGGGTGCGGGTCGGGATCGCGGCGCATCCCTGCAACCCTGGCCCTCCCGTGCGTCGCATGGGGCTGGGACGACATCTGGAGAGCCAGGCATCGAGCTGGCGACGAGAAATGAACGAACCCGAAGGACGCCCCTCCGAGGCGCTCGGCGGTCCGCCCGCCACCCCCGACGAAGGTGCCGCTCCCCACGAGTCGGAAGCTCCCGTCGCGCCCGGCGACCTCGGTGGGATCTCCCCCGAGCTTCATCACGACCCATACGGCGAAGAGGTGCTCGACATCTCGCGGGAGTCGTTCGAGGCGATGCTCGACGAGCACCGCACGGTCAGCGGCGACATCGCCGAGGGGCAGATCGTCAAGGCCCGCGTGCTCAGGACCACCGACTCGGCGGTCATCCTGGAGTTCGGATTCAAGAGCGAGGGCACGGTTCCGCTCGATGAGTTCAAGGATCCCGAAGCGGTCGCCCCCGGCCGCGAGGTGGAGGTGCTCCTCGAAAGACTCGAGGACGACGACGGGGTCGTGGTGCTCTCGAAGAAGAAGGCCGACTTCCTGCGCGTCTGGGAGCTGATCAAGGAGGCGCACGAGAACGACCGCCCCGTCAAGGGCACCCTGACCCGCAAGATCAAGGGCGGCGTCACCGTCGACATCATGGGGGTGGACGCCTTCCTCCCCGGATCCCAGATCGCGCTCAGGCGCGTGCCCAACATCGGGGATCTGATCGGCGAGATCTACGACTTCCTGATCATCAAGCTCAACAAGCGCCGCCGCAACATCGTGGTGTCGCGTCGCGTCATCCTGGAGCGGGACCGGAAGAGGCAGCGCTCCACCCTCGTCAAGGAGCTCCTCGCCGGGCAGGTCCGCGAGGGCGTGGTCAAGAACATCACCGACTTCGGGGCCTTCATCGACCTCGGCGGACTCGACGGACTCCTCCACATCACCGACATGTCGTGGGGTCGCGTCAACCATCCGAGCCAGGTGGTCGCGATCGGCAGCCACATCGACGTCAAGGTCCTCGACGTGGACTGGGACCGCGAGCGCATCTCGCTCGGTCTCAAGCAGCTCCTGCCCTACCCTTGGACCGACATCGAGTACCGCTACCCGGTGGGCGCGCGCGTGCGAGGAAAGGTCGTCTCGATCACCAACTACGGGGCCTTCGTGGAGCTGCAGGAGGGAGTCGAGGGGCTGGTCCACATCTCGGAGATGTCGTGGACGCGCAACGTGCGTCACCCGTCCAAGCTGGTGGCGGTGGGCGACGAGATCGAGGTCGTGGTTCTCAAGGTCGATCCCAGCGTGGAGAAGATCTCGCTCGGCATGAAGCAGATCGAGGTGGATCCGTGGTTGGCGCTGCCGCTGCAGTACCCGGCCGGAACCACCCTTACGGGAACGGTGCGGAGCCTCACCACCTTCGGTGCCTTTGTCGAGATCGAGCCCGGTATCGACGGCCTAGTGCATGTCTCGGACATGAGCTGGACGCGGCGCGTGGAGCACCCCTCCGAGATTGTCGCCAAGGGCGAGCAGGTCGAGGTCACGGTCCTCGATGTGGACGCTGACAACCAGCGCATCTCGCTCGGCATCAAGCAGCTGCAGGAGGATCCGTGGCCGGCGCTGGTGGCGCGCTACGCCAAGGACACCGAGGTCGAGGGCCAGGTATCGCGCGTACAGGACAAGGGCCTGGTGGTTGATCTGGGCGAGGGCGTCGAGGGATTCGTTCCGGGTTCGCACTCGGGCGTCTCCGCCGAGGCCCTGGAGGACCACTACGAGCCGGGCGTGGAGCTTTCGCTGAGGGTCATCTCGTCCGATGTGGGCGAACGGCGGATCGTGCTCGAGGTGCTGGAGGTGCCGGAGCGGATGCGGGGGGCCGAGGACGACGGCGAGCCCGATTCGGAGACGGACGGCCCCGATGGACCCGACGGTGCCGAAGAGCCAGACGATGGCGGGGATGCGGACGACGATGGGGAGGGGTCTACCGAGACCGATTCGGGCGACGCGGAATAGCAGCCCGTGGACAAACCTCCCACGGCAGGTGCAGCGCGCCTCGAATGCCGTCAGGGTTTCTTCCACACACTGCTAGCGGGGGGATGAACCCAACGGGTCCGACGATGAAGCTGAGGACTGCTTCGGCGGCCCTTCCGCTGGCGTCGCTCTTCGCCTCGCTGGGGTGCGGTGCGCTGCGGGGAGGGAGTGGGCAGGACGGCGTCGATGCCGTCCTCGGCGGGGTGGACGGCGACCCGATGGCGCTCCCGGCCGGCGATTCGGCGGCGGACCCCTTCGGGCGGAGAGGCAACGGCGCCGGATTCCGGGTCCCCGCGGTGGGGGCGGTCCTGCCCCTGGAGGGCTCGCCCTCGATGCGCGAACGCGCCCGCCTCTTCGGCGAGGGCCTGGAGGTCGGAGTCGAGCTCGCGCGTGCCCGCGGGGTCGAGCTGGAGCTGGTCGTCGAGGACAACCGGGGGACCTCGTCGGGGAGCGTTCGCGCAGCGGCCGCCCTGGCCGACAGGGGGGTGCTCGCGGTCCTGGGTCCGCTCGATGCCGATAACCTGCGTGCGGCGGTCGGGGCCGTGCCCGACTACCTCCCCTTCTTCTCGCCTACCGCCGGACGGCTCCCCGAGGCGCGCCGCGGGGTCTACAGTCTGGCCGCGGGCGATGCCGAGGCTGGCCGTGCGCTCGCAGCCATGCTCTGGGAGCTGGGGCACCGGGCCGCGGTCGTGATCCACCCCCGCCGCGCACGCGAACGCATAGAGGTGGACGCCTTTCGGAGTTCCTTCGAGTCGTTGGGCGGCACAGTGCGGCGGCGCATCGAGTACTCGCCGGGCACCACCACCTTCGAGGCGCAGCTCCTGGAGGCGAAGTCCCTCGCGCCGTCTCTGCTGGTCGTCGCCGCGTCCGCAGACGACATCGGCCTGCTCGCGCCGCAGATCGCATTCTTCGGGCTGGACGAGCTGGGCCTCCAGGTGGCGGGGACCGTTGGGTGGAGTGCCCCGTCGGTGCTGGAGGGGTTGCCGACCAGGCACACCGAGGGCGTCGTCGCCCTGAGCGCTGTGCCCCCCGGGGGGTGCCATGGCCCGCCCTCGGAGTTTGTGGCCGCGTACGAGTCGCACTTCAGGAGAACGCTCCGGAGCGAGATCCCGGCGCAGGGCTACGACCTGCTGGCGATAGTGCTCTTCGCCCACACGGCCGGAGCGTCCCGGGCGGCCGAGGTGCAGGCCCGGCTGGAGCTGATCGACGAGATGCCCGGAGTCGGTGCCACCTACACCTTCTCCGGTGGCCAACTGAGTCGGCGCTACCACCCGGTCCGAATCGAGGGCGGGGAGCTCCAACCTCTTGGACGGGCGTCCACACCTTGCACGCGGCCGTCGGTTGAGCCGCCCCCCGACTCGGGGAGCACCCGCTGAAGGAGGACGGCGGGGGCGGGGGCGCGATGGAGGCTGCAATCGAGCGCCTCGCCGAGATGGGCCGGAGCGCAACCCAGGGGGGCGGCGAGGCCCGTCAGCGCGCCCAGCGGAAGCGCGGCAAGCTCCTGGCCCGAGAGCGCCTCGACCTGCTCCTCGACCCGGACTCCTTCGTGGAGCTGGACCGCTTCGTCACCCACCGCGCGACCGACTTCGGGCTTGACGGGAAGAAGTTCCTGGGCGACGGCGTGGTCACCGGATACGGCACCATCTCGGGCCGCCTCGTCTACGTCTTCTCGCAGGACTTCACCGTCTTCGGCGGCTCGCTGAGCGAGGCCCACGCCGAGAAGATCGTCAAGGTCCAGGAGATGGCGCTCCGGAGCGGCGCCCCGATAATCGGCCTGAACGACTCCGGGGGCGCGCGCATCCAGGAGGGCGTGGTGTCGCTCGGGGGGTACGCCGACATCTTCCTCCGGAACACGCTGGCCTCGGGCGTCGTGCCCCAGGTCAGCGTCATCCTGGGCCCGTGCGCCGGGGGTGCCGTCTACTCGCCGGCGATTACCGACTTCGTCTACATGGTGCGTGGCACGAGCTTCATGTTCGTCACTGGGCCCGACGTGGTTAGGATGGTCACCCAAGAGAAGGTCGACATGGAGGGGCTCGGAGGCGCGGATGTGCACGCCGAGCGGTCTGGCGTCGCCCACTTCGCAGCCGACTCGGAGGCCGAGGCGCTCCGGTCGGTGCGCGACCTCTTCCGCTACGTCCCGCAGAACAACGCCGAGCGCCCGCCGCGCGGGGCGGGAAACGACGCGCACGACCGCCGGAGCGAGAGGCTGCTCGAGCTGCTTCCCGAGAGCCCCAACCGCCCCTACGACATGGCGGAGGTGATCGGCGAGGTGGTAGACGACGGCTACTTCCACGAGGTGCATGCCAGCTTCGCCCGCAACCTCCTGACCGGCTTCGCGCACCTGGGCGGACACTCCGTGGGGGTCGTCGCCAACCAGCCGAGAGTGCTGGCGGGCGTGCTCGACATCGACGCCTCCGACAAGGGTGCCCGCTTCGTCCGGTTCTGCGACGCCTTCAACATCCCGCTGGTGATCTTCGAGGACGTCCCCGGCTTCCTGCCGGGCGTCGGCCAGGAGCACGGCGGGATCATCAGGCACGGTGCCAAGCTCCTCTACGCCTTTGCGGAGGCGACCGTGCCCAAGGTCACCGTTATCACGCGCAAGGCGTACGGCGGGGCCTACGACGTCATGAGCTCGAAGCACATCCGTGGAGACGTCAACCTCGCATGGCCCACCGCCGAGATCGCGGTGATGGGCCCCAAGGGTGCCGTCGAGATCCTCTTCCGCAGGCAGATCGCCGCCGCGGACGATCCGGAGGCGGAGACCGAGGCGCGCATGGACGAGTACCGCCAGAAGTTCGCGCACCCCTACGTTGCCGCAGCCCGGGGGTATGTGGACGATGTGATCGATCCCCGCGACACGCGCCCGAGGCTTGTGAGCGCACTCGACATGCTGGCCCCGAAGCGCGATGCCAACCCGCCGAGGAAGCACGGCAACATTCCGCTCTGAGTCGCCCGCCCTGCCCTCAGGCTCGTCTCTCCCGCTGGAAACCCGTCCTCCGCTCAGGCTCAGGCGCCGTTGGACAACGCTCGTGGTGGCAATACCGGGGCCAGTGTGATAGCTTGCCCACCGATCGAGAATGCCCAGCGGCTGGCCGGTGTGCCGCATTCACTCAAGGGGCGGCTCCGGGCGGTCGCCGCAGCCCAATGGCGAGGGTCAGATGAACACGGTGGATGAGAACGGCTTCACCGAGTGTCGCAAGTGCGGCGACGGCGTGCTCCTGCCCATGTCCGACTACGGGCGCGACGGCGCGCCGATTCGGTACAAGGCGTGGGTCTGCTCGAACCCGGACTGCGGGTTCAACATCCGCATCGACAACGGCGAAATCACCTTCGGGCGGTCGATCGGGCAGAGCTACAAGTAGCCGTGGCCCCGGGTAGCGCCGTGGGAGGAGTGCCCGCGGGGTGCTACGGAAGGGCCGCCATGCCGGCCCCGACGGCCGGGCAGGCCGCGGCCCTCGACCACGACGCGATTTCACGGCGTGGCGTGCCCCAGGCGGCCCTGATGGAGAATGCGGGGCGGCAGGCGGCGCTCCTCGTCGAGCACCTCTTTCCCAGGGGTCGGGTGGTGGGGCTCGTCGGGTCGGGGAACAACGGGGGCGATGCGCTAGTTGCGCTGAGGACCCTGGCGGCGTGGGGCAGGGAGGTTGCCGCGCTCCCGGCGGGAAGGCGGTCCGCTGGCGAGGGGGTGCTTCACGGGTGGGAGATCGAGCACCTCGCCCTCGGCAGCGGGAAGGCGGATGTCGCGAGCGTTGCAGCGGTCCTCGCCGGCGCAGGAGTGCTCCTCGACGGCCTGCTGGGGACGGGCGCCAGGGGCGCACCCAGCGACGACTACGCCGAGCTCATTCGCGCGGCCAACGGCTCGGCCGCCGCCCGGGTATCGCTGGATGCACCCTCCGGAGTCGACTGCACGAGCGGCTGCGTGCCCGGCGAGTCGGTGAAGGCCGACGTCACCGTGGCTTTCGGCTGGCCGAAGCTCGGAACGCTGCTGCACCCGGCGCGGGAGCGGTGCGGAAGGATCGTGGCGGTGGAGATCGGCTTTCCCCCAGGTGGTGCCGAGGGGTGGGCGGGGGTCGTCACACCGGGGTGGGCCTCGGCGCACTCACCCCGGCGAAGCCCCGACACCCACAAGAACGAGGTCGGTGCGCTCGCCCTGGTCGCCGGAGCAAAGATGCCGGGAGCGGCGGTCCTGGCCGCGCGCTCGGCATATCGGTGCGGCGCGGGCCTTGTGCGGGTGTGCGCCTCGAGGGAGAGCAGGAAGATCGTGGCGAGCGTGCCCGAGGCCATCTTCGTGGACGCCGCCGACGATCGGGCGCTCCGGGACGCGGTGGAGAGTAGCGCCGCCCTGGCGATCGGGCCGGGCATCGGCACCGGGGGCCGAGCCATGCGCCAGCTCGAGGTGGCGCTCGGCGGACGCGGAGCGCGCCCGGCCGTGATCGACGCCGATGCCCTCACCCTGCTGGCCGGTGGCGGCCGCATGGCCGCCTCCCACCTTGCCGGGTGCGTCGTCACCCCCCACCCAGGCGAGATGGCCCGCCTGCTGCGTCGCCCGGTCGCCGAGATCCAGGGCGACCGAGTCGCGGCCGCCACCGGTTTCGCTCGCTCCCAGGGAGTCGCAACCCTCCTCAAGGGGACGCCATCGATCGTGGCGGGCCCCGAGGGCGAGGTGCTGATCGCCGCTCACGAGCAGCCCTCGGCTCTGGCGGTGGCGGGAATGGGGGATGTGCTGACCGGCGCCGTCGGGTCGCTCCTGGCGCAGGGGGTGGCTCCGGTGACGGCCGCTGGCCTGGCGCTGCACCTGACCGGCGCCGAGGCGACGCGCGACGGCCTGGGCCCTGCGCTCACCCCCTCCGACGCCATCGAGGCGATTCCTCACGCTCTTGCCGCCCGCGGCCCGGGCACCACCGATCTCCCCTTCCCCTTCGTCACCTTCGACCAGCGACCCCCTCGCCACCACTGAGGGACCCATGACCGCTCCACGCTTTGGCGAGGCGGAGATGGTCGAGCGCCTAGTTCGGATCGGATGGAAGGGCAGCCGGTCCGTCCGCCTCGGCCCCGGCGACGATGCGGCCTTTCTGCGCGGCGGCCTCGTGATCTCCACCGACCTGGCCGTCGAGGGCGTGCACTTCCGCCTAGACTGGATCGACGCGGAGGGGGCGGGCTTCCGCGCCGCCGCCGCCGCCCTCAGCGACATGGCTGCGATGGGGGCGAAGCCCGAAGCGCTCCTGGTCTCGCTCGCCGTGCCCCCTCCCTCGCGGGAGCTCGCCGAGAGCGTGCAGCGGGGGGTCGCCTCGGCCGCCAACCGGGTGGGGGTTGCGATAGTCGGCGGCGACCTGAGCCGCATCTCCGGCCCGGTTGTCGTCGATGTCGTTACGGTGGGCCGTGCGCACGCCGTCGTGACTCGAAGTGGCGCGCAGCCGGGCCACGCCGTCTGGGTGACGGGGGCGCTCGGGGGCGCGGCCGCCGCGGTCGCGGCCTGGTCGGATGGTCGGTCTCCCCACCCAGCCGCCCGCGCTCGCTTCGCCTCCCCCCCCAACCGCGTTCCCGTGGCGCTGGAGCTGGCCCGGCACGGTCTCGCCCGCTCGATGATCGACATCTCGGACGGCCTCGTCGTCGACGCCGGGCGCGTTGCGAAGGCCTCCTGCGCGCTGCTCGCGCTTCGCCGGGAGCTCGTGCCGGTACACCCCGGCGCGGAGGGGGACTTGAAGCTGGCGCTACAGGGGGGCGAAGATTATGAACTGATGTTTACGGCTCCTCCCGGGGCCGAGGCGAGGATTGTGGCGATTGGAGAGGAGGCCCAGGTGCCACTGACCCGGATCGGATCGGTCCGCGAAGGCGAGGGTGTGGTCGTGGAGGACGCCTCGGGCGCACGCATGGAGGTCGGGTGCGGGGGCTTCGACCACTTCGCCGACGGGCCCACCGAGTAGCACGGTGCTCCTCCAGAACCTGCGGGCCTACGCGTGGATGATCGCGGCGACGGTGTACTATAGCGGGCGCGCCTTCGCGAGGTATGTCGTGCTCGGCCAGCACCGGATGGCCTCGGGAGACGAGATGACCAGCCAGTGGAGCTCGCTCTGCATGCGCGGCGCGCGCGTCCGCGTGGTTGTGAGGAATCGCGAGCGGCTCGACACCGGGTCGGGGAAGGTCCTCGTCTCGAATCACCAGAGCTGGTTCGACATCTTCGCGCTGAGCGTCCTGCTGAAGCGTCGCTTCGGCTTCGTGGGCAAGCAGGAGGTCTCCCGCGTCCCGCTTCTCGGCACGGTCTGGCAGCGGGTAGGACACATCGCGATCGACCGTTCGAACCGTGCGGCCGCGATCGCCTCGATGGGGCGCTCGGTCGCGATCCTGCGCGACGGCTGGACGATCGTGCTCTTCCCCGAGGGCACACGCTCCCGGGACGGCAAGGTGGCCAGATTCAAGAAGGGTGCCGTCGTGATGGCGATCAACTCCCAGGTTCCGCTCCTCCCCGTCTGTATTTGCGGCTCGGGACGGGTGATGAGGAAGGGCGACTGGAGGGTGCGCCAGGGCGAGATCAGGATTGCGGTCGGCGAGCCGATCAGCACCGAGGGGCTGACGATCGCGAGCCGAAACGAGCTGGCCGAGAGGTGCCGGAGCGAGGTGGTGCGGCTCCTGGAGGAGGAGCGGGGGCGCGAATGTCCGAGGTAGCCGAGGTCCTGGGGCGCGAGATCCTGGATTCGCGCGGCAAGCCGACCGTCGAGGCCGAGGTGCGCCTGCGGTCGGGGAGCGTGGGACGAGCGGCAGTGCCGAGCGGCGCCTCGACGGGACGCCACGAGGCGGTCGAGCTGCGCGACGGCGACCGGCACCGGTTCCTTGGCCAGGGTGTGCTCGGCGCGGTTCGCAACGTCGAGACCGAGCTCCGCCTGTCGGTGGTCGGACGCGAGGCGTCGGATCAGGAGGCGATCGACCGGGCGTTGATCGAGGCCGACGGGACGCCCGACAAGGGACGACTGGGTGCCAACGCCCTCCTCGCGGTCTCGCTGGCTGTAGCCCGAGCGGCGGCGGGGGAGCGGGGAGAGCCGCTCTACCGCTACCTGGGCGGCGCGGAGGCGCGGATTCTGCCGGTGCCGATGATGAACATCCTGAACGGGGGTGCGCACGCCTCCAACAGCGTCGACATCCAGGAGTTCATGGTCGTTCCTCACGGCGCCGAGACCTTCGCCGAGGGGCTCCGGATGGGGACCGAGATCTTCCACGCGCTCGCCCAGGTGCTCCGCTCCGCCGGGAAGGGCACCACGGTCGGCGACGAGGGCGGCTTCGCTCCTGATCTGGACTCCGACCTCGAGGCCGCCGAGATGGTGATGCGCGCGATCGCGAGGGCCGGATACCGACCGGGCGAGGACGCCATGCTGGCGGTGGATGCGGCCGCCACCGAGCTCCACGAAGGGGGTGCGTACGCCTTCCACGGCACAGGCGCCATCCTCTCCACCGACGAGATGATCGCTCACTGGGAGGAGATGGCCGCCCGCTTTCCGCTCGCCAGCCTCGAGGACCCGCTCGAGGAGGACGACTGGGCGGGCTGGGCCGAGCTGACGAGGCGGATCGGCGGCCGCTGTCAGGTCGTGGGCGACGACCTCTTCGCCACCAACCCCAGGCGTCTGGAGCGGGGCATCGCCGAGCGCTCGGCGAACGCCATCCTGGTCAAGGTGAACCAGATCGGCACGCTGACCGAGGCGACCGAGGCGATCTCGGCGGCTGAAGGGGCGGGGTGGGGAAGAGTCGTGTCGCACCGCTCGGGGGAGACCGAGGACACCTTCATCGCGGATCTGGCGGTGGCCACCGGAGCGGGGCAGATCAAGACCGGGGCACCCAGCCGAAGCGATCGTGTCGCCAAGTACAACCAACTATTGCGGATTCAGCATGAGTTGGGCGAGCGGGCGCTGTACGGCGGGAGGGCAGCGCGGCGATGAGGCTCTGGCGCGCGGCTGCGGTGGTGGTGGTGCTGGGCCTGGCTGGCTATGTGGCCGTCATGGGGGGAGAGCATTCGCTCATCGATGCGCGTCGCGCAGACTCGGAGCTTGCGAGGATGAAGGCCGAGCTCCTGGCGGCCCAGGCCCGAAACGACTCCCTCGCCCTTCGGATCGACTCGCTCCTCCACGACGACGGGGCTCTGGAGCGCCTCGCGAGGGAGCGCTACGGCCTCATCAGGGACGGCGAGTACCTGTACCGGATGTCGGGGGTCAGAAAATGACAACGGCTGGCTCCCGGAGCGCTACTACCTCAAGGGGAAGAGGAAAAAGTGATGTCACGTAGACGAATAACGATCACCGTGGGGGCTTTGGTCTTTCTGGCCTGCGTCTTCTCGTATGTGAGCGGTAACGGTCTCAGCTTACCAGAGAATCCGTCGCCCCCCACAGCGCGATCCTATCGACAGGCCAAGGTGTGTACCCCTGCCTTTGAGGCGAAGATGGCGCGGGTTGTCAAAGAGATGAACGAGGGGAGCTTGCTGGGGCGGGCTGTTGTGAGAACCAGCACGCTAAACGAGGTCTACGTTCACCCGGAGCTGTGGGCCGCGATTGATGCCGAGCAGAAGCAGAACCTGACCCATAATTTGTCGGGGTGGCACAACTGCGTCGAGCGTCCCAAGATGGGGGCCAAGCTCGGCAAAGCGGACTATTACCATGGCGTTACGCTAATCGACATGATGTCGGGGAAGAAGCTGGCCACCATAGGGGCGTTTCGAGGCTATCGTGTCTTCTGACGCAGGCGTATGAGAGAAAGGAGGTAGGACCATGAAGATAATCCGTGACTTATCCGCGTGGGCGCTGATGTTGCTCTCGGTCGGTTGTACCGGGCAGGACATGGAGAACCGCGTTGAGCAGTCGGGCGACCTACCCCCCACCGGCGGAGTCGTAGCAGACCAATTCGAGTTGCGTTGGGAGTTAGGCGAGGGTATCCAGATGCTGGTGTTGGCCATCGAAACGGACCTTCCCGAGGACGCAGAGGTGATGGTTAGCGTGTACCGCGTCTACTACACCCTTGGTGATACCGCGGCGTACGGACAGGAATACTACAGCGAGCGAGGAACGGTCCGACACTGGAAGCAGTCTCGTCGAATTGCTCTGGACGCGGAACGCTGGAAGGACGACTTGCGGAAGCACCAGGACAGAATGGCATCTATTGAAAAATCTGTGGCCTTTGAGATCGAGCGGATTTCGGACTCTGTCGAAATATCGGTCGTTCTCCACGCGAACCAACAAGGCCCAAGTTTTGGTGGCCGTGGCAACCCCCTGCTCTCGGGCAAAGCCGTTTCTAGCCGCTCGGCAACGTTCAACATCATAAGGCGCAACGAGGTGTTCCACCTACCTCTGGAGGGAGTTCCTCCGCCACGGGTGTCACGTCGCGCACCTTGGGACGGTCTTGAGTCGGGGCAGCGGTATGAACTCACACGGGAAACCCCGCTGATGGCCAGCCGGACGCTGGAGGAAGGAAGCCGGATGCTGGAGGAAGGAACCCTCGACTTCCTTATGAGGCAGCTGCCAGCAGGCACGGTGATTCTGGTGACCGGTGTAGACCGGTCTGGATCGACTCCGTGGTATGAAGTCGCTCTCGATGCCGACCGATCGGCAACTGGCTGGATCAACAGCATGGCTCTGATGGGCCGAGACGTCATAGTATGGGACGGCGACACATAGCCTCTTGGGGGCAGGCTCCGTCTTGAGGGAACCTGCTGCGCGCGCTGCCTTCAGAACGCAGGCCCCGCGCAAGCCGGGGGTGGGTGAGGCATCAGGAAAGAGAACCGGATGGATCGGCGGTAGGACAACCTATCTGGTGGGAAACACATGACAGACACAGGAGGCACGCATGGCCCGAGCTCAAGGTGAGGTGGCCGGATGAGCAGTCAGACAGCACGCCATATCAAGCGGCTACGGGAGGCCACGGAGGCGGGGCTCACGAAGACCCGGGAGGTGATCGTTGTCGATTGCAGCAAGACTCGGGAGGTGCTGGGCGGGAAGATGGACAGCATGGATGCGAAGCTGGGCCGGCTTGTGGGTCTTGCGGAGGGGTTATTGAAGGGCCGGTCGCAACCCAGAGTGAAGGCGTCCTCAGACAACCCCCATGGCCGCCGCGAAGCGAGGGCGAGGGTAGATCATTCATGGCGGAGGGCGAGCGCGGGAGGTCGGAGGAGGAGGTTCGGAAGGCTGTGGAGGAGTGGGCGGAGACGCCTGCCCGGAATCCGTTCTATCGGGGTGCCACGCCTGCCGTGGTTGGGCGTGCGCTGCTCGGCTGCCGGCCCGCCCCGCCAGCCAAGAAGGTGGCGGAAGACCCGCAGCCGTCTAGCTAGCTAGCTAAGCTGGGTGTATAATCCCCTTCATAGTTTACAATGTCAGTGTCCCTCGCTTCGCTCGGTGTTGCTCCTTGGGCCGGTAGCGCTGCAACCAGCCCTTCGTCGCGCCTTGCCAGCGGAGCGCTTCGCCGCTCTCGGTGCTCGCGCGAGATTATCCACGGACTCCTACTCGCCCCCTGCCGGTAGCTGCTCCGCCCGGCCCTCCGAGAGAGCGGTCATCATGTCGTGCTCGCCGACACCCAGCTGCTCCGCGACGGTCGCGACTAGCTTCCGGACGTCGTCCGCGCCAGGCCCAGCCGTCCCCCTGCCCTCTGCCGACGCCCGCCCCGCCCTCTCGATGAAGGGGCCGAAGAGGTCGACCGGGATCGGGAAGAGCGTCGTCGAGTTGTTCTCGGCGGCTACCTCGACGACCGTCTGCAGGAAGCGCAGCTGAAGGGCCATCGGGAAGCGCGAGATGACCTCGGCGGCGGCGGCGAGCTTCTGGGAGGCCTGGAACTCGCCCTCGGCCGCGATCACCTTCCCGCGGCGCTCGCGCTCGGCCTCGGCCTGCTTGGCCATGGCGCGCTTCATCTCCTTCGGCAGATCGATGTCCTTGATCTCGACCGAGGTGACCTCGATCCCCCAGGGATCCGTCTCGAAGTCGATGATCTTGCGGACGATCTCGTTGATGCGCTCGCGCTCGGCGAGGAGCTCGTCGAGCTCCGACTGTCCCACCACGCTCCGAAGCGTCGTCTGCGCTATCTGGCTGGTGGCGAAGTAGTAGTCCTCCACCTCGACGACCGCCCGCGCCGGATCGACGACCCGGAAGTACACGACCGCGTTGACGGTGCAGCTGACGTTGTCCTTGGTGATCGTGTCCTGGGGAGCTATGTCGAGCGCGATGATGCGCAGGTCCATCTTCCGCATCCGCTCGATCCCGTACGGGACGAGGAAGACCACGCCGGGCCCCTTGGCGCGCGTCAGCTTCCCGAGCCGAAAGACGACGCCGCGCTCGTACTCCCAGAGGATGCGAAGCGAGCTCAGCAGGCCGACCACGCTGAGTGCGGCGAGCGCGGGGATCATCAGGAAGCCGAGGTCCATGGGCATCTCCGGTTCGGGTGCAGAGGCCAACAATGGTAGCCATCCGCGCGTCCGGCAGCTTGACATCGCCCCCTCCGGTGACGAGCATACCACCCCCGCCGGAGTAGCTCAGCTGGTCAGAGCAGCGGAATCATAATCCGCGTGTCGGGGGTTCAAGTCCCTCCTCCGGCACTTGACCGAAACCGCACTTCACAGGCGGGTGGCAGTCGACACCCCGGAGCAGGTGCGGATCGACTACGTGCTCGCCGATCTCGGGTCCCGGATAGGTGCCTTCGCGGTCGATCT
This sequence comes from Gemmatimonadota bacterium, assembly GCA_026706635.1. GTDB lineage: Bacteria > Gemmatimonadota > Gemmatimonadetes > Longimicrobiales > Gaopeijiaceae > Bin94. The sequence goes on along the minus strand of JAPOYJ010000055.1, from coordinate 73,833 downwards.
CGTACTCCTGTCGGCGGTCCTCGCGGTACTGGCCGCGGCGCTGGCCGCGGTGGCCAGCCTCGGCCCGGTGGCGGAGTCGCTCGGCACCACGGCGCTGGTCTTCGCCGTGTTTCTCGTCCAGTGGGGCTACTTCATGCTCTTCGAGGGGCTCTGGGGCGGGCGGACGCCTGGGAAGCGCACCCTCGGCCTCCGGGTCGTGCAGGTGGGGGGCGAGGCGCTCTCCTTCCGGGGCGCGGTGCTCCGCAATCTCCTCCGGGCCGTGGACCTGCAGCCGGCTCCGAGCGGTCTCGCCGGGCTGGTGAGCATCCTCGCCAGCCGGCGGGCCCAGCGGCTGGGCGACCTGGTAGCGGGCACCTTGGTCGTGCAGGACGCGGCTGGCCGAAGCCGCATCGAAGCGATCGAGCCCCCTCCTGGGAGAGTCGGCCGTCCACTGCTGTCGCCTGCAGGGTTCGAGCTGCTCGCGAGCTACGTGGCGAGGAGGGAGGGTCTCTCGGGCCGGATCAGGCACCGGGTGTCGGAGGCGTTGCTGGAGGCGCTCCGTCCAGCGATTGGGGAGGACTACGCGGCCGGTGACCACCACACTCCAGACGAGGTCCTGGTCCGGCTGCATCGGGAGGAGGGACCTCGGCACGCCGCGCGAAGCGGTGCCAGGAGCCTGCAGGCGGCGACGATGGCCAGGGAGCGGCAGGAGGAGTGGTCGCGCTACGCCGAGCTGGTCCGGAGGGGCGAGAAGGGCGGCCTGGCCAGCCTCTCGGAGAGCGAGCTCCGCGCATTCGGGCGGCTCTACCGCGGACTGACGGCCGATCTGGCGCGCGTGCGCACCTACGGTGCCGGACCCGAGCTCGTGGGCGCATTGGAGCGTTGGGTCGGGGCGGGCCACAATCTGCTCTACCGTCGTCGTCGCCGGATCGCCCACGGACTCGGGCGGTGGCTGGCGGTCGGGTTCCCCCGGGCGGTGAGGCGCCACCGGGTCCCGGTCCTGCTCGCGACGGCGCTCTTCTACGGGCCAGCCGGGATGACCTTCGCGGCCGTGCACGGCGACCCGCTCCTCGGACGCAAGATGGTGGGGTCGGCCATGATGACGAGAGCCGAGAACACCGTAAAGGGAGACCCCGCCGCACGTTACCTGGAGCGGGAGATCACCGCCCTGGAGATGCCGGTGCTCTCGGCGGCGCTGACGACCAACAACCTCGGCGTGACCTTCCTGGCCTTCGCGGGCGGAGTGCTCGCAGGCGCTGGAACGCTCGCGGTCCTCCTCCTCAACGGCCTCATGCTCGGCTCGGTGCTGGGTGCGTACGCCAACGAGGGAGTGCTCGCGGTGATCCTCGCATTCGTCTTCCCCCACGGCTTTGTGGAGCTCACTGCGATCTGCATCGCCGGCGGCGCCGGCTTCGGGCTGGGGTCGGCGCTCCTGGTGCCCGGACGCCTCACCCGCGCGGACGCGCTTCGGGCCAGGGGGCGCGACCTCCTCACTCTGCTCCTCGGAGCGGCGGTGATGCTCGTGGTCGCTGGCATAGTCGAGGGCCTGTACTCGCCTCTGGCGCTGCCGGCACCGGCCAAGTTCGCCTTCGGGGGGTCTACGGCAGTGCTCCTCGCGGCGTACTTCGGGCTGGCCGGTCGGAGGGACGCTGGGTCACAGCAGCCCCCGCTCCTTGATCTCGACGTACCTGTCGAGCGTCTGGACCAGCGCATCGCCCGGTGAGGTGTCGACCACCAGGATCCCCGCCTGGCGCATCGACTGCAGCGCGGCCCTACGGGCCTGGACTAGCTCCTCGGCGGCGGTGCGACGATAGGCGTCCCCTTCATCCCTATCCGGCTGGTCCGCGGCCCGCTCCAGATCCGGGTTCCGGATCGCGACGGCCAGCGGCAGGTGGGCTCTCCCGACCCGCTCGAGCGAGCTCGCCAGCGCCCGCGAGACCGAGCCGTCGACCACGTCGCAGAAGAGGACCACCAGCGACCGCTTGCGGAAGGTGCGTCCCAGCGTCGCGAAGGCGAGCGGGTAGTTGGGCTCGACCAGCCTGGTCTCGACCCCGGCCAGCGTGCGCGCAAGGCTTGCGGGATCGGCCCGGCGCGGGGGCGACAGGTGGCGGATCTGGTCGTTGAAGACCAGGATGCCCAGGCGGTCGCCGAAGCGCTGCGCCCGACTCGCCAGCATCATGCACGCCCCGAGCGCGTAGTCGATCCGCTCCCGCCCCCCTGGAAGGCGCTCGCGCATCTGTCGGCCAGCGTCGATGGCAAGGACGATCTGCTGGCTGCGTTCGGCCTCGTAGTTGCGCACCAGGAGCCTGGGCCGACGGGCCGATGCCTTCCAGTCGATCGCACGCGGGTCGTCGCCCTGCACATAGTCGCGCAGACCCTCGAACTCCATACCCTCGCCCCACTGCCGGGAGCGTCTAGGCCCGGGCGCGCGCGGTTCGTTCCGGAGTGCGTGCCTGCGCTCGCGTAGCACGTCGCTGAGGCCGGGCTGCACGAGCACCTCGTCCCTCACGTCCACCCTCGAGCGGCGCCACATCAGCCCCAGATGAGAGAGCGTGCGAAGGTGGATGGCGCCGAGGGAGAGCAGCCCCCGGGCACGAGGCGTCATCAGGTAGCCGCAACTCTCGGATCCATTCGCAGCGAGCTCGAGTCTCCTTCCGTCGTTCCAGTCGATGCCGTCGGGCGCCCTCTCCCTTCGGAGGCAAGAGTCCAGGTCGTCGGTCAGGAGGACCACGACGCGGCGCGCCGCCGGGTTGGCGACTCCGATCCGGACCTCGATCGCCGCCCCGAGCGACGCGATGCGCGGGGCTTCCCGGCGGGCGGAGGGCACCGGCGCGCGCATTCCGTCGAGAAGCGCCAGCAGCACGACGGCCGCATCGACCGCCAGCGCCAGCGGAGCGCTGACCAGGAAGAGCGGCGACGCGGCCGCCAGGAGCCAGAGTGTCCTCGCGCTCGGGATCAGCGCCATTCGCACCGGAGCTACTTCGGCGCCTCGAGCGTCCCCAGGAGCGATGCCAGCTCCTCGTCCGACGACCTCCCCTCGACCTCGGCCTCGGGGGTCAGCACCACGCGGTGGCGGAGCACCGGAAAGGAGAGCGACTTGACGTCGTCGGGCGTCGTGTAGTCCCGGCCCGCCAGGTAGGCCTCCGCCCGCGCCGCCTGGAAGAGCGCCACCCCGGCGCGCGGGCTGGCGCCGAGCGAGAAGGCCGCGTCCTCGCGGGTCGCCCGCACGATGTCGGTGACGTAGCGGCGGATGCGCTCGTCCACATGCACCCCTTCGACATCGGTCCGCATCTTCGAGAGCTCCCCGCGCCCCAACGCCGCGCCGGTCGCGTACGTCGCCTCGTCGTCGGCTCTGAAGCCGTCCAGGTAGCGGTCCAGGATCGTGCGCTCGGCCTCTTCGGGCGGGCACTGCACGACGACCTTCATCAGGAAGCGGTCCAGCTGCGCCTCGGGGAGCGGGTAGGTGCCCTCGTACTCGACTGGATTCTGGGTCGCAAAGACCGTGAATGGCTCGGGGAGCCCCCGGGTTTCGCCGTCCACCGTGACCTGACGCTCACCCATCGCCTCGAGGAGGGCGGCCTGCGTCTTCGGAGGCGCCCGGTTGATCTCGTCGGCCAGGAGCAGGTCGGTGAAGACCGGACCTGACCGGTAGGTGAAGCTCGACCCCTCCAGGACGCTCACCCCGACCAGGTCGGTGGGCATCAGATCGGGTGTGAACTGCACTCGACCGAAGTCGAGCCCGAGCCCACTGGCCAGCGCCCGCACCGCCAGCGTCTTGCCGGTACCGGGGACTCCCTCGACCAGCGCGTGCCCCTTCGCCAGGAGGACGACGAGGAGCTGTCGGAGAACGGTCTCCTGGCCGAGAACCGTCCTCTCGAGGTCGGATAGGAGGCGCAGAGCGCCCGTGTTAGGCGTCATCTACCAGGTCTCCGGGATGGTGGTTGCGAGGGGCGAGGCAGGGTAGTGGCGATGCCCGCCTTGCGGTAGAGATCGCCCAGCGCCGAGACGTGCTCAAGTGGCGACCTGCGTTCTCGGTCCGGGGGCGCCACCAGCGGCATGGGCGACCCGAAGCGTACCCCGGCGCAGGCAAGCGCGAGAAGGCCGACCGCGGCTAGCTGCGCCAGGGTGCGCCCCGCGGCGCTGCCGAAGAAGAAGTCCGTCAGGACCCGGGCCTGGCTGCGTCTCCCGCCGATGCCCTGATGAAACTCCGCGAAGAAGACGCTGTCGCCCGGCGGAGTCCACGCCAGCGCGGCCCTCGCGGCGAGGACGGCCAGCGGGTCGTCGTCGGCCTCGGCGTTTGCGAGGGGTGCCGCGTCGGCCAACGCGAGCACCCGGCCGGCCCCCAGCCGCACCTCGGCCGCGACCAGCCACCCCTCCTCGGCGCTGTCGGTCGCGGCGAGGACCTCGCGCGCATCGGCTCCCTCGACGCGCATTGCGTGAGAAGAAGGCAGCGGGGGTGCCATGCCGTCGGCGAGGGGATGGTCCGCCCATCGCGCGGAGATCTGCGTCCAAGATGGCATCTCCAATGGCGGCCGAGCTCTCAGTAGGACCCCTAGGGAGTCCATGAGCGGCGGCCGGAGGCTGTCCACCACGGCACCGGCGGTGTAGCGGGGGGCGTAGACCAGGGTGCCGCCGTCCCTCACATGGTCGAGCACGGCCCGCGCCTCCCGGGGGCTCGGCGGCCGCCGGGGCTCCAGGAGGACCACGGTTCCGCGAAGAGGGTCGGCGTCGGCCCACGGTGTCGTCCGAAAGGCTACCGGACGACCCATCCGCTCGATTGCGCGAGCAAGGGCTGCCACCCCGTCGGGCGTGGTGCGGAGCCCGCTGCGAATGCTCTCGGTAGTGCCGGTGCCCCTCGGTCGGAGCGGGTACGAGACGGCCGCGCCTACGATCAGCAGCCCCGCGATCCAGAGGACCGGGCGAGCTGCCCATGGCCTCCGTCCCTCGGCTGGCCGGTCCTCCATCACGGACCCACCCTCCCAACGGCTTCGCCCGTGGCGTCCGCGGCCGTCCGCGAGAGAGACGCGTAACCCGCCCGAGAGGGCTGTCCCACGCCGAAGGAGAAGTCCTGAAAGGCTGCCAGGAAGCGGGCAGCGCCGGAGTCGCGCGCCACCCCTCTGGCGTAGTCGCCTGGCGTCTTCGAAGTGTGGTAGGAGATTGCGCCATCACGATCCAGAGTCAGCAAGACGCCCCGGTAGAGGGCAGTGGCGGCCGACCGAAGCTCGCCCCGCGCCGCGCGTGCCCCAGCGACCTGGAGCCACTCGTCGGCACCTTGGGGGATGCGCGCCGGAGACTCCACGCTCGGTGCGCCATCCCCGCGCCGCTTCCCGATTCTCCTATAGCCCGCCGCCAACGCGGCAACCAGGAGGGCGGCGATCAGCGCCAGCGCCACCGTCTGCCAGAGGTCGGGTCCGTCGCCCGCCAGATCGAAGAGCCACTGCAACGCCCGCCTCGACCACTCGCTGAACCACGCCAGCAGGCGTCGCCCCAATGGCTCCTGGATAACGGCGAATTCGGCCCCGGCCAGGATCTCCCTCAGCACTCCGGCCACCTCTTCGGGGTCGGGCAGCTGGTGTCGCCTCAATCGCCGCCCATCTCGCGCGCCCGCGCCTCTAGGTCGTATCCTTCGGTGCGGACACGCTGATCGTGGAAGAGCACCATCGCGGAGCCCACCGTGAACGGCAGGGTGAGCGCCCCGAACGCCAGACTGGCGATTCCGGAGAGCCACATGCCGACCGAGGACACCTGCCCCGCCGCCTCGGGTGCGGCGAAGGCTCCCCCGACGCCCATCAGCCCCACGATCGCGACCGACGGGACCGTCGCGACGATCATCGCCACCGCCATGACGCCCGTCACCCTGAGCCACCCCGCACGAAAGAGGTCGAGCGACCGGCCGAGGGCACCCAGCGGTCCGCGCCCCTCCGAGACCGCCGCCGGGAGGATCCCGAAGAAGGCGCCAAAGAGGAAGGCAGTCGCCGCAAAGAGAAGAGCCGTCCCAGCCGATCCCGCGAGAGCCAGCCCCAGGATGCCTCCGATGGCCGACGCGAGTGCCGTAACGATCCCGACCGCCAGCGCCAGCGCCCCGATGCACGCTAGGCCGATTAGCCCCGCCAGCAGCAAGGCGCCCCAGACGCTGGGGAGACGCCCTAGCGCCGTCAGGTAGGAGCCTGCCACGGTGGCGGGCCGTTCGGCGATCCGCTCCGTCATGGCCGAGCACACCGCGATGGCGCCGACGGAGTGAATGGCCGACGCCGCCAGCGCCCCGACGAGCATCGTGCCCATATCCGGCAGCACGTTGGCCATCGCGGCGAACGGATCGGTTTCGTCGCCGACGGGGAGGGGCACCTGGTCGATCCCCGTCGCCTGCAATAGTAGATGGCTTCCCACTGCCGCCAGGAGCGCCGCCAGGTAGTAGAGGCCGAAGTCGCGCCGGTAGAGCTGCAGGGTGCCGTCGACGATCTCGCCGAAGCGGAGCGGCCTGAGGGGAAGGAGAGACATCGGGCGGAAGCTAGCCCGTCGGACCGGCAACCCACCAGCAGCAGCGTGGAAAGTCCCGCGAGAGTCTGTCCATGGGCCGCCAGTTCGGGCTACCCAGCCCGGAGCTCCCGCAGCACGGCGAGGTTCCTGCGGTCGGCCTCCACGCCGTCCTCGCCCTTCGGGGTCTCGAGGATCTTCGGGAGGTGGAGGAACCGCTCGTCGTTCATGAGGCGGCGGAAGGGCTCCAGCCCGATCGTTCCCTCTCCGATGTGCTCGTGGCGATCGCGGTGCGAGCCGAAGGGGGCCAGGGCGTCGTTCATGTGGAAGACCTCGATGCGGTCGAGCCCAATCGTGTCCTCGGCTCGCATCCAGACCCCCTCGTAGTCGCCCGCCAGGTCGAGCCCGCCTACCCAGGCGTGGCAGGTGTCGAAGCAGACCCCGACGCGGGTGCGCTCGCGCTCCGGAATCAGCTCTATGATCCGGGCCAGCTCCTCCAGCGTGCCCCCCACCGAAGTGCCCGCCCCGGCCGTGAGCTCCAGGAGGACGCGGGGGCTGGCGGGGACTGCCTCCATCGCCTCCGTGACGGCCTGGGCATTGCGCTCGATCCCGCTCTCCCGGTCGCCGTCCGTAGCGTTGCCGGGGTGGGTGACGATTGCGTCTAGGCCGAGCAGTGCCGCCCGCTCCAGCTCGCCCCGGAAGCACTCCGCCGAGCGGCGCCAGAGGTGACCTGTCGGAGACGCCAAGTTGATCAGGTACGAGTCGTGCGAGACAGCGTAGGAGATCCCCGTCCGGGCGACCTCGCCCCGGAAGGCCGCGCCCCGCTCGTCTGCAATCCTCGGCTCCGCCCACCGATTCGGCTGCTTGGTGAAGATCTGCAGCGTGCTCGCACCCACCTCCAACGCCCTCTCGGGAGCTCGTTCGACGCCCCCGGCGACCGAGAGGTGGGCACCTAGCGTCCGGGGGGCAGCCGCTATCGCGGAGGAATCGGACATCGCGAGTGAAGGTCGGCCCTTTCGCCCGCCCGGACAAGATCGCCCGTAGCGCCCCGCCCACCCTTGCCACCCCCCGGCGCGGGGCCGACCTTACCCATTCGCAACTCCCAGTCGCATCTATACCGCCCACGGAGAACTCCGCCACCATGCGCCCGTATCCCGCTGCCGCAATCGCCCTGCTGGCCACCCTCTCGGGGTGCGCCTCTCCCGCGCCCGCCCCCCCTGCGGCGATGCCGCCCACCCCGGCTGCCGACGAGGCGATGCCGGCCGATGCCGACGGCGGTGCGGAGGCGATCGACGAGGCGGCCGCCCCGAGCGTCTACGACACCGTGCAGGCCGGCGCCTTCGACAACGGCAAGATGTGGACCTTCGACGCGCCGCCGACCGAGTACCTGGAGAGCACCTTCGGCTTCTCGCCGGACGAGGAGTGGTATGCGCGAGCCCGTCTGGGCGCGCTCAGGATACCCGGCTGCTCGGCCTCGCTGGTATCGGCGACGGGGCTGGTCCTCACCAACCACCACTGCGCCCGCTCCTTCGTCACGCAGGTATCCGAGGATCACGAGAATCTGCTCGACAGCGGCTTCTATGCGGCCACGATCGACGAGGAGCGCCCTCTCGAGGACTTCCACGCCGACCAGCTGATCGAGATCGTCGACGTCACCGGCGAGATCCAGGGCGCGGTTGACGCGGCCGAGGGCGCCCAGGCCCAGAGCGCCGTGCGCGACAGCCTCACCGAGGCGGTCGCCGAGAGGATCAGGGAGGAGCGCGGGGGCGAGGAGGCGGGCCTCCAGGTAGAGGTCGTCTCGTTCTACAACGGCGGCATGTACTCCGCCTACGTCTTCCGCCGGTACGAGGACGCCAAGCTGGTCATGGCGCCCGAGCTCCAGATAGGCTACTTCGGCGGCGATCCCGACAACTTCACCTACCCTCGCTACTCCCTCGACTTCGCCTTCCTGCGCCTCTACGGCGACGACGGGGCGCCGCTGGCGACCGGCGAGCACTTCGTCTGGAGCGAGGGAGGCGTCTCTGCGGGCGACCTCGTCTTCGTCATCGGCAATCCGGGCAGCACCACCCGCCTGCAGACGGTGGCGGAGCTCGAGTACCGACGGGACGTGGCGATGCCCGCTCTCCTGGGCTTCCTGGACTCCCGGATCGAGGCGATCGAGGGGTACCTGGAAGGGCGGGGCGACGAGCCGGGGATCGACGACATCCGAAACGTCGTCTTCAGCCTCCTGAACGCCCAGAAGGCGTATCGGGGCATGCTCGGCGGTCTGGAGGACCCGTACATCATTGCCAGACGGGCCGCCGCCGAGAGCGACTTCCAGGATGCGCTGGCCGCCGATTCGGTGCTCGGGGCGGAGCACCTGCCGCTCTTCGAGGAGATGGCCGCGCTACAGTCCCGCAAGGTGGAGGTGGCGGACGAGTCACACGCATTTGCCGTCCTGGGGAACCCGCGCTACGAGTCGAATCTGATCGTGCGCGCTCTGCGGGCGCGGGGGCATGTGGCCGCCAAGGCCCAGGGCGCCTCCGAGGAGGACCTCGAGGCGGCGCTCGCCGGAGTCCGGTCGGTCGGCAGTCGGGCTCGGGAGCTGGACGAGGCGCTCCTCGTCGCGCGTCACCAGGACCTGGTGGACGCATTCGGCGCCAGCCACCCGACTGTGGTCGAGCTGCTCGGCGGCCGCACGGCCGAAGAGGCCGCGGCTATGCTGATATCGGAGTCGGCGCTCTCGGATTCAGCTAGCGCGATCGCCGCGCTCATGGACGACTCCCTCGACATCGAGGCCGACCCCGGCTACGCCTTCGTGCAGGGGCTACTGGCCGCCCGCGGGCCGCTAAGAGACGTGCTCTCGACGGTGGGACCCGAGGAGGAGGCGATCTCCTCCAAACTGGGACGCGCGCGCTTCCGGCTCGACGGCACCCGCATTCCCCCCGACGCGACCTTCTCGCTGCGCCTGGCCGACGGAGTGGTCTCGGGGTACCCCTACAACGGCACCGTGGCCCCGGCGTACACCACCTTCTACGGGCTCTACGACCGCCACCACTCCAATCCGGGGGCGGCCGAGTGGGATCTGCCCGGGCGCTGGAGCGACCCGCCCAAGGACTTCGACCTCTCGACGCCGATCAACTTCGTCAGCACGGCGGACGTGATCGGCGGCAACTCGGGATCGCCGGTCGTGAACCGGGAGCTGGAGGTGGTGGGACTGATCTTCGACGGCAACATCCAGAGCCTCTCCGGCGACTACATCTACATGCCAGTGCTAAAGCGCTCGGTGGCGGTCGATGTGCGCGGCATCCTGGAGGCTCTGGAGGAGGTGTACGGCGCGTCGAGGATCGTCGAGGAGCTGACGATGAAGCAGGGCGGGTAGCCCGAGGTCCAGCGGGTGACGCTGGCCCGCCGTCGCCCTGGGCACCCCTTCTGCGCGGGGGCGCCGCTCCTGGTGGCGCACCGCGGCGGTGCCGGACTCAGGCCCGAGAACACCCTCGCCGCCTTCGTGCACGCGGCCACTCGGTGGGACGCCGACATGCTCGAGACCGATGTGCGCCTAACCGCCGACGGCAAGGTCGTGGTGCTGCACGATGCCACGGTCGACCGAACGACCGACGGCAGCGGGGCGATCGCCGAGATGCGGTGGGAGGAGGTGCGGGAGCTTGACGCGGGGTGCCGTTTCCGGGACTCGGAGGGCGGCACGCCATTTGCCGACCGGGGCATCCGGCTGCCCCTCTTCTCGGAGGTGCTCGAGGAGCTGTCCGCGATGCGCATCATGGTGGAGCCCAAGGCGCCCGAGGCCGCTCGACCGCTCGTCGAGGTGATCCGTTCGCACGGCGCCGAGCACCGTGTCCTGATCGGTGCGGAGTGGGAGCGGACCCGGCGGGACGCGCGGGGCTACTCCGGCCCCTGGGGTGCGTCCAGGGCCCAGGTGCTCCCCTTCTGGCTGCTGCACCGCCTCCCGTTCGTGGGGGCGCTGGCGGCACCTAGGGCCGACCTGCTCCAGCTGCCGGAGCGGTCGGGGCGGTGGCGTGTCGTGACCCCCCAGCTCGTGCGCGCGGCCCACCGATCCAACCTACCCGTCCACATCTGGACGATCGACGACATGGACGGCATGCGCCGCCTGCTGGCGTGGGGCGTCGACGGGATCCAGACGGACCGCCCCGACCTGCTGGCAAAGGTGCTCTCGGAGGTCACCGGACGTCCGCCGCCAGCTGGCGCTCCCCCGCCGTGAGCGGCGACTTCGCCGCGCGGGTCCGCCTTCGCCTCCGGGAGGACAGCCTGCTGGATGGCGCCGAGGTGGTCCTCGCGGCGGTCTCGGGCGGCCTCGACTCGATGGCGCTCCTGCACCTCCTCGTCCGTGGCGGGGTGGCACCCCCCGAAACAGTGCTCGCCGCGATCCACATCGATCACCGGATGCGCCCGGAGAGCGCCGCCGACGCCGAGTGGGTGGCCGGTGTATGCGCCGAGTGGGGCGTGGCCTGCCATCTGCGCCGCGCTTCGCGCCCTGTCGCCACCGAGGCCGCGGGGAGAAGGTTGCGCTACGACCTCTTCGCCGAGCTCGCGCGCGACCTCGGCGAGAACGCGGTGGTCCTGACGGCGCACACAGCCGACGACCAGGCCGAGACGGTGCTCTTTCGAGCCGCCAGAGGGAGCGGCCCGCGCGGCGTGGTTGGGATCCGGCCGAGGCGGAGGCTGGCACCTGGAGGCTCGACGGCGGTCGTGCGGCCGCTGCTGCCCTTCAGGCGCGGGGAGCTCGCCGAGTATGCGGCCGAGCACAGCGTGCCACATCGCGAGGACCCCACCAACCGCGACCTGCGCTGGACGCGCAACTCGATCCGCCACCGCATCCTGCCGGAGCTCGAGAGGGCCGTCCCGGGGGCTGCCGCGTCCCTCGCCCATTTCGCCGAGGCGAGCCGTGCCGAGTCGGCCGCCCTCGGTCTGCTCCTGGATGGGCGCATCGCCGCGATGACGGCGGCGCTGCCGGGCGCCGCCAAGGGCTTCTCCCTCAAGCGGGCCGAGCTGGCGGCGGCGCCGACCGAGCTCGCCGCCGCGCTGCTGCGCCAGGCGGTGGCGCGCCTTGGCGGCGAGGCCGGACGGAGGGCGACGGGCGACCTCCTGAACTTTGCCCGAAGGGCGGGTGGCGGCCGCGAGCTCACGATGAGAGGGGGCGTCACGGCGGCTCGCGATGGCCCCCTGGTGCATATCCGCCCACCGGTGCGGGTTCCACCTGTCTCAGACGGCAGAGTCGGCGTCGGAGATCGCAGCGGGGACCCATCGACCGGCTGCGGCCCCGGCGCGGATGGTCGCCAACTGGTTCGCGTCGTCTTCACCGCCAGCGAGATAGCCGCCCGGGTACAGGAGCTGGGACACCGGATCGGCGAGGCCTACACCCCCGACGACCGGCTTCTCGTCCTCGCCACCCTGAAGGGCTCATTCATATTCGCGGCCGACCTGGCGCGGGCGATCCCCATCCCTGTTCAGTTTGACTTCATGAGGGCGGCGAGCTACGGACAGGGCCACACCAGCAGCGGCGAGGTCACGCTCCGCGATCGCCCCGGCGAGCCAGTCGCCGGACGGCACGTCCTCCTCCTGGAGGATGTGGTGGAGAGCGGCCGCACGCTCGACCATCTGGTCCCCATGCTCGAACAGGAGCGTCCCGCCTCGCTGGAGGTCTGCGTTCTCCTGCACAAGCGTCTGGCCAATACGGCAAAGGAGATTCGCTGGGTGGGCTTCGATGCCCCGAGGGAGTTCCTCGTGGGCTACGGATTGGACTATGGGGAGGACTATCGGCACTTCCCCTATATTTGTTCGCTAGCGGTCCGCGGGTAGTCGGATGTGAGGTGCTACCCGGAGCAGCCCGCGGACAGACCCTCCACGGCAGGCGCAGCGCTGCATCTCCGCTGGATCGCTTCGCGCGCCTGTCCATACTGTAGTCTGTGCTCTACAATGTGTAATCCGTGGTTTACAATGTGTAATCCGTGGTTTACAATACCCGTACCTAGGGCTTCGCTCTGCGTTGCTCCCTGAGATGCGAGGATCCCCCGACCCGGCCGCACTTCGCCACTAGAGGATGTCAGAGAAGAAACCCCAGCCCAGTCCCCCGCCGAAGGGGATGAAGCGAGTCACCCGGGTGGCCTCCTTCTGGCTGCTGATGGCGCTGATGTCGCTCCTTGCCCTGCAGTTTCTTGGCCGGAGCGACAGGTCGGCAGGCCGAATCAGCCCTTCGGAGCTCTACCGCCAGATCGAGAACGACAACATCCTCGAGGTCACGATCGTGGGCGACTCGGAGGTGAGGGGCGAGTTCAGGAGCACGGTCGAGGTGGACAATGCGCTCGTGAACGAGTTTGTCACCAACATCGTGCCGGGTGCCGCCGCCGATCTCGCCCGGGAGCTCCGGGAGCGGGAGGTCGAGGTCGACGCCCGCGCCGAGCCAGCCGGATTGCTCCCGGTCCTTGTGACCTTCCTCCCCTGGATCCTCATCATCTTCGTCTGGATCTGGATTCTCCGCTCCATGCAGGCGGGCGGCAACCGCGCCTTCCAGTTCGGACGCTCTCGCGCCCGCCTGATCAGCCCGGATACGCCGCAGGGCACCTTCGCCGACGTGGCGGGGGCGGAGGAGGCCAAGGCGGAGCTCGCCGAGATCATCGAGTTCCTGAGGGACCCTCCCCGCTTCTCGCGCCTGGGTGGACGCCTGCCCAAGGGTGTGCTTCTGGTCGGGCCACCGGGGACTGGCAAGACGCTTCTGGCGAGAGCGGTGGCGGGAGAGGCGGCGAGGCCCTTCTTCCAGATGTCGGGATCGGACTTCGTGGAGATGTTCGTGGGGGTGGGCGCATCTCGGGTGCGCGACCTCTTCGAGCAGGGGAAGGCGCATGCGCCGTGCGTGATCTTCGTTGACGAGATCGATGCCGTGGGGAGGCACCGGGGTGCCGGGCTGGGGGGCGGCCACGACGAACGCGAGCAGACGCTGAATGCGCTACTCGTCGAGATGGACGGCTTCGAGTCCAACGACGGGGTCATCCTGCTGGCGGCTACGAACCGGCCCGACGTGCTCGATCCTGCGCTCCTCCGCCCAGGCCGCTTCGACCGCCAGGTCGTCGTGGACCTGCCCGACGTGAAGGGCAGGGAGGGGATCCTCGCCGTGCACGCCCGCCAGCTGCCCCTCGCCGAGGACGTGGAGCTCTCGCTGATCGCGCGGGGGACACCCGGCCTGAGCGGGGCCGACCTCTCGAACATCTGCAACGAGGCCGCCCTCTTCGCCGCACGCCGGGGAGTCGACCGGGTGAGCATGGAGGACTTCGAGCAGGCCAAGGACAAGGTGATGCTCGGCACTGAGCGCCGGAGCATGGTGCTGACCGACTCGGAGCGGCGCCTCACCGCCTTCCACGAGGCGGGTCATGTCGTGATCGGGGTCAAGATCCCCGGACTCGACCCGGTCCACAAGGTCACGATCGTGCCGCGCGGGCGCGCGATGGGGCTCACCGCCTCGCTCCCCGAGGAGGACCGCCACTCCTACACCCGGGACTGGATGACCGGACAGCTGGCGATGCTCTTCGGAGGAAGGGTCGCCGAGGAGATCACCTTCGGCCCCGCCAAGGTGACTACGGGCGCGGGCAACGACATCGAGCGTGCCACGAGCATGGCCCGGCGCATGGTGACACGCTTCGGCATGTCTGACCGGATCGGCCTCATGGCCGTAGGCGACTCCGACCAGGAGGTCTTCCTCGGGCGGGAGCTGGTGCAGCGCCGGGAGGTCTCGGAGCACACGGCCCGCCAGGTGGACGAGGAGGTGAAGCAGCTCCTGGACGCCGCCCACACAAAGGCCCGCGAGATCCTGGAGGCGAACCGCGAGCTACTCGAAGCGCTGGCCGAGGCGCTGCTGGAGCGGGAAACGCTCGACGGCAACGAGATAAAGCTCCTGGTGGATGGCGGAGAGCTACCGCCGCTGGCCGCTGGTACCGACGAGCCGGCGGAGTCGGCGGTCGTCCCGCCCGAGAGCGAGCCGCGTGCTCTCCCGCATCCGAAGCCAGGGCTCGGAGCGCCCGACCCGCTCCCCTCGCCCGGCTAGCCGTACACGTGGCTTCCCCCGTCTGTCCGATCCTACTACGCGGGCTCCAGCGCGGAGCTCCCCGTGGCGGTAGGTACCACTCGGGGGATCGACGCCTCGAGCATCTCGCGCAGCCGTTCCGGCGAGACCCCGACCTCGATCCTCCCGCCGTACGCCACCGAGATCCGTGACGTCTCCTCGCTGACGACGATCGCGAAGGCGTCCGTCTCCTCGCTCAGGCCGAGGGCGGCCCGGTGACGCATCCCGAGCGAGCGGTCGCGGAGCGGACTCTGGGTGATCGGCAGGATCGCCCCGGCGGCCGCAATGGTGTCGCCAACCACGATTACGGCCCCGTCGTGCAGCGGCGAGCGGGGCATGAAGATCGTCCCCAGGAGCTCGGGCGACAGCACACCCTGGATACGTCTGCCCGTCAGCGCGTACTCGCGCAGTCCCGTCTCGCGCTGGATGGCGATGATGGCGCCGACGCCCGAGCTCGCCAGGAGCGACGCCCCCTGCACCAGCCTGTCGACGATCTGTTCCTCCCGGGCCGGGCTCAGCACGCCCCGCCCCAGCCTCGCCAGCGCGGCCCGCATCTCCGGTTGGAAGACGACGAGCGCGGCTATCGCCCCGTACTGGAAGAGCGCGTCCAGGAGCCGCCGGATGAGCGAGAGCTCCATGACGATCGCCAGGAGGTAGCACCCTGCGAGGAGGAGCACGCCGAGCAGCATCTGCATCGCCCGGGTCTCCCGGATGAGGAGGAGGATCCGGTAGAAGAGGAGGAAGACGATGGCGATCTCGACGGCATCGCTCCACCCGGGACTGAGGAACTGCAGCTGTTGCAGGAAGCTGTCCATCGTACCCCGTTAGGCCGAGTGCTGGGTCGTGCGCGTACCCTCCAACGATAACCGAAGCGGGACCGTGGGTTGCGCTTCGGTTGCTCCGCTCCTCATATTTCTCTAGGAATCGGGGACGGTGCGCCCGGGTGTGCTCCGGCCCTCGCAAACTCACCCTCGCCCAGTAGCGGAGCGCCAGTTGAACACCCAGTACGAGCTCCTCACCCTCTTCGCGGACGGCGGCAGGATGATGTACCCGCTCGTCATCTGCTCCCTCATCGGCCTGGGCGTCATCATCGCGAAGTTCTGGACGCTGTGGGTGGCCGGGCGCGATTCGGCGGCGGTCATCAGGTCGGTCGAGGAGGCGGCCGGGGAGGGCGACCTCGACGAGGCCGCCGCGATCGCCTCGGCGACGCGCGGACCGGCGGCGGCGATCCTGCTTGCGGGTCTCCGCCGGATCAAGACCGCCAGCGTCAACGAGGGCGAGGTCGAGCAGGCCGTCTCGACGACCGGTTCGATCGAGCTCAGCTTCCTGGAACGCGGTCTGGTGGTGCTCGCGACGATCGCGAATGTCGCCCCTCTGATGGGCTTCCTGGGCACCGTCGCTGGCATGATCCTGGCCTTCGACTCGATCGCGCAGGCCGGCGATGTGGATCCCGCGACGGTGGCGGGGGGTATCAAGGTTGCGCTCCTGACGACCGCCGCCGGGCTCACGATCGCGATTCCCATCAACATCGGCTACAACATATTCGTGGGTAAGATCGACAGCCTGATTGTCGACATGGAGGAGAGCACCCAGAAGGTGCTCAGCATGGTGTGGGACCTCGAGCGCGACGGCAGGCTGCAGGTATCGTGACCAACGGAATCAGGGCACTCTAACCCCAGGGAGACTGCTGCATGGCTGTACTGGGCAACAAGAAATCCAAGGTCTCCGACGAGATTCCCTCCTCGTCGATGGCCGACATCGCATTCCTACTGCTCATCTTCTTCCTGGTGACCACCACCTTCCCCAAGGACAAGGGCCTCCAGATCGTCCTCCCGGAGCAGGCGGAGGAGGTCGAGGTCAGCCAGAAGAACGTCCTTCACGTGATCGTGAACCCGAACGGCACAGTCACGATCAAGCGGGGCGAGAGCCAGCAGGAGCAGGTGGTGCGCCCGAACGATGTGGAGAACATCTGGCGCCTCGACGTGGCCCAGAATCCGATCCTGATCGCCGCCGTCAAGACGCATCCCGACGCGCCGTACCGCTACATGGTCGACGTGCTGGACGCCCTCCAGGCTGCGGGCTCCACGCGAATTTCCCTTGAGCTACTGGAGGGGTAGAGACGATGGCACTCAGATCTTCGGGACTGGAGCGAAAGTCCAAGGCATCGAGCCAGATCCCGTCTTCGTCGATGGCCGACATCGCCTTCCTCCTCCTGATCTTCTTCATGGTGACGACTGTCTTTCAGAAGGACCGGAAGCGCCCGATCGAGTGGGTGCAGGCCGAGTCGAGCAAGAAGATCGACGAGAAGCACAAGGACATCCTCAACGTGTGGGTGGAGAGAAACGGGGACGTCTTCATCAATGACCTGCCACGTGCGATGGAGGATGTGAGCGAGGTGGTGAGGCCGCTCCGCATGGAGAGCGAGCGCCTCGTCGTCTCGATCCGCTCGGATCGCGACGCGCTGTACCGTTACATCGACGCGCTGAAGAACGAATTGGTCGCGGCCGGCGCCCTGCGGGTCGTCTTCGCGGCCGAGCTTGAACAAGAGATGACAAGGGAGAGACGATGAGCATCCAGACACTACTAAGTGCAGCGGCGGACGACATTTCCGCCAACGAGAACTTCAAGCGCTCCTCCTCCGTTTGGTTGTGGGGGTCGATCAGTGCCGCCACGGTGGTGCACTTCCTGATCTTCGCCTTCTGGCCCTCGATGTTCGCCCCGGACGTGAGCTTTTCGGTGGAGGAGACCCCGATCGTCGACCTCCCCCCAGAGGTGGAGATTCCGCCGCCGCCGGAGGCGATCAAGCGTCCGGCGACGCCGGTCATCACGGACGCGGTAATCGAGGAGGATGTGACGATTGCCCCGGTGACCTTCGACGATAATCCGGCGGATCAGCTGCCGCCACCTCCGGACGCGTCGGGTGAAGGTAACTCGGACATGCCATTCTGGGCACCGCGCGATGTGGACCCCGGCTATCGGGATGGTAGAAGCGAGGCTGCTCTGGTCGCTTGCCTCGAAAAGCACTACCCCCCACTGCTCCGGGACGCCGGTATCGGCGGCCAGGTGACCGTGTGGGCGTATGTCGACGAGACAGGCGAAGTGGTGAAGACCCAGCCCAACAAGTCCTCCGGCCATCCGGCCATGGACGAGGTGGCCACGGAACAGGTCCGGGTCTGTCCGGGTGCCGAGTTCTCGCCCGGCATGTATGGGGATAGGCCTGTACCGCTTTGGGTGGCGCTACCGATCACCTTCACCCCGAGGTAGTCGCGGCGGCCTCTCTGGCGAGCTGACTGGCAGCTGGCCGTGGCGCCGGGTGCTGCTTGACGGCTAGGCTGCACGATCACGGTAGCTACACCGAGCGGCTTGCCGAGGCCCTGCCACGTGTTCGGCGGCGGATGCTTGCCGCGGCCGAGCGGAGCGGACGGGCCTCTGGTAGCGTGCGCATCGTCGCCGTCACGAAGGGGCATTCGCTCGGGGCGGCGGGGGCGGCGGTCGCTGGCGGGCTCCCTGACCTGGGCGAGAACCGTCCCGACGAGCTCGCGGCCAAGGCGGCTCGCCTAGACGACTCCTCGGCGCGGTGGCATATGATCGGCCACGTCCAGAGCCGGAAGGCCCGCGCCGTCGCGATGTCGGCATCCCTGGTGCACAGCGTTGACCGTCTCAAGCTCGCACGAAGGCTGTCGCGAATCGCCGAGGAGGCCGACAGGCGCCTCGAGGTGCTCGTGCAGGTAAACGCCTCCGGCGAGTCCACCAAGGGGGGGTTCCCGGTTGCCTCTGCGATCGAACCGATCGGCGAGGTCGCCGATCTCGGGGGGATCCGCCTCCTCGGGCTCATGACAATGGCGCCCCTCACCCGGGACGAGGGGCGGCTGCGCCAGGTCTTCGGCGCGACTCGCGAGCTGATGGAGAGCGCCGCCGCGGCCGGTTTGCTGGCGGGGCGGGAGCTCTCGATGGGGATGTCCAACGACTACGAGGTGGCTGTGGAGGAGGGGAGCACCATGGTGCGGCTTGGAACGGTGCTATTCGGCGAGCGGCCGGGGGCGCAGCGTACGTGACTGGAGAGCGGAGCACGGCGGGGCAGGGGACGGTCGCGCACGAGATGGCCAGGCTCTCGGAGGCCGCCCGGGCGGTGCAGGCGCTCTGGGACGATACCCCGCGCGTCGGCCTCGTGCTCGGGACCGGACTGCGCGGCCTGGCCGACGCCATCGAGCGCGGCACCGTAGTGCCGTACGAGGATCTGCCGCACTTCCCCCTCCCGGCCGCGCCCGCCCAGCAGGGAGGGCTCATCTGCGGTGCGCTCGAGGACGTGCCCGTCTTGGCGATGCAGCGCCGCCTCCACCGCTACGAGGGGTACACGCTGGCGCAGGTCGCATTCCCGGTGCGCGTGATGAGGCTGCTCGGCGCCGAGGCGCTGGTCGTAACGGCGGCGTGCGGTGCCATGAATCCACTCTGGGCGCCGGGGGACGTCGTGGTCCTCGACGACCACATCAACCTCATGGGCGACAGCCCCCTAGTTGGCCCGAATCTCGATGATATCGGCCCCCGCTTCCCGGATATGTCGGCCCCCTACGACCCCGCGCTTCAGGAGCTCGCGACGAGGGTGGCGCTCTCCCAGGGGACGGCGCTCAGGCGAGGCGTCTACGCCGCGGTCGTCGGACCGCAGCTCGAGACCCGTGCCGAGTACCGCATGCTCCGCCGAATGGGGGTCGATGTGGTGGGAATGTCGACCGTTCCGGAGGTCATCGCCGCCCGCCACGCCGGGATGCGGGTGCTCGCCCTGGCCGTTGTCACCGACATGTGCCTCCCCGACGCGCTGGAGGAAGTCGAGATCGAGGCAATCGTCGCCACGGCCCAGGCCGCCGAGCCGACGCTCACGGGCATCGTGCGGGGCGTCCTGCGCGAAGCCCTCTGGTCGGAGTAGACCGCTCCCTTGCACTACCCATTCCCTCCCGCAACTCGCCGCGAGCTGGAGGCGTCGGTGCTCGCCACCTGGAGGAGCGAAGAGACCTTCCGCCAGAGCCTCGCCGCCACGGCCGACGGCGAGCCGTTCGTCTTCTACGAGGGGCCTCCCACCGCCAACGGGCGTCCCGGTCTGCATCACATCATCAGCCGTGCGATCAAGGACCTCGTCTGCCGCTACCAGACGATGCGAGGCCGCCACGTTACGCGCATGGCGGGATGGGACACCCACGGGCTGCCGGTCGAGATCGAGGCGCAGAGGCAGCTCGGCATCGAGGACAAGCGCGAGATCGAGGAGCGCGGCATCGCGTGGTTCAACGAACGCTGCCGCGAGTCGGTCTTCGCCTACAAGGAGGAGTGGGAGCGCTTCTCGGAGCGGATCGGCTACTGGCTCGACTACTCGCGTCCCTACGTCACATTTCACACAGAGTACATCGAGTCGGTCTGGTGGGTGCTCAAGGAGCTCGCAGGGCGGGGTCTTCTCTACCGGGGCCGCAAGGTCGTCCCCTGGTGTCCGAAGGACCAGACGGTCCTTTCCTCGCACGAGCTCTCCCTCGGGTACCGGGACGTCGAGGACCCTTCGCTCTGGATCACCCTCGATCTCCTCGATGGAAGCGGGCGCCGCCTGCTGGTTTGGACGACGACACCGTGGACGCTGGTGGCGAATGTGGCGCTAGCGGTCAACCCACAGGTCGAGTACGTCGAGGTCGAGAACGAGGGGAGGCGCATAGTGGTGGCGGCGAAGCGCGCCACCGAGCTCTTCGGCGAAGGTGTGCCTCGTCGGCCGGTCGACCCGGCGGAGCTGATCGGCGCGAGGTACCGCCGCCCCTTCGAGGTGATCGAGAGCGGTGCGGTGCGGGGCCGCGCCTGGGAGGTCGTCGCCGCCGACTTTGTCTCGGACGAGGAGGGTTCGGGAATCGTCCACATGGCCCCCGCCTACGGTGCCGACGACCACCGGTTGGGCGAGGAGCTCGGTCTTGCGGTGATCGAGCCACTGGAGCCGGACGGCACCTTTGCGAAGGGTCTGCCGCTCGTTGGGGGCGCCTTCTTCAAGGACGCCGACGAGCCGCTGACCCAGGAGCTGAAGGCACGTGGACTCGTATTCCGCTCGGCGCGTGCATCGCACTCCTACCCACACTGCTGGCGCTGCGACACCCCGCTCCTCTACCTCGCCCGCAGCAGCTGGTTCGCGCGCACGTCGTCACTGACCGAAGAGCTGCTCGATGGCAACGAGCGCATCTCCTGGCACCCCCCCGAGGTCGGCGCGGGACGCTTCGGCGAGTGGCTGAAGGGGAATGTGGACTGGGCCCTCTCGCGCGACCGCTACTGGGGGACGCCCCTCCCCGTCTGGGTCTCCGACGACGATCCGGAGCGCGCCGAGTGGATCGGATCGATCGCCGAGCTGGCCGAGAGGGCGGGGGGGCTCCCCGACGGCTTCGATCCGCACCGACCTTTCATCGACGAGGTGACGTGGCGCTGCCCGGAGACCGGATCGACGATGCGTCGCACCCCGGAGGTGCTCGATGTCTGGTTCGACTCGGGCGCGATGCCCTGGGCGCAGTGGCACTACCCCTTCGAGAATCGGGAGCTCTTCGAACGACACTACCCGGCGGACTTCATCTGCGAGGCGGTCGACCAGACACGCGGGTGGTTCTACTCGCTGCACGCCATCGCCACGATGCTCGGTGCCGCCCCGGCCTTCCGGAGCGTGATCGTCAACGACCTGATCCTCGACGCCAGGGGCCGGAAGATGTCCAAGTCGCGCGGCAACGTCGTAGACCCTTGGGATGCGGTCGCCGAGCACGGCGCCGACGCGATCCGCTGGTACATGGTGACTGTCAGCAACCCGTGGCTCCCCACCCGCTTCGACCCCGAGGCCGTGCGGGACTCCTCGGCCAGGTTCTTCGACACTCTACTCAACATATACAAGTTTTTTGCACTATACGCAAGCGTGGAGGAGTGGAGCTCGAAGCGAGAGCGCGTCGCGCAGACGGTCCGGCCCTCGACGCTGGACCGGTGGCTCCTCTCGCGCCTGAGCGAACTTGTCGCACAGGTGCGGGGCGACCTCGACAGCTACAATCCGACGAACGCCTACCGGGCGGTGCAGGCCTTCGTGGACGGCGAGCTCTCGAACTGGTACGTGCGCCGCTCCCGTCCCCGCTTCTGGGGCAACACCGGAGCCGAGGACGCCAACGCCGCCTTTGCGACGCTGCACGAGGCGCTCCGGGTGGTCGCGCTCCTGATCGCGCCGGTGACGCCCTTCGTCTCGGAGTGGCTGCACCGCGCCCTTTGCGGCAGATCGCCCCATGGCGAGGCCTTCCCCTCGCCCGAAGTGGCGCCGAGGGATACCAGCCTCGAGTCCCAGATGGCCGATGTGCGAGTGCTGAGCACACTGGCCCGCGCGGCCCGCGAGGAGGTGCGGATCCGGGTTCGGCAGCCGCTGGGGCGGATCGTGGCGGTTGTGCCGGGCTCGACCCCCGATCCCCATACGCTCAACCTACTTACCGACGAAATCAATGTCAAGCGCATCGACTTCGCGACGTCGTCGGGCGGGCTGGTCAATCTGGTGGCGCGACCGGTCTTCCGAGAGCTGGGGCAGCGCTTCGGAAGTCTCACCCCAGAGGCGGCCGAGCGGATCCGGGAGCTCGGTCGCCCCCAGCTTGAGGCGGTGCGCAGGGGGGAGCAGGTGACCATCGAGGTCGGGGGAGCGAGCGAGAAGGTGAGTGGTGCCGAGCTCCAGATCGTGGAGGAGGCGCGCGAAGGGTGGGTCGTCAGGTCCGAGGGGGGCTACGCGGTCGCTCTGGACCCGACGCTCGACGAGCCGCTCAGGCGCGAGGGTCTGGCCCGCGAGCTCGTCAACCGGATTCAGCGTCTCCGCAAGGACTCGGGGCTCCAGGTGACCGACCGGATTCGCCTCCTGGTGGCCGGAGGCGACGATGTGCAGGCGGCAGCCCGGGAGCACAGCGGGGCGATTCGGCGCGAGACGCTGGCCGAGGCGGTGGAGGTCTGCACCCTGGAAGAGCGGGAACGGTGCGCCTCCGTCCTCGCGACCGAGACCGAGATCGACGGAAAGACCGTCGTCCTCGAGATCTCCCGGTGCGCCGACCGCACCTCCGGATCTGGGAAGTGACCGAGCGAGAGGACTCCGCCCGCCGCTACTGGACGATCCCCGCCGACGCGCACGGCCGCCTCGACAGCTACGTGGCCGCCGAGCTGGGGCTATCACGCAGCCGGGTGGCGGCGCTTATGGCCGAGGGCAGGGTGACGCTGGATGGCCGCGCGGCCCGCAAGTCGGAGTCCGCCACACCCGGGTCGAGGATCGATGTCCTCGTCCCGCCCCCGGCCCCCGCCCACGCTGAACCCGAGGAGATTCCGCTCGACATCGTCTATGAGGACCGCGATCTGGTCGTCGTGAACAAGGAGGCGGGGCTTGTCGTCCACCCCGCCCCCGGGCACCCTCGCGGCACGCTCGTCAATGCACTCCTTCATCATGTTGGCGACCTCTCCGGCATCGGAGGCGCACTTCGTCCCGGCATCGTCCACCGCCTCGACCGCGACACCTCGGGTCTGATCGTGGCTGCCAAGAGCGACCGGGCCCACGCGCACCTCTCGACGGCGCTGAGGGAGCGCCTCGTGAGGCGGAGCTACCTGACCGTCCTCTGGGGTTCGGTCGGGGAGGCGGTGACGGTGGACCGGCCGATCGGACGCCACCCCCGCCACCGGACCCGCATGGCGGTGACGGAAGGGGGAAGGCCCGCCCGCACTCACCTGCGTCCCCGCGAGGAGTGGGTCGCGGCGACCCTCTGCCGCGCCGAGCTCGAGACGGGGCGCACGCACCAGATTCGGGTGCACGCCGCCGCGATCGGCTCTCCGGTAGTGGGGGACTTCCTCTACGGATCGGGCCGGGAGCGCGGTTTTGGAGGCGCTGCCCGCAGGTGGGCGGGCGAGCTGGCGCGGATCGCCGCCAGGCAGATGCTGCACGCTGAGCGCCTCGAATTCCGGCATCCGGCTACCGGCGAGGAGATGACGTTTGCCGTCAGGCCTCCCGCAGGGATGGAAACAGTGATCAGGTGGGCGCGGGCCACCTCGCCGTAATGCTGTCCTCGCACACGCTCCCGCCGCTCGGCTTTATCTTCCACTCCATGGAGAGGTCTACCAGTCCGTGGATAATCTCGCGCGAGCACCGAGAGGGGCGAAGCGCTGGCGGTCCGTGGACAGGTCCGGCGAGCGCGACCTTGGTGGCGCTCGTTCTGGCGTTCCTGTGGAACGGCGGTCTGGCGGCCCAGGAAACCGAAACCGACACCATTGCGGATGCGGTCCCGGACACCGCAGCCTCGGACTCGGCGGCTGCGGATACGCCGACTCTGGAGCCGGTCCCGTCCAACGCGGCAGCCGCTGACTCGACCGTGGAGGTCTCCGATGCGGTCGCGGCGGACACGGCCGCAGCTGGCCCGACGGATACTGTCGCCGCCGACTCGACGGTGGGGCCTGCCCCCGCTGCCGCCCCGTCGCTCCCCGGCCCAGCGGGCGCATTCCTGCGCGGGGCGACCATCCCCGGATGGGGCCACGCCGCGTCGGGTTCACTGACGCGCGGTGCCTTCTACTTCGGCTTCGAGGCCGCGGCCGGGTGGATGCTCCTGAAGACGATGCGGCGCCTGGGTTCGGCCCGTCAGCAGCTCTTGCTCTGGGAGGAGCGAGTCGCCGAGCGGCTCGAGCGCAGTGGGGTCACCGAGCCGGACGAGATCGAGGCCGAGCTCGGGCGCGACGAGGAGGTGCTTCGGCTGCGGAGTCTCGTGGACGCCCGGGAGTCGCAGCGTGAGGATTGGTTCGCGGTCGCGCTCTTCACCCTCCTCATGTCCGGAGTCGACGCCTTCGTGTCGGCCCACCTGCAGAACTTCCCCGACCCTCTGACCGTGGAGGGCGGCGACGGCTCGGTGGAGGTGGCCGTCAGATTGCCGACGCGGTGATGCCGCTCACCCCGTCCATTCGTGCAGTAGTGGCGGGCCGGAGTCGCCCAGGGTGACGTACGAGCGATGGAAGACCCAGTCGCCGGAGTTCACATAGTGCCTCCCCGGTGCCACCTCGGTCACGGTGGGCTCGTGCGCGTGTCCCAGCGCTACGATGTCGAGCGTGGGGTCGCCAGCTAGCTGCTCCCTGGCCCATTCGGCGAGGTGCGTGGAGCGGCCGCGCCTCGCGGGCCGGTGGCCGGAGGCGAGCTGTCGTCTGGTCCCCGAGATGCGCCTTGCAATGGCGTCGCCCAAATCCGGGTGCAGCCAGCGGAAGAGGGTGCGGGTGACACCCGAACGCAGGGTGCTTCGTAGCGCCCGGTACCGCAGGTCGCCGCCTCCCAGACCGTCGCCGTGCGCCACCAGTATCGACCTGCCGCACGCCCTGATGCGAACGGCGCCTCGGTGGAAATCCACGCCGATCCTGCTCCGCAGGAAGTCGTCCCCCCACCAGTCGTGATTCCCGCCCACGAAGAGCACCGGCGTGCCCGACTCGACGATCTCGGCCAGGAGGGCAAGAGTTCGCAGGTGTCTGGCCGGTACAACGCTCCGGTACTCGAACCAGAAGTCGAAGAGGTCGCCGTTGATGACCAGGAGGCCTGCCCGCTCGCCAGCGTGGCGGAGCCAGCGATGGAAGGCCGCCTCGGTGCTCTCGGGCACGGCGCCCAGGTGAACGTCGGAGACGATGTAGAGTGGACCGTCGGACATGACCGCGAAGGTAGCAGGGTGCGGGCTTCCGGGTGGAGGGGCGCGCTAGCGGTGGCGGCCGCGGCTGTCGCCGGATGCGGGGGTGCGCGGGCGGAGCTCTCGCCGCTCCCTGCCTCGGCGCTCACGGCCGCGGTGGCCTGGGCGGAGGAGGAGGCCCGGATCAGGCAACCGACGAGGCTGACCTTCTCCTGGCGGGCTCGTGAACCCGGAGTGCGCGGCTCGGGTCTGGGGGTCGCTCGCCTGGGCCCTCCCGACCGGGCGCGGCTGGACCTATTCCTGGAGAACGGCGAGAGCGCGGCGATCGCGGCGCTGGAGGGCGGCCATCTGCGCACTCCCCCCAATGCCGACCCGCAGGCTGCCATTCCCCGTTCGGCGCTCCTCTGGGCGGCGCTCGGCGTCTACCGGCCAGGCGAGGGCGCCGAGGTGGTGGAGGGCGGTGAGGCCGACGACCTCCTCGAAATGCTGGTTCGCCTCCCGGACGGCGACCTGGTTCGCTACCGGATGCGCGGCGGAGAGCTGAACGGGGCCGCGCTGATGAGGGGGGGGAAGGTGGTCGAGAGCGTCGAGCTGATGTGGGCCGAGGCGTTCTCGGGCTACCCCTCGGCCGCCACCTATCGTAACCTTTACGACTACCGTGAACTGGAACTAAGCCTGGAGTCCGTAGATCATGTCGAGGCGTTTCCGCCGCATATCTGGCACCCCGGACGCTGGTAGCAGCGCTACCGGTCCGAGGAGCAACGCAGAGCGAAGCTAGGGGCGCTCGCATTGTAAACCATGGATTACATATTGCAAAGTGTAGATTACAGTATGGACCGGCGAGCGAAGCGGTCCGGCGGGGATGCAGCGCCCCTCGAACGCCGCAGGTGGCTTGTCCACGGGCTGCTAGCGGCACCGGTTGTCACTCTCTTGGCCTCGGTGGCCGCCGGGGCGTGCAACTACTCCTTCAGCGCGGGCGCGGGGCTGCCGTCGCACGTCCGGACCGTCGCGATCCTGCCCTTCGAGAACGAGACCGGCCGCTTCGAGGTGACGCAGGAGATCTACGACGCCCTCCTCCAGGAGCTGCCCCGCGCCCTCGGCCTCAGCCTGGCGGGCGAGGAGGCGGCGGATGCGATCGTCAGCGGGACGATCCTAAGCTACAACCTGAACGCGCCCCTCTACCGGCGGGGCCGGGAGGCCGAGACGGTAGAGGTGCTGCAGCGTCAGGTACAGATCTCGGTCGAGGTGCAGATTCTCGACCGCGCCGAGTACACGATCCTCTGGGACGACTCGCGCCTGCAGGTGGAGGGTCAGTACCTCGACGCCAGCGAGACCGAGGAGGACGGACGCGCCGAGGCGATCGAGCTGCTCGTTCAGGAGATCGTGGACGGAGCGCAGTCCAACTGGTAGATTGTCCGCCGTTGGCACTATTCGGGGACACAGACGCGCGAGGGAACGGCTACCGAACTTGACTCGCATCCCATGGCTTTGGGGCTTGCTCTTTGCCCTCTGGCTCCTCCTTTCGAACCACTTCGAGCCCCTGTTTATCTTCTTCGGGGTGGCTACTTGCACCGCAGCCGTCCATGTCAGCGCGCGCATGGGCATAGTTGACGCGCAGTCCGTGCCGATCCACCTCGCTGGGCGGGCCGTGCGCTACCTCCCGTGGCTAGCCTGGGAGATCTTCCGCTCCAACTTCGCCTTGGCGAGGATCATCCTCTCGCCTCGGATTCGCGTCGATCCCCGCATCGTGCGCTTCCGCGCGTCGCAGCGCACAGAGCTGGGGCGCTTTGTCCACGCGAACTCGATTACTCTGACCCCCGGCACCGTCACGGCCGGTGTCGCAGGCGACGATTTCGAGGTGCACGCCATAGTGCACGGCGATGCGGACGGCACCGAGGACAGCCCCATGAACCAGCGCGTGTCGCGGCTGGAGGGGAACGCGGCGTAGGTGTTCGCGGTCGCGGCGGCAGCGCTGCTCGTTGCGATGACGCTGGCCATGTGCCGGGCACTCCTCGGGCCCACCGCGTACGACCGCGTGCTTGCTCTCAACAACGTCGGGACCAAGACCGTGGTGCTGCTCGCCGTACTCGGCTTCCTGAACGGCCGCCCGGATTTTCTCGATCTGGCACTCGCCTACGCGCTGATCAACTTCATCGGCACGATAGCGGTGCTCAAGTACATCGAGTACGGCGACCTAGGTATCGCGCCGCGCCGCCGCCGGGGTGGGCGGGCGGGCGGATGATGGAACAGGTCGCGTCGGTATCGGCGTGGGCGCTCCTCGTCGTGGGGTCCTTCTTCCTGGTGACCGGAGCTCTGGGAATGGTACGCCTACCCGATGTCTTCACCCGCATGCACGCCGCGGGCATGACCGACACGATGGGAGCTGGCCTTGTCCTGGCGGGGCTGTGCATCCATAGCGGCTTCACCCCGGCGACCGTCAGGCTGGTGCTCATCCTGGCGTTCCTCTGGTTCACCTGCCCCGTAGCCACCCACGCGCTCGCCAGGGCCGCACTGGCTGGCGGGGTCGAGCCATACTCGCTCCCGGATGCCGAAGGCGGTTCGGAGCCGGGCTCCGAGGGAGGAGATCGCGGCCGGTGATCAACGTCGTCGGAATCGTGCTCTTCACACTCCTGGGAGCCACCGCCCTGGCGCTGGTCCGGGTGCGGAACCTCTTCGCGGTCGTGATGCTGGCCGGGGTCTACTCCCTGCTCTCGGCCGGGCTCTTCACCGTGATGGATGCCGTGGATGTGGCCTTCACCGAGGCGGCGGTCGGCGCTGGCATCTCGACGGTGCTCTTCCTGGGCGCGCTGGCCCTCGTCGGGCACCGAGAGGCTCGGCCAGGCCATCGTCCCATTCTTCCGCTCGTCGTGGTGGCCGTCACGGGAGCGACGCTTGTGTACGGAACGATGGATCTTCCGGGCTTTGGAGATCCCGCCAACCCGGTGCACCACCATGTGGCGGACCACTACCTCGAGGAGAGCTCGCGGGAGATCGGCATTCCCAACGTGGTCACCTCGGTGCTGGCATCCTATCGGGGCTACGACACGATGGGCGAGACGACCGTGGTCTTCGCCGCCGCGGTGGGAGTGATGCTGCTCCTGGCCGGCAGAAGAAGGACACCCGCGCCGGAACCGGACGAGGCCCCTGCCGGGGCGGCGGATCGATGAGGGACGACTTCATCGTGCGCGTCGGTGCCAGAATCGTGACGCCGTTCATCGTGACCTTCGCCCTCTACGTTCACTTCCACGGCGATTTTGGTCCCGGGGGTGGCTTTCAGGCTGGCGTCATACTGGCGGCGGCCTTCGCCCTGCTGGCGCTCGTGTACGGACTGGAAGCGGTGCAGCGGGTACTGCCGCCATGGTTCGCGCGCGCGTGCGCCGCGCTAGGCGTGCTGATCTTTGCGGGTGTGGGCGTCGTGACCATGCTCCTGGGCCACAACTACCTCGGGTACAACGCGCTCGCGCACGATCCGAAGCACGGCCAGCACTACGGCATCCTGCTGGTCGAGTTCGGAGTCCTGGTGACGGTCTTCGGGGTGATGACGATGGTCTTCTACCTCTTCGCCGGACGCGCTGGGAGGGACGAGTGATCATCGACCTGTTCGTGTCGCACTACAACTACTGGGTTGTCATTTTGCTGATGATGGTGGGCTTCTACACCCTCATTTCTCGTGGCAATCTCGTCAAGAAAATCGTTGGACTGAATGTATTTCAGACATCTGTATTCATGTTGTACATTAGCATGGGGAGAATCAAGGGGGGGACTCCGCCGATCCTCGTCGAGCCGAAGGGGACGGGCAAGGGCCACGGCGGTGCGGACACGAGCGGTGGCGTGGAGATGATGGGCGAGACGGCTGCCGAAATCCTGTACTCCAACCCGCTGCCGCATGTCCTGATCCTGACAGCGATCGTGGTCGGCATCGCGGTCACCTCCGTGGGTCTCGCGCTGGCCGTCCGCGTCAAGGAGGCCTACGGGACGATGGAGGAGGATGAAATCAACCGGATCGAGGAGGAGATGGAGGAGGCGGAGTGGAGGCGGGGCCGGGGGGAGATAATCCACGAAATCCTGGGAAAATTCCCCGCTCGGCGGGCGCTGACCGCTCCTAGCGGCGCTGAGGCCGACGCCTGATGTCCGACCACCTCCCGGTGCTCCAGGTCTTGGCGCCGCTATTGGCGGCCCCCGTCTGCGCTCTCCTCCGCAGCGCGCGGGCCGCCGGGGCGCTGGCGGTTCTGGCGAGCTGGGCGACGCTGGCGGTGGCGCTCGCGCTACTCGGCGAGGTCAGGGCGGTCGGAGTCGTCTCGTACGCCATCGGGGACTGGGTCCCGCCGATCGGAATCGAATACCGGGTCGACATGGTCAACGCCTGGGTGCTCGTCATCGTGGGAACGATCGCCTCGGTCGTGTCGCCGTACATGATCGCGAGCGTGAGTAGCGAGGTGGAGCGGCGGCGCATCCCCCTCTTCTACGCCGCCTACCTGCTCTGCCTGACCGGACTGCTGGGCATCGCCGTCACCGGGGATGTCTTCAACGTCTTCGTCTTCCTGGAGATCTCGTCGCTCTCGGCCTACGCGCTGATAGCGATGGGGACCGGGCGTCGCGCCCTCACGGCGGCCTTTCGGTACCTCGTCATGGGATCGGTGGGGGCCACCTTCATCGTGATCGGGATCGGGCTCCTGTATGTAATGACCGGGTCGCTCAACATGGCGGACCTCGCCGTGCTGCTGCCGGAGGTGTGGGACTCGCGTACGGTCAAGGTCGCCTACGGGTTCCTGGGCGTGGGGTGCTGCCTCAAACTGGCGCTCTTCCCGCTCCACCTGTGGCTCCCCAACGCCTACGCCTTCGCCCCTTCCGCGGTGACCGCCTTCCTGGCCTCCACGGCCACCAAGGTCGCGGTCTACATGCTGCTCCGGTTCTTCCTTACGATCTTCGGCGCGCCCTTCTCGTTCGGCACCATGGCTCTCGACCGGGTGCTGCTGCCGCTGGCGCTGGTGGCGATCGCGAGCATGTCGATGGTTGCGGTCCTCCAAGTGGATGTGAAGCGCCTGCTGGCGTACTCGTCGGTGGCGCAGATCGGGTATGTTGTCCTGGGGCTCTCGCTCGCGTCGGTGACCGGACTGACGGCCACGCTGCTGCACCTCTTCAACCATGCGCTCATGAAGGGGGCGCTCTTCATGGCGATGGGGTGCGTGGTCTACCGGATCGGGTCGGCCCACATCGACGCGATGGCCGGGCTGGGGAGGAGGATGCCGTGGACGATGGCGGCCTTCCTGGTCGGTGGCCTGAGCCTCGTGGGGGTGCCGCTCACGGTGGGCTTCGTGAGCAAGTGGTATCTCATCCTGGGCGCGATTGAGCGGGGCTGGTGGCCGGTGGCGGTCGTCGTGCTGCTCGCCTCGCTGCTGGCGCTGGTGTACGTGTGGCGGGTCGTGGAGACCGCGTACATGCGCCCCTACGAGGGTGACGGGCGCGCGGTGGAAGCTCCCCCGGGGCTGCTGCTCCCGACATGGGTGCTCGCAGCGGCCAGCATCTACTTCGGGGTGTTCGCCAAGTCCACCGTGGCGACCGCCGAGCAGGCGGCGAGGGTGCTGATGTCGGGGGTCGGGTCATGAGCGCGGGTGAACCGTGACGGCTGCGACGATGCTGGGCCTGTCGCTGGCCCTTCCGGTTGCCGGTGCGGTCTCCATAGCACTGCTGCGGCGGAGTCCGAACGCACGCGAGGCGGCCAGCCTGCTCACGGCTGGGGCTCTCTTCGCGATCGTTCTGCGGATCTACGCGTCCGTGAGCGGGGGCGGCCGTCCATCGCTGGCGCTCGCCGAGCCGATTCCGGGAATTTCCGTCACGCTCGAGGCCGAGCCGCTCGGCGTCCTCTTCGCGCTGGTCGCCTCGTTCCTATGGATCGTCACCACCATGTACTCGATCGGGTACATGCGGGGCAACCGCGAGAGCAACCAGACGCGCTACTACCTCTTCTTCGCCTTCGCGATCGCCTCGGCGATGGGAGTCGCCTTCGCCGGCAACCTGTTCACCCTCTTCGTCTTCTACGAGCTGCTCTCGCTCACGACCTTCCCGCTGGTCACGCATGCGGGCACGGCCAAGGCGAGGCGGGCGGGGCGGGTCTACCTGGGGATACTCCTCACGACCTCGATCGCCTTCCTCCTCCTGGCGATCGTCTGGACGTACGCCGTAGCCGGGACGCTCGACTTCCGGCAGGGCGGCATCCTCGCGGGAGAGGTAGCAGGCGCGGCGGTGCCCGTCCTCCTCGGCCTCTACGTCTTCGGGATCGGCAAGGCGGCCGTGATGCCTCTGCACCGCTGGCTCCCTGCCGCCATGGTCGCGCCCACGCCCGTGAGCGCGCTTCTGCACGCGGTGGCGGTCGTCAAGGCAGGGGTCTTCGCCGTTCTCAAGGTGACGGTCTACGTCTTCGGGATCGACTTCCTGGCCGAGGCTGGCGCGTCGGCATGGCTCACCTGGGTGGCCGCGGCGACGATCATCCTGGGCTCGCTGGTGGCGCTCACCAAGGACAACCTGAAGGCGCGCCTGGCGTACTCCACGGTAAGCCAGCTGTCGTACGTCGTCCTCGGTGCGATGCTGGCCAGCACTCTGGGCGTCGGCGGTGGCGGGGCGCACATCGTCACCCACGCATTCGGGAAGATCACGCTGTTTTTCTGTGCCGGCGCGATTTACGTGGCCGCTCACAAGACCGAGGTCTCACAGATGCGAGGGCTGGGGCGCACCATGCCCGTGACAATGGCCGCGTTCCTGATAGGCGCGCTGAGCGTGGTCGGTGTGCCTCCGCTCGCGGGGAGCGTCAGCAAGTGGTACCTGCTCGGAGCCACGCTCGACTCCGGGCAGATTGCGCTGGCAGCCGTCCTTGTAGTCAGCACCTTGCTAAACGTCGCCTACCTGCTCCCGATCCCGATCCTGGCGTTCTTATCCAAACCGGAAGGGGAAACCGCGGGTGGCGGCCCGCAGGGGGGTACGGTGCTCAACGAGGCCCCGGCGTGGTGCCTGATCGCGCTCTCGTTCGTGGCTCTGGGGTGCATCGCGCTCATTTTCTGGGCCGACCGCGCGTTCCAGCTGCTACAACCAATCGCCGCGGCGGCGGGGGGCTAGAGCGATGGGAACCCAGCACCCCGACGGTAGTCGCGATCACGGCAGCGCCGAGGGCGTCCACGATGACAAGCCGGGCATTTTCGACAACCCGCGCAATGTGAGACGCGTCATTTTCGGGCTCTACGCGGCCTGCGCGGTGGTGTTCGTCCTGGATATCGTCAGCTGGTTTCAGGCGAGGGCGGGCGTGCCCGAACTACGGCACCCTGACAGCGGTATGGACGGTCTCCCGGGGTTCTACGCGTTCTACGGCTTCGTGGCCTGCGTGTTGCTGGTCTTGGCGGCTCGTGAGATGCGCAAGATCCTGATGCGGCGTGAGGAGTATTACGATGATGGGTAGTCTGCCTCCAGCCGCAGTCATGATCCTGGGGGCCGTGTTGGTGCCGTTCCTGCGCGGGCGGCTTCGGACGGCGTACCTCCTGGCACTGCCGCTCGCGGGCCTGGCCCTGGTCCTTTCCGTAGGGGACGCCGAGTTCGGCCGCGCCACGTTGTTCGGACAGGAGCTGACGCTCGTGAGGATTGACGGGCTGAGTCGTCTGTTCGGGTGGCTTTTCCACATTGCTGCATTCATCGGACTGGTGTTCGCTCTGCGTTCGCGCAGCCGCATCGAGTCGCCGGTGGCCCTGGTCTACGCCGGTGCCGCGGTGGGCGCGGTTCAGGCAGGCGATCTCGTCACGTTGTTCGTCTTCTGGGAAATCCTGGCGGTGAGCTCGGTCTTTCTGATTTGGGCGCGTACGGGAGAGCGTTCGTTCAGGGCGGGGATGCGCTACCTGATCGTGCAGATTGGCTCCGGGGCTCTGCTTCTTGCTGGGATTCTGGTCCACGCCAATGCCACTGGCTCGGTCGCCTTCGGCGACATCGGGCTGGATTCGCCGGGCGGGCTCGCCATCATGCTCGCGTTCGGAGTCAAGGCCGCGTTCCCAATGTTGCACACGTGGCTGACCGACGCGTACCCGGAATCGACCTACAGCGGGACGGTGTTCCTCAGTGCCTTTACGACCAAGGTCGCGGTCTACGCACTGGCTCGCGGGTTTGCCGGAGAAGAAGCACTCGTTTGGATCGGCGCGGCAATGACGTCCTTTCCGATCTTCTACGCGGTGATCGAGAACGATCTTCGCCGGGTCCTCGGATACAGCATGATCAACCAGCTCGGCTTCATGGTGTGCGGAATCGGAATCGGAACGGAGCTGGCCGTGAACGGGGCGGTGGCCCACGCCTTCAACGACGTGCTCTTCAAGGGGCTGCTGTTTATGTCGATGGGTGCGGTGCTCTACCGGACGGGGAACATCAACGGCAGCGATCTGGGCGGCCTCTACAAGTCGATGCCCAAGACCGCCGGGCTCTGCATGGTTGGGGCTGCCTCGATCTCGGCGTTTCCGCTCTTTAGCGGGTTTGTGAGCAAGTCGCTGGTCATGGGAGCTGCACTGTACGAAGGCTATAACGTAGTGTGGCTGATGCTGCTCTTCGCGTCGGCGGGTGTGTTTCACCATGCCGGGATCAAGATCCCCTTCTTTGCGTTCTTTGCGCACGACTCGGGGATCCGGGTCAAGGAAGCCCCAAACAGCATGTTGATTGCCATGACGATTGCCGCGGCACTCAGCATGGTCAACGGGGTCTGGCCGACTCTGCTTCTGTATCCCAATCTGCCGTATGAGGTTACGTATCAACCGTTTACGTCGGCTCACATAATCAGTCAGCTGCAGATTCTGTTTTTTTCCGCGCTCGCGTTCTGTGGTCTGAAGCTCACCGGGTTGTATCCGCCGGAGCTCCGATCGGTTAACTTGGATGTCGATTGGGTTGTTCGGCGACCCCTGAACCGGTTGGCCATCGCGCTGGGACGGGCGGGAAAGACCATGGACGTCCAGCTGCGCCCGGCCGTACACGGCCTGGTCCGCCGCACGGTGCGGGGCGCATTTGTGGCGCACGGCCCGCGGGGCGTGCTGGCGCGGAGCTGGCCCGCAGGGAGCACCGTGCTCTGGGTTGCGATCCTGCTCGCAGCCTTCCTGCTCATCCAGTTCCTGTAGACACACCGCGCAGCGTGCCGGTGGCACTCCGTGGACGATCTCGCACGAGGACCGAGAGCGGCGAAGCCCTCCGGTTGCGGGCATTGTAAACCATGGATTACACATTGTAAAGTATAGATTACATTATGGAGAGGCGAACGATGTGGTCGGGCGGGGATGCAGCGCCACGCGAATACCGTGGGAGGCTTTTCCACGGGCTGCCGGACCTGCTTCTTGCGACCCGAAGCGAGCACAAGGCCGCGGAGGCCAGGCGGGTGCTGGAGTCCGAGTGCGGCGGCCCGGTCAGATTGGTGACGCTCGCCGAGGCGCAGGTCGAGCGATTGGCCGAGGAAGACGACCTCGAGCCCTTCGCCACCTTCGAGGAGAATGCCGCCGCGAAGGCCCGCTACTACGCCCGCCGAACGGCAATGACGGTGGTCGCGGACGACTCCGGTCTCGAGGTGGAGGCGCTGGGGTGGGGCCCCGGGGTGCGCACCAAGCGGTTCGCGCCGCCAGGCCGCTACCCCGGGCTGAGCCGTGACGAGGCCAACAACGAGCACCTGCTGGAGCGCCTCGGGGAGCTTCCGAACGCCACGCGAGTGGCCCGGTACGTCTGCGTGGCGTGTCTGTGCGATCCGGTCGGCGAGTCGACTAGGCACTTTCGCGGGGAGGCGTACGGGAGGATCCTCGAGGAGCGGCGGGGCGACGGTGGCTTCGGGTACGATCCACTCTTCCTGGCGGAGGACCAGGGGCGGAGCTACGCCGAGCTCTCGCCCTCCGACAAAAACGCACTGAGCCACCGGGGGCGAGCGTTCCGGGCCGTGGCGAGATTTCTCAGCGACTTGCAGCGGGCAGGAGCGCAACAATCCACGGGAGACCCGAGACGATGATCGAAGAGATCAAGGCGAGGATTACGGCGGAGGTGGAGGCGCTAAGCCACGAGTTGAACGTGGTGCTGCCCGAGCGCATCCGAAGGGCGGTCGAGCTAGGTGACCTGCGCGAGAACGCCGAGTACAAGTCGGCGCTGGAGCGACAGCAGTTCGTGCAGGCGCGGATTGGACATCTGGCTGGGCGCATGTCCGAGATCTCGCGCATCAGCGTCGACGACCTGCCCGCCGACCGGGTGGGTTTCGGCTCGACGGTGCGGGTGCGTGATCACGCCGCCCAGGCAGAGCGCGAATTCACAATCGTGGCCGGCGACTTCATCGACCTGGAGAAGGGGCATGTCTCGGTGGAGTCGCCGATCGGGCGGGGACTCTGCGGTGCCCGCGAGGGGGAAGAGGTCGAGATCCGGCTCCCTGCCGGTGCGCGAAGCTACACGGTCGTGAGCCTCACGACGCTGCCAGAGCAGCTGACAGAAGACGGGGGGTAGCTTGACAGCGGCAGTCTCCTGGCACCTGTCGCTTCGGATCGCCGCTGGCACATCTTTCCCCGCAGGTGCGAGCCCACGGGTACATTTTCGTGCCCGAGGGGGCGAGACAGAAGCTCACTCTACCCGCCCGCCGCCAGGAACCGCTCCGCCTCCAGCGCGGCCATGCACCCCGTCCCCGCCGCCGAGACCGCCTGGCGGTAGTAGTCGTCCATGACGTCGCCCGCGGCGAAGACGCCCGGCACGCTCGTCTCGGTCCTCCAGGGGGTCGGCAGCAGCACGTAGCCGTTCTCCCTGAGCGGGATCTGGCCCTCCAGGAAGCCGGTGTTCGGGGTGTGGCCGATGGCGACGAAGAGTCCCCCCACCGAGAGCTCCTCCTCGGTGCCGGTCACCGCGTCGCGCAGGCGCAGCCCGGAGATTGCCTCGTCGCCCACGACCTCGACGACGACCCGGTTCCAGAGGAAGCGGATCCTGTCGCTCCGCCGCGCCCGATCCTGCATTATCTGCGACGCCCTGAGCTCGTCGCGCCGGTGGACGATCAGCACCTCGGAGGCGAACTTCGTCAGGTAGAGGGCCTCCTCCATGGCGCTGTCCCCGCCACCCACTACGGCCAGCCGCTGGCCCCGGAAGTGCGGGAGCGCGCCGTCGCACACCGCGCACGCCGAGACCCCGCCTCCGCTCTGCGCCAATCGCTCCTCGCCGGGCACCCCCAGCCAGCGCGCATTGGCGCCCGTGGCGATCACCATCGTCGCGGCAAGGACGCGGTCCCCCTCGGAGGTGTAGAGTACGAAGGGCCTCTCCGAGAGGTCGACCCGCACGATGTCCTCGGTCACGACCCGCGTGTCGAAGCGGAGCGCCTGCCTCCTGAACTCCGCCATCATCTCGATCCCGCCCACCCCGTCGGCGAATCCGGGGTAGTTCTCGACGTCGGTCGTGAACATCAGCTGTCCGCCGGGAATCATCGTGCGGCTGCCCGCCCCCTCGTAGACGATGGGATCCAGTCCGGCGCGGGCCGCGTAGATCGCAGCGGTCCACGCCGCGGGTCCGGAGCCGACTATCGCGATCTGCTCGACGCCACTGGGTGCCGTGGTCGGGGACTCGCCCTTCACGCCGAGGCAGCCCCCGCCTGGGCATCGACGCCGCCGGATCCACGACGTTCCAGGAAGCGCACCGCCAGCAGCTTGCACCCGACTGCCACCGGCACTCCGATCAGGAGCCCGACGAAGCCGAAGAAGAAGCCCCCCAGCGAGAGGGCGAGGAGGATCCAGACGGGGTGCAGCCCCACCGATCCTCCGACTATCCTGGGGCTGAGCACGCCGCTCTCGATCGCCTGGGCCACCCCGTAGACGACCGCCACCTTGGCGAGCGAGACGCCGACCTCGCCGCTCGTCAGCGCGATGACCACCGCTGGCGCGAGCGAGGCGACGAGCCCCAGGTACGGCACCACACCCAGGATGGCGACGGTCGTGCCCAGGATGAAGGCGTACGGAAAGCCGACCAGGTAGAGACCCACCCCGGTGATCAGCCCCGTGATGACCGAGGTCGCCACCTGCCCCCTCAGGTAGCGCGAGAGGAGCCTATCGTACTCCCCCGCGAAGCCGCGCGCCGTCGGCCGCAGGCGGTCGGGGATCAATCCGTCGATCGCGGCCGTGATCCGGTCGAAGTCGCGCAGCAGATAGAATGTGAGGACCGGGGTGAGCACCAGGTAGCCGAGGAGCGAGAAGAGGAAGCCGAAGCTCCGCCCGATCCCGAGGACCGCGTCCCACGCCCCCCTCGCGATCTCGGCGCCGCGGCGCTCCAGGAAGGCGTTGACCGTCCCGGCGTCCACCGAGTTCAGCGTCGCGAGGAGCGCCTCCTCGTCGAGGAGCGGAAGGTCGATCGGCGGATCGGACGGGTCGACTTCGCGCACCCATTCGGCGACCTCGCCGACAAGCGCCCCACTCTGGCGGACTGCCTCCGGAACGCCCACCGCCAGGATCGCCGCCAGGCCGCCGCCCGCCACCGCGAGAATCGCCAGAATCGCCGCCGTGCGACCGATCCTGGGGTGAACGGCCACCCGGTCGACCACGGGGTCCAGGATGTAGGCGAGGACGAAGGCGAGGACGAACGGCGCCAGGAGCGATCCGGCCGCGTCGAGCACCCAAAGCGCGGTCAGGAGAGTGGCGACCGACACGAGCGCGGTGTGGCCCCGCCGCCCTCGGAAGGGCATCAGGAGCGCGACGAGTGCCAGGTAGAGGAGGAACGGATTCAGCAGCTCCCGGAGCGCGTATAGGAGGAAACCCGCCGCCAGCACCGCGACCGCCGCCTGCGCCCCCTGCCACCCCCATCCACTCCCCGGCTGCTCCACCCGACTCACCGGTCAGATTCCCTGGTCATTTTGTCCGCCACGGGCGAGTTCCAGATCGCACCTGACAGATTATGCCACTTATCTGTCACGGCTGCCTGCAGAGACGCAGCGCAGAGCGAAGCGGTCCGGCGGGGATGCAGCGCTGCTCGAATGCTGTGGGAGGCTTGTCCACGGGCTGCTAGAAGACCGAGAAGCTCAGGTAGCGGCGCGGGTTCTCCTGGATGTCGGCCAGGAGCGCGTTCAGCCGCGCGATCGCGTCGGCGGTCTCGCCTGCCAGCTCCTTG
Organism: Gemmatimonadota bacterium; assembly: GCA_026706635.1. Lineage (GTDB taxonomy): Bacteria > Gemmatimonadota > Gemmatimonadetes > Longimicrobiales > Gaopeijiaceae > Bin94. The sequence continues at coordinate 35,553 of JAPOYJ010000055.1, read as the reverse complement.
TCCCCCAGGAGGTTGCCCAGCAGCCCCTCGCCCGTCTCGGCGGCCACCACCAAGTCCTCCAGACGATCCATCGTCGCGGTCGCCTGCTGCGCGGATTCCCGAATGTCGTCCATCGCCGCCACCATGTCCTCGCTCATCGCCCTGAGGTTCGCCACGCTGGTGCCCGCGTCCTTGATCACCGTGCGAAGCTCGGCGTCGGCGAGCATCTCGTCGGCCTTCTGGATCGCCTCGCGCGCCTCCCGGGCCAGGGCGGCGATCTCGGCCGCCGACTCGCCCACTCCGGCGGCCAGCTCGTCGAAGCGCTCCGACTGCTGCGAGACGATCGCCGAGAGCCCGTCGCTCACCCGGCTGATGTTGTCTATCGCGGCCTTGAGGTTCAGCGCCGTCTCCTCGGTGAAGGCGATCTCGAAGCGCTGGGAGATCGTCGTCAGGTTGCCCGCGATCTCCTCGGCGGTCGCCGTCAGCCTCGAGAAGTCGGTCAGCGCCGCACCGGGAAGGACGCCCTCCTCAGGATACTCCAGGAAGAGCTGCTCCGTGTGCTCGCTCCGGTTCACGATCTCGGCCTGCCAGTCGCCGAAGAACGACTCGGGGGCTATCAGCATCGCCGGGTCGCTCGGGAGGACCAGATCGGGCATCACCGTCATCTCGACCATTACGGCCTCGCCGCTCGGCACCACCGCCACCGAGGAGACCCGCCCCACCTGCACGCCGCGGAACTTGACCGAGCCCCCAGCCACGAGCTGGCCGGCGTTCGGAGATGCGGCCCGGAGCGCCAGCTGGTCGCGCGACCACCCTCCCTGCAGCCAGATGGTGCCGAAGAGGCCAATCGCCAGACCAACGACGACCACCAGGCCGACCAGCACCTCCCGTCTCTGTTCCATTTCAACCCCGCTCGCATGCCGTGGGAGGTCTGGCAGCCCGTGCCGCTACCCCTCGGTTCCGTAGTATAGCCCCGGGTCCCCCTCCACGAACCCCTTCAGGACGGCGTCCGGGGCGACGCGCAGCTCGTCGGGAGCGCCGCTGAAGCGGGCCCTGCCCTCGTGGAGGAAGGTGATGCGGTCGGCCACCCTGAAGGCGCTCGTCATGTCGTGGGTGACAACGAGGCCGGTGACGCCCAGCTCGTCGCGCATCCGCACCACCAGCTTGTCGATCACCGATGTCGTGACCGGGTCCAGCCCCGTCGTCGGCTCGTCGTAGAGCAGATACTCGGGCGAGGCGGCGATTGCCCGGGCGAGACCGGCCCGCTTGCGCTGACCCCCGCTCAGCTGCGCCGGGTAGCGGTCGCCCATCCCCGCCAGGTCGACCAGCTCGAGGCACTCCTCCGCCCGCCGCGCGATCCGCCTCCCATCCCATCCGGGAAGCCGTCTGAGCCCCATCCCGACATTCGCCGCGACCGTCATCGAGTCGAAGAGGGCGGCAAACTGGAAGACGTATCCGATCCGGCGACGGAGCTCGGCCAGCGACTCCCGATCCAGCTCGGGCACCGACCGCCCCGCCACCACGACCGCGCCGGAGTCGGGGGCGAGAAGCCCCACGATGTGCTTGAGCAGCACCGACTTGCCGCACCCGGAAGGCCCCACGATGGCGGCGATCTCGCCCTCGGCGACATCTAGGCTGAGGCCGCAGAGCACCTCGCGCGGGCCGAAGGCCTTGTGGACCCGATCCAGGTGGATGCTCACAGCAGCACCGCCGCCCAGAAGGCGTCCAGTACCAGGATGCACATGCTCGCCACCACCACGGTGCGCGTCGTGGCCCGGCCGACCCCCCGGGCCCCGCGATCCGTCTGGAGACCGAAGAAGCACCCGACGCCGGTCACGATCGCGCCGAAGGAGATCGTCTTGATGACCGCGAACCAGACGTCCCAGGGCTCGAAGAAGAGCCGGAGCCCCTTGACGAACTCCGCCGACGACATGTTCAGGAGCTCGAGCGCCGTCACCCACGCCGAGCCGATCCCCACCGAGGTTGCGATGAGGACGACGAGCGGGAACATGACGATCCCGGCCACAGTCCTCGGTATGACCAGATACACAACCGGATCGTAGGCGAGCGTCTCGAGCGCGTCGATCTGCTCGGTGACGCGCATCGTCCCCAGCTCGGCCGAGATCGTGGCGCCCACCCTGCCGGCGAGCACGAGCCCGGTCAGCACCGGCCCCAGCTCGATGATCATGGACTTGCCGACCATCGTCCCGACGAAGTAGAGGGGCAGCGTGCCGGAGAGCGTGTACGAGGCCTGGAGCGACATCACGATCCCCGTGAAGATCGCGATGAAGACGGCGATCGGCACCGAGGCGACGCCGACGCGGGCCATCTGGGGGAGGAGCAGCGGGCCCCAGAGACCGACCTCGCGAAGTGCGTGGATCGACGCCCAGAAGAGCCGCCACGCGCGCCCGAAGAGCACGAGCGCCGAGAGCGTGAGTCTGCCGCAGGAGGCCAGCGGCCCGTGGACAAACCTCCTACGGACTGCGGGGAGCTGCTCGCGGGCCTTCGGAGGCTCGCTCAGGGCGTGCTCGGGTGCGGAAGCGCTCGCCATGCGGCAATGTAGCCCAATCGGGGGCTCGGCGGGTGCGTGGCCGCCAGCGGCCCGTCGTCAGAGCCGGACCGCATTCGAGTGCCCTGCCACCGCTCGGTCGCCAGACACACGGTGACAACGGCAGTTGACAACATGTAAATCGCAGTTGTCATTTGAAGGCGGAGAGCCGAAAACGCACGGCGTCATGGGCCCGGGCGAGCCCCGAGTTCCCGCGCCAGAGAAGCTCCACCTCCTCGAAGGGCGCCGAATCCGTGCGCAGGGAGATCTCGACCGCGAGCCCCTGGGAGGGACTCTCGATCCTGGTCCGCACGAGTGCGCGGTGGCTGTCGAGCGGACGCGGATCCGGGTTGCGGAGCAGCACCTTCGTGGAGAGCCTGCCCGAGGGGAGACGGCGCGTGACCCGGATCGTGCGGAGCCAGTCGGGCTGGTAGCTGATCCGGTACCGGTGTCCGAGCTGGTCCTCGCCCACCCCCTCGCGGTTGTGTCTCGCCACGGGCTGCTAGCGGTCCGTGAATAATCTCGCGCGAGCACCGAGAGCGGCGAAGCGCTCCGCTGGCAAGGCGCGACGAAGGGCCAATAGCCGCAGCGCTATTGGTCCGAGGAGCAACGCAGAGCGAAGCGGCCCAGCGGGGATGCAGCGCCGCTCGAATGCCGTGGGAGGTTTGTCCACGGGCCGCTAAAACTGGAGGGGAGCGGGCGAGAAGGTCAGCGCGAGAAGCGCCAGTGCCCCCCACGCCAGGAGCGTCCTGCCCCTGCCAACCGGGAGCCACGCGGCGAGGACGGGAGGGTGCGAGATCCGTCCCCGCCCCAGGAGGAGCGCCACCGCCCCCCAGAGCCACCATCCCCACCAGACGAACCCCAGAGCCGCGAGCGCGGCGATCAGCGCCACTCCGAAGCCATGCTCCGCTCTGCCACGGACAGCGTAGAGGATGTGCCCGCCGTCTAGCTGCGCAAGCGGGATCAGATTCAGCGCGGTGACGAAGATCCCGAGCCACCCCGCGAAGGCGAGCGGGTGCAGGATGACGGCGGAGCCGGGCTCGAAGCCGGGGACCGAGAGGGCGGCGGCCAGCTGGAGGGCGAGGCTGCTCCCGATCCGGATCGGCTCGCCCGCGAAGTGCACGATGAAGGGGTAGATGCCGGGGTCGACGAGGTGAAGCGGCTCCGAGAGGCGGAGTCCCACGAAGAGGAGGGGGAGCGAGAGGAGGAAGCTGGCGATCGGCCCCGCAATTCCGATGTCGAAGAGCACGGCGCGGCGGATGACCGGACTCCTGATCCTGATGAAGGCCCCGAGCGTCCCCACGATCGAAAAGTACGGCGGGAATGGGATGAAGTACGGGAGCGAGACGGCGACGCCGTGGCGTCGGGCGATCAGGTAGTGTCCCATCTCGTGGCCGAGGAGGACGGCGAGGAAGGCAAGGGCGAAGGGAAGTCCCAAGGCGATCTCTCCCAGCCGGACGCCGGTGGGCATTGGCAGGTAGGCGCCGCCGATCTGGACGAAGCGGGTGTCCAGGAGGTCCACGCCCTGGAGGAAGCCACCGGCGACGACGGCGCTCGCCAGCGCCGCGAGGAAGAGCGCCAGGTGCAGCCAGAGCCGGTCGGGTGGCGTATCGCCCCAGCGCCTCATCCCGACGACCTCGGTGACGTCGCCCGCAGGCGAGATCTCGATCTGGTCGCCCCACCGGCGAATCTCCTCCTCGGCTCCGCTGGGGAGCGCTCCCCGAACGGCTCCGCGCACCACGAGGTGGCTGCCCGCCCGCACGATCGAGTGGCGATCCAGGAGGTCGTCCCAGGGTGGGCTGGCATGATCGTGGCCCTCGCCCACCGTCGGAGTATCCGCCGGAGCGACCCCCGCTGGCCGACGTGCCTTGACCTCCATCGCTATCCTCGCGATTCTATCGACGTGTGGGAGGAGGTCGTGCGCTGGCACCCCCGTCTCCCTTTTCGAGGTGAGCGCTCCGGCGTCGCGCCTTCGTTCGCAGATCCCCGGCGGTGTCTCTGGATGGAATTCGCCGAACTCAAGGGTAGGTCGCTAGCCGAGCTGCACGTCTGCGCGGAAGAGCTGAAGATCCCGCGCCGCCCCGGCCTCCGCAAGCACGATCTGCTATTTGCCATCTGCAGGGGGCTGGAGCGTCGGGGCGAGGCCCCCAGGGCCGAAGGCGTGCTCGATCTGCTCCCCGACGGGCAGGGATTCCTGCGATCGCCCGAATGGCGCTACGCGCCCGACCCCGCCGATCCCTGGGTCGCGAAGGGCCAGGTCCAGTCGCTTGCGCTGCGCAGGGGCGACCGCCTGGCTGGAGAGGTTCGGCCGCCCCGGAGAGGCGGCAGGTACCTCTCGCTCGCCACCGTGGACCGCGTCAACGGGATGCCGATCGATGCCGCCCGCGCCCGCCCGAGCTTCGACTCGATGCGGCCCAGCTACCCAGTGGACCGGATCGCCCTCGAGGTCCCCGGCGGCGATGTGGCGATGCGGATCATCGATCTGGTCGCACCGGTGGGGAAGGGGCAGAGGGGGCTGATCGTCTCGCCCCCCAGAGCGGGGAAGACGACGCTGCTCAGGAACATGGCGCGATCGATCTCGGTGAACCACCCGGAGGTGGAGCTCTACGTCCTGCTGGTGGACGAGCGCCCCGAGGAGGTATCCGAGATGCAGGCCGCCACGCGCGGCGAGGTGGTCGCCTCCACCTTCGACGAACCGGCCACCCGGCACCGCCAGGTCGCCGAGATCGTGCTGGAGAAGGCCAAGCGCAGCGTCGAGATGGGGACCGACGCCGTAATCCTCCTCGACTCGATCACGCGCCTCGCCCGCGCATACAACCGGCTGGCGCCCCACTCCGGCCGGGTTCTCTCCGGAGGTGTCGAGGCGAACTCGCTGGCGCTCCCCAAGCGCTTCTTCGGCTCGGCCCGCCACCTGGAGCACGGGGGCTCGCTCACGATCGTCGCGACCGCGCTCGTCGAGACCGGGAGCCGCATGGACGAGGTGATCTTCGAGGAGTTCAAGGGCACCGGGAACATGGAGCTGGTGCTGGACCGCCAGATCGCGGACTCGCGCATCTTTCCGGCGATCGATCTCGACCGGTCCGGCACGCGGCGCGAGGAGCTCCTCCTGACGCAGAGGGAGCTCAACCGGGTCTTCCTGCTCCGCCGCTTCCTGGGCGAGATGCCGCCGGCCGACGCGGTTCAATTCGTAATCGACCGGCTGAGCGGGCACTCCACCAACGACGAGTTTCTGCGTGCGATGGCGCAGGGGGTTTAGGCTAGCGCTCCGGGGGGTGGCCCTCGATCGCGACCTCGAACAGATGCGGCCAGTGCTTGCCGGTCAGGTAGAAGGCGCCCGACTCGCCGTCGTAGGCGATGCCGTTCAGCACCGCGTCCGCGTCTGCGGGACGGCCGGCCCGCAGGCCGAGCGAGTAGGCGTCGATCACTCCCGTCACCTTGCCGGTCGCCATCTCGATGCGCACGATCTCGTGCGACTGGTAGATGTTGGCGAAGACGTGGCCGTCCACGCACTCGAGCTCGTTCAGGCCAGCCACCGAGTACCCATCGCGAGTGACCCTGAGCGAACCGGTGAGCTCGAAGGTCGCCGGGTCGCGCATATCGAGGGAGCTGCTCCCGTCGGACATGACCAGCCGCTCGCCGTCGTGGCAGAGCCCCCACCCTTCGCCTTCGTAGGTGAAGGTGTCGACGGGCGCCAGCGTCGCGAGCTCGTAGACGAAGGCCAGACCCGCCTTCCAGGTCAGCTGGACGAGGCGGTCGCCCACCAGCGCCAGCCCCTCGCCGAAGTGGTCGTCCGCCAGGTCGTGACGGGCCAGGACGCGCCCCGTGGCGATCGCGACCCTCCGCAGGCTCGAGCGGCCGTACTGGCCGGTGCTCTCGAAGAGGGAGCCGTCGTGGAGTAGCAGCCCCTGGGTGTACGCCGTCGAGTCGTGCGGCAGCGTCCGCTCCACCACGTACTCCAGCTCCGCCACGGATGAGCGGTCGCAGGAGGCTGCGAGGGCTGCCAGGACGACGAGCGCCGGTGCCGAGATGTTCTTCTTCATTTTCCTCTCGGTGCTCGGGCGAGATTACCCAGGACTGCTAACGTACTCGGGACGCGATTCCATGGGGAGGTGCGCATGACTGACAGCTCGTCTTCGGCGGAGGCCGCCAGGCTGCTGGAGTACTCCGTCGTCTACAACGATAGGGCTCTGAACCACATGTCGGGCAGCTTCCGCCGCGTCATGCGGAGGCTGTCGGCGACTCTGAAGGGGGTGTACGGCGCCGACCGGGTCGCGGTAGTCCCAGGCGGGGGCACCTACGCCATGGAGGCCGTGGCGCGGCAGTTCGGGACCGGCAGGCGCTGTCTCGTCGTCCGGAATGGCTGGTTCAGCTACCGGTGGACGCAGATCTTCGAGGCGGGCTCGATCCCGGCCGGCGAGACCGTGCTGAGGGCCCGTCCGATCGACGGGGGTGCCGCCCCGAGCTTCGCCCCGTCGCCAGTGGGCGAGGTGGCGACGGCGATCCGCGAGGCCGAGATCGAGGTCGTCTTCGCTCCCCACGTCGAGACCGCATCGGGAATCCTCCTGCCCGACGGCTACCTTCGCGAGGTCGGCGCAGCCGCGCGCTCCGCCGGCGCTCTCTTCGTCCTCGACTGCGTCGCCTCCGGAGCGTCGTGGGTGGACATGCGCGAGCTCGGCGTCGACGTGCTGATCAGCGCCCCGCAGAAGAGCTGGAGCAGCCCTCCGTGCGCCGGGCTGGTGATGCTCTCCGAGCGGGCGGCCAGACGGGTGGACCCGAAGGCCGACACAGCCTTCAGCTGCGGCCTGAGCCAGTGGCTCTGGATCATGGAGAGGTACGAGGCCGGCGCCCACGCCTACCACGCCACTATGCCGACAGATTCCCTGGAGATTCTGTCAAGATCAATGGTTGAGACCGAGGCAATAGGCCTCGGCGAATGCGCCGAGAGACAGCTGGAGCTCGGGCGGCGGGTGCGCCAGGTGATCTCCGGGAGCGGCTTCAGGAGCGTGGCGGCGCCCGGCTTCGGGGCGGCGTCGGTGGTCGTCCACCACACCGACGACCCGTCGATCCACGATGGCAGCCTCTTCGCCGAGTTCGGGGTGCGGATCGCGCCGGGGGTCCCGCTCAGGTGCGGCGAGCCGGAGGGGATGGCGACATTTCGGGTGGGCCTCTTCGGGCTCGACAAGCTGCTGAACGTGGACCGTACGGTCGAGCGGCTGGAGCGGGCCGTGCGCGGGGTGGTCGCCGCCTCCTCGTCCTCGTCCTTGCGTGGGCGTGCGCCTCGTGGATAGGCTCATGGGGATGGCCACCTCCAGAACGCTCCGTGGACCGCCTGCGGCGATGACCGCGGCGGTCGTCCCTCTGCTCCTCGCATGCTCCTTCACCCCGGCTCCCTCGGTTCCCGAGGCGGTTGTGGAGATGCCGAGCTCCTTTGCGGGGAGCGAGCTCGCCGACGACTACGATGCGCGGCGCTGGTGGGAGGGCTTTGGCGACTCCGCGCTGAACGAGGTGGTCGACTCGGTGCTTGCCTCCAACTTCGACCTCGGGATGGCGGTCGCACGGGTGCAGCAGGCCAGGGCCCAGGCGGGGATCGCGCGGGCACGTCTGATGCCTGCGCTACAGGTGACCGGAACAGCCTCCGACCAGGACACGCCGGGCAACACGGGCTTTGGCCAGCAGATCGGGGAGTTCCTGCCCGAAGGCGTTGAGCCTCCGGAGCGGCTCGGGGTGACGACCTACTCGCTGGGCGTCGACTTCGCCTACGAGATCGACTTCTGGGGTCGCGCGCGCAACGACGCCGCCGCGGCTGGTGCCCAGTACCTCGCCACCGAGTCGGACTACCACGCCGCCCGCATCGGGGTGCTCGCGACCGCGATCGCCACCTACTTCGAGATCGCCGATCTGCGCCGCCAAGTGTCGTTGGCCGAGGAGCTGGTCGTGGTGCTCGGGGAGCGCGAGGCGATGGCCGAGGAGCGGTACGAGAGCGGGCTGGCGAGCTCGCTCGAGCTGCGCGCCCTGCGCGTCGATGTGCGGAGCGCCCAGGCCGGGCTGCCGCAGCTCAGGACGATGCTGGTGCACGCCGAGGGTCGCCTCGCCGTGCTCCTGGGCGGCTACCGCGACGATCTGCTAGCCCTCCTGCCCGCGGCGACCCAGCCGACGGTGACGGCCGACCCGGTGGCGGCTGGACTGCCGGCCACGCTCCTCTATCAGCGCCCCGACGTCCGGGCCGCCGGGCAGCGCCTCGACGCGGCCCGCTTCGCGATCGGGGCGCGTCGGGCGGAGCAGCTCCCCAACCTGTCGCTTGCGGGCACCATCGGGTTGCAGTCTGCGGATACCGATGGCCTCCTCGATGTTGACCAGTGGTTCCGGAATCTGGTCGGGAACCTCACGGCGCCGATCTTCCAGGGCGGCCGCATACGCAAGAACATCGCCCTGGCCGAGGCCAGATTCAGGGAGGCGGCCGCCGCCTTCGGTCGCACCGTGGTGACGGCGGTGCACGAGGTCGAGGGGGCGCTCGCGGCCCTCACCGAGGAGGGGAGGCGCCACTCGCTCCTGGAGTCGCGCCGGGAGGAGGCGCTGGCCTCCGCCGACCTGTTCCGGGAGCGCTACCTGGGCGGGATCGCCAGCTACGGGGACTACCTCGACTCGCGGCGGGCGCTCCTGGGGGTGGAGGCGGCCTTCGCGGCCTCGACACGCGACCTGGCGCTGGCCCGCCTCGCGGTGCACCGCGCCCTTGGCGGCGACTGGGTGCCGGCGGACGACCTAGCAGCCCGTGGACAAACCTCCCACGTGCGCATGGTCGCTGGCGGCACGGAGGCGGCAGTGGAAGAGGACGGAAGGTGACGCGGAGGGGGCAGGCGCCGTTCGGCGCCGGGGGTGGCGGCGCGCTCTGACGCCCGGGCGCGACGCCCCTGGGCGCGGTGGGTGCAGACTACCTGGAGGGGTAGAGGCCGTCGGTCTTCGCCGCCATCACGAAGTCGTTCACATGCAGGTTGCGGATCTTGTGCGTCCACCAGGCGACGGTGACGCGCCCCCACTCGGTGAGGATCGCCGGGTGGTGTCCCTCCTCCTCGGCGATCTCGCCCACCCGGTTCGAGAAGGCGATCGCCGAGACGAAGTCGCCGAATTTGAAGACCCGCTCGAGCCTGGGCACGCCGCCCTTCTCCACGATCTCCCAATCCGGGACCAGCCTGCCGTACTCCGCACGTTCGGCATCGGTGGCGGGGGGCGACCCCGCGCGACACGCCTCGCACCTCCTGCTCGCCAGCTCGTTCATGGGATCAATCTAGCAGCCCGTGGACAAACCTCCCACCGCAGGAGGCGCGCTGCATCCCTTCTGGACCGCTTCGCTCGTCTCCCCGCACCCGACAGGGCCGCCCCTTTCCGCACGACCGCGCCGCCAGTACCTTGGCCCCGCACGCAACCCTCCCTCCTCCGGCCCAAGGAGCCCGTCATGGTCCCCACGCTCTCGCTCTGGCTTCCCGTCCTGCTATCGGCGGCGGCCGCCTTCGCGGCCAGCACGGTCATCCACATGCTGCTCGGCTACCACTCGCGCGACTACAAGCGGGCCCCCGACGAGGACGGCCTCCTGGAGGCGCTGCGCGGCTTCGACCTCGCCCCCGGCGACTACGTCGCCCCGAAGGCGGACAGCGTCAAGGAGATGGGGAGCGAGGAGTTCCGCGCGAAGGCCGAGCGCGGCCCCTCGGTGATGCTCTCCGTGATGCCGCCTGGCACGGGAATGTCCAAGCAGATGACGCTCTGGTTCCTCTACTGCGCCGTCGTGAGCATCTTCGCCGGCTACGTGGCGGCTATGGCGAACGGTCCCGGCGCCGAGTACATGGATGTCTTCCGGTACGCGAGCATAACCGCGTTCGCGGGATACGCCCTGGGTGCTCCCATACGTTCGATCTGGTTCGGGCAGAGCTGGGGCACGACCGCGCGCAACATGCTCGACGGGCTGATCTACGCGCTCCTGACCGGGGGCGTCTTCGGGTGGCTTTGGCCGTAACAGCCAGCCCGGCGCTTCGCGCCTCTCGGTGCTCGCCAGGGTTCATCCACGGACTCCTAGGAGCCCATGGACAAAGTTCTGGCGGCAGGAGGCGCGCTGCATCCGCGGACTCCTAGCGTCCGGCGCGGCGCTTCCGCGGACGTAGGCGCAAGGCCGGGCGCGACCCCTCCGCCCGCCGGATAGCCCAGAGCACCCCCGCGCCCGCCAGGGCGAAGGCGGCGGTCTGCCAGTACATCGTCCCGTCGAAGCTCTGACCCACGAGAGCTCCGAGCGGTAGTCCGATGAAGGTCGTGAGGGAGGCGACGACGGCTGCGCCCACCCCTGCGATGTGCCCCAATGGCGCCATCGCCAGGGCGTTCAGATTCCCGAAGAGGAGCCCGATGCAGAAGAAGACGGCGAGCAGGTACGCCATCATGAGCCAGAAGGCGGGCACTCCCGCGAAGGCGAAGGAGAGCGCCAGGAACGCCGCCGACACCACGGTCATCGTCAGGGCGGCCGCCCGCGCGAGGCGTCGCATCCCGTGCTCCACCACCAGCCGTCCGTTCAGCAGGGAGGCGCACCCGAATGCCAGCGACAGGACTCCGAACCAGAGCGCAAAGAGCGATCCGGCGTCGTAGACGTCCCGAAGTATCTGCTCGCACGAGCTCAGGTACGCCAGGAATGGGGCGAAGACGAATCCGGTGGCGAGGGTGTAGCTGAGCGCCACGCGCGATCGGACCACCTCGAGCGCGGCCCGGCCGACGGCGAGGAAGGACAGGGGTAGCCGCCGGGCGGCGGGAAGCGTCTCGGGCTGTCGGAGCCAGAACCACGCCAGCGCAAGGGCGGCGACGGAGAGGATGGCCGCGAAGATCGAGCGCCAGTCCCCTATCCAGAGGATCGCCTGGCCGAGCGCCGGCGCGACGGTGGGCACGAGGATGAAGATCGACATGGCCAGCGACATCAGACGCGCCATCTGCCGACCTTCGTACCGGTCGCGCACCATGGCGATGGTGACGATCCTGGGCGCTGCGACCCCTATCCCCTGCAGGACGCGGCCAGCGATCATCATCGGAAATGTGGAGGCCAGCATGCTCACCAGGCACCCCGCCATGTAGGTCAGCAGCCCTGCGGCGATCGTCGGCCTGCGCCCGATACGGTCCGATAGCGGACCAAAGAGGATCTGGCCGAGGGCGATCCCGAGGAAGATCGCCGTGATGACGTGCTGCGTGTCGTTGCGTCGCGCGACCCCCAGGTCGCGGCCGATATCGGGGAGCGCCGGGAGCATCGCGTCGATCGATAGCGCGACGAGCGACATCAGGAGCGCGACGAGAGCGACGAACTCGCCGGTAGGTAGTTTGGCCATGGGCATCCTCTGGGGTGCCTGCTACGAAGGTGGCGAGTACATCCTAATCGAGATAGACGGGAAGGGAGCCGCGCGATCGTCCGGACGCACGCAGGGGGTTGCCGATTCCAGGGCGACCGGGAACCCTTCGCACCTGCGGCTGGTATATGGCGTCATGACACGTTTCCATCGCCTTGCACCGCGTGGCGCCCGACGCCGGGCCGCCCTCTCTCTGATGGCCGTCCTCCCGCTGGCCGCCTGCGACATCCTCGGGACCGGGTACGTCGAGGTCCTCGAGGTGACCGTGGGCCCGACGCTGGCCAAGTGCTACGGCGTGGGCGTCCAACGGTGCATGGTGGTTGACGGCAAGTTCTTCTACGACGGCATCGAGGGATTCGAGTACGAGGCCGGCTACGAGCACCGACTCCGGATCGGCAAATACGACCCTTGGGGCGGCGACCCCCCGCAGGACGCGGGCCGATATGCCTACCGCCTGCTGGAGCGGCTGGGCAGCACTCCCGCTCCCTCAACCCCCGCGACGCTGAAGGTGGGTCCGGCGCGGGTGGTGTGCGCGCGCACCGACGACTTCTGCCCGGTGGTGAATGGCGAACCCTACGAGGACCTCATCACCGACTTCGACTTCGAACCCGGCGTACACTACGTCCTAGAGGCGAGGCTGTTCGAGGATGGCCGCTATCTGTCGAGCGGGATCGTCTCCAGAACCGTGGCGGCGGGCACCGGGGAGGAGATAATCGCGCTCGGACGCGGCCGGGTGAAGTGCGGCGACGGCCATCCCGGGTACTGCAAGGTGATCGACGGCGTTCCCTTCCGGGGCGAGATCGTGGGGTTCGACCCGCGGCACGAGGACGGCTATCGCCTGCGCGTTGAGCGGTTCGAGATGTTCCCCGACGGCGAGGGCAGGTCCGCCTTGGTTCCGCCGATCGGGTACCGCTGGCTGGAGACGGTCGAGCACCTTCCGGGGGGGTGATGGGGCATCGGTCCTCGGGTAGTCCCGCCCGAGCGGGGTAGCGCCGTGCTGGCGAGGCGCGACGTAGGCGCCGTAAATCGCGCGTTCGCCCAACTATTGCGTTATTCGCAATAGTTGGTTGTCACCGAAGTGGACGCGAAGCCGGATCAGGCCGCCACCTCTGGCCGACAAATGGCCGCTCAATCCGGTCGGCCGCGGGCGAGGGAGCGCGCGAGTTGGCGGTTGTACTCCCTGACCATGCCCGGAATGAGGAACGCATCCGCGATCACCCACAGCGATCCGCACGCAATCAGGAAGGTGCCAATGCCGAATCCTCGCGGCGCGGCGGATCGCTTCCGGACCGTTCCTGGAACGCCCTGAGGCCGAAGGCGGGCAAGACCGCGAAGAGGTGGCTGAAGACTTCCGATTGGAAGGCTTCGTACTCGATCCACTCCGTTGCATTGGAAAAGCAGTACACCTCGACGGGCACGCCGTGAGGCCCGGGGGCGAGCTGACGCACCATGAGGATCATCTGCTGGTGCGTTTTCGGATGAGTCTTCAGGTATCCTTCGACGTACTCCAGGAACGCCTCCAGGTTGGTGGAACGCCGAACCGACCTGCCCTCCACGCCATCTCCGGAATCCGGCGAGTCACGGCCAGCCGTATCATCGGGATTGTAGGCGAAGTGCGCTTGCCCCGTCTGGAATCGGGACAGCTCCTGGAACTCCCCGTCTTCGAGGAACCTTATCGAATTGACGTCGATGAGAAGCGCGCGCTTGATCCGTCTGCCTCCGGACTCGGACATGCCCCGCCAGTTCTTGAACGAATCGCCGATCAACCTGTGCGTCGGAATGGTCGCGATCGTCTTGTCCCAGTTCTGCACTCGGACCATGTGCAGGTCGATGTCGATCACCGTCCCGTCGGCGTTCGCGTGCGGCACCTCCACCCAGTCGCCGATGCGAACGATGTCGTTCGAGGTGATCTGGACGCTCGCGGCCAGGGAGAGCAGGGTGTTGCGGAATATGAGCATCAGGACTGCGGCCAGCGCACCCACGCCGGATAGGAACGCCACGGGAGAGCGACCGAGGAGAACGGCTACGATCACGACCCCGGCGATCACATAGACCGTCAGCGTGGCGACCTGCATGTAGCTCTTGATCGGCTTGGCCGCCGACGCCGGGGACGTCCTGTGATACACGGCGTGGAAGGAATCCAGGACGGCTACAATGGTGCGCGCGATGGTCAGCGCGATGTAGGCGGCCGCGAGACGACGGACGAGCGTCCAGAAGAAAATGAGGTATGGCGCTTCCTCCCCCGCTTCCGCTTCCGACCCGGTCACTCCCAGAGCGGGAACGATGCCGTAGTAGACGACCAGGGCGGGCACGATGGGCGCGAGCCGGGCGAGCACCATCTTGTCGAGGGGGCCATCGTCCAGCGAAATCCGCGCCTCGGAGGCCACTCTGCCGAAAGTCTTGGCGATGACCCGCGATTTCATCCAATCGGCGAGCACCGCCAGGACGAACAGGGCTCCCAGTCCGATGCCCAGATGCCACCAGTTCAGGGGGAGGGATTCTTCCATGTCTATGCCGACTCCGATTTGTTATCTAGTCTAGTCCTCGTGACGGCCACCGCCCGGTCCGGGTCTACGCCGGTTCGCCCAACAACCGCACCTGCGGGTCTTCGAACCGCCGGAAGTCCCGGTCGTTGGTGAGGATGGTCGAGATTCCGTGCTCCCGGCACAGCGCGACGATCTGCGCGTCGAAGACGAGGTTGCCGCGCGCGCTGGCCGCGAGGGAGGCGGCGGTGAGGAGGCTGACGAAGTCGGGCCCCGGCCGCACGATCCGGCAGGATGGGGAAGCGAGGACCCGCTCGAGGAACGAGACTGCCTGGGCCAGGGTCGACGGGGGGTTGAATATTCGCCGGTGGGTGACCACGCGGATGAACTCGCCCACGCAGAACACCGGCAGGCCCCAGGCCGCCGTCCCCTCCGCCAGGAGGACCAGCTCCGTGGCCGCCGCCTCGTGAAGGTCGGTCTCGGCCCGGTGGGCGTAGATCAGGACGTTGGTGTCGACCGCGATCATCTCCCGTCCATGACGTCGTAGAGCTCCTCGCGGTCGGAGACGTCCACGTTGGGCGGAGCGTGCCCGCGGACGGTTACGAGCCCCAGCTCGAAGGGAGGTTGCGGCCGGTCGTGCTCGGCCAGCCGGGCACGCAGGGCGTCTTCGACGAAACGGGTCAGGGTGACGCCGCTTCGGGCGGCGTGCCGCTTGGCCCGCGTCAGGAGCAGGTCGTTCAGGTTGAGCGTGGTCTTCATCCGGGATTCGGTCCGATAGCGGCCAATGGGATTGTGGTGGGGTATGGGAGAACCATACTACATGTGCCATATATACGGCAAGTCGTGTACCCTCCGGGACCGGGCAGGACCAACC
Source organism: Gemmatimonadota bacterium (assembly GCA_026706635.1). Taxonomy (GTDB): domain Bacteria; phylum Gemmatimonadota; class Gemmatimonadetes; order Longimicrobiales; family Gaopeijiaceae; genus Bin94. Next base: position 20,304 of record JAPOYJ010000055.1, on the reverse strand, counting down.
CTCACCCGCGCCGTCATCGCCCTTTCGGGGGGTCCTCGCGGGAACCGGCGGCGGGAGCGGATCGGGCCGGACTTCGAGCACGTGTCGCTGGCGGGGACAGGGACTCGCCGCCGACCGTCGGCACGGAAGCCATGATGCGTCGACATCATGATGCGATGATGTTATCATGTCACACCATGAGAACCACGCTGACACTCGACCCCGACATCCATCACGCGGTCAGGAGCATCGCCAGGGAGCGCGGAGAGAGCCTAGGTGCCGTCGTGTCCACGCTGGTGCGCACCGCACTCCTGCCCCGCGAGTCCGCGACCCGCGGCGACGGCTTCCCCATCTTCGACGTGGATCCCGACGCGCCGCCGCTGACGCCCGACATGGTCCGCGACGCGCTGGAGGACGCTTGACCAAGCTCCTGGACGTGAACGTTCTCGTCGCGCTCGCGTGGCCGAATCACGTCCATCACGTTCTTGCGCACCGGTGGTTCCGGGCGCATCGGCGGGACGGGTGGGCCACCTGCCCGCTCACGGAGTCCGGCTTCGTGCGGGTGTCGAGCAACCGCCGCGTGATTCCCGGTGCGTCCACGCCGGCTGAGGCGATCGCGCTGCTGCGACGGATGCGCCAGCTCGAGGGCCACGTCTTCTGGGCCGACGACGTGTCACCCGCCGACTCCGCCGCGGCGCCGTTCGCGCGGGTCGCAGGCTATCGCCAGGTCACCGACGCGCACCTGCTGGCGCTGGCGCTGAGACGGGGCGGCGCGCTCGCCACCCTGGACCGGGGTCTGGCCGAACTGGCGAGGCCAAGTGAGCGCGACGCGCTGGAAGTCATCCGGCACGAGGTCGGGCGCGGCGACTGAATCGGCCCGCCGTCGTTACGCTGGCGATGACGATGGTGGATCTGTTGTGGAGGCGGAGCTGCGGGCGGCGGCTACGGCGGAGTATCGAGAAAGGGTGGGCGGCGACCTCACCTACGTGTCGCTGGCGGGGGACCGGGATCCGTCCGCCGCTGGGACATCGGAACCCGGCAGGGGGGTAGGCGATACACAGGTTGCAGAACCAGGGAGGTTGAGTCTACATTGTCTTGTCTGGACGGACGGTGAGGAGGCAGGAATGATCACGGCGAACACCAGGACGACCGCGAATACCCCGAGGCCGCGCTGCTGCTTGCCCGTGCGGTGGCGGCGGAAGCGTCAACCCCCGGAGCCGACCGACCCCGACCGCAACTTCGGGCGCTGCCGCCGGTTTGCCGTTCCGGTAGCCCTTCTCCTGTTGTTCCCCGCCGGGTGCGGACTGCTTGGACCCGACGTGGAGGAGATCACGCAGCTTCCACGCGCCCTTACGGCGGGGGAGATCGAGGTCATCGGGGCGAGCAACCGGTTCGCGTTCGATCTCCTCGCGCGGGCCAACCGCGCCGGCGACAATCTCTTCCTGTCGCCGCTCTCGGCGTCCATGGCGCTCGGGATGACCATGAACGGGGCGGACGGGGAGACCTGGGACCAGATGCGCGACGTGCTCGGGTTCGGGAACCTCGCCGAGGAGGAGATCAACTCCTCCTACAAGTCCCTGGTCGAACTCCTGGTCGGCCTCGATCCCACCGTTGAGACGGCGATCGGCAACTCCGTGTGGACCCGCAGCGGCTTCCCGGTGTACCCGGACTTCCTGAACGCCGTGCGGGAGGACTTCGACGCCGAGGCGGTGGAACTCGATTTCAGGAGCCCTTCGGCGTCCAGGCGGATCAACGGGTGGGTCAGGGACGCGACACGCGGTCGCATCGAGGACATGGTTCCCGACGAGATTCCCTGGCACGTCGTCATGTATCTGCTCAACGCGATCTACTTCAAGGGTTCGTGGACCTTCCAGTTCGATCCGTCCGAGACCCGAACCGAGCCCTTCCATCTGGATGACGGCTCCACCCGATCCGTGCCTCTCATGACCCTCGATGGAACCCTTCCCTATCAGTCGAACAGCCGGTTCCAGGCCGTGGACCTTCCGTACGGCGGCCGCGCCTTTACGATGACCGTGCTGCTTCCACGGCAGGGCGTGAGTGTGGACACGCTCGCGGCGAAGCTGGACGCGGGGCAATGGGAGGACATTGCCGACGGTTTCAGCGATACCACCAATGTGAGGCTCTTCCTCCCGCGCTTTCGCATGAGCTATGAACGCACGCTCAACGACGACCTTGCCGCCCTGGGCATGGTCGACGCCTTCGACGAAGAACTGGCGGATTTCACAAGGATTTCGCCCGTCGGTTCCCTGTTCATCTCCGAGGTCAGGCAGAAGTCCTGGGTGGATGTCAACGAGGAGGGCACCGAAGCGGCGGCCGCGACCTTGGTGGCTGTGTCGGTCCTGAGCGGTAGCGGTCCTCCTGTCGTTCGCGCCGATCGGCCCTTCCTCTTCTTCATCCGGGAACGCCTCTCGGGCACCATCCTCTTCGCAGGCAAGTTCGCTGGCCCTCCGGCGGAGTGAGAGCCCCGGCGGGGGTAGGCGATATACAGGTTGAGGAAACCAGGAGGTTGAGTCTACATTGTCTTGTCTGGACGGACAGCGAACGGTGAGGAGGCAGGAATGATCACGGCGAACACCGGGACGCCCGCGAATTCCCCGAGGCCGCGCTGCTGCTGGACCGTGCGGTGGCGGCGGAAGCGTCAACCCCCGGAGCCGACCGACCGCGACCGCAACGCCGGGCGCGGCCGCCGGTTTGCCGTTCCGGTAGCCCTTCTCCTGTTATCCTCGGCCGGGTGCGGACTGTTCGGACCCGACGTAGAGGAGATCACGGAGCTTCCTCGCCCCCTGACCGCGGGGGAGATCGAGGTCATCAGGGCGAGCAACCGGTTCGCGTTCGACCTCCTCGCGCAGGCCAACCGAGCCGACGAAAACCTCTTCCTGTCGCCGCTCTCGGCGTCCATGGCGCTCGGGATGACCATGAACGGGGCGGACGGGGAGACCTGGGACCAGATGCGCGACGTGCTCGGGTTCGGGAACCTCGCCGAGGAGGAGATCAACTCCTCCTACAAGTCCCTGGTCGAACTCCTGGTCGGCCTCGATCCCACCGTTGAGACGGCGATCGGCAACTCCGTGTGGACCCGCAGCGGCTTCCCGGTGTACCCGGACTTCCTGAACGCCGTGCGGGAGGACTTCGACGCCGAGGCGGTGGAACTCGATTTCAGGAGCCCTTCAGCGCTCAAGCGAATCAACGAGTGGGTCAGGGACGCGACACGCGGTCGCATCGAGGACATCGTGGACGTGATTCCCGCCAACGCCGTCATGTATCTGCTCAACGCTATCTACTTCAAGGGTTCGTGGACCTTGCCGTTCGATCCGTCCCACACCCGAACCGAGCCCTTCCATCTGGACGACGGTTCCACGCAGAACGTGCCGCTCATGGCCCTCGATGGAACCCTTTCCTATCAGTCGAACAGCCGCTTCCAGGCCGTGGACCTTCCGTACGGCGGCCGCGCCTTTGCGATGACCGTGCTCCTTCCACGACAGGGCGTGAGCGTGGACACCCTCGCGGCGACGCTGGACGCGGGGGAATGGGAGGACATCGCCGACGGTTTCAGCGACGCAAGAATGCAGCTCTTCCTTCCGCGCTTTCGCATGAGCTATGAACGGACGCTCAACGGCGACCTTGCCGCCCTGGGCATGGTCGACGCGTTCGACCCGGCTCGGGCGGATCTCACGAGGCTTTCGCCCGTCGAACCCCTGTACATCTCCGAGGTCAAGCAGAAGTCCTGGGTGGATGTCAACGAGGAGGGTACCGAAGCGGCGGCCGTGACCTCGGTGGTTGTGGTCACAAGCCAACCTCCCGAGTTTCGCGCCGATCGTCCCTTCCTCTTCTTCATCCGGGAACGCCTCTCGGGCACCATCCTCTTCGCAGGCAAGTTCGCGAGCCCTCCAGCGGAGTGACGGGGCCGTACGCGGCGGTCACGAACGGTCGCTACGACAGCACCCTCGATACATGTCCCGCGCATAACGCTGGGCGATCCAGGCCGCCGCGGCGACATTCGGTTGAGGGCGCATCAGTTCCGACGCGACAGCGACCTGCTCCCCGGCATCCCGCGATCTTTTTGGATCCCGGCTGCTCCGCGGCCGCGTGGATCACGGCCCGACCTAGAACGTTGCGCACTGGGCAGGAGGCGGGACCTCTTCTGGCAGCATGTCAGATGTCAGCAGGTCCATCGCGAGTCATGCAGGCCCCACTTCCTCGAAGTCGAAGACGTGGACTCTCCCGTCCGACTTCGCGTGCATCAGCACCCAAATCTGCTTGCCGCTATCCGCGAGCTGAACCTGATGATGGTTGAGTAGAGTAACGATCCGGTTCCTCCATTCCGGCACATCCTCCAATCGTGATTCCATGTCCCGCTGGCCCTCGTCGTACGGATTTTCGGCATGGAGCAGATCGCCGCAGATGTCGTATAGCTCTACGTAATCGTCCTTGGTCAGGAAACCGGATTCCACATCCACGACCTCGACCACCTTGCCGGTGTCTGGATCCACTACCTGTCTTGTCGGTTGCGGGTAGAAGTCGGGGTTGACCTTCTCCAAGTCTCTTAGAATCCGCTTCCCGTTATAGTGACGCCGGAACCGGTCGTAGCGCGCCATGTACTCCGGGCTCGCGGACAATGAAGCCATCGCGATGAGTTCTAGGATCTTGCGGAACTGCAAGTAGATCGACTCCACCGTGGTCTTCAGATATAGGGCGCTGCATGACCTGTTCAGGAACGCGTCGACAACCCGCGTTCGCTTCTTGATTTCCTCCATGCACGCGGCATACTTCGCTCGGTCTGACGAGCCATTGGGCTGGGCCATTGCACTCTCGATAGCAGGCGAAGATTCCTGATTGGGCACCCCCGCTACGAGCGGAGGAGGATACGGAATCTGAATCATAGCCCCGGTGGGGGTCAACGTGTATGGATCGAGTTCCAGTCCACCGTCTACCACCGCATGGCGTTGCGCATGATGAACTACGCGGGCGGCATCTGGGCGGGCCTCGGCTCCGACCACCTCGGGCCCGGACGCATCTTCCCGCTCGTCCTCCCCCTTGTCATCTACAGCGGCCAGCGGCGCTGGACCGCGCCCAGGGACGTCCGCGACCTTCTGGCTGCGGCATCTCACCGGATCCTTGGAGGCCGCCCGCGGCATCGGTATCTTCTCATCGATCTGCAGCGGCTCGATCCGGCGTCGCTGCCGGAGGACAACGCCCTCGGGGTGATCGCGGCGCTGGAGCAGGCCCGGTCGCCAGAGCGGCTCCTGGAACTGGCGCTGTCGCTGACCGACTGGGCCGAGCGAGCGCGGGCGCGGGAACTGCTCGACATCTTCGGGGGGTGGATCTCGCAAGTGCTGGTCATGCGGCACGGTCCTGCGGGCCGGAAGCTGGAACTCGGAATCAGGAAGCAGGAGGACGCACGGATGTCGATGTTGATCGAGCGGGCACGGCAGTGGGGCGAGGAGCTCAATCAGGAATGGCTCGAGAAGGGCCGCCGGAAGGGCCGTCTGGAAGGGGAGCGGGGGCTGGTCCGCCGACTCGTCGCTCGCAGATTCGGTCGGGAGGCCGCGAAGGATATCGTTCCGCTGCTCGCGAGCATCGCGGACTCGGACCGGCTGACCGCAATCGCCGCCGAGGTGTTCACATGCAAGACGGCTGCGGAGCTGGCCGAATGGGCGCGCGGGAATGGGGCGGCGGAGTGACGGTTGTATCGGGCCGCCTACCATGAGCGGACGCTACGATAGCCCCCTCGCACCGGAGCAGATCGCGGCGGTGAGGGACGAGGACATCGACTTCAGCGACATCCCCGAACTGGACGAGGACTTCTGGAGGCGGGCGGAGCTCGTCGAGGCCGATCGCACCGACCGGACCATCATCAGGGTCAAACGCTCTGCGCCAGCAGACTCCAAGGCTCCGGGGTAGGGCTACCAGACGAGGATGAACCGCGTACCCGAGAGCTACGTGCGGCACAGGACGGGCGACTCCGCTGGTACTGGCGGGGGTGCGGGCCGCTGAGTGGCCCGTTGTCAGGCATGGCCATTTGGCCTATTTTGATGTGCCGTGTTGCCACAGGAGGATGGAATGACAGCTCAGGCGGTCGCCGAACATCTCGGCGGAAGACCGGCCCTGGGTCGCGACATCCGTTCCGACTTCGACCTTGACGACGTGGTCCGCAGCGGAGTGCCCGTGAAGGCGGTCGAGTGCGTGGTGAATGCAGGTACGCTCCGGGTGCCCGAAGTGCACGCGCTGGTCGTTCCGCGCCGTACGCTGGCCCACAGGAAGCGCTCGCACGGGCGGCTGAGTTCGGCGCAGTCCGATCGTCTGATCCGCGTCGTGCGCATGGCGGGGCGGGCCGAAGACGCCATCGGAGATGTCGACAAGGCGAGGAGCTGGCTGCGCAAGCCCAATCGCGCGCTTCGGGGCCGGCGTCCTCTGGATCTTCTCGCGAGCGACGTGGGAGCCCGTCTGGTCGAGCAGGTGCTCGGGCGCATTGAGCATGGTCTGGGTGCGTAGTCCTCCCTAGAGCGCTGAACCACCTTGCGGCTCTGGCGGATCGCCCGGCGGAACCACGCTGGACTCGACGGCGAGGGGGCTCGCCTGTACGGTGCTCGCTGGAGCTCGCCCGGGACTGCCGCGGTATACGCCGCCTCCCACCTGTCGCTGGCCGCCCTGGAGTACCTGGTGCATGTCGATCCGGATGACGCGCCCGACGATCTGGTCGCCCTTCGCCTGGACACTCCGGAATGGGCGACCGCCCTGATCCTCGCGCCCCCATCGCTGCCCGCAGGGTGGCAGCGCACGCCGTCGCCGCCGGAATGCCAGGAGATCGGGGACCGTTGGGCCAGAAACGGGCAACACCTGCTGCTTCAGCTCCCGTCGGTCCTAGTCCCGGAAGAGAGCAACCTGCTGGTCAATCCGAGGCACCGCGACGCGCACCTCGCTCATGTCTCGGGATCCCGCCCCTTCTCTTTCGACCCGCACCTCCTGGGATGACTACAGTCCCAGCACCAGCCTTAGCCCGTTCTCGACCTGCCCCCTTCGGCTACCGAGCGTGCCTGCGTCCGGCGCGTGCCCGGATCAATTCCGCTCGGCGAGTCCGCGTAAACGGCATTCAGCCTTGCGGTGACGTTCTCGTCGCTGTGCTTCGCCACGTATTCCGCGACGGCGGTCGCGTAGAGTGCGCTTCGCGACACCTTGAGCCGATTCGCGAGAGAATCGGCACGAGCCTGGCCTGCACCGCCGGGTGCGGCATGCGGGCTAGCGCGCTCTTGTCGATCAGGTAGGGCACGTGCGTCGTCCGGTCGTGGGCTAGCAGCGCCACGCCTTCGACATGACCGCCGGATCGCGCAGGTCGAGTCCGTCCATCTCGATCAACGCCCGGATCTCCCGACGTCTCGCCTCGCCTCGCTCGACCGCGCGCAGCGCCGCGTCAATGGTCTCCCTGATGGACGAGGTCCCGAGCAGGATGCGCACCCTGTCGACGAGCTCGCCGTCGATCACCACGCTGGTCTTCCTCACCCTTGTCTCCCTTCACGTCGGCGGTCGTCCGATATCTTCGCCTGCGGGAGGGTCACGGCCCGAGCACGCCCACCGGAATCACCACCACGCCGTCTGGACGCTGGTATCCGAAGCCGGTGGAGGTCACCACGGCGAGCGCTGCCGGGTTGCCCCAACGGACCGTGTCGACCCGCTCGGCGAAGGTGAGGAGCGTCTTTGCGGCTTCTTCAGTCCGGCCAGCGCCTAGCTTGATTTCGAACGCGGCCCATCTCCCGGGGCCGGCGTCGACGATGGCATCCACTTCCAGGCCGGTGTTGTCGCGGTAGTGATACACCCTGGCGCGCATCGCCTGCGCGTAGACCCGCAGGTCCCGCACGACCATGGACTCGAAGAGGAGGCCGAACCACGGAACGTCCCGGAGGAGGTGCTCCGGCGCAGCCCCAAGTGCTGCGGTCGCGAGCGAAGGATCCGCGAAGTGCCGCTTCCGCGAGGTCCGGAGGCGGGAGCGCGAGCGCAGGTGGGGTGCCCATGCCGGCTGTTGTTCGACGACCATGAGCTGTTCGAGAGCGGCGAGGTAGGAGTGCGCTGTCTGCTCGTTGTAGGCCGCGTCGGACCCCTGGGCGTCGCGTGCCATGGTTGCCGCGGTCGCCGCGGTTGCCGTGTTGCGTGCGAGTGACTGCAGGAAGCGCGCGACTCTCTCCGGGTCGCGCCTGACTCCCCCTGCACGACTGATGTCCACCCGGCAGATCTCGGCCAGGTAGTCCTCGTTCGCGAGCATCGCCGCATCACTGGAGATTCGGCGCAGGTGACCCGGCCACCCTCCTACGCAAAGCAGTTCGGCCAGGGCCTCCAGCGACACTTCGCTCGATGTGCTGCGCGGGGGACTCCCGTCCATCAGCCGCCTGAGCGATACGTGGCCGGTGGAGTGTCCCAGCTCCCGCAGCGACATCGGACGAAGGCGAAGCCGGCAATCACGGAATTGCAATGGTCGTAGTCGTGGAATCGCAATCAGATTGGCGGTGGAATCGCAATCGCACCGACCGTCTCGTGGTTCGTCGAGACCGCCTGCAGGACTGCGGAGCTCCCGTTTGACAATCGCAGTTTACATCATGTCAACTCCACTTTACATTATGGCCGATCCCCGACAGACGGCTCCGCCCTTGACGCCCGGGGCAGCCCCCGCCCCTTCCACATGTAGAAGGCCACCGGGAAGAGCAGGAGCACCACGGCGCCCGAAGTCACCACGCCCCCGACCAATGGCGCCGCTATCCGCTTCATCACATCGGCGCCCGCCCCCGCGCTCCACATGATCGGCAGGAGCCCGAGCACGTCGGTCGCGATCGTCATCATGATGGGGCGGACGCGTCTGACCGACCCGCGCCGTATCGCGTGGGCGAGCGCGGCGCGATCGGTGAGCAGACCGCGGTCGCGGTAGTCGCGCACGGAGACGTTGAGGTAGAGGAGGAAGACGATCGCGGTCTCGGCGTAGAGGCCGGCCAGCGCGATGATCCCCACCCACACCGCGATGCTCAGATCGTAGTCCAGGATGTGCAGCAGCCAGAACGAACCGGCCACCGCAAAGGGAATGCCCAGGAGTACCATCAGCGTCTCGGTCGCCGACCGCGTGGTCAGGTAGATGAGGACGAAGATCAAGAGCAGGGTGAGGGGGACGACGAGCGCCAGCCGCTGCCGCGCGCGCTCCAGATACTCGTATTGGCCGCTCCACGAGAGCGTGTAGCCGGGCGGCAGGGCGATCCCCTCCGCCACCGCTTCCCGGGCCGCCTCCACGTAGCTGCCGACGTCGACGTCGCGGATGTCCACATACACCCAGGCGTTGGGCTTCGCGCCCTCGCTCTTGATGCTGGGTGGGCCGAGCACGTACTCCATCCTCGCCAGCCGCCCCAGCGGCACCTGGTGGCCCTCCGGCGTCGCCACCAGCACCGACCTCAGCGCAGGAAGGTCGTCGCGCAGCTCGCGGCTGTAGCGCACGTTGACCGGGTAGCGTTCCAGCCCTTCCACCGTGGTCGTCACGTTCATCCCGCCGATCGCCGTCTGGATGACCTCCTGCACGTCGCGCACGGTGAGGCCGTGGCGCGCGATGGCGTCCCGGTCGATCGTGAAGTCGAGGTAGTTGCCGCCCATGACCCGGTCCGCGTAGACGCTCGCCGTACCGGGAACGCTCCTCACGACCGCCTCGACCTCGCGCCCCAGCCGTTCCAGCTCGGCCAGCTCCGGTCCCGCGATCTTGATCCCGACGGGCGTGCGGATCCCGGTCGAGAGCATGTCGATGCGGCTCCGGATCGGCATCGTCCACGCGTTGGTGAGACCCGGAATGCTGAGCGCCGCGTCCAGCTCCTCTACGAGCTTGTCCGGGGTCATCCCTGGCCGCCACTGGCTGCGCGGCTTCAGCGCGATCGTCGTCTCGATCATCGAGAGCGGCGCGGGATCGGTGGCCGAGTCCGCCCGCCCCACCTTTCCGAAGACGTGCCGCACTTCGGGGAAGGTGTAGATGATCCGGTCCGTCTGCTGCAGGATCTCGCGCGCCTCGGTTATCGACACGCCCGGCAGCGTGGTGGGCATGTAGAGCAGGTCGCCCTCCCAGAGCGGCGGCATGAACTCCGATCCGAGACGTGAGAGCGGGATCAGGGTCGCAGCCAAGCCCGCCACCGCGGCGACGAGCAGCCACGCGCGGAAACGCAGCGCGAAACCCAGCACGGGCCAATAGACTCCAGAGAGCAGCCGCCCGACCGGCGTCCGCCCCGAGGGTCGGATCCTGCCCCGCACCCAGTACCCCACCAGCACGGGAACCAGCGTGACCGAGAGGAGCGCGGCTGCGGCCATCGCGTACGTCTTCGTGAACGCGAGCGGCTTGAAGAGCCGGCCCTCCTGCGCCTCCAGGGAGAAGACCGGCATGAAGGAGACCGTGATCACCAGGAGCGCGAAGAAGAGCGACGGCCCGACTTCGCGCGCTGCGGCCGCGATGATCTCCCAGTGGGGTCTCCGGCCCTCGTTTCGCGCGAGATGCCTGTGCGCGTTCTCGACCATCACGATTCCGGCGTCGACCATCGTGCCGATCGCGACCGCGATGCCCCCGAGCGACATGATGTTGAGCGTCAGCCCCTGCATCCGCACCACGATCATCGCCAGCAGGATCCCGACCGGGAGCGCGATCACGGCGACGAGTCCGCTGCGCAGGTGGAAGAGGAAGATCAGGCACACTATTCCCACGATCGCGAGCTGCTGTACCAGGCTCATGCGGATGCTCCCCACCGCGCGGTCTATCAGCGAAGTGCGGTCGTAGGCAACCTCGACCTCGACCCCCTCCGGCAACCCGGCGCGAATCTCCTCGAGCCTGTCACGAACCTCCCGGATTACGCGCCGGGTGTCCGCGCCGGACCTCACCACGATGATCCCGCCCACCGTCTCCCCCTCGCCATTCCATTCGGCCAAGCCACGGCGCCCCTCCGGCCCAACGCCGACCCGCGCCACGTCTTCGAGGAGAATCGGCGTGCCGTCCGGGCCCACCCCGAGACCGATGCGACGGAGGTCGTCCATGGACCGCAGGTAGCCGAGCCCCCGGATCATGAACTCCTTCTCGCCGACCTCGATCAGCCCGCCTCCCACGTCGCTGTTGCTCTCCTGTATGGCCTCCCGGATCGCTGAGATCGGCAGCTTGTACGCCCGCAGCCGGTTCGGATCGACCGTCACCTGGTACTGCCGCACGAATCCACCGACGCTGGCGACCTCCGAGACCCCGGGGATCGCCGTCAGCTCGTACCTGAGGAACCAGTCCTGGATCGAGCGCAATTCGCCGAGGTCGTGCCGGTCGGAGGTGAGTGCGTACATGAATGCCCAGCCCACACCGGTCGCGTCGGGACCAAGCTCGGGGGTGATGCCGGTCGGCAGCTCCCCGGCGATCGAGTTGAGGTATTCGAGGACCCGGGTTCGCGCCCAGTAGAGGTCCGTTCCGTCCTCGAAGATCACGTAGACGAAGGAGACGCCGAAGAACGAGTACCCGCGCACGACCTGCGCGAAGGGTGCAGAGAGCATCTGCGTTGCAATCGGATAGGTGACCTGGTCCTCGACGATCCGCGGCGCCTGTCCGGGATACTCGGTCTGGATGATGACCTGGACATCGGAGAGATCCGGGATGGCGTCGATCGGTGTTCGGGTCAGAGAGAGCGTGCCTGCGGCCACGACGAAGAGAGTCCCGAGGACAACCAGGAGCCGGTTCTGGATCGACCAGTCGATGATGCGTGCGAACATTGCCCCGCCTCCCTCAGTTCCGGCGGTGGCCGGGAGCCCGGGCTCCGGCCGAATCGCCTGCCGTCCCAGAGTCCGCTGGCATCCCCCTGTCATGCTCGTGCATCGGCGCACCGGGTTCGCCGGCGTCCAGGAGCTGGGAGATGGCCGCCCTCAGGTTGGCGTCGGAGTCGATCAGGAAGTGGGAGGAGACCACGACGGTCTCCCCCTCGGCGAGCCCCGACGCCACCTCCTGCATCCCCTCGCTCTCGGTTCCCAGGAGCACCTCGCGCGGCTCGAACAGGCCGCCGCCCCTGGCCACGACCACGACCGCGCGGGTGCCGCTGTGCAGAACCGCCTCGCTGGGCACGATGACCGCCTCGGCGGCTCCGCTCGCCTGAGCGGTCACATTGACGTACATCATCGGACGGAGCCGCAGATCCGTGTTGGCGACCTCGACGAATGCCGTGAGTGTCCTGGTCTGCGGGTTCACCGCCGGCCGGAAGAAGAGGATGCGGCCGTTCCACTCCCGTCCCGGGAAGGCATCGGCCCCGATCCTCACCCTCTGCCCCACGCCGACGTGGCGCAGATCGTCCTCGTAGAACTCGGTCTCGGCCCAGAGGGTGGTGTGGTCCGCGATCTTGAGGATCGTCATCCCGGGGCTGAGCCTCATCCCCTCCATCGAGTCTCCCATCTTGTCGACGATGAAGCCCGAGGCGGGGGCGAAGATCCGCACCGTCCTCGTCACCGTCCCCGACTCCGCGAGCTCGTCGATCTGCTCCCCGGTCATGTCCCAGTAGAGGAGCCGCTCGCGGGCCGCCTCGAGAAGGGACTGGGCCCGCTCCACCGCCTCCGGATAGGCGCCGCCGTCGCGCAGGCGCCCCACGTATTCCATCGCGCCAAGGAATTCGCGCTGAGTGGTGACCAGCTGCGGGCTGTAGATCTCGAAGAGGACGTCGCCTCTTTCGACCGTCTCGCCGACGTTGTTGACGCTCGCCTTCTCGATCCAGCCCTCGTACTTGGTCTGGACCGAGACCATCCGTTCCTCGTTGTGCGCCAGGATGCCCACGGTGCGGATGGAAACCGGAAGGGTGCCCCGGCGTGCCGGCGCAGCGCGAACCGCGAAGTTCTGCAGGAAGTTCTGGCTCACTCGCACGGCCCCTTCCGCCGGGACCCGGGCCTCCTCCTCGTCGGCGGCCATTTCGTCCGCGTACACCGGCACCAGCTCCATCCCCATCGGGGACCTGCCGGGGCGGTCCGAGGTGTAGGTCGGGTCCATCGGAGCGCGCCAGTAGAGGACCCGGCGCTCCCCTTCGACGGATTCGGGGACCGTCTGAAGCCGGGGCCACACTGCCATTCCTCCCGCGCCGATCGCCACGCCCAGCGCGACGAACACGGCCACGCGCAATCGTTTCATGCCGTTCACGATCCCTCCTCCGGAAAGGCCGAGCCGATGGCCCGTTCCATCTCCGCCAGCGCCTTCATGTAGTCGGCCCGCAGACGCGCGAGCCCGAGACGGACGTCAAGGAGCACCTCTTCGCTGTCGAGCAGCTCCAGCACCCCGGTGACTCCGCCCGAGTAGGCCTCCTCGGTCGCGCGGAGCGCCTGTTCGGCCTGGGGGAGGAGGGCGCGCTCGAAGAGGGCCAGCTGCCCTCTGATCGTGGTCAGACGGAACGCGATCGATCGAACCGCGAGCGCGACCCCGTTCACCGTGTCGCGATACGCCTCTTCTGCCGCGGCCAGACGTGCGCTGGCCTCCCGAACGCCGGCGTCGTACGCGGACCCGAAGACGGGGATGCTGGCCCCGAGGGTCAGGCTGAAGTGGTCCCGCCCGTTGTCCGGGGGTGGACTTGCGAGCCCCGGGTCGTCGCGGCGCCCGAGCACGTTCCCCCACGCGACCCCGACAGTGAAGTGGGGTCGCGAACGACGGCGCGCCAAGCGGACAGAGTACTCGTTCCCGTCGATTCTCAGTTGGGCCGCATTGATCTCAGGTCTCGCCCGGAGCCCGGCGGCCTGCAGCTCCTCGTCATCGACTCGTGCCGCCGGGAGGTCGACGATCTGCACCGGAGGGACCGGGGCGGCCACCGGACGGTCGGCCAGCACGTTCAGCGCCGCCTCCAGCTCCGTCCGCTGCCGCAGCAGCTCTTGGCGCCGGTTCAGCACCTGGGTCACCTCGGCCTGCAGCCGGATCACCTCCTGCTGCTGCCCGAAACCCTGCGAGTAGCGGGCCTGGGCAAGCGCTTCGTAGTGAAGCAGGAGCTCCTCCTCCTCGCCGGTGATCCGCAGCGCCTGATCGAGGTAGGCGAGGTCGTAGTAGGCCAGCTTGACCTGTCGCACGACCTCGGCCATCTCCGTCTGGTAGGACTCGTTGTGGATCGCGGACTCGACCGCCGCCACTCCGCCGCGGTCCGCCAACGTCCCGAACCACGGGAAAGACTGGCTGAGCGACACGCCGAAGAGCTGCGGACCGACTCGCGTCTGGGGGCCCAATACGTGCTGGGTGAACGAGACGGCCGGATCGGGCAAAGTGGAGACCAGGGAAATGCGCGACTTTGCGGCCTGAAACTCCAGGCGGGCGCCGCGGACGCGCGGATTGCCCTCCAGCGCCTCGCCGATGAAGGCGGCGAGCGTGGGGTCGCCGTTGGTCGCGTAGGACCGCGGCTGGACGGCGGCACCCGCCGCGACGTTGTGATGGGAAATGGCGATCGCGTACACGACTGCCATGACTCGGATGATGGACATGATTGCCTCGCAGCCTGAAGGGTCCAGTCGACGGGAGCGCCCGGGCGGACGCTCCAGAGGATCAGGCGGCTTGGCGTGGAGGCGGCGGTTCGACCGTCAGGTCGGTTGCGGCGGGAATCGGTTGGGCAGGGAAGGCCGCGCCCGCGAAGATGGGGGGAATGCGCACAACGGGCACCGTGCGCGTCGTCCTGACCGCCGAGATGCCGCAGGCCAGGATCATCAGGCAGCTCTCGCCGTCGCCGTGGTGCGGGCTGTGCGGCGTCGGCGTCGGGCCACCGGTTGGGTGCGGCGCGTCATGAGCACCCGAGTGCCGCGCCGACTCGGCATCCTGGTCGGCCTCGCCGGGCACACCAACCCGCATGTCGCAACGAACAGCGGCCAACTGGGACCACGAGAGGCCCACCAAGGCGATAACAGCTACCGTGTGGCGCATCAAGGCAATGTAGTTTCGGCCCGTCGCGAGCGTCAACGGTCTCCGACGCCCTGACGCTGGTCATCACTTCGCGGTGGCGGGCTTCGCGATGTTGCCGCACTCGGGCTGACGCCCCGGCTTGCTGCACCAAGAGTGCGGCAATGTCCGAGAGGAGCGCGACATGTGGCGGTTAGGTGGTCGGAGTCCTACGGTGACAATCGCAGTTTACATAATGTCAACTCCACGTGACAGTGTGCCGATCGCCAACGGACTCGGGCCCCACCGCTACCTCCCGTCGGTGTCTACAGCGGCTAGCGGCGCTGGACAGCGCCCGCCCTGCCGTGGGTCCGGTCGCGCGGATTGGTGATGCCGCCCCGCAACCGCCGTCGCTCCTGGCGTAGTGAGGGCATGTGGTAGCCGTCAGTTCCACCGGGAGAGCGGCGACCCCCTGGGTGTCCCAAGCCCCCGGGGCCCGCTTGCATAATTTCCAGAACAGATGCGAATATCGCTAAAAGATCACCGAAATAGCTCGTTTTGTCCCCCACGGATCGGTTTTGGTTTCGTACCTTTCATCCAGAGTGTATCCGTCGGTTCTCGGCCTGGGGGAATCCGGCGGGGGCACTGGAAGCGTGGGTTGGCGGATGGCGGCCCGCGGAGGAACATCTCAGCGAAGAGGAGACAGAAATGACAGGGACACGATGGATTCACAGCCTGATCGGGGTGGGGGTGCTAGCTCTGATCGTAGCGGGGTGCGACGAGGCCGAGCCAGACGCGATGACCGCGGTTGACGCCGATGCCGTCGCGAAGGTGATCGCGGACGCCACCCTTGGTACCTGGTGGGGTCGGTTGGGGGGTGCCGTGCAAGGGAGCGGCGACCCGCCCATGGCAGACGAAGAGTACGACGAGATCGTGGAATGCCCGGAAGGTGGCACGATGCACCTGCAGGGAACGACTGAGTACGGCGAGGGTGGCGACTATTCCAGGACGGAAGGCACGATTACGTTTGACGAGTGTGCCTCGAAGACGGAAGACGGTGAGACTGTGGTACTTACCGAGGGGACCATCAACGACCTACTTGAGGTACGGCTCTCCACGGACGGCGATATCAGCCTCCAGATCGACCTGGATGGCAGCTGGGATGGAAGCGTCTCCTGGGAGAACCTGGACACCGGCGACAGCGGTGTCTGTGATGTTGACGTAACGCTCGACGTCACGATGACGCTCGATCTGGAGACCGGGAGCTGGGACGAGGAGGGCGGCCTGTCTGGAACGGTCTGCGGGAATCCGGTCGACGGTGGCGACTGGTCGGCCGAAGCTCATGCTGAGGAGTCGTGACCTCGGTTAGGGAATGTCGCCGTGCTCGATGTTCCGCCGAGCCCAGTCAGCTTCGAGGAGCAGGGTAGAATTCTCCGAGCCCGCCGCGACCCGGCGTCAGCGGTCGCGGCGGGCTCGCCTTCTCCTTGGTCCGTCACTCCTGGTGTGGTGAGGGCATGCGGTAGCCTACGCCGCGCTCGTTGAGGATGTAGGAGGCCTGGAACCCGTCCTGACCAAGCTTGTGGCGCAGCCTCTTCACGACTGCGTGCACCAGCTTGGGGTTGACATGGCCCGGTTGCCGTCTCCACGCCCGACGCATGATCGAGCGGTACGTCGCCACCTGTCCCGCGTTGACGGACAGGACTCGCAGCACCTCGTATTCCGTGGCCGTGAGTTCCACCGGTCGCCCGGCCACGGTGACACGCCGCAGGGTGTAGTCGACGGACAGTTCCCCTAGGCGGAACTGCTTGGGCTCGGCGTGGCCTCGCAGCGCCGCCCGGACCCTTGCCGTGAGCTCGGTTGGCGAGAACGGCTTCACGATGTAGTCGGAGGCCCCCGCCCCGAGCGCCCTCGCAATCGTCTCGTCCCTTCCGTATGCTGAGATGAAGATGACCGGCAGGTCCGCCAGCTCTGGAACGCGCTCCATCAACTGGATGCCGTCGGTCCCGGGAAGCATCAGGTCGAGCAGGACCAGACGAGGCTTCTCCGCGCGGATCACCTGGCCCAGCTCACCGTGGTCGCCAGTGGTCAACGTCGTGTAGCCGGCTGTCGTGAGCACGTCCCGGACGTAGCGCAGCGTATCCGGGTCGTCATCCACCACCAGGATGCGTACCGGCTCCCGGCCCCGCCGGCCCGATGCCGCTCGACTCTGGAGCGAAGGGGCGGCTCCCGGGTCGGCGTCGGCCTCGTCGGCCAGCGGGAGCGTGAAGGCAAAGCTGGCACCGCGGCCCTCCCCCTCGCTCGTGGCCCAGATGCGCCCGCCGTGCGCCTCGACCAGTCCCTTGCAGATGGCCAGACCCAGGCCACCCCCGAGGCCACCCTCGCCTTCCGCAGCACTAGCATGTTTCCGAAACAGGTGCGGGAGCTGCTCCGCCGCAATGCCCCTGCCGCGATCGGAGACAGCAATCGTCACGTGAACGCCGTCGCGCCGCGCCGATACCCGGATTGGCGACGACTCCGGCGCGTTCCTGGCCGAGTTGGAGAAGAGGTTGTTCAAGATCTGCACGACGCGCTGCCGGTCGACCATCACGCGGGGCAGCTCCGGCGGCAGGTCGACGAGTACGGGGTGGCGGCCGCCTCCGCTGAGGAACGTGTTCCTCGCCTGGTCCACCAGTTCCGCCGGATCCGAGGGTTGTGGCGAAACCGACAGCGTGCCCGTCGCGATCCGCCCCGCATCCAGCAGGTCACCGATGAGTCCGCTCATCCGATCCGCCTGCGCGTCGATGATGTGGAAGAACTGCAGCAATTCGGCCGGAGCGAATGGTGGAGAGGCGGCGAGCACCGTGGCCGTCGAGCCCTTGATCGAGGTCAGTGGCGCGCGCAGCTCGTGACTGACGATCGCGAGGAACTCGGTGCGCATCCGCTCGATTTCCTCGAACGGTGCCAGATCCTGTATGGTGACCAGGACCGAATCCACCCCGCCGCGCGGCTTGCGGATAGGGGTGACGTTGACCAGCGTCCTCACGCTCCGACCGTCGGGAACCGTAAGCACGAGCTCCTCGTTGCGCAGCGTCTCGGCGCTGCTCAACTCATGCACCAACCGCATCTCCGTGAAGGCGATCTCACGCCCGTCGGCGCGCTGGCACGTGAAGATCTGCGGCAGTTCCTCCAATCGGCGGCCCGGCATCTGGAGTCCCCGGAAGATCCTCCTTACCTCCCGGTTGATCGACACGACGCGCCCCGTCTCGGCGTCCAGGACCACTACGCCGATCGGCGAGGTGTCGATCAGGGCTTCCAGGTGGGCCCGGGCCCGCTGCTCGTCCCGGTAGGTACGCGCGTTGACGATCGCCATCGCTGCCTGCGAGGCGAAGAGCTTGAGCACCTCTTCGTCGGCTGCGGTGCACTCGCGCCCGCCTTTCCTCTTGGCCAGACAGAGACTGCCCACAAGCACACCGCGATGGTGGATTGGCATTCCCTGCGCGGATTGGTACGGAAACACCTCGGCGCCGAACCCGAGCGATCCGAGGAGACCCGGTACGTCCGGTAGCCTGCCCGGATTATCCCGCAAGTAAGCGAAAAGGCGCATCCCCTCGGGCAAATCCACGATCCGGCGGTGCTCGTCCGACGTGATGCCAGAGCTGACGAACTGCAGAGGCTGGCCCTTCTCGTCAATGGTCGCGATCCCCCCGAAGTCGGCATCGGTCAACTCCCGGGCACTGTCCACGATTCCCTGCAGGACGGTCTCCAGCTCCAGGCTGGAGCTGATCTGGAGGATTGCTCCACAAAGCCCGGAAAGGCGCCTCTCCAAGGCGTCGACCCGTTGTTGTAGCGCGGCCGGGTCGTTCGTCATCGGTCACGCCCCTCCCTTGGGGACTGGACTTGACTTGATTCTATTCTCCGACTTCGTAGGCTGTTTTCGTGCCCAGTTGGGTCGCTCCCACGCGGGCTCGCTGGTCGGATAGGCGGGAACCCCAAGGGTATCTCCGCGTCCGGTGCAGGAGACGGCCCGGCAACCATAGCCGCAGTGCACCGCTAATACAGACAGGGAGATAGGAATGTTCCCACCCGAGGGGGAGGGCCCCTCGCGGAGGGCCCGCCATCATCGCCAGGATCCTCATGGTTCTGTCCCTCGCCGGAATCCCCGCCAAGGCCGGGGGCTGGCCTCATCGACCAGGAAGGTCGCGTGCCCCGCCTGCGGCGCGCCCTGACGCTGGACCATCGCCGCGCAGTGGCCGGTTTCGCGATGTTGCCGCATTCCGGCTGACACCCACCTTGCGGGCATCCGTCGGCTCACCCGGAACATGTACGTGGCGCCTCGGCCTTACCCAGCGGGGCGCTTCGCCGCTCTCGGTGCTCGCGCGAGACCATCCACGGACTGCCAGCCGGATTCAATCACACATACTGTATCCTGCGGTGACAATCGCAGTTCACATCATGTCAACTCTGATTGACATCATGCCGATCCCCAACGGACTCGAACCCCACCACCGGAGCGGGTTTCAGGCCCGTCGCCGCCGGACCGAGGTGCTGGACAGCTGCACCACCTTCCTCACGCTGTCATACATCATATTCGTGAACCCGGCGATCCTGTCCGGAGCCGGGATGAACGCGGGCGCGGTCCTCGTCGCCACCTGTCTGGCTTCCGCGCTGGGGTGCGCACTGATGGGCCTCTACGCCAACTACCCGATCGCGCTGGCGCCGGGGATGGGCCTGAACGCCTGCTTCGTCGCGGTTGCGGTAGGCTCGATGGGGCTGTCGTGGCAAGTGGCGCTGGGCGCGGTCTTCTGCTCGGGACTCCTCAACTCGGCGTCGGTGGCGGTGACCCTTGCCTTCCTGCTGCGGTTTGCGCTGATGTGGCCGACGGCGGATGTTGCCTTCATCGATCCGGCTGACCAAGTTGCAGGCGGCGAGACGTGGCCCGTCGACCGGCCCGCCCAAGGCTGAAACGAGAGGGGGAGAAGATGAGAGCCGTCCTGTCTTCACTGGCGCTGATAGCCGTTGTCGGATGCGGCGCGGACCCTCCGGTAGCCACGACCCTCACGGTCACTCCGAAGGAGGCGCTGCTGGTTTCCCTGGGCGAAACGGTGCTCCTGACCGTGCAGATAGGGGACCAGTACGGTGACCCGATGGTGGGGGAGGCAGTCACCTGGGCGAGCGACAGGAGCGGAATTGCCACCGTATCCGGCGGCACTGTGACGGCTGTCGCCAACGGCACCGCAGTGGTCACGGCCACGGTCGGGCAGCTGACGGGCACGGCGACGGTGGCGGTAGCGCAGCGGGCCCGCACGGTGTTCGTGACCCCTGACAGAGTGCTTCTGGGGCCACCCGGAGAGGAAGCCCAAATGACGTTCGAGGCCCTCGACTCGAGAGGAAACGTGATCGAACAGCCTTCCGCGACCTGGACGTCAGCGGACCCTGCAGTGGCGACCGTCTCCGACGGTGGGCTGGTAACGTCGGTC
>JAPOYJ010000057.1 GCA_026706635.1 Gemmatimonadota bacterium | reverse complement strand
CCGCGAACAGGACCCCGACGGCATTCGCCCGGCGGAGCATCCCCGCTGGGCCGCTGCGATCCTCGCACCCGAGTCTCCGCGACGGACGAGGCCATCCAGCGAACCTCATAGATCGCGACCGTGGCGCGGTCCATCTCGTCGTACACGATCGTCAGCGCGGACTGTTCGCTCACCTGGATCAACAAGATGTTGGCGGGGACGCGTACCGGGCCGAGGAACACGCCCTCGGCGTCGAATCCGTCCCAGACTTGAACGTCTGCGGAGCCATCGGCCGTCGCCGCTTCGGTGGCGTCGGCTCTGAGGAGCCATGCGCCGCCCCGATCCGTGACCACCAGGCGATCCCAAGGCCGTCGTGTCTCCCCAATCGGCATGTCCGAAAGGTGCTCCTCATAGATCCGCACCAGGTGTTCGGGGAAGCGGATGCGCCGCATATCCTCGACGAACTCAGTCACGGAGAGGCCGTCGATCCGCAGCGGCGCTCGATCGATCACGACCCTGCGCTCAAGACCCGCCCGGCCGTACACGTAATACGACGCCTCCCCGGCGTCATCGGTCAGGTAGACCCGGTCGTCTCGGAACCCCTGAAGCGAGCCGCCGGCGTACGGCGATGGTAGACCTCCGGTGTAGGGCACTACGACCTGCATTCCATCCCGAAAGTACCACAGTGGCCCAGAGGTCTGCGCCAACAGGGCCGGGGCCGTGCCATCCAGCGGCATCGTCCAGATCCTGACCGTATCTCTCGCGGTCGAGCCGTCTGCCGGTATGCGCTCCATCGTTCGCGGGATTTGGCCAAGGAGAGTCCCCGTCCGGGTCACGTGGAGTGGCCGCGGCCCGAAGCCGAAGGACGACGGCATCAGGTCGGCTCGCAGGAGCTCACCGCTCTCGGAGAACACCGACAGTCGCCGATGTCGATCGTCATACACGTAGGCACTTCCTTCGGCATCGAACCCGAGAATCCCGCTCCGCTGGAACTCACCGGGGCCGTCACCCCGCCCACCGATCGTGAAGAGATGTGCCCCCGAGCCGGGGTCGAACACCTTAATCTCCTGGGTTTGCCGCTCCGTGATCCAAAGCGATCCATTCGGGTGCAGACGAACGTTGCCGAGTCCACCGAACAGTTCTGGGCCTTCGGTCTCGGAACCGAACACGCGTCTGGCGGGCTGAACGAGCTCCCCGCGAAGCAGCGGCTTGTCCGCGTTCCGGACGATCTCCACACCCGTGCTGTCGGCGCGGCTCGGACCGGTTACATCGCTACGGTCGGAAGCACCGCACCCGGCGCAGAGCACGACAATGGCGACGTGACACCCCAGGCTCAGATGTGACGTCGATATTCGGGCAGGTGCGGGCGGGAAGTGTGCAGGCATCGTTGGGAGTGAATCGTCCGGTGGTTTTGGAAGCGTATTCTCGGACTACTCGGCCATCCTCGCTGCGGCAAGACGGTGGGACTACCCCGACTCGGTGGACGGGTGGAAGCTAGCAGCCCGTGGACAGACCTCCCACGGCATTTTCTGTGAAACAACGCCAGCGAGCGCAGCGCGTTTCAGCCCCGCGGGGTGGCCGCTCGCGGCCATGGGAGATTCGAGCGGCGCTGCATTCCCGCTGGTCATCGCCGCGGCCCGCGTTCGAGCCCCGACGCGGGCATGATCGCGGAGAGGATGGCGCGGATCGCGCTCACACCCCCCCCCAACGCTGGTGAAGCCTATTGGAACCTCCCGCGCTTCCACCTGTAGTAGGTTTCGGTTGCCGCCACCCCACCAACCACCACGAAAAGGTGAAGAGCCTCCTGACCGTGGCCACCAAGACCGATTTCGGACGCCCGTTGACCGTTTCCCAGCCCAACGACAACAGGGCTGCCCCGTTGAGGGACTACCGGGCCGTATTCGAGGCGTCGCCGGACGCGATTCTCTTCCTGGACGCCAAGGGTGTGATCCGGGACCTCAACCCCCGGGCCCTCTCGATGTTCGGGTGGAGCCGGGAGGAGATGGAGGGTTCCCCCGTGGAGATGCTGATTCCCGCCTCCAGCCGCGCCCTGCACGAGCAGCACCGCTCGCGCTACGCCGAGGCGCCGAGCCCGCGGCAGATGGGGCTGGAGTTGGATGTGCACGCCTTGCGCAAGGACGGGACGACCTTCCCGGTGGAGGTCAGTCTGAGCCCCGGCGAGGAACCGGGGCCGGAACAGGTGGTCTGCACGATCCGCGACATCGATGGATGGAGGCGGATGCGGTGGCTCTCCAGAATGACGCTGGTGGGGGCCGAGAACGAGCGGAAGCGCATCTCCCGCGAGCTGCACGACGACCTCCTCCAGTTCCTCGTGGCCTTCAAGGTCAGGGGGAAGCTGCTGGTGGACAGGGTGGACCAGGAGGAGAGGGAGGAGGCGTGGGCGGTGATCGCCGACGAGATCACGAACGCGGTCCGGGGGGTGAAGCACATGATTCGTGGGCTGAGACCCCCGAATCTCGAGGAGCAGGGGCTGCTGTCCGCTTTCGCCACCCTGTTTCGCGATACCCGGAAGGTGCACGGACTGACGATCCACGCCGCCGTCACCGTCGACTGGGCGAGCGATGAGATGGACCCGATGACCGTCGTGGCCCTGTACCGGATCGTGCAGGAGGCCGTGACCAACGCGGCGACGCACGCAGGTGTGAACGAGGCCTCGGTGACGATCAGAACGGGGGACGGGGTCCTGGTGGCGGAGATCCGGGACGAGGGATGCGGCTTCGACCCGCCCGGCCCCGGAGCGGAACCGGACAGTGGCGGCATCGGCCTCTCCAGCATGCGAGAGAGGGCGGAGCTGGTCGGGGGCAGCCTCGCCGTGCGGAGCTCGCCGGAGAGGGGAACCACGGTTCGGGCCACCGTGCCGATGGTGAGTCCGGAGGGCGAACGATGACGAGAGTGCTGCTCGTCGACGACCATAAGGCGGTGCGCGCCAGCCTGTGGGAATTGCTGGAGTCCATCGACGCGGTGGATGTCGTGGGCGAGGCGTCTTCGGGAGAGGAGGCGGTCAGGAAGGCCCGAACGCTGGAACCGGATGTCGTCGTCATGGATCTGGCGATGCCCGGGATGGGTGGGCTCGAAGCGACCCGGAGGATCACGGCGCTCGGTCTAAGAACCAGAATTCTGGTCCTCACCGTCCACGACGAGGACGAGTTCCTGGCGACAGCCATGGAGGCCGGAGCCGCCAGCTTTCTGAACAAATCCGTCGCCGACACCGAACTCGAGGGAGAGCTGGAAGCGATCATGCGCGGCACTTCGTAGCCGTCGCGCCGCGCGGTTCTGGGAAGACGACCGTCGCCTTGTGCTCAAAGTGCGACTGATAAAGGGCGCAGCCGTGGTCTCCGGTCGCTAGGTAGTCGAATGGAGTCACCTCGGCGACCCGACCAGATCCGCAGACACGGCACGCCTCCTGTTGGTGGGTAGGTCACGCTCTCCTCGTCGGGTCATGATGGCCCCGGTCTGGGTGGCCCCGCAAGCCAGCTCGGCCTACCTTGGCCGACGCGCCCGCGCTTCGAACCGCCGCGACCCGCGGCTCCAGAGGGCAGATTGCCATCCGGCCACCGGACATGCCATCTTTGCAGCTGGCCTGCGTCGGGGACGCCGAGTGGCGGGTGGGCAGCACTGCAGAGGAGCCAGCACCGTGGCGGGATACGCTCGCAAGACCGCGCTTGGACCGGCCGAGGTGCTCCTGAGAGCCGAGGAGATGCTCCCGGCGATCATCGGGGTCGGCAGATCCAGGAAGTCGTCGCACGGCGCCACCTACTCGGGCCGGGAGGGCACCGTGGTCCTGACCGCGCACCGCCACGGCCCCTTCACCGACGTCACGGCGCAGACCGACCGTCTCGGCACCTCGCGCATGGACTACGAGATCCAGCGCTTCCTCAACCACCTCCCCTACGAGCACGGGGATGCGGGAGGCCCGGGCTCGGGCGATCCCGGCCGACAAGGGGGAGGATGAGCTTCCCACCGCTTCCGCTCAGCGCCGCATGACGCGGGTACTCGGCGGGGTGCCCCTGGCAGTGGCGGTCCTGGCGGCGTGCGAGAAGCCGGTGGAACTTGTCCCGGACGAGCCTACTACCGTCGTCGTCGAGCCGGATTCGGTCCACTTCGCCGCGCTTGAGGGCTCGGCTGTGCTCTCCGCCACCGTCTTCGATCAGAACGGGGCCGAGATGGAGGGGGCCGTCGTCACATGGCGGTCCTCGGACCCCGAGGTGGCGCGTATCGAGCCGACCGGACTCGTCACCTCGGTCGGAGACGGGGCCGCAGCCGCCATCGCGACGGTCGGGGAGGCGGAGGGCTCGGCGAAGGTCGTCGTCGCGCAGCTGGCCGCGTCGATCTGGATCCGGCCCGGCGTCGACATCCGCATGAACGCCCTCGGCGACACGGCGCAGCTGGCCGCCGAGGTGCTCGACCCCAATGGGCGCCCGGTCGCGGACGCCGAGATCGTCTGGTCGACCGCCAACGGCGAGGTGGCGAAGGTTACCGACGCCGGACTGCTGACCGGGGTCGGCAACGGCTCGACCACGGTCAGGGCCTCCTTCGGCGAGCTAGTCGACTACGCCTTCGTCTCGATCAAGCAGGTCGCGGCCGATGTTCGGCTGGTGCCAGCGTACGACACGATCCGCTTCGCCTTCTTCGGCGACACAGTCGATCTGGCCGCCGAGGTGCTGGACCCCCGGGGCAACGTCATCGTGGGGGCGCCGGTCGCCTGGTCCACCAGCAACTCGCGCGTCGCCTCGGTCGACCGCGACGGGTTGGTGGATGCCCGGGGCAACGGGTGGGCGCAGATATCGGCCTCGATCCACGCGCTCTCCGCCTCGGCATGGGTCGAGGTGGACCAGATTCCGACCATCTTCGAGGCGTACAGCGAGGTCGATATCATCGCGATCGGCGACTCGACCCAACTGCGGACCGAGGCCTTCGACGCGGGGGGATCGCCGATACTGGACGGCGACGTCGCGTGGAGATCCAGCGATGTGGAGGTGGCTTCGGTGAGCGCGGCGGGGTGGGTGCTGGGGACTGGCGATGGCCCGGTCGAGATCACGGCCGAGCTGAAGGGCCTGGAGGCTTCGGTCACCCTCTCGGTCGTCTCTTCGGACAAGTACGCGCTCCTGGCGCTCTACGACGCGACGGACGGGCGGTCGTGGGCGGTGAACGCGAAGTGGAAGAGCGACGCTCCGCTCGCCGAGTGGTACGGCGTGGAGGTGGACGAGGACGATCGGGTGGTCTCGATCGTACTGGTGGCGAATGGGCTGGCGGGCGAGCTCCCTGCAGATATCGATCGCCTGACCGCGCTCGAGAGTCTGCAGCTGGCCGAGAACGGCCTGGAGGGGGAGATCGTCCCCGAGGTGGGGAGGATGGAGAGCCTCGAGGTGCTGGATCTCTCGGGGAACTCGCTCGATGGCCCGATCCCCCCCGAGATCGCTCAGCTGGGCGAGCTCCGCCACCTGCTCCTCTCCAACAACGAGCTCTCCGGCGAGATCCCGCCCGAACTCGGCGAGCTGGGGAGCCTGCGCTCCCTCGACCTCTGCTACAACATGCTCCGGGGGACGATTCCGGCCGAGCTAGGCGATCTCTCCGAGCTCGAGACGCTCTCGCTCTGCGGCGACGACCAGGAGATCGGGTCCGGCAACCAGCTGACCGGCGCGATCCCCCCCGAGCTGGGCAGGCTGGCGGAGCTGAGGGAGCTGGACCTGGGCGCCAACCGGCTCCGGGGGCCCATTCCACCCGAGCTGGGCGATCTCTCGAAGCTCGAGACGCTCCGCCTCTACTCCAACCTGCTGACACGCATTCCCGCCGAGATCGGACGCCTGGACAGCCTCCGCTCCCTCTTCCTCTACGGCAACCGGCTGACCGGCAAGATACCCCCGGAGCTGGGCGACCTCGCCAGGCTGGACACCCTCCTTCTCGGCGCCGGGTGGTCGAGCGGCAACAACTCGCTCTCCGGACCGATCCCGCCCGAGCTGGGCGAGCTCGGCAACCTCCTGAAGCTCGACCTCGGCCACAACGAGCTGACCGGCGAGGTTCCGCCGGAGCTGGGCGACCTCGCCGAGCTGACCTTCCTGCAGTTCGACCACAACGATCTGAGCGGCGAGATCCCGCCGGAGCTGGGCGACCTCGCCAAGCTGGAGTGGCTCGTCGCGTGCTCGGCCGGCCTCTCGGGGTCGCTTCCGACCGAGCTGGGCGAGCTGGGCGAGCTTCGCCGACTGTACCTCTGCTCGAACGAGCTGGAGAGCATGGTCCCGGAGGAGCTGGGCGATCTGGACGATCTCGTGCACCTGTACCTGGGGGGCAACCAGCTGAGCGGCGAGTTCCCCGAGTCGATGATGTCGGTGCTCGGTCTCACCGAGTTCTTCTGGGGAGGCAACCTGGGACTCTGCGTCCCCCGGACGGAGGAGTTCGAGGAGTGGCTCGAGTCGATCCCCAAGTCGTCGGGCATCTACTGCGACCCCGCGGAGCGGCGCGACGATGGGGGTGGCGGAGTCGGGGTCCCGGGGCTCTGCTCCCTGACGGTCGCTCCGACCCGGTCGGCTCGCATCGAGCGGGCGCTGGCCGGGATCGGCTCCGGGGGAGAGGCCGTCCTGGCGGCATCCGAGACCAGGGCGGTGCACTGCCAGACCGTGCGCTGACATGATGCGGCAACCCGGCCGCGCACCGGTCGCCGGGGCGGTCGCCGCGGCGCTCTGGGCGGCGCCGTCGGCGTGCGGCCCCGGGGATGGCCCGCAGCTCCCCACGACGATCGCGATCTCGCCCGCCTCGCTGAGCTTCGACGCCCTCTCGGCCACGGCCGTGCTCGGGGCGACGGTCCACGACCAGCACGGCCAGGTCATCGACGACGCGGCCGTCTCCTGGCGCTCCTCGGCGCCATCGGTGGCCACCGTGGATGCCGCCAGCGGGATGGTGCAGTCGGTGGGAAACGGCGCGGCCTACATCGCGGCAACCATCGCGGAGGTGAACGACTCGGTCGCGGTCACCGTGGAGCAGCGGGCAGCCGAGGTGGTCGTAGCGGCCCCCTCGGATCCCCTCCTCTTCGCGAGCCTGGGCGACACCGCGCGGCTCACGGCGGAGGTCCTGGACGCCAACGGGAACCCGTTGCCCGACGCGACGGTCGTCTGGTCCGCGGGCGACGCAGGGGTCGCCACGGTGGACGCCGAGGGGCTGGTCTCGGCGGTCGGCAACGGCGTGACCGACGTGTCCGGGAGGTCCGGGCCGGCGCTCGGATCGGTGGGGGTCGAGGTTGCGCAGCTTCCGACAGTGGTCGAGGTGAGCGCCGAGGCGGAGACGCTCGTAACCGGCGACTCGCTCCTCCTGACCGCCGAGGCGCGCGACGCGGGAGGCTCCCCGATCGACGGCGCCACCTTCGAATGGAGCTCGAGCGACGAGGAGATCGCCACGGTCGACTCCGGCGGCTGGGTCCGTGGGGTGGACGAGGGCGATGTGCGGATCACCGCCACTCTGATGGGCGTGAGCGGGTCGGTGGGGCTGACGGTGGTGCTCGCCGACAGGGTCGGCCTCATGGCCCTCTACCTGTCGGCCGGCGGCGACGAGTGGGAGGTCGACGACGGGTGGGGAACGGACGCGCCGCTGGGCGACTGGCACGGCGTCGAGGTGGACGCGGACGGTCGGGTCGAGTCGCTGACGCTCGCCCAGAATGGCCTGGTCGGGACCATTCCGCCGGAGATTCGGCGCCTCGACCGACTCCGGGAGCTTCATCTGGAGGTCAACGAGCTGGGCGGCGAGATCCCGCCCGAGATCGGCCAGCTGGGCGAGCTCGAATGGCTGGGTCTCTTCCTCAACGAGCTGACCGGCGAGATCCCCCCCGAGATCGGCGAGCTGAGCAGCCTGCGGGTGCTCGACCTGACGCTGAACACGCTCTCGGGCGAGTTGCCTCCGGAGATCGGAATGCTCGCCGAGCTCGAGTACCTGGGCCTCTTCTTCAACGAGCTGACCGGCGAAATCCCCCCCGAGATCGGCGAGCTGGGGGAGCTTCGCTTCCTGGATCTCTGCTACAACAAGCTGACCGGCGAGATCCCCCCCGAGATCGGCGAGCTGGAGGAGCTCGAGCAGCTCTGGCTCTGCGGCATCGACACCAACCCGGAGGCCGGAAACCGCCTCTCCGGTCCCATTCCCCCGGAGATCGGCGATCTGGCCGAGCTGCGGGTCATGAGCCTCGGGGCGAATCGTCTGACCGGTCCCATTCCCCCCGAGCTGGGCGGGCTGCCGCTCCTCGACACCCTCTCCATCTACAGCAATCTCCTGACGGAGATCCCCCCGGAGCTCGGCGACGCGACGAGCCTCGAGTACCTCGCCGCCTACGGCAACCGGCTCGAGGGAGAGATCCCCCCGGAGCTCGGGGGCCTCCGGAGCCTGCGGACGCTTCTCCTGGGCCGTGGCTTCACGAGTGGCGACAACAGCCTGAGCGGCGAGATTCCCCCCGAGCTGGGCGACCTCGAGGAGCTTCGCCGGCTCGATCTGGGTGCCAACGAGCTGAGCGGCGAGATCCCGCCCGAGCTGGGCGACCTCGAGCGGCTGGAGTTTCTCGAGCTGGGGAGCAACTCGCTGACCGGGGCGATCCCCGGGGAGCTGGGTTCGCTCGCCAGGCTGACCCGCCTGGCGCTCTGCCCGAACGAGCTCTCGGGACCGATCCCGCCCGAGCTGGGCGATCTGGGGGAGCTCTACTACCTCTTCCTCTGCTCGAACGGGCTCTCCGGGCCGCTGCCGGAGGCGCTCGGGGGGCTGACGGGGCTCCGCTTCATGAACTTCGTGAACAACTCCCTGACCGATCCGATGCCAGATTCGATGCTGAATCTGTCAAATTTGCGGGAGCTCCTCTGGAAATCCAACGACGGGCTCTGCGCACCGCGGACCGAGGAGTTCGAGGAGTGGCTCGACGGGATCGAGTCCTCTTCCGACATCTACTGCGAGGCGGAATCGATGCCAGGAGCCCGCCTAGCGGGGGAAGGCGAGGATGCAGACGCGCGGGTCGAGTGCACGGCGACGGCGATCGGGGCTAGACGCTGGAGCCGTAGCGAGACCTGGAGTCTCCTTTCGGACCGCCAGCGCAGACGGCTCGAACCGTTCGACGGCACCTCCTCCGTCAGGTCAAGTGTCAACTGTAGTTTACATAATGTAATCTATAGGTGACTCTGGTCCTACCTGCCGTGGGAGGTTGTCCACGGGCTGCTCTAGCAGTTGACCCGCGGCTTCCAGCCAGCGGCTCGGGTTCACTCCGGTGTCCGTCGTCGTAGTGTTTGGCCAACGGTCGGCACGGCGGCTAGCTTGGAGGACGCTCCATACACTCCGGGAGTACAGAAGTCGGATATGCACGTAGATCACATCGGCACCGGCGGGCTCGACGCGCACCGGGGTAGGCATGTCCAACCGGACGATGAACTGCCGCGGTTCCTGGCTGCCATGGGCCCGTTGCTGCGGGCGCGCTCCGTGCACTCGGCGTGGCTCGTGGGATCCCGTGCCCGCGGGGACGCGGCACCCGAGAGCGACATCGATGTGATCCTCGTCGCACCCTCGGACCGTCCCTTCGTGGAGCGTTTCCGCGACTATCTGCCAGCCATCCTGGCGGCCAGCGTCGGCGTGGACCTCCTGGTCTACACGCCCGAGGAGTTCGACCTGATGCGGGCGCAAGAGCACCCCTTCCTGTCACACGCGATGGCATCCGCGAGGCCGATCCATGTGGGATAGCAGGTCCGAAGCGGAACGCTGGCTGAAGCAGGCCGAGAACGATCTCGATTTCGCTCGACTGGGCTTGCGCGAAGGATTCCATGCGCAGGCGTGTTTCCTGACCCAGCAGAGTGCGGAAAAGGCGGTCAAGGCCGTCGGCTACCTCCTGGGCGAGCGAACCGTGCTGGGCCATTCCGTAGCCGTTCTCGCCGGGCGCTACGCCGAGCGCGTCCCGGAGCTGGCGGACTTGCGGGACCAAGCCGGGGTTCTGGACCAGTACTACATTCCCACACGGTATCCCAACGGGCTGCCCGGCGGCCTTCCATTCATGGCGTTCACGGAGGAGCAGGCGACGAACGCGGTCGCAGCCGCCGAGCGCTTTCTGCTGCTGGCCTCGGCACAGGTGGCGGCCGCCGGGTCCTAGTGCAAGATCAAGAGCAGACGAAGAACGACTTCGCCCTTCTCTCGATCCCGACGCGAGGGCCGCGCAAGCGCCTGGTCAGGTACATCCTGGCGCGATTGGAGGCGGATATGTCGGGCAAGCCGTGCGACCCTGAGACCGACCCGGGAACCATCGAGCACATCCTGCCCGAGAATCCCGACTCGGCGTGGGAGGACGACTTCCCCGTCGGCCGTCAGGATGCTGCTGTGAACCGCATCGGCAACCTCACCCTGCTGGAAGCTGGCCTGAATCGTGAGGTCGCCAACGCGAGCTACGGCGAGAAGGTGGAGGCGTACCGAAGGAGCGGCTACGCTCTGAGCCGGGACATCCCCGATGTGGCGCCCGAGGAGTGGACCCAGGCTCGCCTGGATGCGCGGCAGCGGCGTCTTGCAGCCCGCGCCGCCCACATTTGGCGGGCCGACTTCGCGTAGCGGGGTGGTGAGGCCGGTCGGTCCGCCTGACGATCGTTCACGCAAAGAGTCCGTGGAGGAACCAGCGGGAGGCCGCCCCGCGCCCCTCCTCCCGGTAGAGCCAGTAGCGCCCGCCCGCCTCGTCCTCGGCGAGATAGTAGTCCCGGCTGGGGGCCTCCTCGCGCCACCACTCGCACTCCAGGCGCTCGGGGCCTTCGGCTGTGCGCAGCCGGTGCAGCCGTCCACGGCGACGGAAGGCCAGCGGCGGGCCGTCCGCCACCGGGGTGACCGCCTCGATCGACTCCGGCGGAGAGAGCAGACGTAGCGGACGGCGGCGGCCGGGCGGCCAGCCGGGAGCGCGCGGAGCATCCGTCCTCAGCACCCTGCCCCGCCCGACGCCGCGCTCGGGCATCCAGCTCTGGCGTGGTGCCGGACGTTCGATCCGGCCAAAGCCGAGGCGGTTCCCCAGCCGGTCGAGCAGATCCGCCAGCACCTCCTCGTCCTCGGCGTGGCGCTCTCCGGCGACCTTGCCCAGCCAGTCCGTCTGCGTCTCGCTCAGGGTCTCGACCACCTCCGCGGACAGGACGATCTCGTCGATCCCGAAGCCGGGCCGGATCTGCTCCAGCTTCTCCTCGAAGAGCACCCCGAGGGGCCGCTTGCGGCGTAGCGGACGGCTGGTGCCGACCGTCACGGCGGAGTGTGCGCCGTCGACGCGACGACAGAGCAGGTGCAGCCGCCGCGCGCCCTCGCCAGCACGGTGCAGCGCCAGGCACAGGTCGTCCAGAAGGCCGTCCACGGCCGCGCGGATGTCCGCCACGGTCGAGATGGGGTCGGCGAATGCGCGGTGCGCCGTGCGCCGGGGCAGAGGACTCAGGGATGCGATGGAGTCGGCGGCGAGGCCGAGGGCCTGCTCCAGCCGCCGCACCGGCTCGGGGCCGAAGCGACGGGTCAGCTGCGCGGGAGCCATGGCGGCCAGCCGTCCAATCCGGTCCAGTCCGAAGGACGCCAGCTCGCCGGCCGTCTCCGCGGCGAGCCGCAGGGCGGCGACGGGCAGCCGCGCCAGCGCCCTGCCGATCCCCGACGGACCGGCTCCCGCGGGCACCACGCCGGGGTCCTCGGGGCCGTAGCGCGCCAGCGCCCACGCCGCGCCGGGAGTGTCGGCGACGGCCAGCCGCGCGGTGAGCCCGAAGTCGCGCAGCGCGCTTCGCAGCGAGGCCATCAGCGCCTCCTCGCCGCCGAAGAGGCGGGTGCAGCCCGCGATGTCGAGGAGGATCGTATCGGTGCCGTCGGGCATGACGCGCGGGGTGAAGCGGCCGGCCCAGCGCGCGAGGCGCTCCAGCGCCAGGGCGTCGGCGGCGGGGTCGGCGGGGCGGACGACCACCTCGGGCACGATCGCGCGGCCGTCGGCGAGAGTCATGCCGGGCCCCAGGCCCGCCCGGGCTGCGACCGGGCTGCATGCCTCGATGATCAGGCGGTCGCGGCCTTCAGCGACGGTGACGAAGGGGTGGCTCAGCGCCTCGGGGAGCTCCCGGCCGAGACGCTCGGTGGGCCACCAGGGCAGCCATGCCGCCACGATGCGACGGGTCGGCGCTTCGCGCCCGGAGGAGGCGGCGGGGTCCGAAGCCATGGTTCACTCCGACAGGCGCCAGTCGTCACCCGTCCACCGCGCGAGCCACTCCGCCGGACGGCCGCCACGGCAGTGCAGGAGCTGGACGAGCCACCGGGCGGAGCTGTCGGCGGACCGATGCGGAGGGGCGGCTTCCTCGCGCCGGCCCGTGCGACCACTGGGGGCCCGTGGACAAACCTCCCACGGACTCCTGGGCTGCCGCGCGCGGTTCCCTGCCTGCACGGCGGTCACGCGCCAGCGGCTGAACGCTGAACGGACGCCGGCACCGTGCCGCCTCCCAACGCAGCTGCCGCGCGACAGCGCCAGGCCGAGCACCTCCTTCCCCTCGGCGGCGAGCATCAGGCGCCGCGAGGCGGCCAGACCAACTCTGCCCGTCTCGGCCACCACCGCGCCCACGGCCGGGCAGCGCAGCGCCTCCTCCATGGCCCAGTGCACATCCTCGTCGCGCTTCAGGCCCGAGACGACGAGCAGCCGCCCGGCTCCGACCCCGTAGCGAACCAGGCCGGGCGCGTAGAGGTCGCTGCCGCGCGATAGCCAGAGAAGGGCCGGGCCTGACCGGTTGTCCTGCGTGCCGCGAAGACACCGTGCCAGCAGGACGGCGCAGAATCCGGTGGCGGCCTCGTCCCCCACCACCTCGTGCACGCACCCCAGGCGCAGCCCGCCCCCGGGAAGGGCGCGATCGATCTCGGCGGCCCCCACGGCCAGGTGCGGCCCCGGGGACGAACCGCCCTCCTCGACCCCGCGGATCGTCCTCCGAAGCGATTCGGCGACCGTTCGACGGCGCTGGCGGGTGCCGTCGGCACGCCAAGTGTGGACCGCCTCGGGGGCGCGGCGCGGCTGCGGTCGGCTTCGGGTCTGCGGCACGGTGGACATGGGGTGGACACGGTACCGAATAAAACCCGTAATGTCAAGATCGGGCGCGGGGGGTGCGGCATGGCTGCCGATTCCGGCGCATGCCGATCAGCGATTCCGGCGCATGCCGATCAGCGATTCCGGTGCATGCCGATCAGTGAATTCCAGAGCATGCCAATCGCCCTGGAGTGAGAGAGTAGGAGCGCTGGAGAACCTGCTGCGTCGATCCTGTTCGTCAGGGCAGCCTTCGCGTCTTCCCCGGTCGCCGTGTCTTCGCCCGGTGGCTGGCACGGAGGAGTAGTGCTCCGGGCTCCGGCACCTCAACCAGACAGCGCCGGACGCGGCTCGTACCGAACAACCTTTATTCGGTGTTCCCGCTTCCGTGCCTGGGCGAGATCGTAGGTGGCCTGCCTGCGCAGCCAGAACTCCGCGCGGGACCACCCCGCTTTTTCCAGGCGAATCGCCATCTCCGGGGAGATGGCTGCATGGCCATTCAGAACACGCGAGAGGGTGTGACGGGCGACATCGAGCACCCTTGCGGCCTGGGTCACGTTCAGGCCGAGCGGCACTAGGCAATTCTCCCTGATGCTGCGGCCGGGGTGCGGGGGATTCTCCATGGCCATGGTGCCTCTCTCCTGAAGAAAGCTAGTGGTAGTCGACCAGGTCGACATCGTATACATCGCCTTCGTGGAAGCGGAAAGACGATCCGCCAGTTGCCGGAAACCGAAATGCTCCAGGATGGCTTCAGATCGCCCTTCAGGGGATGAAGCCGGTATCCGGGCAGATCGATGTCCGATGGCCTGCGCGCGGCGTCGAGGTCGGCGAGAGCAATTGCGAGACGGTCGGCCTGATCGGCGCGCACTCGGCCACGGTCATTTCGCTCGTACAGGCGCTTGAGACCCCGGTGACGGAAGCTGCGTATCATTGACGAGTGTACCGTATACCGGTACGCGTGTCAAGTCAAACCCAATGTTGTTCGCTACCGAATCCGGAGCGCCCACGCCTCGAACACGCCGAAGCCCCGGTCACCCGCCAGCCGCCATGCGGCGCATCCTCGCACGACCCTGGCGCAGGAGATACTTGACCCGCTCACGCCAGCTACCTCGCGGAGCCTCAAGGAACGGGTATGTCGGTCGCCCGCCCGCACCCAGGCCGAGTCGCTTGTGCGAGAACTCACACCTTCCGACACACTCATCAGGGTGTTCAAACCTTTCCGTTTCGGCTTCCACGAAGCGGTGTCCGGACGACCACTGGCCCGAGCTTGGCGCGGCGTCGTGCCACCATTCCTGGCCGACCAGGTATCGGACGAGCATCCGCACCTCTTCGGCGGCGACCGCGTTGCAGAATACCATCGTGTTCTGCCCCGGCTCTGGCCCGCAGTCCGCGCCGTCGTTGACGTACCGCCCGTGGCGACGGATTCCCATCCGTTCGTCAACGCGCTCTGACCTCCAGCGCTCGGATCAAAGGTACTTCCGGGCCAAGGCTTCGTAACGTGGATCGTCGCGGTTCGCTGGGCGGAGTCGGCCTCTCCACCGCGAAGCGAAGGAAGGCTGGCCGACGGCCTCCTCCTCCCGCAGCCCGCGCTCGATCAGCGACGACAGCGACACGCCGCGCGATCGCGCATATCGCTTCGCGGCAACGAGAACCTCGGGGTCCACGGCGATCGTGAGCTTCTGGTTCATGGGGGGCAGGCGGCGGTGGAGATACGTGTCCGTGGCGATGGTATACAGTGTACCGTCGCGGAGTCAAGGAGCGGCTGGACTCGCCCCACCGGGCCTTCCCGCGGGAAGGGACGGAAGTTCCGCCCGGGTAGCTGGCCATGCTCCCGTCAGTCGCGAAAGGTCCACCTCGCCGGACGCCCACCCTTCCTGCGACACGCTACATTGGAAGTCCCGTCACACGCTGGCGAGTGACACGCGACCCCCACACGGAATGGAAGTCGGCCGTCAATGACCTCGGTCAGCGATACCGTCATCCGGCAGATGGTCGAGGCCATCGTCGACGTCAGCGCTCGCGTGATGCTGCAGGCAGCCGAACGGGATCTGCTCACGTTGCACGTCCGCGATTGGCAGAGCTACCCGACCAGCTCGATCCGCAGATCAAGGCCAAGGACCTTCGCTGCCGCGGCGAGGGTGTCCAGCCGGATGTGGTCGTTGTCCGGGTCCAGAATACGGTCCAACTGGCTGCGGCTCGTCCGCATCGCTTGAGCCATGGCGCTCTTGCTCATGCGCCTCTCTTCCATGGCCTGCTCCAACTGCCAGGCCACCACCCAGTCCATGGTCGTGCGGGACCTGCGGGTCTACGCGCAGGCGATGCGCGCCAGGGTGCACCACTACCGCGACAACACCGGCCTGGAGGTCGACGCCACCGTGACGCGGGACCCGGGCGATGGGCCTCCAGCCGGTTGCCCGGCGGCAACCCGGTGAGCATCTTTCCCTTCGAGTTTGTGTTCCGCCCAACCGCCCGGTCGGACGGAACGCGCGTCGATGGTTCCCGCCGGCACGAACGACCTTGAGGACCGCAAATGAGCGACTCGCAAGACAACCGGGACGCCTGTTCGCCGGCACTCAAATGCGTAGCCGGGAACCGAGGGCCGGGCTTCTCCTCGCTCCTCGGGCTGTTGTTCATCGGGCTGAAGCTGGCCGGTCACATCGACTGGTCCTGGTGGTGGGTGCTGTCGCCTTTCTGGATCATGGGTGGGTTGGCGCTCGTCGTGGTCGTGGGGATCCTCATCGTCGAGAAGCGCACGGGATGGGACTTGTTCTCCGGGGATACCTGAAGCGTCGACTGATCTTCCACCGTGAAGTGGGAACGTCGCCTACACTGCCTAACGGAAGAACCAGCGCGGCGCGAGGCGAACGGCCTCCATCCTTCCGACCAGCGCATCGGAGACGCTGGGGCGCAGCAGCGCATTCGCCGACCCCGTCAGCAGGAAGCGCCCCGGCGTCCTGTCCTCGTCCACCGCCTGCTTGATGGCGAGCAGGGTCTCCGGCACCCGCTGCACTTCGTCCAGCGCAATCCTCTCGGCCGATTGTCAGTCGTAAGAGCGTCCAATCGCTATTGGAAGAGCGTCCGGTCGTCGATTGCCGGAGCGTCCGGTCGTCATCGTCTCCGCCAGGAGGGCCTCCGGTCATCGGCGTATTTTGCATCTGGTCTGGCAAATTGGCAAACATGATTGCACCAGGGGGATCGGCGTCGGGCCCGATGGAATCCCGGTACCGAATCAGCCGCGCCTTATCGACTGGACCAGCGTCGCCGGCTCAAAGCACGCGGGCTCCCGCTCCCCGGGCCCGGGCTGTCCGTCAAACCGCATCGCCTCCCATCCCTCGGGCACCTCTCCCGCGAAGGCGAAGCAGTGGTAGGCCGCCCCCATGGGGTGAGGCTGTGGCCGGAACCAGTCCTCCCCCGCTTCCAGCCGTGCCTGCCAGCCACCGCTCGTCCTGCTCAGTTCGAGTTGCAGGTGGTCTGGAAGGCCGTAGTCGGACAGGACGCCGAATTCCGGCAGGTCCTCGACTCGCGCCGCGTATTCTCCGGTCATCTCCCAGTGCCGATCCTGGGCGGAAACCAGCGCTTCCAGGGCGGCGACCCGGTCCTGCCGGGTCCGTTCCAGCCACTCCTCGGTGAGAACGAAAAAGGCACCGCTCCGCACCTCGACACCGTAGTGAGCTTCCAGCCATGCCCAGCACGCAAACTGCATCACGGCGATCTCCAACGGCGCGAGTCGCTCTCTGTTGTCCTCCACGTCACCCTCGAGCAGCTCGAGGTCAAGGAGTACGACCCAGTCCAGCATGTCATCCGCTTCGGGCCTAGCGGCACACTTCAAATCGGCATCGTAGGACGCCGGCCCGCCCGCGGGCGACGCGACGGCGGCAACGAGGAACATTGTGGTGAAGAGACCGGGCATCTTCGTCCTCCTGGAGTTGGTGGCAACCGCGAAGGGGCTCCGGGCGGTCGCACGTCGCTCTGTCCTACGCGTAGGTCCCTCCCGATCCTACTCCCCCTTCGTCGCGCCTGCCAGTGGCGCGGCCCGCGAACCGGACCCCGACGGCAATCGCCCGGCGGAGCATCCCCGCTCCCGGTGCTCGCGGGGCTTTGTCCACGGACCCTAGATTCATCCCATGTCCCTCTTCTCCTCCAACCGGGAACGCCAGCTCTGGATCTGGACGGCGGTCGTCGTCGCGGCCATCTACTCCACCCTAGGCCTCGCACGCACGCTCGTCGAGCACCTGGGCAACGACTTCGTCTCCGTGTGGCTCTTCCTGCTCGGCTGCCTCCTGGTTCTGCTGACCGTCGTCACGCAGGGGCTGAAGGTGCGGCCCGGCGGCGCCGAGGTCGCGGTCGCCCTGGGCGTCGCGGCCGCCTACCTGCTGATCCTCGTGCGCATGTCCGTCCCGACGGAGCGCTCCCACCTGGTCGAGTACGGCGTGGTCGCCGTCTTCATCCACGAGGCGCTGACGGAGCGGAAGCGCCAGGGCCGCCGCGTGCCTGTTCCCGCCCTGCTCGCGATCGCGGCCGCGTCGCTCGTCGGCGCGGTCGACGAGGGGATCCAGAAGCTGATTCCCAGCCGGGTCTTCGACCCCGTCGACACCCTGTTCAACGTGCTGGCCGCGGCGATGGCCATCGCCGCGAGCGTGGCGCTGCGGCGGGCGCGGCGGTGGGGCGCGTCGCTGGTGGGGCCGGCGACGGGGCCGCGGGAGTAGCCGCGAGGGATCACCCGCGCCGAAGCTCCAGTGATGCGGCGATGCTGGCGAACGAGGACTACCTGGGCGTGGTGGTGATTCCGGTGGGCGTGCTCGGGCCGGCACCCTCCCGCAGGTCAACGGCACCCATCACCCCGTCGGTGGCGCTGCCAGCCCACAGGGGTGACCCCGGTCTCGAACTTCCAACACCTATGTGACCTCTGTCCGCGAGCATCTCGTAGAGATACAGGGCGCACTCGATGACCACGATGCGGCCCGTGGCGGGAGTGCCCCTCAGATCAACTCCAGCTGAAGATCCGCCAGCCGCCTCCTCGCCGTCC
>JAPOYJ010000010.1 GCA_026706635.1 Gemmatimonadota bacterium | reverse complement strand
GCAGCCCGTGGACAAACCTCCCACGGCATTCGAGCAGCGCTGCATCCCCGCTGGACCGCCTCGCTCTGCGTTGCTCCTTGGGCCGGTAGCGCTGCTACCAGCCCTTCGTCGCGCCTTGCCAGCGGAGCGCTTCGCCGCTCTCGGTGCTCGCGCGAGATTATCCACGGACTGCTAGGAGGAGCATCCCGCTGTGGCATCCGCGTGACCGGCCCGTGGAAGAGGGTCTCCGCTTCGGTACCGGAAGCTCGGCGGCTTGAACTGTTGCGCTTTCCGCACTAGTTCACTCGCCGAGCGGGCCGACATCGCGCGGAAGATGTACCGATCGAACATGGGTACTGTGGTTCACCCCTCACCAGCGGCAACGATCTCCTCGGGCGTCCCCATCGATCTGAACGGGTCGACCACCCGAACCTCCCCGAACGCATGCCCATGCTGCAGATCCTCGGTCAACAGGATCGAGCAGCCCAGCGATTGGGCCGCCGCGACGATGACGGCGTCCCACCACGACACCGAATGGCCGTCCTGGATATGCCAGGCCCGTTCCAGGACCCGGAGGTCGACCGCCACCGGTTGCCACACCGCCAGCTCCCGCAGGATTTCACGGGCTTCCGCCGGGTCGAAGCCGATCCTCGCCTTGCCGGTCAGGGTCACGTAGAGCTCCTGCAGGACCTGGAAGCTCAGGCGTCCGGTGCGGGAGCGCGCAAGGTGAGCGATCCACTCCTCGGCACGAGCCTGTTTGGCCGGATCGCTACGGTCGTGACGGTAGACGAGGATGTTCGTGTCAACGAAGACGAGAGCGGTCATACAGTTCTTCCCGGGAGGGTCGGCGCCCGCCGGGCCACTCGATCTCGCGAGCCTGTCTGGCTAGGTACCGTTTCATGGCGACCTCGTAGTCGTCCTCCCGGTGCCGCTTGCGTTCCAGGAGTTCGCGGATCCACCTGGAGACGCTGCGATCGTCTTCGGCGGCCCTGATCCGCAGCCACCGGGCGACATCCTCCGGCAGGGTGATGGTGATGTTCTTCATGGGTCGTGGTCCCTCTCATGAACGCGACAGTGACACGATTATCGTGAAACACGAAAATCGTGTCAAGTAGCCAAGGCCGAGCAGATGCGGGCGGCGCTCACGGTGAGTTGGCCGCTGCGGAGCGCGGAGTCAGCGGATACGGGCTCTGGAGGATTCGCTGGCGCGGAACCACGCTCAAAAGGAAAGGGCCACCGCGCTCGCCGACTCGCTTGCCCGGCAGGTCGCGGCGAATGCAAGCTCGTTGGAGCGCCAGACCGCCCTGGCCGAGCATGCGGAGGCCATCGGCCGGGCCATCGAGGAGCACGGGGGGCGTCGGCCCGGAAGAGGCCGACCGGGTCATTGACCAAGCAGTTCGTGCGGGACGCCTCGAAGACTCGCTGTCGCTCGCCCGCCGGATCATCACCGCGCTGGACCGTGAAATCCAGGAAGCCCTGAAGGTCACTTGAGGGCCGCCTCGTCTCACACCCCTTCGCACTGCGTCCAGAACCGGCTCGTCAACTCTCACGCACACGCGCTTCGAACCCCTCGGGAGTGTCGCAGTCGAGGATCGCAGCCGCAACCTGAGCGATTCGATCCCGGCCGGGTCTTCCCTCGATCAACCGCCGCACTTCCTCCGCCGTCCCCTGGCCGAACTTCCGCGCGATCAGCTGAACCAGCACCGCTGCCTGCCCCTGCTCAATCCCCTGCTCGCGCCCCTGCTCGAGCCCCTCCTGCCTGATCTCGTTCAGGCTGCGCTGGAACTCGGTCACCACGGTGCCCATCGTCATCGCCTCCTCCAATTGCTGGCTGGATATCCCCTTCGAACGTAGCATCGCCTTCACCGACCGGGCCATGAACCGGTCGAAGTCCTCGTCTTCGCAGGTCTCGACCAGTGGGAGCAGAACCGTGAGCGCCGCCCGCATCTGCTCGGCTTTGGTCACCCCGGAGAGCCCCAAAACGAGCCGTGGCAGGTCCTCGGGGCCCGTTGGCTGCGCGGTAGGTGGCATCCGGTCTACCACCCGATATGCGCTTGGGGCAGAGTCCTTGAAGAGGTCGCTCAGGCTCTTCGCGGCGTTCCAGCGCCTGTCCCCATGGTGAAGGACAAGGGCCACCACGGCCAGCGCCCGGTCGCCACGCCCGAGTTCCCTGTCTTGTTGAAGCAGGCTCTGGGCTGCGAGACAACTGTACACCGTCGTCCGGAGAGCCATGTGCCGCTCCGGTCGGCTCTGGAATTCCAGCAGGAGTAGCAGCTCCGTTGCTCCGTCCGTCGTACGGACCCGCCAAGTCGTGTCGGGGTAGCGCCGCCGCAGCTGCTCGTCGATGAGTTCCGTGGGCAGTGGACGAAGGGTCGCATAGTCGACCCTGTCAGCCCATTCGGGGAGATGCCGGTGGATGAGAAATCCGATCATTCGCGGGTCGGAGAAGAGCTTCT
This sequence comes from Gemmatimonadota bacterium, assembly GCA_026706635.1. Lineage (GTDB taxonomy): Bacteria > Gemmatimonadota > Gemmatimonadetes > Longimicrobiales > Gaopeijiaceae > Bin94. Next base: position 15,613 of record JAPOYJ010000010.1, on the reverse strand, counting down.
TGAATGCGGCGTCGTCCATCGATGAGACCGGACCGGGTCGGGAATCGGAGTGAGTTGGCCGCTGCGGAGCGCGGAGATCATCATCCTCGCGAAGCAAACGGGGCGCTCCCATGGCTGGATGGGCCCTGCTCGGGCACGCGCTCCCCATTGACTCGCCGATCGCTTCTGTGTATCATGTATGACACACTACTCGTATGGCCCACCACCATGACCCACTTCGGCCCCACCGTCCGCCAGATACGCGAATCGCTGCGCGCACACGACCGCCGCTTCTCGCTGCGGCAGGTCGCCTACCGCATCGGCGTGGAGCCGGCGTACCTGAGCAAGATCGAACGCGGCGTCGCGGCCCCCCCCTCGGAGGCCACGACCGTTCGCCTGGCGAAGGAGCTGGACGAGGATCCAGACGTCTTTCTGGCGCTGGCCGGCAAGGTCTCGAGCGATCTGCAGGAGATCATCCGCAAGCGGCCGAAGCTCTTCGCGGAGCTCATCCGGGAGCTCAGGGAGGCACCCGACGAAGCCGTCTTCCGGATCGTCAGGGTCGTGCGGGAGGGCGATTGGTAAGTCACTGAACAGAGGAGCATCGCAGCCAATGATCACCCTTGAGAGAGACCGGATGACCTTCCGCTTCCCCGAAGTCCATCCGGACGCCGAGTGCGGCATCGAGTTCCAGCGCACCCTGCGGATACCCGACGACGATCGCGACTACCCGCTCCCTGCGGGACTCGGTCGCTTTCCGCTCCGCCATGTAGACGACTTCGCGGACCGCCTCCCCGGGAAGACCTTGCACCGAGGTGGCGTGGTGATGCCCATGCACCAGGCGGAAGCGATGTGGGTCAACTTCGATGCCGCCTGGGGTTCCTCGTATCCGTGCGCCGTGAAGGTGGCTGCCGGGAAGGTGTGCGCAGTCAGCGGCGAGCCCTGGTCCGAGCACCTGGCCGCCGACCCGCAGAACTACCTGGTCGTCCCCAACCAGCCGTGGCTGGACGGGTACTGCGTCGAAGAGGGGATCATCCGCCAGTTTGTCGCCATGCCGCTCGGGGAAGGATACACGGCGGAGGAGCAGCTGACCGGCGCCGCGGAGCACGGCGGGCTGCAGCTATCCGTCTGCCCGATGAAGCGCGAGGTCTACGAGAAGTTCTTCGGGGACCGGTTCGGGGTGGGGGAAGCGATCCGCGAGGTGTGCTACGGCCCGCCCGTGGCACTCTCCCATGAGATGGGCCTCGCTCCCGGTGGCCGGATGCGGCAGGAGATCTACGACGACGACTACGGGGTGGAGGCGTGGGACGAGCGCCACACCAGCCGCTGCTTCGTGACCATCGCCAACTCGATGCAGTGGCTCGCGATCACCGGAGAGCGACCGCCGACCGACCCGCCGACGGCACGTCAGTACACCGACGCGGGACTCCCCTGGTTCGACTACTACGATGGAGACCGGAAGGCGATTTCCGGGTCGGAGACGCTGGCCGGGCTGAAGAGCGTGGCCGCGACCGGCCGGGAGAAGCGTGAATCACCGCTCCCCGAGGACGATCCGCTCGGTGTTTCCCAGATCGTCCGCCTCGGGCCCGCCGGAGAGCGCGCCGTCCGCGAGTATCCCGCTGGCAGAGAGAGCTGACTCGGCGATGCGCGCCGCCGACTTCTTTGCCGAGCGGGCCGATCAGGCCGACATCGAAGAGGCCCTGCGCCTGCCGCGACGTCAGGGCGGCCAGCCCCCAGATTCCGAGGACCGAGTCGAAGACCCGAAGTCGCCAGGGGGTGGGCCGCCGACCCTCTGGACATATCGGATATGATCTCACATCATATGAGATGCGATTGGTCCTCGACACCAATGTGGTCGTAGCCGCCCTGCGAAGCCCCACCGGCGCGTCGGCGGCGCTCGTCCGGTGCGCGCTGCAACGTCGGTTCACGCTGCTACTTTCCGTGCCGCTCGCGCTCGAGTACGAAGCGGTCTGCGTCGATCCGGCCCAGCGAATCGCCTCCGGTCTTGGCGAGGCCGAGGTCGATACGATCATCTCGGCACTCTGCGCGGTGGCCGAGCCGGTTCGCGGCAGCTTCCTCTGGCGGCCGCAACTTCGGGACGCGAACGACGAGATGGTGCTCGAGACGGCTGTGAACGGAGTGGCCAGCGCCCTGGTCACATTCAACAGAAGGGACTTCGGAGACGCGCCCGACTCCTTCGGGATCAGGCTGCTCTCACCCCCACAGGCCCTGAAGAGGATATCCCAATGACGGAGAAGAGAAGGCAGATCACCACCTACCCGCTACGCCTTCCGTCCTCTCTGAAGCAGGCCGTCAGGGAGGCCAGCCGCCGGGACGGCACCAGTATCAACCAGTTCGTCACGACCGCCGTCGCCGAGAAGCTCTCGGCGATGCGCACCGCCGACTTCTTTGCCGAGCGGGCCGAACGGGCCGACATCGAGGAGGCCCTGCGCCTGCTACGACGTCAGGGTGGCCAGCCCCCAGATCCCGAGGATCGAGTCGAAGACCCGAAGTCGCCGGGGCGAAGGTGAACAGGGTTGCAATGGAGGTGCTTGCGAGCTCTGAAGCGGGCCGGTCCGGCGAGCGGCCCTATCGCGGACCGGGTACCTCGACCGATCCGACGGAGGTGCTCGCTTCGGGGATCGGAACGCCGTCCCCTCTGAGGGCCTCCAGGTGGAGGGCAACGGCCTCATGGATCAGCTTCTCCACTCTCCCATGTGAACCGGCCGCGGCGACGCACCCCGGCAGGTCCGGGACGTAGGCCGAATAGCCGCTCGGAGTCCGCTCGAAGACGATCGCGTATTTCATGGAGTGTCGGTTCCGGGAGCCGTGGCCCGCTTTGGGAGCCGTGCAGGGAACAATAGCGGTGGGCACCGGGCGTCGGAATGGTTCGATGGGACTGGGTTCCTTGCCGGCGCGCTAGAATGGCGCGCTCATCCCGGGACCGCTCCCCCCGCCCACCACCTCCCCCACCCCGCCCAGCACCACCCTCACCGGATACCTCGCAAACACCTCCCTCTCGGTCGTCCCCGAGAGCACCGCCACAAACCCCATCCCCGCACCCCGCGCCGCCATCGCGTCCACCTCCGAATCGCCCACGAAGACACAGTCGCCGACCAGAATCCCCAGCACCTCCGCCGCCCGCACCAACCCGTCCGGCGCCGGTTTCGGCCGCGGCACGTCATCGATACCGACGACCACCTCCACAGCGCCCCGCAGCCCGTCCCGCTCCAGCACATCCTCGACCCGGTGCCGGTACTTGGTCGTCACCACCCCGACCCGGTAGCCGCCACCGTGAAGCGCCCGGAGCACACGGGCCGCGCCCGGCAGGAAGGCGGTGCTGTCGAGCATCACCTCGTCCGCCTTCCCGACGAAGTGCCCGAAGAACTCGTCCTCCCGGGACCGCCACTCCTCTCCCGCCAGAATCCCGAGCGCCGTTGGGAGATCAAGCCCGATCGTCCTGCGGATCGCTTCCGCCGGGGCTGGAGGGAGCCCTAGGCGGCCCAGCGCATGGTTCATGCAGACGACGACGCCCTCGGAGGAATCCGCCAAGGTGAAGTCGAAGTCGAAGAGGACGGCGCGGGCGGGCGCGACGGCGGGGTGAACCCTCACGGCAGGGGAACCGGGGACGGGGACTTGGGTTGCGCGGACGCCTCGTTCCGCCCGCCTAAGGCTCGAAATGTAAACTGGGATTTACATTACGTCAACTGGAGTTGACTACCGGGCGGCTACGGCCCGGCTAGCGTGCTGATGGACATTTTACAGGTCAAGCCAGCGCCATCTATTCTGTCCAACAAGTCAATACAGCACGTAAAATCGTTGTGACTAATGTACTTAACTACACTGTCGCTGAATAGGTCGGAATTCGCAGCATGTGGACACTTTGTCTGCCATGCAGTAGTATGACAATCCGGCAACATCCTCACGGAGGAACCACGGATGACGCATTCGCGGGAGTACCGCAGCACCCACCCCTGGATCAGCTTCCGTCACCATCTGGAACGCGCCGACCCCGTCCACTGGTCTCTGCTCGGCGCGGCCGCGGCCAGGTGCGAACAGATCTCCCAGGCGGTCCTCCCACCGGCCGACGCCCGCGAATTGCACCGCCTGTACCTGGTCAAGGGGGCTCGGGCCACGACGGCGATCGAGGGGAACACGCTGAGCGAGGAGCAGATCGCGGCCCAGCTGGAGGGGCGGCTGGAGCTCCCGCGATCCCAGGAGTACCTGGGGCGGGAGGTGGACAACGTCCTGAAGGCGGCGAACGACATCTTCGTGGAGATCCTGGAGGATCGCCCGCCAGCGCTCGCGCCCCACTGGATCGCTGGAGCGAACCGCCACCTGCTCGCGGGTCTGGAGGAGCATCTCGAGGAGGGGCTGGCCCCCGGGGAGGTGCCGACGCATCCCGTCGGCGTGCTGCGCTACAGGGGCGCCCCCCGGCAGGACTGCGGCTTCCTCCTCCAGCGACTCTGCGGCTGGATCGAGGGAGACGGCTGGCCCTTCCGTCCGGATCGGCGGGAGGATCGCATCGCATCCGCCATTCTGCGCGCCGTCTTCGTCCATCTGTACATCGCCTGGATCCATCCCTTCGGCGACGGCAACGGACGCACCGCCCGCCTGGCGGAGTTCATGATCCTTGCACGCGAGGGCGTGCCGTCACCCTGCGCCCATCTTCTCAGCAACCACTACTACCTCACGCGATCCGAGTACTACCGGCAGCTCGATCGTTCCAGCCGCGCCAACTCCGGCCGCGGGGATCCGCTCGACTTCCTGCTCTACTCGCTGCGGGGGTTCGTAGACGGTCTGCGAGAGCAGGGGCGCCAGATCGCGGCGATCCAGCTGAAGCTGGCCTGGGAGCACTTCGTCTACGGTGAATTCCGACGGCGACGGTCGTCATCGGCCATGCGTCGGCGCCGCGACGTGACCCTGGCCCTTGGCCGCGCAGGCAGGCCGGTTCGCAAGCGCGACATCCCGGATCTGCATCCCGGCCTAGCCCGGCTGTACGCGGAAAGGACCGGCAAGACTCTCACCCGGGACATGAACTGGCTGGTCGCGCAGGACTTCCTGGAAGAGGGAGAGGACGGCTACCGGGCGCAGGTGGATTCGATGCGCGGCTTCCGGCCAGCGCGGGCGTAGGTGGGGGCGACATGGTGAACATGTGGGGGATCCAACGATATTGTGACGTGAACCTGGAACGGGGGTATCTCCCCCTCGGACGTCCGCAGCTCGAAGGAGCTCGCGAATGAAGAGTGACGACAACAAGTCGTTCGATGTCATCACACTCCTGCTGAACGAGCCACGCGACGTGTTGGCGGCCGCAAGTCAGGGCGGCTACCGGTGCTTCACCGCCGTCGACGACTTTCGGTCGTACGTTTCGCGTGAGATCCTCGCCGAGGTGGAGCACGATCGATGACGACCCGACTCTCTCGCTGGAGTCCCGAAGCTGTCCAGCAACGGATCCAGATGGGCGAGGACAGCGGATTCGAGTTCAAAGAGGCATTCCTGGACAGGGGGCGCGTGACCGCACCGCGCCCGGAACGAATCGCGAACGAGCTTGCGGCATTCGCCAATGCGCGCGGCGGAACTCTGGTGTTCAGCGTGGCCGACGACGGCACTGTTCGCGACCTGAGCCGCGAGCAGATGGACCTGCTGGAGGAGTTCGTCAGCAACGTCTCGGAGGACCGCATCGATCCCCCGCTCCCGTTTCTGACCCGGCGGCTGCGTCTCCCGCGCGGGCGGTCCGTGCTGATGGTGGAGGTGGAGCGGGGCGCAGCGGTTCACAGGAGTCCGGGGGGATACCTGACCCGCAAGGGAAGCACGGTTCGCGTGCTGTCGCCGGAGGCTCTGCAACGCCTTTTCGAACGCCGTGGTCGTTCCGGTCGGCGCGGCCCCGATCTGGCGTTGGTGGAGGGCACGGGTCCCGCGACGCTGGAAGCCCGACTCGTCGACCGGTTCCTGGGTTCGCGGACCCTGGAGCCGGACGCTGTGCAGCTTCAGAAGCTGAAGCTCGTGTTGCCGAACCGACAGGACGAGCTCCGAGCAACGGTGGCCGGCGTCCTCCTCTGCACCGACCGCCCCGACGAGCTCATTCGCGGTGCGGCGATCGAGGCGGTGTGCTTCGACGGGAACGTGCTGGGCGACGCGGCACAGCTGGACGCGGCTACGATCACCGGGCCCCTGGACGCGCAGATTCGCGGCGCTACCCGGTTCGTGCGGCGCAACTCATGGGTGTCCGCGCGCAAGGATCCGGGCAGGGTCGAGACGCCCCAGTTTGATCCGCGAGCCGTGTTCGAAGGCGTCGTGAACGCCGTGCTACACCGCGATTACGGCATGGAGGAGCGGAAGATCCGTCTCTTCATCTTCGGCGACCGCATGGAGCTCTATTCCCCGGGAGCGCTGCCCAACTCGCTCGATATCGAATCGATGCGGCTCCAGCAGGCGACACGCAACGAGGCCATCGCTTCGCTCCTGCGCAGGCTGAGCGTGGAGGGCATCTTCGGATCCGGGGACAGGCAGCGGTTCCTGGAGGAGCGCGGGGAAGGCGTTCCGACGATCTGCCAGCGCACTCGCCGGCTCACGGGCCGCGACCCCGAATTCGTCCTGGTCGGCGGCAGCGAGCTGCTGCTGACGATTCCGGCCGCGCGGCGTCCGTCAGGCGATCTGGGGGGCCTCGTAACGGTGACGGCATCGGGAAGACCGCTAGCCGGTGCGCAGGTTCTGGCCCAGTACCCCAACGACACCTGGTTGCTGGAGCGAACCGACACCTTCGGCCGGGTCGGTTTCTCGTTCCATTCGGACCTTCCGATGACCGTTTTCTGCGCCGCACCGGGCCATCGGGGCGCCGTGGTGCGGGGCTGGCGCGCGACCGCCGAGCTGTCGATCGATCTGAAGGTCCTGGAATCCGGCGGATCCATCGTGTTCACGGAGGGAGCGGGGCACCTGCCCGGCTTGCAGGGGCGCCTGAATCCCATCCTGGACGACCTGGATCGCATGTACGTGTACGCGAGCAACATCGGCATCGACGGCGGCAAGCGGCACCCGGTCCACTTCAAGCTGGGCCGGACGATGCGCATGACCGATGTGGAGGGCTCCCGCCTGGCGGTGCGCTTCCTGGACATGGCGGGGAGGTCCGCACTGCTGGAGTACTGGTCGGTGGACGGACCGCGCGCCAAGTTGTGACCCGAAGAGGACCATTCCTCACCCCTTGAACACATGCTCCCGATGATACTCCAGGAACCGCCGGTGCGGCCGGTAGATCTCCTGCTCCGGCACCCGCAGCCGCCCGTCGGGGTTCACCAGCGAGAGCACGTTGCGGGGGACCGCGTTCCTCCTGAAGAGTAGGCTGTAGTCGTCGTCGATCGAGATCAGGCCGCGGTCGAACATCCAGTGAAAGGTGGAGCTGAGCGCGACGCCGTTCCGGAGGCTGTCCGGTCCGTTGGCGCGCACGGGCCGGATGTGCGCGGCCTGGGCCTCGGCGCGACCGCCACCGTTGATGATCCGGAGACCGCTGATCGCGCACGTGTTGTCGTACGCCCGCTTGATCCCCGTGGCGAACACCCGGTCGCGAAACGGTCGCCGTGACACTCGCTCGATGATGGGCCGGTCCGCCAGCTCCATCAGGCCGGGATCACGGCGGATCCCTTCGCGGCCGAGTCGTTCGCGCTCGCCGGTCCCGGCCTCGAATCCTGCCGCCAGAATCATGCTGTACTCGGCGTCCGGCAGGAACCTGACCGAACGCCCGAACATGCCCTTGTTTACCGAACCGTCCTCCTTCCGCAGTCGGCTCTCGTAGAAGAGGCCGTCATCGCGGAAGGGCACCGGATGGTCGAATTCCAGATAGTGCTCGACGTATGCGTAGTAGTGATCGGCTAGGCTCGGATCGGCATCGACGCGCACGATCCGCGCCGTCGCGAAATACGACTGTCGCCCTCCGCGGCTGGATAGGTGGGCGCTGGAGCGGCGGGGCTCGTAGTAGACGATCCAGTCGCCGAGCGCGGCCCGCGCCGCCTTCAGGTAGGTGCGCGGGAAGTGGTATCGCTCCTCGGGGAGGTCGTCGTAGGACGGATCGACCTTCGTGGTCAGGACGGCTTTGGGCATGGGCGGCGGCGTTGCGTCGCGCGGTCGCGAGGGTGTGTGGAGTGCCGGGGCGGGGTAGAATGTAATGTATGGTTTACATTATGTAATCTGTGGCTGTCATATTGATCTGCTGTCTGACTCATGTGACACGAAACGGTCCGCTCGCGACCGCCGACGCCACTTCGCAGCCTCCCCTAGCGAGACTCTCGCCGAATGACCTGCGTGGCTCGCGCCCGAGATGAGGGAGGCAACAGCCATGGACTTTCCTCGGAGTCGGTCAGTTTCCGCGCTATCCAGAGCGTGCGGATCTTCTGAGCCATTCCGACCGGTTGAGCGGGATTCGGGACATCCTGTCGGCGATCAACTGCGCAAGTGACTGGGCGAATTCTGGCTTCAGCTCGCCCACCCACTCGTATTCTCGATCATCGGCGTCTCTGAAAACAAAGATCTGATCCGGCCCGTCGCCATCAGCGAGGACGCACTGCCGGTCGGGGTCGGGGTCGAAGCGCCGGATAAGCCATTCCACTGGATTCATGGAAATGGCCATGCGCCGATGCTTGTCTTGGCCAGTCGGAACAACGACCTGCGCAGTATCCGCCGTCGGGTCTGCGAGCGGGAGAAAAACGAATGATGACTTCTCAGTCAAGCGGACGCTGTCGCACCTCGGTGTGGCGCACAGGAGCATCGCGCTCCCGTCCCCTCTACAGCGCACGACCGTCCCCATCGACAGCTGTCTCGGAGTGTCCACAACGACCTGCCGGAAGTCCATTGCGGACGCGAGACGGTGATCAAGCTCGCGGCCGTTTTCTGTGTCGCCCGAGAATCCCTGGGACAGGAGATGGTAGTCCCTACCTCCCTTCCGGAATGGACCGTGCTTTTCCCCAATACCATGTTCGAGCATCTCAAGGACCTCGGCGTGAGACATTTCCTTACCCGGACCGAACTCGATGCAGTCTTCCTCGAACCGGCTTCCAAGCCAGTGTCTGATGGCCTCGATCCCGGCCGGGCTCTCGCCACCGACCGCGTCGTTCATGACCCCATGAAGCTCGCTGGCGATCTGCTCCACGATGTGCTGCTCAGAATCCGCCGGGAGCGGCAGGCAGGCGCGGTGCGTCAGGAAGGCGGGGTCGAGGTCCCTGCCGAAGTGCGCCAGCACCCGATGGACGTTTTCCCGTACGGCGGCGAGGGCGGTCAGGACGAGGCCAGGAAGTAGACCTTGGACCATGCTTGCGAAGTCACCGACGAGCCTGTGGGCCAGGTCTTCTTCCGCGACGATGGCGCTTTGTTCGAGAGTACGGGAGTCGGGCTTGGCGTAGACCACAATCCGGCACGCCCCGAAATCGATCGCACCGTCCTCTTCGGTCGACGCTGGCCGGTCGGGTGCGTCGAGGTCGCCGAGGCCACCGGCTATCTCTTCGCGAATCAACCGGTGGTCGGGCTCCCCGGTATAGAATGCGATCAGGCGAAGTCGGTGGGGCTGATCCTCACCCAGGATCCTCTTCAGTAACGGCAGCGCGTTCGCACGGGGGGTTCGACTCAACCACCAGTCCAGAATAACGATGTCAGCGCGAGCGACGGCCCTGGCGATATCCTCATAGTCGCCCTGCCCTTCCTGGGGCGTCACCACTCCGCAGACCATGCCATGGCGTGCAAACGACCGCGTGATAGGGTCAATGTCGATGGGCCAAGGCGGTGGAGAATCCCGCCCCGCCGATGTCGCGGCAGGCCGTGCCGAGACACTCCGTTCAGGCCTCTTCAGCTCACCACCGGCGGGCGGACCTGTGGAGACGAACAGCTCGTCGTCAACGAGCACCGCCGTCAGGAGGAATCGACGGGCGATCTTCCGGCAGTATCGCGCGAAGCTGTCAGGTGCCATCGATACCGTCCTTGATCGGCGCGATCACGAACGTCGCCCCGCGAGCTGATCCGCCGTCTTCGAGCATCAGATCGTAACCGATCTCACGCAGGGTCGCCCTCGCGATATGCAGCCCCATACCGCGCCCGCCGGGTTTCCTGGTGAACCCGATGTCGAAGATATCGTCACGATCACGGGCGTGGATGCCGGGCCCCGAGTCGGAGACACGGAATGTCTTCCCACAGGCATCGAGCCGGATTCGGCGTTCAAGGCGCTCGTTCTGACCGGAAAGCCAGTAGATCGCATTGTCCACGAGATTGACGAAGACAGGGTAGAAGGATGACGGATAGCCTCGAACGACAGCACTCTTGAAGGCGTCGGTTTGAACCAGTTCGACCTGATGTCGAGCCATCCTCTGACCGAACAGGTTGGTCAGGAACTGGCGGATCTCCCAGCCTCGGATGTCCACTGCCTTGCGGTACAGCCTCCGCTGGAGCGGCGTGAATAGGGTCAGGTAACCGTCGAGATGGTCGAAGCTCCCGCGGATGCCCTGGTACAACGACACCAGTTCCTCGTTCACGTCGGCCCATTCCTTGAGACTGCGAAGCCCGGTGCGAACGGAACGGATGGCGGCACCGAACTCGTGGCTGATAATCTCGATCGCCATACCGATCTGGGCGAGCTGAAGGTCGGCGGCCGCCTGTTCCCGGAGAGTGACGTTGCTCTGCTCAACCGCTTCGAGCTGATCGACTAGCGAGGAATCGCTCTTCAGGTCGACGGCCGACAGCTGGGAACGCAGGGCCTCGAGCTTGCGGGTGGCACCCTCGAAAACCTCGCGAATCGGCGCTTCCAAGGCCGAGCGCTCCTGGATCAGCTGCTGGTCGTCCATGTCCGTGAGATCCCGCCGACCGAACTCTGCCATCGCTTCGCGAATCGTCGACTCGACGTCCCGTACACACTGGCTCGCGATCGTTCGGGTGCCGACCAGAATCTCGTCGGCCGCCTGCTCCACATCCTTGCGGCCAGCCTTCGTCGCCCGCTTCGCGGATCTTCCGACCTCGTTGAGAGCCGACTCCACGCGCTGTCTTGCGTCGACATCAACCCCCGCTTTGGTCACCTCCTTCGTCACGACGCTCTCAATCGTATCACGCATATCGCGAATGTTCACGACCAGATTCTCGAAGATCTCCTGGTAGTCTCCCCACTCCCTCTGCAAGGCCCGGCTCAAACCGATCCGCGGCTTGGAAACGCGGTAGCAGCTCTCCAGGTCTCTAAGAGTTTCTCTTGCCGCACGCTCAATATCGATGATCAGCCTGGCAGCCCTCTCACGATCTGTGTCACGACCTGCCTCCCTAACGCGTGCCTCGGTCTCCACGCCCAATTCCATGACCTTCTCTAGAGGCCTCTCCGTCTCCATCCGATCGAAGAATGTGGTCAGGTCCCTCCGGAACTTGGCGCGCTTGGCGGTCACCTGCTTGGACCGCGCCTGCAAGTGTCGTTCGGTCTCTTCTATCTCCCGCTTGCGGCTAGCAAACCGCTCGCCGTGAACTCCCTCCTCACGGAAGAAGTCGGCGGCGACTTGCACAAGGAAGCTCCTCAGGATTCCCCTCAGGTCGCGGTAGGCCTTGTTCTCGCGAAAGCCCTCGCGGCCTGCTTTTTCCTGGAGGTGTCTATTGCGGGTGGAGTCAACTTCGACGACACCAAACATCTGCCGATAGGAGAAATAGTAGTAGGAAGCCTTCTTTGTACGGCGAAGCTCGATTTCCAGCCAATCGTAGTCGGTGTTTCCGTACGGCTGAATGCGTACTCCGTCCCGGTAGATGTACAGTCCGCCGATCTTTCTGGTCTTGGCAACCACGCGGCCATGCTCCTCGGGTGGGAGCGTCGAATGTCTGGCCAACCCTTCAACCGCGGCGAACCTGATGTAGAACGGACCGCAACCCGTCTTCTTCCCCTTCCCGCCGCGCCAGGGAATCACATGGTCGTCCACAAGTTCGCCGTAGATAGACACGCTGCCCTTGAATTGACCATACTCGTCGAATCGTCCCCAGACTTGGTGATCGGCGTTCTCGTATTCGTACTCGGTGAAGAACTCACTCTCACCAATGAGGTCTTCGGACGTGCCGTCTGTCCGGTGGTCTCGAAAAGCGGTACGGAAATCCGGCGATTCGCCCTCCGCGAATGCCGGAACAGTGAACCCTAGGAGCACCTTCCGCAACGGTGGCGCCACGTCTGAGTCCAGATCCCCGGCGATGTCGTGTTCCAGATTGGGAGAAGCGGGGAGAAGGTAGAAGTGGGTTCCGTGACCGTTGCCGAGGAGCGTCGGCTCGCCCAGGTACTCGGCCATCTCCAGGGGATCGAGCTCGAATTGTCCGAGCTCGGTCTCAATTCGTTCCCACTTACTCTCGTCCACACGCTCTTGGAGGTGTGCGTTCTGGCTTCGGAAATCGTCGACCATGTCCGCGATGTCCTCGCCATTCGGCAAGCTGCCCCCCGGAAGGGTGCGAAGCGGGATGCGGATGTCCTGGAGGTTGAGCCCCGGACACTCAAAGACCCGCCAGCTCAGGAATGCGGCCGTCAGGTCGGACAAGACGCCATCGCTAACGGCGCGAGTGAGCACTAGCACCTGAGGGGCAATCGTCGCGATGGCGAGCCGACCGATTCCCTTTTCCCCTAGGATCGGCCTACCGCGCTTCCCGGATCTGGGGCGGCGACCCTCCGCGGCCTTGCGCTCGATGCTGGTCTCGGTGGCGATGGTGAGCCACCGGTCAACGAACTCTTGCGTCTCCATCCCGAATCCGTCGTCCCGGAGCACGAACAGGCCGTCGCTGCGGTAGTAGTCCACCTCCACCCGTTCGGCGTACGCGTCGTGCGCGTTCTTGAACAGCTCGCTGATCGCGGTGGGGATGCCGGCGATCTGCTGCCTTCCCAGCATGTCCAGCGTCCTGGCTCGCGCCCTGAAGGTGACCTCCATCGTCGCTAGGTCACCCCCGCCTCGGCCAAGTGTGTCTTGACGTGCCGTCCGACGACCGTCGCCAACCTCACCGGCACCGCGTTGCCGATCTGCCGAGCTCTGGAATTCAGGCTACCAGCGAACTGATAGTCCCTCGGGAACGTCTGAAGGCACGCAGCTTCCCTGACGCTGATCGCGCGGTCCTGCTCGGGGTGCCCGAATCGGCCGTTGGAGTAGCTGATGCACCGTGTCGTGAGCCCGGAGGCGGGCCGGTCCCACCACATGCGACCGTAGACATCGCTGTAGCCGGTGGCCCCCTTGTGACATTCCAACCGGAGGCCCACTTCCTTCCAGTCGCGATTTCCGCCCCCCTCGGGAGTTGCCCGGATGCGCCTCAGGTTAAGGGCGGACAGCCGCGCGGCGCGGTGGTCGGGGATTCTCGGGTGCGTTTCCCCGGCGCCGATCTCGGGCAGATAGCCGATCCAGTCCCGTACGGTGGCGAACTTTGGATTGGCGGTTCCCGGACCGTGGGTCTCATCAGGGAGACCCAGTTGGCCGTGTCTACTGGCGAGCAGGAGGAATCTGCGGCGGCCCTGCGGGACTCCATACCGCTTCAGGGGCACCGACTCGCACGTCGGCTCCAGATAGCCAGCGTCCTTCAGGCCCCGCAAGAACCCGCGTAGCGGCTCTGAGTCCGGGCACACACTCTGGATACCTGGGACGTTCTCGACGAACACTACGTCCGGTAGTGACCTCTGGATGAAGCGCAGGAACTCGAGGAGCAGCGGCACGCGGTCGTCCTCGCCGGGCTTCGGGCGGGTCGTGTTCTGCTTGGTGAAGGGCTGGCAGGGAGCGCATCCGCAGAAGAGGACGGGATGGGGCGTCTGCTCGGCAACCAGCTCGTCAACGAACCGCTCCTCCACGAGCCGGATGTCCCCCGCCTCGAATGTGGCCTCGGGGAAGTTCAGCCTGAAGGTGCGCTCGGCGTCGCCGTCCCAATCGAGGCCGAGGACCACATCCATCCCGGCGTCCTGGAATCCCCGGCTGGCTCCGCCGCACCCCGAGAAGAAGTCGAAGACCTTCACTCTCGGTCTGGGGATGTCATTGCCGTTCGTACCGGGGTCGCTGTGTGGGTTCATGGTCGCGCTACCACGCTAGCGGGTCGGTGCGGGACACGGCAGGGGAACCCGAGACGAGGACTGGGTTGCGCGGACGCCTCGTTCCGCCTGCTTCAGGCTCTAAATGTAAACTGGGAATTACATTACGTCAAGTAGAGTTGACTACCGAGCGGCTACGGCCCGGCCCGAACCGAGCCGCTACGGAGATGCCAGGAGTGCCTGCCTGACCGCGTCGGGATCGTGCCTGATGATGCGCAGGAGCGTCGCGGCCGGGCCGCTTACGCGCCGCCTCCCCTGCTCCCACTTTCGGTAGCCGGACAGACTCATGCCCATCAGGGCCGCCATTTGGGCCTGCGTCAGCTCCGCCTGCGCCCGAACCTCACGGGGGGAGATCGGGGTGTGAACGATAGCCGGACCCTCGCCCTTCGCATGGGCCAGGGCTTCGTTCAGTGACTGGATCAGTGTCTCGGCCACGGTCTGCATGGCACATAGTAACCCAATGGGGTAGACCGGACGATCCCGGGAGCAGCGTCGGTCCGGTATGGGGCGGTGACGCTGCGTACCACCGGCGGGTGATCGGCGTGGGTGCTCGGACGCTACCAGGACCAACGCGGGGCCGGTAGCTTTGGTCCGCGAGCCCGCTTGATGGGGCCGCCACCGACCAGATAGCGACCCTCGACTCGACGACATGACCGCCACCCCCAACCTCAACTGGATCGCCAACTACATCTGGGGCATCGCGGACGACGTGCTCCGCGATGTCTACGTCCGCGGCAAGTACCGCGACGTCATCCTCCCCATGACCGTGCTTCGCCGCCTCGACGCTGTCCTCGAGCCCACCAAGCAGGCCGTCCTCGACAGGAGGGAGTCGCTCGACGCCATCGGGGTCGTCGACCAGAAGGCCGCGCTCCGGGACGCCGCCGGGCAGGCCTTCTACAACACCTCGCGGTTCACCCTGAGGGACCTCCGCGCCCGGGCCAGCCGACAGCAGCTCAGGGCCGACTTCGAGGACTACCTCGACGGCTTCTCGCCGAGCGTCCAGGACATCCTCGACAACTTCGAGTTTCGGAACCAGATCCCGCGCCTCTCCAAGGCCGACGCCCTCGGCTCGCTGATCGAGAAGCTCACCTCGCCCGAAGTCAACCTGAGCCCGGATCCGGTGATGGACACCGACGGCACCGTCCTGCATCCCGGCCTCGACAACCACGGCATGGGGACGGTCTTCGAGGAGCTGATCCGGCGCTTCAACGAGGAGAACAACGAGGAGGCGGGCGAGCACTTCACGCCGCGCGACGCCGTGAAGCTCATGGCGAAGCTGGTCTTCCTGCCCGTGGCTGGCCAGATCGAGTCCGGCACCTATCTGCTCTACGACGGCGCCTGTGGGACCGGCGGCATGCTGACCGTGGCCGAGGACGTGCTGCAGCAGATCGCCAACGAGCGGGGGAAGCAGGTCTCCACCCACCTCTTCGGCCAGGAGATCAACGCCGAGACCTACGCGATCTGCAAGGCCGACCTCCTGCTGAAGGGGGAGGGCGAGGCCGCCGACAACATCGTGGGCGGCCCGGAGCACTCGACGCTCTCGAACGACGCCTTCCCGTCGCGCGAGTTCGACTTCATGCTCTCCAACCCGCCCTACGG